>JBDTAV010000046.1:0-40869 GCA_039924385.1 Steroidobacteraceae bacterium
TTGGCGCGGCAGCGTCAGATTGTGGCGTCGGGTCCGGCGCTGGTGGCGGCCCGCGCCCCGGACGGCGAAGTTCATCATGGCAGCGCTCGTGGTTTTGGTTCTTTGGCTCGGCGTCAACTGGATTTACCAGGTCTTGCGCAAGCCATCCGAGCTGTTCTTTCCCGTGAGCGGGACCTTGAACAAGTCTCCAGCCGAAACTTGGGCCGAGTACGCGCCAATCTTCAAGAAATACTCGACGCAAGTCATGACGCCCGACTTTCTCGCGGCGATCGCGCAGGTCGAAGGCTCCGGTAATCCCGTTGCGCGCACCTATTGGCGCTGGTCCTGGTCATCGCAGCCCTTTGAAGTGTACCGGCCGGCCTCGAGCGCGGTGGGCATGTACCAGATTACCGACGGGAATTTTGCCGAGGCGCGCCGCTATTGCATTCACGATCATGTGGTCGTCGCGGACGGACAGTGGAATGATTGGCACTCTTGCTGGTTCAACAGCTTGTATGCTCGAGTCATACCCAGCGATGCGGTCGAGCTGACCTCGGCGTATCTTGATCGAAGCGTCGCGCTCATTCTGGAGCGCCACCGCATGAGCTCCGCGGCGCTGCTGCAAAAGCAGATGCTGGCCGCGCTGCTCCATCTGTGTGGCGCCGGGGCCGGGGATGAATTTGCCCGGCGCAGATTCAGGTTGGCCGAAGGCCAGCGCTGCGGCGACCAGCTGGTGCGTACGTATCTTATGCGCGTGGAAACCATGCAAAGTGTGTTCAACCGCCTCGACAACGGGCCGACGCTGCGCCGCTGAGTGATCCATGGGTGCAACCAGTTCACCAAATCATTCTGCATGGCAACGTCATTGCGCCGGGCGCGCTTGCGGCGAAGCGGGGCATTGCGCCAGCGCATCATTGATTGCTATGCGCTCAATGGTGCCTGCGTGATAGTCGGTGAGCCATAGACTTCCATGTCCTATGTTTAAAGCATCCCCGCCGGACCCCACCCACTGACACTCCAGACGGTTTAGTCCCGCATCAATGAGAGAGAGCGGAACCTTAGGCATGCTGGTCCATATCTTCCCGTTGCCAAAGGCGATGTCGCCGCCGTGCCCCGGCGTTCCCAGCGAAATTGTGGCGGTCTGCCGATTCCGTGAGTCGACGCGCGTCAATGTGCCGTCTCCCTGGTTCAAGGTCCAAACGGCGCCGGCACCGACCGTGAGAAAGCGCGGATTGGGACCTGTGACCACCGCTGCGATGGTCTTCCCGCTCACAGCATCAACGCCCGTCACGTCTGAGCCGTCTGCGTGCGTGACCCAGACTGTGCCCCCTTGGAATGCCGGATTGTAGGAGCCCGCGGGCACGTGAATCGTCTCGAGAACTGCGCCAGTAGCAGGACTAATTCGCGCGAGGCTGCCGAGCTTATCGATGATGAGCCAGATGCTGCCCGCGCCATACGCGATGCCGCCCTCTTCGGCAGGCGGGCCCACCTGATAGATCGATGCCAGCGTGTTGCTATTAAGATCTATTTTCGCGAGCGACGGCCTCGCCGTGCACAGCGGAACCCAAAGGCTGCCCGCGCCGACCACCAGACCCGCGCACGCAGCACCGGGAAGTTCCACCGTGGCAGCCAGCGTGTTGGTTTTAGGATCGATGCGGTTGACGGCAAAAGGACCTGTGCTCGCAACCCACACCGCATCGGCCGTGATCGCGACCCAGTCGGCCGTTTCCCCTAGCTTCAAGGTGACCAGCGGTTTGAGTTCCGCGATCGGCCGTTGCAAGGCGGCGAAACATGCCGGTGCCGCACCCAATGCAATCGCGGCGGCGAGAAAGTGCAATTTGAAATCGCGCATGCGAAGAGTATCGACTATTATGTCTTCGCCATCTATTGCGATAGTCGTCTTTTAGGAGAGCACCGTGCGTTTTACTGTGTTGATCGTTGCGTTGTTCGGCGTGCAACTGGTGCAGGCGCAATCCGCCCCGGACGCCGAGCCCGTTCAACACGAATTCATCATCAAGAATTTCAAGACGGAAAGCGGCACGGTCCTTCCCGAAGCGCACATCGTCTACGGCACCTACGGCAAATTGAACGCGAAGGGCGACAACGCTATTCTCCTGCCTTCGCACTACATGGCAGAGATGCATGGCTATGGCTGGCTCATCGGACCCGGCAAGGCGCTGGATCCGAAGAAATTGTTTCTTGTCACCAGCGAATTATTCGGCAACGGACGATCATCCTCGCCCAGCAACACGCCCGAACCTTTTCACGGACCGCGATTTCCCATCACCAGCATCCGCGACAACGTCGAGGCCGTGCACAGCATGATGACCGAGCAGCTGCACGTTCAGCATGTGCGCGCCGTCATCGGATTCTCCATGGGCGCACAGCAGGCATTTCAATGGGCAGTGAGCCATCCGGAATATATGGACGGCATCGTGGCTACCTCGGGAACGGCCAAGACCTATGGTCATGGCATCGTCAGGCTCGAAGGCCAGATTGCCGCGCTGACCGCGGACGCGGTATTCAACGGCGGAGATTACAGTACTCAGCCGACCAAGGGCATTCAAGCATTTTCCATGGTATGGGCGGGTTGGCTGTTCTCGCAGGAGTGGTGGCGGCAGGAGTTGTGGCGCACCAATGATTCCTTCGGCAAGAGCTTCGATGAAGTCGTGGATCACTTTCGCACGAATTTCATTCCCGGCGCCGACGCCAACAACTTGATCCTGCAGATGCGCAGCTGGGAATACCATGACGTCGGCCAAACGCCGCCCTTCAAGGACGTCGAGACGGCGCTGCGCTCGATCAAAGTGCCGGTGCTGTACATGCCCTCGGAAACGGACCTGTACTTTCCAATCACCGATGCGCGCTACGAAGCGGCGTTCATCCCCCATTGCACCTTGGCCATCATCCCGTCTCTCTGGGGGCATCCGGCCGGCGCGGGCGCATCGCCGGCGGACCGCGCATTCTTGAACGAACACGTAGCCCGCTTTCTCGCGGGAATCGCGAAGAACTAGCTCGCGAGACCTGACAACCGCCTCTGGCTTGCCATCATTGGAACGAGGGTAGATCCTTCCCGCCCTATGAAATTTCAAAAGACGCGAGCGCCGCCCATTGTCGCCTTTCTCGGCGGCTTCATCATCTCAAACATTGCGCTGGCGGCCGATGGAGGTTCCGTCGTTGTTTACCATCATGTGAGCGTCACTGATCCTTACCGTTGGCTGGAGAACGGCGCGGATCCCAAAGTCCACGAATGGAGCGCGGCTCAAGATCTGCTCGCAAGAAAGTACCTGGACTGGAGGCCGCTGCGTGCGCCGATCTTCAAGCAATTGTTCGGCCAACTTTCCGCGACGTCCAGTTCTTATGCCGCTCGACAGGCTCCCGATGACCTTTAAGACATGGCTGCTGTTCTTGATGATGGAGACCGCGCTGTCGCTGTCGCCGGGTCCAGCCGTGTTTTACACGGTATCGCAAGGCGTCCGCGGAGCGCTGCGGCGCACCCTGCCGGCGGCGGCCGGAATCCTGACCGCGAACGGCATTTACTTCGCGCTCTCCGCCACGAGCCTGGGCGCCATCATTGCGGCCAGCGCGCGTTTTTTTACCATCGCCAAGTGGGTTGGCGCGGGCTACTTGGTCTATTTGGGTTTGAAGGCATTGCGGACCGCTCATTCGATGCACGCGGTTGCGCTGGATCGGAACCCTGAAGAAAAGGCACAAGATTTGCGCAGCGTGTACCTGGGGGCGCTGACTCTGCAGCTCGCCAATCCAAAAGCGCTGCTGTTCTTTTTGGCGCTGTTGCCGCAGTTCATCGATCCGGCAATTCCGGTCATGCCGCAAATGTTGATTCTCGCGGCGACCTCGATGGTGCCGGAGTTCTGCATTTTGACCGGATACGGGTGGCTCGCGCATCGCGCGGTTCATGCGACCGCAAGATTCGGCGTCACCGGCAACATGAACCGGCTGCTGGCTCGGATTGAGGGCGTTGGTCTCTTGGGCTGTGCGACGCTGGTACTGAAGTTCAATCGCGGCGCGTAAGCCGCAATCAATGGTAAAGGGGAAACACATGAGGTTGGTAGCTGCATTCGCGGTGCTTGGTATTGGCTTGGGAGTGGGGTGCGCCGCGCGAGCCGCGTCGGATCGCTTGGTACATCGCTACCTCGACGTTGAGATTTCACCGAACGGCGAACTCATCGCCTCGGTCGAAGGCGACTCTTCCAAAAGCGGCGGAGCGCCGACGGTGAGAGATCTCGTGATCCGGCATGTATCCGGCGGCACTGCCATCACCATCCCGATGCACTGCGGCCGGGTGCCGCAGTGCTGGCCGGATTCGCCGACCTGGAGTCTCGACGGCAAGCGCCTGAGCTTTGCATTGCGTACGCCCGGCAGCCACGCGCGCTCGCTGTACGAGGTGGGCGCCGACGGCAGCGGCTTGGCCAAGCTGTTGGATTTCAGCGGCACCATCGGGCACTTGCACTCTCTGCCGGATGGCCGACTCGCCATGCTCGCCATTCAAAACGCCGTCAAAGAAGTCGGCGCGACTCAAGCCGGCGCGGCGATCGCCGGCGATCTGGACGCTCCGCCGCCGGAGCAGCGAATTGCGGTTTTGGAACACGGTGCTTTGCGCTGGATCTCGCCGCCAGATCTTTTCGTCTACGAATATGACTGGCGCGCGGACGGCAAAGGGTTCATCGGCACTGCCGCTCCCGGCGACGGCGACAACAATTGGTGGACGGCGAAATTGTATGCCTTCCCCGAAAGCGGCACGGGCACGCGCGTCATTTATACGCCGGCCGATGCTCGTCAACAGCTTGCGATGCCGAAGGTATCGCGCGACGGATCCTTGGTCGCTTTTATCGCCGGCATCATGAGCGACTTCGGTTCGACGGGCGGGGATGTCTTTACGCTTGCCATCGACGGCGGTACGGCGACAAATTTGACGCCCGATATGCACGCTTCGGCCACGGCAATTTCCTGGCGCTGCGACGGCCATCTGCAAGCCGAGCTGCTTGCCGGAGACAAGACTCAATTTGCGGATTTGGGATCGGGCCTTAAGGCCAAGCCTGCGCAAATAGCGTGGAGCGGCGAGGAGTCGTTCGGCGATCGCGCCTCCGGAATTTCGACCGCGTGTCCTTCAGGGTTGACGGCCGACGCGCATGAATCGTTCACTGCTGCGCCGGAGATCGAAGTCGGCACGATCGGCCACTGGCGCAATCTCACGGCCGTCAATGCGGGCCTGATCTTGAATGCACGCGTGCAAAGCGTTTGGTGGAAGAACGACGGCTTCGATGTGCAGGGTTGGCTGCTGTTGCCCCTGCATGCCAACGGCAAGATTCCCATGATCACCCAGGTTCACGGCGGTCCCGCGGCGGCAGTGACGCCCGGTTTCTCGGGCCCGGGGATTGTCACCGGCTTACTCGAGCACGGGTATGCCATATTTCGGCCGAACCCGCGCGGCAGCTATGGGCAGGGTGAGCGCTTTACTCAAGCAAACGTCCGCGACTTCGGTCACGGCGACCTGCGCGACATCTTGGCCGGAATCGACGCGACCGCAAAGGTCGCGCCCATCGATACGGAGCGTCTGGGGTTAACCGGCGGAAGCTATGGCGGCTTCATGAGCATGTGGGCCGTGACTCAAACCAATCGATTCAAGGCCGCTGTCGCAGCAGCCGGCATCAGCGACTGGCTGTCGTACTACGGTGAGAATGGTATCGATGCCTGGATGATTCCTTACTTCGGCAAATCGGCGTACGACGATCCCGCGGTGTATGGCGCCTCATCGGCCATCAACTACATGCACAACGTAAAGACACCAACGTTCGCCTACGTCGGAGAACATGATATTGAATGCCCTGCACCGCAGACCCAGGAGTTCTGGCATGCGATGAGGGCGATGAATGTGCCGACCTCCATCATGATCTATCCCGGCGAAGGTCATGGTCTGCGGGACCCGGCGCATCTTGCCGATGCGGAACAACGGACGCTTACCTGGTTCGATAAATATCTGAAATAGGAGAGACTGGCTGCTTGGCACGTCGCTTGCAATTTCCGGCGGTATGAATGCAGCTCCGCCGGTCCTTCAAGCACAGTCCTTAAACGAGCCCGTCCAGCCCGATGCGGCGGCCTCGGCTGGGTCGGCGACCACGCGCAGCGGAAGCCAGGATTTCGCCGCGGCCTTGAGCGATGCGGGTGGTAGGCCAGCGCGCAAAAGCGCGGCTCACAAGCAGCAGGATCCGGCCTCAAACGGCAGTTCTTTGCCGGCGCCCGGCATTCAGCCGCCGCCCGCGCTTGGCTGTCCGGCCCCGGCAAGAACGGACGTTTCAGCCTCAGGGAAACCCGGGGTCGTCGGCGCTGTCGGGCCCGCCGGGGCCCCGCCCGGTATTGCAGATTCTCCAGGCACGGCGCCTCCTCCGGCTGCTGCCACCTGCGCCGATGCCGCAACTGTGCCCGGTTCCGCACTGAGCTTGACGCATGGCGCCAGCCTGGCAACAACGCCAACGCCGGGACCAGCGGCGGCCGTCGTTCCTTCGGTACCTGCCGACAAGCCAGCTACCGCCAAGTCGAGCGATACCAGCGCCGCCTTAAGGCCGATTGCATCGGCCAATGCAGCGCCGTCAGATGCCGGCGCGCCTGCTCCGGCCGGCACCGATGCCGCTGCGCAAGCGGTCATGGCGGCCGCGATTGGACAGACCACGAGCGCACCTGCCCCGCAGACGTCTTCATCCGATGATTTGGCCGTCCCCGATACCGGCGTTTCGCAAGGCGCTGCTACCCCAAGCGACGCCGCGGCGGCCGCGCCCGCCGCGGCTCTGACACGCGCATCAGCCGCAGCCATATCGGCGGCGGTGACGGCTGCAACGGCCGCGACCGTTACGCAGGCGCTCTCCGACGCCGCCAGCGCAGCCGACAAGCGCTCGCATGGCAGCGGTCCGGACGCGACGCTCGCCGGTGCGTCGAATGACGGCAGTGCCGGCGCCGCGCAGCTGCTGACCTCGAATACCTCAACCGACAGCGTGTCGATGCCCACATTCAAAGTCGCCGCCGGCGTGGATACGGCGCAATTCGGGCAGGGGGTCGCGGATCGCGTGGCGCTGATGATGGACGGCAATGTGACCAGCGCCAAACTGCAGATCAATCCACCGGCGCTCGGGCCCATCGAGGTTCGCATCGCCCTGCAAGGCGGCCATGCGCAAGTTTGGCTGTCGAGCCACAGTGCGTTGACGCGCGACGCGCTGGAGTCGAGCTCGTCGAAACTGCGCGAAATGCTGGGCTCTCAAGGGTTTTCGCAGGTGAGTGTCGATATCTCGCAGCGCTCCTTTCAAGAGCGTTCGCCGCCTTCGCAAGCCTACGAAGCGGCACCCTCGATCAGCGGTGTTCCCGCGCTGGCCCAAGCACCCCTGTCGATGTCGCGAAGCGCGAGCGGCCTGCTGGATGCCTATGCCTGAGACGGCGAATCAGTTCAGATCATGCCGCCGTTGATTGAAATGATCTGCCCTGTGATGTAGCCGGCTTCCCGCGAAGCCAGATACGCCACCAAGCTCGCCACCTCGTCCGGTGAACCTGCACGCTTCATCGGCACAAGATTGTTGATGGCCGCATCATCGAAAACCGCGTGGCTCATGCCGGCCGCAATGATGCCAGGCGCAACGGCGTTGACCGTGATGCCGCGGCTTGCCACCTCGAGACTCAACGCTTTGGTAGCCGCATGCAGCGCTCCCTTCGCCGCAGCGTAATTCACCTGGCCTCGATTGCCGAGGAGCGCGGCCACTGAGGTGATGCTGATGATGCGTCCCCAACGAGTGCGGATCATCGGCAGCATCAATGGTTGAGTGACGTTATAAAATCCATTGACCGCCAGGTTTATGACGCGATGCCATTGCTGCGGACTCATGCCCGGAAACACCGCATCGTCGTGCACGCCGGCGTTGTTGACCAGCACCTGGATCGGCCCTTCCTCGAGAATCTGATCGATCGAAGCGCGCGACGCGGCGGCATCGGTCAGATCGAATTGCAGCGCGCGCGCCCGGCCGCCCGCGCCAATGATCCCCGCGGCGATCGATTCTGCGGCGGCGATGCCGCGGTGAGCGTGCACGTACACAAAGTGGCCTTGTGTGCCCAGAGCCCGGCAAATGGATGCGCCGATACCGCCGCTGCCGCCGGTGACCAATGCACGAGTCGTGATTTCATTCAAAGGCGTAACCGTCTGCCGGCATCCAGCACCACCGCGGCGCGGCCGCCGAGCAAGGATTTTTCTTTGTCGCGCAAGTCGAATTCATACATCGCGGTGAAGTTGTCTCCGGCCAGGTGCGTGACCTCGCAAAAAAGATCGCATTCGATGTCATCCAACCTTAAGATATGCAGCCGAACGTCGCGCACACTGGCCAGCAGGCCGACTCGCGACGCGGCGGCCGTATTTGCGCCTGGAGCGGCACTCGCCAGCGCCCCGTGCAGCGCCATCGCTTGTGCGGCATATTCTATACCGCAGGCAATTCCCAGCTGGTCATGCGAGCGCAGCGGATTGTCGAGCGCACGGTGCGTACCGGTGCGGCAGCGGATGTGATGAGCATTCCAGTCGATGACCTCATCGAGCAGGCACATCCGGCCTTGATGAGGAATGCGCGCCTCGATCCATGCTCGGTTCATCCGCATGGTTGCACTTGCACAGCGGCGCGCGATACGTCCAGATACTCGACAATCACCCGCCCCGCGACGCCGCCGGCGAGCAGCCGCATCAGCGGCAGCGAACGCGCGGCAGGGACGGCGGCCCGCAACGCCTCGAGTTCTGGATCTGCCATCCTATCGGCGCTCTCATCGGTGAGCGTCAGCTCGATGCCGGCCACCGAACTCGCGGTGCGCTCAGGCGTCAGAACCATGGCAACACCGAACGCGTCGGGTATCGGGCGCTTGGCGTGCAACGGCGGTGGATATTCCGTGTCGTAGGCCACGAATAACACCGTTTGCCGATCGACCGCAATTCGAGTCATGGCATCCAACAGGCCCGCCACGAAGCTGGCGTCGAAGGCGCACAGCACGTTCGATTCGCTCATGGATCCTGTGGCGATGCTCCAATAGCCGGCCGCGACGTTGTGGACTGAGTTCGAGAAGCGTGTGGGCGAGACCTCGCGTGCCGACAGCGCCAACGCCTGGCAGATTTCATGGCAGATGTGACCGTCGCTGCCGGAGGAAGAAAACACGCTGGGCATTCCTTCGGGATTGGCATTGGCGTTCGAAGTCGCTTCCAGTGCCACGGCCAGGGCCAGCTTCACGACTCTCCCCGTGCGCCGCCGCTCTGCGGGCGGCAACATGGCGGGAACCGGCAATACCGTGGGCGCGGCCACATAAGGCTGCTGACCCGACAGCACGGCGGCAGTCTGCGGCCAACCGTTGAGACCGGGACCCAACATCCCGATCCCGCCGATGTATCCGCACAGCTTCATCCGGCGCGGCCAAAAATCAAACTGCAATTGGTGCCGCCGAAGCCGAAGGAATTGCTGAGTACGCGTCGCACCGGCGCGCGGCGATTCTCCTTGATGTAGTGCGCCGTAAGAGTCGGATCGATTCGAGTCGTCTGTATACCGCCCGGCATCAAGCCGTTGCGGATCGCAAGTGCGCTGATGACCGCCTCGAGCGCGCCTGCTGCACCCAATGCATGGCCGGTCGCACCCTTGGTCGAGCTGCAAGGCGTCGTCGGTCCGAAAATGCTCGTTACTGCCTGGCTTTCCGAGCGATCATTGCTCGGAGTCCCGGTACCGTGCAAATTGATGTAATCGATAGCTCCCGGCTCGAGCGCCGCGGAGTCGAGCGCCGATTGCATGGCGCGTTTTGCGCCCAATCCTTCCGGATGCGGCGCGGACATGTGATAGGCATCGCTGGACTCGCCCACGCCGCGCAGAAGTATGGAATCGCCGTTGGCCTTTTCCGATGGCCGCTCGAGTAGTGCGAAGGCGGCGGCCTCGCCGATGGAGATGCCATCGCGCGCGACATCAAACGGACGACATGGTGCAGGGGAGGATAGCTGCAGAGAATGAAATCCATACAAAGTCGTCAGGCATAGCGAATCCGTTCCGCCGACCAGGGCCGCATCAATGAGCCCCGCCTCGATCATGCGTCTCGCGGCGCCAAACACCTTCGCGCTCGAGGCGCACGCCGAAGAAACGGCGACCGCCGGCCCCTCGAGCCGGCAACGCCGGCGAACATAATCCGCGACCGAGAAAGGATTGTGGGTGGTGCCGTATTCGAACGCTTTCGGCAGCGCGCCGCTGACCGGGTCGCGGACGCGGTAAGCCAATTCCGTCTGCATGATCCCCGCGGTGCTGGTACCGATGAACACGCCGATACGGCGCCGGCCCCAGCGGGCCGCCGCGGCATCCACCGCATCGAGAAAGCCATCCTGGAGCAAGGCGAGCTCAGCCAGGCGATTATTGCGGCAGTCGAATATGCGCAGGGCGGCGGGCAGACGCTGTGCATCGACGCCCGGGACCTCGCCGATATGGGTGTCGATCTTGACGGTTTCGAAGTCGCAGTGCGTCAGGCCGCTGCGTTGCTCCACCAGGCTGGCCAGCGTCGGCGCCACGCCCGTGCCGATGCAGCTGGTCGCCGTGAATTCCGCGAGCAGCAGGGGTCGCATGGGCTTCATGCCAGCGCCGAGCGCAAGGTGACGGACTTCAGTCCCCGAGCCGTCAGCGCGTCGAGCAGGCGCGGCAGCACTTCCAGGATCACCGCGTGTCCGCTGCGGGTGCGCGCCGCGTTGCCATCATGCAGCAACAAAATATCGCCGGACTGAAGCGCGTGAGTCAAGCGGCGCAACACCGCGTCGGCATCGGCGCTCACCGTATCGAAGCCGCGGCGCGTCCAGCTGGCCAGGCGCAGATGCAGGCGGGTCAGTACTGGGTCGAGAAAGGGATTGCGCAGGCCGGCCGGCGCGCGAAAAAATTGCGGGCTGCTTCCCGTCACGCGAAAGATGCTCTCCTGCGCCTGCGATACCTCGGCATTCATGGCCCTTGGACCCAGCAGTGAAAAGTTGTGCCGATGACGCTGGCTGTGATTCTCAATGACATGTCCGCGGCGCACGATTTCTTGTGCGAGGTCAGGGTAGCGCAGCACGCGTTCGCCGACGCAAAAAAAGTTGGCGCAGGCCCCATAACCCTCGAGAAGGGCAAGTACCCGCGGCGTGATGTCAGGATCTGGCCCATCGTCCACTGTAATGGCGACGCCCGGCGTCAGACCGCTGCGTTCCGGCAAGCGGGTCCAGTTCGCTCCCAAGAGATGGCTTCGCGGCCAAAGCCCCGCCGCTGCCAGCACCACATGATTGGCGAGCAACGCGCTTAAAGCCCAAGGCCACGCATGCGGCCGCGCGATCAACGCAGCCGCCGCTCCCAGGTGCACAGCAGCCGAGGCGACCAACAAGGGCGAGGGCCGCCAAAGAGGGATGCTCTCGCGTTGGCTCATTTGAAATGCGAATCCAAAAAATTCTCCCAGAGGTTCAGCCAGGTGCTCCACGTGTGGCCGCCGGCGACGACCTCAACGCAGTCTGCCGGCAGCGCCGCGGCCAGCATGTCATGTGCCGCGGAAAAGCGATCGTCCCTCCCGTAGCCCAGGAACAGCTTCGCTAAGTCGACTCGCGTTTTGATATAGCGCCATATTCGGCGTTCCGCGTCCGATTCTGTAAGTTCGCCGGGCTCCCAGCCGGCGAGACCCGACGTCGCGGCGATTTCATTGATCAGCATGCGGTTTCCTAGATAGGGCGCGAACAGACACAGGCCGTCCAGTTCGCCTGAGTGAGAACTGGCATAGTCGAGTGCAACCAAACCGCCCAGCGAAATGCCGGCGAGCCAAACCACGGCGCACGAATTCCGCGCCGGCAAGACCATCTCGGTCCGCAACCGCCGAAAGACGTCGCGATCATCCAAATGCTGCATTTCCAGATCGACGAATTGCAGATCGAGTGGAACACGCCGCTGTTCGGCGGCGCGGACAAAGCCTTCATCCACGAAGTCCTGCGCAGAATGGTAGGCCCCGGGAAGCCATATCATTTGCGTCGGCGCCCGTGCGCCGGCGGTGGCGGCGCAAAAAATGCTACGCATGCGCGCTTCGGACGGCACCGAAGCCGATCGCCGCGAACAGCAGCGCGAGAAATGTGCCGGGCGCTACGGTGGCGCCCAGCGCAACCAGGACCGGAACCTGCGAGAAGGATAGAAGACCGAAGCAGATCACGGTGCTGGCATTGGCGATAACCAGCGCCGCAAGCGTGAGGGCAGCGTCGCCGGCCTCCTCGGAGTTCGCTTGACGGTCAAAGAAAAGCGCGTAGTTCGAACCCACGGCGACGATGAGCAGCATTCCCACCAGGTGCAGAATGGTCAATTGCACGCCTGCAATGGCAAGTCCCGCAGCGACAGTGAGGACCGCCAGCACCAACGGCGCCAGCACGCGTGCCACCCGCAGCGGTGAACGCAGCGCGATCAACAGCAACACCGTCAGTGCCAGGAAGCCGGCCAATGAAAAACGAATGGCTTCCGCCAGGTAATTGTCATATAGATCGTCGGATTCCTGCTTGAGGTCGAGCACCCGCGCATCGACCTTGTCATGCTGGAGCGCCGCAGCGACTTTGCTCGAGTCAATCTTTCCGCCTGCCGCGCTGCTGCGCAGCGGCAGCAACGCGTTCCACTGATCCTTCTGATGAAGAACCAGTGCATCGAATCCGGCAGCCAAAGAAGTGCCCGCCAAATCACGTGGGGTTACCAAAGCGGCGTGGCGCGTCGCTTCGACGTCCTCCAGGAAGGGTTGTAGACGATCGGCGCGCAGCGGCAGCCCCTCAACCGCTTTGTTTAGGTTGGCCCGCAATTCCGCCGCGCTGGGCAGACTGCTGCGCCGGCTCTCCTGGGTGGCCAAGCTCGGCAGGTAAGCGGCAGGGCTTTCGAATCCGCCGATGATTTTTTCATCCGCCAGCGCATGCAGTGCGCGAGAGGCCTGTTCGGCGCCGCGCAGGATCGTTTCCACATCCGGTCCCGAGACAATCACCAGATCGCGGACGTCAGCGGCGCCCAGGTCGGCGCGCAATTTTGCATCATAGTCCTGTTCTGCGGCCGATATCGGACTCAACGCTGAGAGCTCGCGATTCCATAGGGACGCACGATCGTGATGCAGCACGGCCAAGGCCAGCGTGGCGAGAACTGCAGCGCATAGCAAAATGGCGCTGCCGCTCAAGTCTTGCACTCTTTGCAAAACATCGCCGGTGCGCAGCCCAAGCGGCCGCACATCGCGAATCGTGAATCCGGGGGGCAGCAAGGCTGGCAATACATGGCGGGTCACCAAGGCAGCCGCAATAAGGCCGCTGATGGAATAAAGCCCCAGCTGCTGGAGTCCGGAAAATCCCGACGGCAGCAGCGAAGCGAAGCCGCACACGGAGGTCAGCATACCAAGGCGTATGGTGGGCCACCATGACTGCTGCCAGCTGCGGGCAGCGCCGTCGCCTTGCGCCTGGCGCGACTGCACAAAGAAATAAATCGAGTAGTCGACCGATTCACCGATCAAGGTAATGCCGAATCCCAGGGTGATGCCATGCACGGCGCCGAATCCCAGCGCCACTGCGCCGATGCCGACCAGCGCACCGGTGGCGACGGGCAAGAGTCCCAATCCGAGTGCCGGCAACGATCGATACACGAAGAGCAGCAGGGTCACCACCAGAATGCTGCTGGCAATGGATAAGCGCACGGCAGCCCGTTCGATCTTGGCGCGCGCCGCGACGGCGAAGACCCCCGGTCCGCTCAAACGCAATTGCACGCTGTTGGCGGCAGTTTGCAGAGATTCGGCAGCCGCGGCGGCGAAGGCAGCGCGGATCGCGTCAATTGCCCTGCTTTGAGCATCGGTGTCGGAACCGCTTGCCTGCGTCTGCGCCACCGCCAACGCGCGCGCCCCGTCGCTCGAGACCCAAACCCCGTCGCGGCTCTCCGGTTGGGACGAGCGCTGCAGCTGATCGATGATGTTCATCAGCTCGCCGGTTGGATCGCGCGGCAGCAGAGACTTGAACAACAGCCCCTCCGGCGATGCCAGGTTGTCGATCGTTTCGCGGATGGCGGCATTCAGCCCCGCCGCGGTAAAGCGCTGCGTATTCACCGCCTCGCTGAGCAGATACCGGTGCTGAAACAAAAATTCGCGATCTGCCTGCGCGGCGACTGTTTCTCCGTTATTGACGCTGGAGAACTCAGGATCATTGCGCAGGCGATCCACCAGACCTGCCGAAACCGGCGCGCGCGAGGCGGCGTTCCCTTGCTCGATCGCGATGAGAATCAGACGCGAGGCGGGTCCGTCGCGCAGCTGATCGACCAACAATTGCTGCGTGGGAGTGGGATGCGCGGGCAAGAACGCGGACAGATCGGTGCTGTAATGGGCGCGCGCGATGACGATAACCGCAAGCACGACGCAACCGAGCCAAACGACCAGCACGGGGATACGACGCACATTCATGGCAAGACAGATGGCCGCAGCGTCATCAACGATCGATCACCGTCGAGCTGGCGAATTTCCACCTTCAACAATTGGTCTGCGGCGCCGTCGATGCGTACCTGGTTGACTGATTGCTTGATATTTGACTCCAGGGGTACCAACGTCAGGGTCCAGCGCGATACGCTGCCGGTAAAGTCCAGCCGAAACAATCGCTCCAATGCCTTGCGATCGCCCGCCAGGGTGGCGCGAATGCTTTCGACGAAGGGAAGTACCTGCGGATAGGCGTGCAAATCGATTACGCGCCGGTGTCCCGCGCGTTCCACAGTCAACACTTCGCCCATGAGCAGCAGAGTCTCGGCGCGCGGTTTGAGCGTCCGTTTTTCGAGCCGATCCGGTGCGTCGTAGCGCAATTCACCGGAGGATTCGATCGGATGGCTCAAGACGGAGAGAAACTGCTGTTCGATGAACTCGACCCGCGCATGCTGGCGCATCGCCAACATGGCCATGACTTGATCGAGGTCGCGCAAATCCCCGGGCGCGGCGCGCACCGGCTCACTGCCGGAAGAGCAGCAGATGCCGAGCAGAATCAATGCCAAAACGCGTTGCATTATTCGCCCCCGGCGCCGATCCGCCGGCGCCAAAAATCAAAAAAATTGAACCAGTTGTAGGGATCGCTGCGGCAGTAGCGCTCGAGAACCGCGGCATAACGTGCGATCGCGGCGCGCACCGCGGTGTCACGGCTGCCGACGCTCACTACGGAAAAGTCGGCGACCTGTTCGAACACCACGTGATAATTATTCTTGCCGCGGTACAACCCGGCCATGAAGAATACCGGACAACGCAAGATGGCCGCCGCGCGCATGGGACCCGTGGGCAGGTACGCTTCCTGTCCCAGGAATGTGACCGCCTGCGTCGGCTCTTCTCCCAGGGTACGATCTGCAAGCACGCCGACATAAGCCCCGTGATCCAGCCGCTCGGCAATCGTGAGCATGGCATCGATCTGGCCCAGGGCAACAATGTCCGCGATCCAATCGGGATTGATGGCCGCGAGGATGCCGCTGATTTTGCGCGCGTTCTCTTCGTACATGGCCATCGCGACGTGCAATCCGTGCTGCCGCCGGCTCAAGGAATGCATGACCTCGAAGCTTCCCATATGCGCGCCGAGCAACAGCGCGCCCCTGCCCTTCGGCCGATGCGCCAGCACCCTGGCTTCGCCTTCGACCGAGATGTTGAATTTCTCGAATTGGCCGTTGATGAGATAGACCCGGTCGTGAATGGTGGTCGCGAAGCTCAAGATTTGCAGGAACCGATCGCGCGCCATGGGCGTCCTGCCGAGAGCGAGGCGCAGATACCGCAGCGAGTGGCGCCGCGCACCGGGTCCAAACAAGAAAAAATAAATGGCGATGCCGTACAGAATGATGCGGCTGGCGCTGCGCCCGCAGCGCAGAGAAAGAAACGCCATGATTTTCAACAGCCAAATGCTGCCGCGCTCGCGGTGTCTGACCCATTCAGCGGACTTAGCATGCGCGTCGAGAAGATTTGCGGATCTAGGATTCATGCAGCGTGCCGCTGGCCACTTTGCGGTCGTCGACGCGGATGATGAAATGAATCAATCCCGGCGCAGACGCGTCGTGCTCCAGAACCAGACTGTCGCTCGGCCGCACGGCATCGAGAAATTTCGCGGATGAAATACGCCATGACTTGAGGTCGATTCCCCGCGCCCGTTCAATCGCCTTGAGCATCTCATCCAGCAGTATGGCGCCCGGCAGTACCGGAAAGGCGGGAAAATGACCTACAAAGGAGGGGTGGTCGACCGCAATGTTCAGTGTGCTATGCATTTTCATTGTGATTCGTGCAGCCGCAATTGCTGATCGGCGAATCCGTGCAACGCCTGTTGCGGCAGCTTACCGGTGGCATTGCGCGGCAACTCAGCCACGATCAACAATGGCCGCGGCAGAAACACCGGGTCGATGCGCAGCCGCAGCTGTTCCGTCAAGGCCGCCACGCTGATCCCCGGCGCGACGACCACGGCGCCCAAGCGGGCCACGCCCGTGGATCCAGTCATTTCTTCGCGCAGAAAGAACGCCCCGTCAAGGACACCCGGAATGGCATTGAGCTGTGCATTCAAATAGCCAAACGAGCTGCGCTTGCCGGCAACATTCACCAAATCTGCCGTGCGGCCGTGCAGCAGAAACTCCTCTTCGCTGGTGATCTCGATGACATCGCACATCGGCGTCAACTGTTCGACATGACCGCCGTGCGCAAAGACCTGATCGTTCGAGTAGCTCAACAGGACGTCCGGCCAAAGCCGCCAAGCCGACGTTTCTGCCGTGCGCCGCATCGCAATCTGTCCGGTCTCGGTTGAGCCATAAATTTCCAGCAATGGGGCCCGGTAGTTCTCCTCGACTTCGCGCGCCAATTCGCGGCTCAAGGGAGCCGTTGCGGACATCACCAGATCGACCGGCGGAAATTCGATCTCGGAAGTCAGCAAGGTGCGCAGATGGATCGGAGTGGTGACCAACACGCGAGGTTGCGGCACCCTCCGGACCGCGGCGGCGACGTCGGCAGGATAGAACGGCCGTTCGGCGCACAACGCGTTGCCGCTGAGCAGCGCCAGCAGTACGGTCGATTCAAAGCCGTACATGTGCTGACCGGGTACCGTACCGATGAGAGTGTGGCTTCTGCCATCGCATAAGCCCAATCGCGACGCCGCGTTTTGAACGCAGCGTGCCAGCAAGCCCCAGGTTTTTCTGTAAGGCAGCGGCGTGCCGGTCGATCCGGAGGTAAAGACAATAGCCGCGAGTTGCGCGGCAGGAATACGCGGCACAGCGAAAGACGACCGCGCGGCCGCGGGACGCGTCAGATCGGCATAGTACACCCGCGTCAAGTCGATTTCGCAGCGCATGTCGTCAGTCAAACAGAAAGCGTCTGGCGCAAAGGCGGCGAGCTGCGCGACGACCTGCGGCGTATGCGTTGACGGCAGCAAACTGACGCGCTCCGACATCAGGCAGGCCGCAAGTCCGACGGTGAACTGGTAGCGATCGGCGCAGACGTTCAGCACGTGTTTGCCCTTTGGCAGTCTCTCTGCCACTTGCCGCGCCTCGTCGAGAAATTGCTCCGCAGTTACGGCCAGCCCGGATCGATAAGCGACAATCGCCGTGGGCGAGGTATGCGACAGCAGCGCAATCGGGCCGGTCATTTTTGAGGCGAATCCGCAAAATATATGCGCAGGGTGGCAATCAATCCGCTGCGCTGGACTTGCGGCAGGACGCGGCGGCGGACCACGAATTCCGCCATGAACATCAGCAGAATCAGCGGCAGCGAGCAGAAATTCACGAACACCGACCAGACGCGCAGCGGCGCGAACTCAAACAGGAGAAAGTTTGCCGCCACGTTGAACAAAAAGAAAATGACCCACGCCAGCGTAACGCCGCGCGTGTAGCGCAACTCGAGCGCAGTCAATGGACCGTGAACCTTGTCCGCGAGTTGCGTGCACAGCGGAACGCTGCCGTTGCGCAACGATCGGCCGAAAGTGAAGGCCATGATGGAATAAAAACCGACCTGCTGAACCAGGTAGACGATGGAAAAGTTTTGCGCGAACAGCGGCCAGAAGGCACGCAACAAAAAGGCCGCGGCCGCGGCCGACAACAGCGCGATGAGAGCGCCGCTCCAGCGCCACAGCAATACCAGTCCCAAGGTCAGCATGGGCGCAAGCGCCAGCAGCGTGCGCAGGTCGTGCCCTTGCAGATTGAGATTGCTGTAGTGCGATAGTACCGAGTATGCGATGAAGAACAACAGGACGGCAGCAAGCTGCAGGCTCCTACGTCCCGGAGCCATGGCTACTTGGTTCTCTGCGCCGCAATGTACTCTGCTAGGTGCCTCAAAGAACGGAAGATCTGCTGATTCTCCTGGCTGTCGGCCCGCAAGTGAATGCCGTACTGCTTGGAGACGATCAGCGCCACCTCCAAAATATCAATGGAATCGAGGCCGAGCCCCTCGCCGTACAGGGGGGCGTCCGGATCGATATCCTGAGACTTGACCTCAAGATTCAGGGCTTGCACGAACAGTGCGGCAAGTTCCCGCTGAAGACCGACGTCGGTCAGCGGCGCCGGCTGTTGCATGAGCGACGCTTTGTCGGACATAGCTTTAAGCTTTCGATTGGAGTTCTAAGTAGCGGCATTATATAGGTGCGGGCGGGTGCGGCAACTTACCTGGGGATCTGACCCCAGCGCCGGGCCGCCAGCAGCGGCAGACGCACCAGAAACCCCAAAAGCAGCCGGAAATGCATCCAAGTGAGCAGTGCGTTGTCCCGCCCGTAATGAAAATGGGATACGCCCCCTTCCGCCGGGCTGAAGTAGCGCACCCGCGCGGGCAAATTGATGGGCCGCACACCGCGCCAGCTCAAACGCACGACCGCTTCCACATCGAAGTCGAAACGGCGCATCCAGAGCTGCCGGCGCATCACGCTGATGAGAGGTCCGATGGGGTAGACACGGAAGCCAAACAGCGAGTCGTGGATACCGGCCCAAAGAGTCTCAAGATTGGCCCACCAGTTCGATATTTTCCGGCCTGTGACTCGCAAGCTGGGAGCGCTGTCGTCGAATATCGGTTCCCCCAGCACCATCGAAACTGGCGATGCCGATGAAGCCTGCATGAACTCGGGGATGCTCGCGGCGGGGTGCTGGCCGTCAGAATCGAGGGTCAGCACATGGGTGAACCCCAAAGCCTGGGCTTCCCGCATGCCGAACAGCACCGCGGCGCCCTTGCCGCTATTTTGCGGCAGTACCCAGACTCGAAGATTCGGCTCAGCCGCCGCCATTTCCGAGAGCCGATGCTCCGAATGATCAGTGCTGCCATCGACGACGACCCACACCGGCGCCCATTGGCTAAGCGCCGCCTGCACGGTTGAAAATACCTTCGCGCCGGGATTGAAGCTCGGAATGAGCACAAGGTGGGTGCTCGATGGCGTCATTATTCAGATTTGAGCCAGCGCGACTGCGGCGCGTCTTGCAATGCCTGCCGGTAGTAGCGATCGAGTTCTGCCGTGAAGGCCGGGACATCCGTCGGAGGATCGAAGCGCTGGCCCAACCGGACTTTATAGGTGATGGGCAGCTCGGGACGCTTGAACAAAGGCCACCCCTTGCTCAAGAAGGGCGAATCGGTCTCGATCACCAGGGTTTGCACCGGCACCTTGGCATGTTTCGCGATGAGACCTGCGCTGCCCGTCAAGGGATTGATCGGAAATCGGGTGGTACGGGTGCCCTCTGGGAACAGCAGCAACACAGCGCCTGCCTGCAAATGTGCGACGGACTCCTTGACCATTTGCCGGGAGGAGTCGTTGCGGACATAGCGCGCGAGCCTGGATCCCGAACCAAGGAAGACATTCTTCATCAACGCGGACTTCATGACGCACACCAGATTTGGGTGCCGGGTCAGAATCAGCAGCGCGTCGATCAGCGCAGGATGGTTCGGGGCCAAGATCATCGGCGGCCCGCCCCTCAAGGTATCAATGGCCTTCAGATCCAGCCGGTATGATCCCGTGAGCGAAAGCGACCAGGAATAGATGCGGAAGCCGGTCATGATGCCGCGGCGGCCGACCGCCGTGCCGAGACGCGACGGCAATATGAAATAGAGCGGCAAAGCGAATACCGACCAGGTCAGGCAGATCAGGCCCAGAAGCGACAAGGAACTGTAGAGCGCGAAATATTCGTAAATGACTTTTAAGAAACGCGGCATCGTCGGTTCAGTCCGGTATTTCCACGAGCTGCGATGATTTTCGGATCATCCAGGCGAAGCCAAATCCACCAGTCCAATAGCTTTTGCGCTGAACCAGGGGGCTGTCAACAAAAGCTGCGCCGGCCAGGGTGTCGTAGCGCATGTAGGCGCCCACCCAAAACTTGGGATAGCGTTTCGACAAAGCCGCCAGAGTCTGCGTCCCGGCGTAGCCGCCCACGGCCGAAAATTCCGGGCGCGAGGCCGTCGCAAACTGCGGGGCGACTGAATAAAAGTAATCGTGATAGCGGCGATCCGCGAACAGCGGTCCCGCCAACAGTCCGAGATTCCATCCCGGTAGCCCGAAGGGATCCCTTAGATCCAAATTCAATCTCGGGCTGAAGGTCCAGCCGATGATGCGCGGTGAGGATTCGACCGTCGCCGCGGCGCGCAGCGGCATGCGCAAATCGAGCTTGACCCTGCGATCGCCGCTGCGAAACAAGTGGAAATCAAAGGAGGGTCCCACCTCAACCGTGGAACGCAAGTCCGGCATGCCGCTGCGCTCGCGATCGTTGCGCACCGGCGTGGTCAGGTTGAAACTCAAATTGATCTCGAGCCAATCTTGGTTGAAGAGCGTGCCGCGCACGCCGTCGCGGTCCGCTTTCAGGAACTTGCCGTTATAGACGACGTAGGGAACCGGCAGGGGGTAGCCATGCGTGGTATCCGAGCCCCGATAATCCTGGAACGCGATTGCGCCCGCGCCGAGACCGAACTCCCACAAGGGAGCCTCTCTTGCGTAGGATGGGGGTGCGCAGAATGCGGCGACCAGCAGCGCGGCCAGACTCGGGGCACGCCGGCGCGCAAGCCTGATCAAGGCAATCTCGGGCATACACATCGCTTGGGTTGGGGTCATATCGAGTGAACCCGGGCGAGGGCATCCTAGTCTAAGATATCAAGCCATGCACATTTTGATTGTCGAAGACGACGAGGTTGCGCGCGACTACCTGGCGAAGGCGTTGCGGGAAGCCGGCCATACAGTGGACGTCGCGGGCAACGGTCTCGAGGGCTTGCACATGGCCTCCTCGATCGCCGTCGATCTTGCGATCGTCGATCGCATGCTGCCGAAGATGGACGGCCTTGCGTTGGTGCAATCGCTTCGGGCCACCGGCCGCAAAACGCCGGTCCTCATCTTGAGCGCGCTCGGGGACGTCGATGACCGGATTACCGGACTGCGCGCCGGCGGCGATGACTACCTCACCAAGCCCTATCACATGGCCGAGTTGCTGGCCCGCATCGATGCGCTGGCCCGTCGCGGCGATGCGGGCAACGCGGAGGCCAGCACCAAGCTGAAACTGGCGGACTTGGAACTCGACCGCATGACCCGGCGGGTCATGCGCAATGGCAAGAAGATCGAGTTGACCGCCCGCGAGTTTCAGCTGCTCGAATTCATGATGCGTCACAGCGGTCAGGTGGTGACCCGCACCATGCTGCTCGAGGGCGTGTGGGATTATCACTTCGATCCTCAAACCAATGTGATCGACGTCCACATCAGCCGTCTGCGCCAGGCGATCGACAAGGATTTCGACAAGCCTCTGCTGCATACCGTGCGCGGTGCGGGCTACAGTTTGCGCGAAGACGAATAGCGGCCCGGCCAGACAGGCTCCTAGATGGGTCCCGACCAGCGTTTTCTCGGCGTTCTCGATACCTCGCCTTTCCGTATCGCCATCGTTTATTCGATCGTATTCGCGATCGGCGCGGCGGCGCTGATCTATGCGGTGGATTTTGCGGTGTCGCGCGTCGTCGACGGCAGCACCGACAATCTGATCGAGGCGGAAGTACAGGGTCTGCGCGAGCAAATGCTGGTGCTGTCGCGCGGCGACTTCATCGAGTTGGTCGAGCAGCGCTCGCAAGATCAGGATGTGCGCGGCGCGGTTTACTTGATGGTCGATCCGCAGCTGCGGCCGGTGGCCGGCAATGTCCCGGCGTGGCCGAAAATCGACACCAAGGAAAAGTGGTTTCTGTTCAAGGTGTCGGTGCCGTTCGGCGACGAGACGCGCGAGCACGAAATGCGCGCCCGCTATTTTGCCCTGCCCGGCGGCTACCAAATGTTGGTAGGGCACGATGTGCAGGAACGTCAGGATGTAAAGAGTCTGATGATGCGTGGCCTGATCGCCGCCGTCGTGTTGACCTTGCTGCTGGGCCTGGGGGGCGGCTTCTGGATGGGGCGGCGCATTCTGGCGCAAGCCGGCGCCATTTCCGCGGTGGCGACGCAAATCATGCGCGGCGACTTGTCGCAGCGTCTGCCGGTGCGCGACGCCGACGACGAGATCAATACGCTGGCGCGCGAGATCAACACAATGCTAGACAAGATCGAGCAGCTCACCCTCGGCATGCGCACCGTTTTGGACAGCGCAGCCCATGATCTGCGCACGCCGCTCAATCGCCTGCAGGCGAGTGCGGAGGGAGCAATGGCGACGCTGACCCCCGGATCGGCCGAGCGGCGCGTTCTCGAGCGGGTGACTGCTGAGGTCGACCGCATGCGCAGCACCTTGGATGCGCTGTTGCGCATCGCGCTGGCTGAGACCGGCACCGTGGCTCGCGAGCAGGTGGACCTGTCTGAGTTGGTCGGGAGCGTGGTCGAGTTGTACGCACCGGTGAGCGAAGAGCGCGGCATCGTTCTCGAGAGTTCCGTCTCGCCCGGGGCGCAGGTGCAGGGCAACCGGCAACTGCTGGCTCAGGCGCTGGCGAATTTGCTCGACAACGCCATTAAATTCACGCCGGACGGCGGTCACATACGTGTGGCGCTGGACGGATCGGGCAGCGCGCCGCAGGTCATTGTCGAGGATAATGGGCCGGGCATTCCGGCGGACAAACGCGAGATCGTTCTCGGCCGCCGCGTGCGTTTGGACGAGGCGCGCAACTTTCCGGGGTCCGGATTGGGCCTCTCGCTCGTGGCGGCGGTAACAAAATTGCACGGCGCACACCTGGTGCTCGATGATGCGCGCCCGGGTTTGAAAGTTTCATTGAAATTCTGAGGAGACACGATGTTGAAGAAGTGTGCCACTGTGATCTGCATCGCCGGCTTGGCGGCCTGCGCCAGCAATCAGACCCCGCCGCCTGCGGCTGCGACGGCGCCGGTGCCTCATCCGACGTTGCGCTCCGGCATCGATCTTCAATATGTCGATTCCTCGGTTCGCCCTCAAGACGATATCTATCAATACCTGAACGGCAAATGGCTGCGCGATTATCAGCTGCCTCCCGACAAGGGCGCCGTCGGTTCGTTCACAACCGTGCAGGATAAGACCGAAGAACAGCTGCGCACCATCATCGATGCTCTCGATCGGGCGCCCGGAAATGATGATCCCGACGCGAAGAAGCTCGCCGATCTGTACGCCAGCTACATGCACGAGGAACAACTCCAGGCGTTGGGCCTGAAGCCGCTGCTGGCGGAATTTGCGTCGATCGATGCGATCAAGGCTATGAATGCCATCCCCACGACGATGGCACACCTGATCGAGATCGGGGCGGGCGCCCCCTTCAGCCTGCAGGTCAATCTGGATGCGAGAAATTCCGCGCAGCACGCCGTCATCCTGCATCAGAGCGGATTGGGAATGCCGGATCGCGACTACTACTTGAAGGATGATGCCAAGCTCAAGGAAGCGCGCCTCGCCTACCGGACGCACATCGAAAAAATGCTGAGCATGGCAGGGCAGGCCAAAGCCGCGCACCACGCCTCAGCGGTTCTCGATTTGGAAACGTCGTTGGCGAAAATTCAGTGGACCCGGGTGGAAGACCGCGATCCGATCAAGACTTACAACAAGACGGCGCTCTCCGAGCTTCCCGCGCTGATGGCGGGCTACGACTGGCCGCGCTTCGTCCGCGGGTCCGGCATCGAAGGCAAGGTCGATTACGTGATCGTGAGCCAACCGACCTATTTCACCAGTCTCGGCAAAGTGATTGCCGGCACGCGGCTGCCCGTGTGGAAGGCTTACTTCAAATGGCGCGTGTTGTCGGCCTTTGCGCCGTACCTGTCCAAACCGTTTGTCGACGAACAGTTTGCGTTCACGGGCGGGGTTCTGCGCGGCGTGCCTGAGAATCAGCCGCGCTGGAAGCGCGGCATCACCTTGCTCGACGGCAGCATGGGCGAGGCGCTGGGCAAGCTCTATGTGGCCAAATACTTCCCGCCGCAGAACAAGGCGCGCATGCAGGTTTTGGTGCTGAATCTGCTCGAAGCCTATCGCCGCGACATCGATACCCTGGATTGGATGAGCGCGGAAACGAAAGTCGGCGCTCAAGCCAAACTGGGAAAGATGCTGCCCAAGATCGGCTATCCCGATCACTGGCGCGACTATGGTGCGCTCAAGATTTCGCGCGACGATCTGCTCGGCAACGTGATTCGGGCCAACGAGTTCGAATACCGGCGCAACCTCGCCAAATTGGGCAAGCCGGTCGATCACGGCGAGTGGCGCATGCGTCCGCAAACCGTCAATGCATCCTACAATCCCACCCGCAATGAAATCACGTTCCCGGCCGCCATTCTGCAGCCGCCTTTCTTCGACGCCGCCGCCGACGATGCGGTGAACTATGGAGCCATCGGCGGCGCCATCGGCCATGAGATGAGCCATGGGTTCGACGACCAGGGCAGTCAATTTGATGCCGACGGCAATCTGCATGATTGGTTCACCAAGGCCGATCACGACAAATTTGCGGAAAAGACCAAGGCACTGCTGGCGCAGTACAACCTCTATGAGCCGGTCCCCGATTACCACGTTAATGGCGCGCTCACGTTGGGAGAGAACATCGGGGACAATTCCGGTTTGGCGATTGCCTATAAGGCCTATCGGATATCCCTGGAGGGCCATGAGGCGCCCGTGATCGACGGACTGACCGGCGATCAGCGTCTGTACCTGGGCTGGGTACAGGTCTGGCGCGGCAAAGTGCGCGAGGCGGAGGCGATTCAGCGCATCAAAACCGATCCACACTCGCCTCCGGCGGTGCGAGGTACGGCGCCGCTGCGAAATCAGCCCGGATTTTATGCGGCGTTCGGCCTAAAGCCCGGAGACAAGATGTATTTGTCGCCCAACCAGCGAGTCAGTATTTGGTAAGCGTCAATTTATCGGCGGTTTTGCCTGCATGATTGCGTTGGCGCCGCTTTCTGTAAGCTGCTGAATACTATTGAGAAAACGACCAAGAAATCTTCTGGCATAGAACTTGCTCGATTCTTCGGTTGCGGCATGTGCCCGCGCTTGGGAATCGAACTATGGCCGACGAAGCTGACGACGCTCCTCCCCCGCCGCCGAAAAAATCAGGCGGCTTCATGGGCACCTTGGTCAATGGGCTGGGCATTTTTGCACTCACCCTTGTTGCCGTTGTGCTCGGCGGCTTCATCAACGCCAAATTGCATCCGCTTCCGGATCTCAAAATGGACAAGGACGGCAAGATCACCGCCATCGTGCCCGTGGCGGTTGCGGCCAAAGGCGCGGAAGGCGGCGGCGCCGGCAAGCCGTCGGTCTACTACGCCATCGATCCGCCCCTGGTCGTAAATTTCGAGGACGGCTCCGCGGTGCGCTTCCTGCAAATCACCATGGAGGTCATGGCGCACGACGAGAAAGCCATCGAGAGCGTGCAAAAGAACATACCGCTGATCCGCAACAATTTGCTGCTGCTGATGAGCAACCGCAACTACCAATCGATGATGTCGCGCGAAGGCAAGGAAAAACTGCGCCAAGAAGCGCTTGCCGAAGTACGTGCCGTGCAGAAGAAGGAAGGCGGCCCCGACGTGGACGACGTGCTGTTCACCAGCTTCGTGGTGCAGTAATGGAGGAAAACCAGGCACGCATCTCCAACGAGGAAGTGGCGGCCCTACTCGAAAAAAGCGGCAAGGAAGCCGCCGCGGCCGCGCGTCCCTACGATTTCGCCGCGCAGCGCATCAACCGGACCGAGCTGCCCCTGCTTGAAGTGATCACCAAGAATTTCGGCGACCGCGCCGGCGCCTCATTGGCGGGATTGCTGGGGCGAGATGTCAGTTTGCATTTCGACGCGCTGGAATCGGTCAAGAGCGCCGACTTGCAGGCTTCCCTGCCGGTGCCGGCCACGATTGCGGTGGTGCGACTCAACCCCTTGCCGGGGTTTGCTTATGTCTGCGTCGAGCCGGCGTTGCTGCTGACGTTGTTGGACGGCTTCTTCGGCGGGACGGGCCGCGCCAACGCGGATCCGCAGGCCGCCACCGCGCCCGCGGCGCAGCGATTCCTCAATCTGATGCTGCGCAGCTTCGCGGCGGATTGGGCGGCGGCGTGGCAACCGGTCTCACCGGTGGAACTGGAACTGGTGAAACAGGAAACGAACCCGCGTCTGGTGCAGTTGGGCGGCCCGCTCGAGTCGGTCGTCGTCGCTCGGTTCACCGTGGAGTTCGCGGCCCGCAGCGGCCGCATCGACTGGCTGCTGCCCGACGCCTTGCTGAGTCCGATCCGCGCCGCGCTGGCCGGCGATGGCGGAAATGCGCCGGTTCGCAAGCAAGAGGCCTGGTCGCCCGTGCTCACGAGCGCCTTGCAGGACGCGCAGCTCGATACCCGCGCCGTGCTTGCGCAGGCCAAAATCAGCTTGCGCGAATTGGTGAGCCTCTCGCCCGGCGACATCATTCCGATCGATGCGCCTCAGCAAGTCACGTTGTTGGCCGGCGATGTGCCGCTGTACCGCGGCCGCTTCGGCATCTCGCAGGGGCACAACGCCCTCAAAATTCTTCCAGGAGTCCCCGTATGAGCCCGCCCGATTCCAAGTCTGCCGCCGTCGCGCGCGCGCAGTTCAGCGATTTAGGTCCCAACGCCGGAGGCGCAGCCGGCCAGGAAATGAATTTGCAGCTGATTCTTGATGTCGCCGTCACGCTGGCGCTCGAAGTGGGACGCGCAAAGATGTCGGTGCGGGACCTGCTGCAGTTGGCGCCGGGCGCCGTTGTGGAACTCGATCGCCTGGCCGGAGAGCCGCTCGACGTGCTGGTCAATGGCGTGCGCATCGCGCGCGGCGAAGTGGTCGTGGTCAACGAAAAATTCGGCATTCGGCTCACCGACGTGGTCAGCGAGACGGAAAGGATGGAGCACGCCAAATGACCGCGATGGCGCAACCCGCCTCGCCGTTATCGATCGGCAGCCTGGCGCAGCTCACCTTGAGTCTGATTGCCATTGTCGCGCTGATTCTGGCGATCGGCTGGGTATTGAAGCGGTTCAAGCTCAACGCGCCGCGCGGCTCCGTCGATAGCGAGATTCTCGACCAGCTAAGCGTTGGACCGCGCGAACGCGTGCTGCTGATTCGCATCGGCGAGGCGCAAGTCCTGCTCGGCGTCGGCGCCGGCGGCATCGTCTCCTTGACGCCGTTGAGCGCGCCGATCGCGCTAAAGCCCTCCGGCCGTGCGCCGGCATTCGCCGAGCGCTTGCGCGACATGATGAAGCGGCCCGGCGGCGCGCCATGATCCAGGGGCTGCACCGGCATCGCTACCGCCTGTTGGCGAGTGCGCTGCTCGTGTTGCTGCCGCTTGGCGTGGGCGCGCAAGCGGCGCTGCCGGCCATCGCCGTGAAGTCGGCGGCCGACGGCGTCCAGACCTACTCGCTTACCTTTCAGATTTTGATACTGATGACTTTGCTGACGCTGCTGCCGGCCATATTGCTGGCGATGACGGCGTTTACGCGGATCATCATCGTGCTGTCGATCTTGCGCCAGGCGCTGGGCATGGCGACCACGCCGTCCAATCAAATTCTTACCGGACTGGCGCTGTTTCTGACGTTCTTCGTGATGGGCGCCACACTCGAACAGTCCTATGCGTCCGGGATCAAGCCTTACTTGGATGGCCAGCTCTCCGGCGAAGTGGCGATCGACCGGACGGTCGCACCCCTGAAGAAGTTCATGTTGGCGCAGACCCGCGAAAATGATTTGCAGCTGTTCTCGAAGCTCTCCGGCAAGGCGCAATTCGCGAGCGCGGACGACGTGCCGTTGTCGGTCTTGGTGCCGACGTTCCTCACCAGCGAGCTGAAGACGGCATTCCAAATCGGCTTCATGGTTTTTATTCCTTTCTTGGTGATCGATCTGGTGGTTGCGAGCGTATTGATGTCCATGGGCATGATGATGCTATCGCCCGTATTGGTGTCGTTGCCGTTCAAAATCATGCTGTTCGTCGTTGTCGATGGCTGGACTCTGCTCGTCGGCACCCTGGCGTCGAGTTTTCACCAATGACGCCGGAAAACGTCATGGATCTGGCGCACAAGACGCTGATGGTCACGACATTGATTTCGGCGCCACTGCTCTTGATCGCGCTGATCACCGGATTGGTGATCGGCATGCTGCAGGCCGCAACGCAGATCAATGAGTCCACGTTGAGCTTCATTCCGAAACTATTGATGCTGGTCCTTACCTTGTTCGTTGCCGGGCCCTGGATTCTGCGCGTGCTGATCGATTTCACGCACGAACTGTACGCGAGCATCCCGGCCATGGTCGGTTAGCCATGCAGCCCCTGACCCTGAACGCGTCCGACGTGTCGATGTGGGTGAGCCGGATGTGGTGGCCGGCGTTGCGCATCGGCGGCTTTGTGCTCGCCGCCCCCGTGGCGAGCGAGGCTGTGGTGCCGACGCTGGTGAAGATCGTGCTGACCTTGGCGCTGGCGTTCTTGCTGGGCCCGCTGATCCAGATCCCTGCGGGCCTGTCGATTTTTTCCGCGACGGGGATGCTTGCCGCGGTGCTGGAACTGCTCATCGGCGTCGCGATCGGCCTGGTGGTGCAGGTGGCATTCGAGGCCCTGGTCTTCGCCGGCCAAAGCATTTCACTCACCATGGGCTTGGGATTCGCGACACTGGTCGATCCGCAGCGCGGCGCGCAGGTCCCGGTGCTCGGCCAGCTGTTCATGATTTTCGGCACCCTGACCTATCTGGCGATCAACGGACACCTGATGCTGCTCGGCGCCTTGGCGCAGAGCTTTCATACGCTGCCCATCGGCGCGCATTTCGACCAAGGCATTCTCCTCTCGGTGGTCCTGTGGGGCGCGCATGTCTTTGACACGGGACTCTTGATCGCGCTGCCGGCCGTGATCGCTCTGGTGATCGTCAATCTCGCACTCGGCGTCGTGACCCGAGCCGCGCCGCAGCTCAATTTGTTCGGAATCGGCTTCACCATTACGCTCATGAGCGGCTTCTTCGTGCTGCTCGCGGGGCTCGACGGCATCATGTCGGGCATCTCCACTCTCATCAACAACGCGCTGCTGGCCGTCTCAGCCTTGGTCGGCGCTCCCGCCGCGGGGGTGACCTGATGGCTGAATCCGAAATGGGCGGCGAACGTACCGAAGAACCTTCGCAACGCCGGCTGCAAGAGGCGCGCGAGCGCGGCCAGATACCGCGTTCGCGGGAACTCACCAATTTCGCCACCATGATCGGCGGCAGCGCCGCACTGGTCGCGATCGGCGGCACGGTTGCCTCGCATCTGGCGATGATGATGCGGCGTTCATTGTCCATCGACCCAAGCGCGCTGCGCACCACGGACTCGATGGCGGCCTCTCTTGGGGAAGCGTCAATGAGCGCCGTAACCGCCATTCTGCCGGTGTTCGGCGCACTCGTCGTCATGGTGCTGCTGGCGTCGGTCGTTTTGGGCGGCTGGAATTTCAGCACGCACGCGCTGACGCCTGACTTTTCCCGCTTGAATCCCCTCTCGGGATTGAAGCGGCTGTTCGGACTGCACGGCGTCTCCGAATTGGCCAAGGCGTTGCTCAAGTGCTTCGTGGTGGGCGCGGTGTGCGCAGGAATCGTCAGCTGGATTTTTGGCGATGTGCTGGCTCTCGGACGTATGGCCCCGCGCGCGGCGGTGTCGCGCGGTGCCGGATTGCTGAGTTGGGCGTTCGTGTGGCTGTGCGCCTCGCTCGCGTTGATCGCGGTCGTCGATGTGCCGCTGCAATTGTTCCAATTCAAGCGCGCGCTGCGCATGACACGGCAAGAGTTGCGCGACGAGTCCAAGGAGCTGGACGGTCGGCCGGAGACGAAGCAACGCATTCGCCAAATGCAACAGACGCTGGCTCGCCGCCGCATGATGCACAAGGTACCCACGGCTGATGTCGTGATCGTGAATCCGACGCACTTTGCCGTGGCCTTGAAGTACGACCCGAAAAAAATGCGCGCCCCGATGGTGTTGGCGAAAGGCATCGATCTGGTCGCGCACAACATTCGCCGCATTGCCGAGGAACACCGCGTGCCCGTGTTCACCGCGCCGCGGCTGGCACGCGCGCTATATCGCTCGACCGACCTGAACAAGGAGATCCCGAACGGACTGTATGCGGCAGTGGCGCAGGTGCTGTCGTACATCTTCCGCGTGCGCACCCTCAACCCAACCATTGCCGCGCGGGTCGTGAAGCCCGATCCCAAAGTCGACGATGAGTATCTAGACGCATGACCGCGCGCGGCGTCCTAGCCACTTTCGGCGAATTCGCCCGCAACGGCCTGGGAGTGCCGGTGTTGGTGATGGCGGTGCTCGCCATGATGGTGTTGCCGCTGCCGGCATTCCTGCTGGACATCTTTTTTACCTTCAACATTTCACTGTCGCTGATGATTCTGTTGGCGGTAATCTACGTGCGGCGCGCACTCGAGTTTGCGACCTTCCCGACCGTGCTCTTGGGCGCGACGCTGCTGCGCCTGGGGCTCAACGTCGCGTCGACGCGCATTGTGCTCATCAACGGCCATACCGGCGCGCAGGCTGCGGGTCATGTGATCGCCGCCTTCGGCCATTTCGTCGTCGGCGGCAACTATGCGGTAGGCATGGTGGTGTTCACGGTGCTGGTGATCATCAATTTCGTCGTAATTACCAAGGGCGCCGGACGCATCTCAGAAGTCAGCGCGCGTTTCACGTTGGATGCCATGCCCGGCCGGCAAATGGCGATTGACGCGGACTTGAACGCGGGAATCATCACTCAGGCCGATGCCATCGTCCGCCGCCAGGAAGTGCGCGAGGAGGGCGACTTTTACGGCGCGATGGACGGCGCCAGCAAATTCGTGCGCGGCGATGCCATCGCCGGCATCCTGATCGTATTCATCAATCTGTTCGGCGGCACCATCATCGGGGCCGCACAGCATGGCATGTCGCTCGCCGATGCGGGCCGCACGTACGCCTTGCTCACCATCGGCGATGGCTTGGTGGCGCAGATTCCGGCGCTGCTATTGTCGGTCGCCGTCGCCATCTTGGTGACGCGCGTTTCGCGCCCGCATGACATGAGCCAACAGATCATGTCGCAGGTGCTGGGACAACCGCGCGCGCTTGGCGTCACCAGCGGTATTTTGGCGCTGCTCGGCATCATTCCGGGAATGCCGAATTTCGTATTTTTGGCGATGGCAGCGGTCTGCGCCGCCGGTGCGTACATGTTGAGCAGGCGCCCGCCGCCCACGCCTATCACCGCGACACCCGCCGCTTCGCAAGCGGCATCCACCGAACAAAAGGAATTGTCCTGGGATGATGTCGAGGCAGTTGATCTCATCGGCCTGGAGGTTGGCTATCGCTTGATTCCGCTGGTCGACCGCAATCAGGGCGGCGAACTCATGGGGCGCATCAAGGGAGTACGCAAGAAATTATCGGAAGAGCTCGGTTTCCTGGTCCAGGCCGTGCATATCCGCGACAACTTAGAACTGGGTCCGAACTCGTACCGGATCACCATCTTAGGCGCGCCGGTGGGTGAGTCCGAGGTGTTCCCGGATCGGGAATTGGCCATCAATCCCGGACAGGTGTCCGGCACCATACCTGGGTCCGCCACCAAGGATCCGGCCTTCGGCCTAGATGCCCTCTGGATCGACAAAACGCGGCGCGAGCAGGCGCAGGCGCAGGGCTACACGGTAGTCGATGCCAGCAGCGTCATCGCCACGCACTTGAGCCATTTGCTGCAGTCGCATGCCCACGAATTGTTGGGCCATGAAGAAGTGCAGCAGCTGCTGAACCGGCTCGGCAAGACCGCGCCGAAGCTCATTGAAGATTTGGTGCCGAAGCTCCTGCCGATGAGCGCGGTCGTCAAAGTGCTGCAGTACCTGCTGCTTGAGCGCGTACCGATTCGCAACTTGCGCACCATCTGTGAAACGCTCGCGGAACTCGCACCCAAGACCCAGGACCCCGTCGCGTTGGTCGCCGCCGTGCGCGTCGCACTGGGCCGCACCATCGTGCAAAACATCGGCGGACTGCGCCAGGAATTGCCGGTGATTACCTTGGATCCCGCGCTCGAACAGGTGTTGCAAGACTCGATGGCCGGCGGCGGCGATACATCGCCCGGATTCGAGCCGGGGCTGGCGGACCGAATTCAAACGGCGTTGAGCGATAGCGCGCGCCGCCAAGACGCGGCGGGCGAACCCGCCGTGCTGTTGGTCGCACCGAAGATCCGCCCTTGGATCGCGCGCCTGATGCGCCATTCCACGCCGACGCTCGCGGTGCTGGCCTACAACGAGATTCCGGAAAACCGCCGCATCCGCGTGATTGCGGCGGTGGGCCGCTAAAGTTTGGAATTGATACGGAGGTTGTATGAAGATTAAACGATACACGGCGACCAGCATGCGAGCGGCGCTTGCCCTCGTGAGGGCGGAACAGGGACCCGATGCGGTCATCCTGTCGAGCCGCCGCAGCGAAGAGGGCATCGAAGTCATCGCCGCCGTGGATTATGACGAGGCCCTGTTCGCGGAGGCCAAGACGCCGCGCACCGCCGCGATGATGCCGCCCGCCGTGACGGCGGCGCCGCATGAGCCGATCGCGCCAAGGGCACCCGCCGCGCCAAAGGTACCCGCCGCGCCAAAGGCGCCGGCAGCGCCGCTGACAAGCCCGGCGCCGACAAGCGTGACGCCGAAAGCGCCGACGGCCTCGGCAGCGCGCCGTCCCGCACCGATCACTGCCGCGCAGTTCGCGCCGCCCAGTCCCACCGCGGCGACAGCCGAAGGGTATGGCGCCATGCAACGCGAATTGCAGGACTTGCGCCGCTTGCTCGAGACCGGCCTTGCAGGCATGAGTTGGAGCGACAAGCGCCTGCACGAACCCCTGCAAGCGCGGGTGCTGGAGGAACTGTCGGCCCTGGACATTGCCCCCGATATCGCGATGGCCTTGGCGAGCTTGACGCCGCGACGCACCAACCTCGACAACCCCTCGCATATTCCGCTCGCGCTGCTGGTCAAGCATTTGCCGGTGATCAATGACACGACCTGCATCACCGGCGGCATCACCGCCGTGGTAGGTCCGACGGGCGCCGGCAAGACCACGACGATTGCGAAGCTCGCGGCGCGCTGGTGCATGCTGCATGGAAGCCAGGACCTGGCGTTGGTTAGCACGGACGGCTACCGAATCGGTGCCCGCGAGCAATTGATGACCTATGCTCGCATCCTGGGAGCCCCCATGTACGCCGCCAACAGCGGCGAGGAATTGGGCCGCGTGCTGCAGCGGATGAAGTCCAAAAAATTGATTCTGATCGATACCGCGGGCATGGGCCCGCGCGATGTTCGGCTCACCGAGCAGCTTGCAGCGCTCAAATTGGGCGCCGCGCGGGCACGAGTGCTGCTGGCACTGCCGGCGCAAGGCGAGGGCCACGCACTGGAAGAAATTGTGCGGGGTTTCGCAGGCGTTACCCCCGTCGCCTGCGTCCTGACCAAGGTCGATGAGGCGGCGAGCCTGGGCGGGGCGATCTCTGCGGTGCTGCGGCATAAGTTGCGAGTCGCTTACGTATGCGATGGACAGCGAGTGCCGGAGGACTTGCACGCGGCACATCAAAAAAGAGTGTGGCTGATGCGCGCCGCCCTCAAGCTGAAGGAGCGCGCCCCGCGCGCGCGCAACGAGGCATCGCTCGCCCGTGCGTTCGGCCGAGCTGCCGCCCATGCGTGATTTCAGACTGTCGCCGGAACGAGCCGAGGCCTTGGCCGAGCTCAACTCTTCGCGTCCCGTCAAGGTCATCGCTGTGACCGGCGGCAAGGGCGGCGTGGGCAAGACCACGGTGTCCGCAAATCTCGCGGTCTCTATCGCCGCGTCGGGCCGCGACGTTATGCTGGTGGACGCCGACCTGGGGTTGGCCAATGTCGACGTGGTGCTGGGGCTGCACACCCGATTTCACCTGGGCAATGTGATTCAGGGCGAGTGCGCACTGGAGGACGCCATCGTCACCGGTCCGCACGGACTGCAAATCGTGCCTGCTGCGTCCGGCATCAAGCGCATGGCGACCTTGTCGCCGGCCGAACATGCCGGGATCATCCGCGCATTCAGCGATCTGTATCACCAGATCGAGGTGCTCGTCGTCGATACGGCGGCGGGCCTGCATGACAGCGTCATGACCTTCAGCCAGGCGGCGCACCACGTGGTTGTGGTGGTTTGCGACGAGCCGGCCTCGATTACCGATGCCTATGCCCTGATCAAGGTGCTGAGCCGCGAGCACGGTGTGCAGCGATTTCAGGTCCTAGCGAATCAGACCCGCAGGTCCGGCGAGGGGCCCGAGCTTTTCCAGAAAATTAGCCGAGTTTGTGACCGATTTCTCAATGTGACACTGGAGTTCGCCGGTTCGATACCGTTTGACGACTATCTACGGCGCGCCGTGCAGCGGCAGACGGCCGTTGTGGATGCCTACCCGGCATCTATTTCCTCCATTGCGCTCAAGAATCTCGCTTCCAAAGCCGATAAGTGGTCTGTGCCCCAAGGGGCGCGAGGGCACTTGGAATTCTTTGTCGAACGAATGGTCGGGGCCAGGATCGCCCCGTCGACGGTATTGCAATGAGAGCAAGCACACAGTACTCGAACACGCAAAAACGCGGCGCTAAACCAGCCACCGAAGATCACACTCCGGTCGATCAGGTGCCGCAGCACGAATTGGTGTTAAGGCACGCTGATTTGGTGAAGCGTATTGCCTATCACCTGGTCAGCCGCATGCCGCCGAATGTGGAGGTCGACGACTTGATTCAGTCCGGAATGATCGGCCTGCTGGATGCGGCCAAGCATTATTCGGCTAACAAAGGCGCGAACTTCGAGACTTACGCCGGCATCCGCATACGCGGCGCCATGCTCGATGAGGTGCGCAAATCCGATTGGACGCCGCGCTCGGTGCATCGAAACATGCGCGAGATGGCCGATGTGATCCGCAAGATCGAGAACGCCAAAGGCCAGGACGCCACGCCGACCGATATTGCCGAGGGACTCGGGGTCTCCATCGAGGATTATCACAAGCTGGTGCAGGACGCCGCGAGTTGTCGGCTGTTCAGTTTCGATCAAATGGGATCGAGCGAGGATGAATCGAGTCCCGCCGATCATGCGCGCGACGATGGGCCGGGTCCCCTGGAGGATATCGAGGACGCCGGATTTCGCGGCGCACTGAGCGCGGCCGTCAACCTGCTACCGGAGCGCGAGCGGCTGGTGCTTTCTCTATATTACGACGAAGACATGAATCTGCGTGAAATCGGCGAGGTGCTCGAGGTTTCGGAATCCCGCGTCTGTCAGATCCACGGCCAAGCTTTGGTGCGTCTGCGTGCCCGATTAGCGGAGTGGCTGTCGCCGGACTGATATGGATATTTTAAGCATCATCGGCATTGTGCTGGCGCTGATAGCGATAATCGGCGGCGCGATCTTGAAGGGCAGCAGCGCCGGCGCGCTGGTCGGCAGCGCGGCTTTCGTCATTGTGGTCGTGGGCACGCTCGCGGCGAGCCTGGTGCAAACTCCAATGGCCACATTTTTGCGCGCGTGGAAAATCGCGTCCTGGGTGTTCAAGCCGCCGGCCAATAATCCGGCGGGCATGATCCAAAAAATTGTGGAATGGAGCAACGTGGCGCGCAAGCAGGGCTTGCTCGGCTTGGAATCGGCGGTCGAGGGAGAGCAGGACGACTTCTTGAAGAAGGGCCTGCAATCTTTGGTGGATGGCGGTGAACCCGACGCGATTCGTTCCAGCATGGAGATCGAGCTGGATACGATGGAGCACTTCGACACGCAGGCTGCCAAAGTTTTCGAATCCATGGGTGTGTATTCGCCCACCTTGGGCATCATCGGCGCCGTTATGGGGCTGATGGCGGTGATGCAGAACCTCAATGATCCGTCGAAGCTCGGTCATGGCATTGCCGCCGCGTTCATTGCGACGATCTACGGCATCGCGTTCGCCAATCTATTGTTCCTGCCCATGGGCAACAAGCTCAAAGCCGTGATTCACGGGCAATCGCAGGTTCGCACCATGGTGATCGAGGGACTCATCGCCATTGCGCAGGGCGAGAATCCGCGCAATATCGAATCGAAGCTGCAAGGGTACTTTCACCACTAGCACCAACACGATGGCCCGCAAGAAAAAGCACGAAGATCATGTGAACCACGAAGCCTGGGCGATTCCCTACGGCGATCTGGTGACGCTGTTGTTCGCGCTTTTCACGGTGATGTATGCGATGTCCTCGGTCAACGAAGGAAAGTTTCGCGTCCTATCCGATGCCATGATCGCGGCTTTCAACGGCTCGCCGAAGAGCATGCGCCCGCTGAACATCGGCGAATCGGAACCGGGCAAGGGCGGCGAGAAGCCGCTGATCGGCATTACGCCCACCGCGCTGATCAAGATCAGCCGGGACTCGCCAGCCCCCATAACTAAGCCGCCGTCGGCGGACGTTCCCGGATCCTTGATTCGCATGGAGCGTCAGGTGCAGGACGCGATGCGCGCGCTGATCGACGCGAAGCTGATCACGGTGAAGCGCGAGAACATGTGGCTGGAAATCGAAATCAACGCGGACATCCTGTTTCCGAGCGGTTCGGGCGCGTTTTCGAGCTCCGCGGAACCGGTGCTCGACAAGCTCGCCGATGTGTTGAAGCCCTTTCCCAATCCGATCCGCGTCGAGGGTCACACCGACGATCGACCGATTCACACCGCCGCATTTCCTTCCAACTGGGAGCTGTCGGCAGCGCGGGCCGCGAGCGTCGTGCATCAGTTCACCAAGCAGGGCATCGATCCGTTGCGGCTCGAGATCGTCGGCTTCGGAGAATTTCATCCGCGTCAGCCGAATTCCTCCGCCGAGGGGCGCAACGCCAATCGGCGCGTCGCCGTCCTGGTGCTGGAAGCGGTGTCCCCTGTGGAAGCTACGACCGCGAGGACCACAACCAATACGCCGGAGACGGTCGCGCCCGGCGTCGAGTTGGCCGATGCCAGCAGCGCCACCAATCGGATGCTCACGCGCGTGCCGCCTGCCGACATCGAAAAGATCGTGTTGATGAAAGAAGTGAAATCGACAGCGACCGAGACACCCAAATCCCCATGAGCGAGGTCACGCAATGAGTGAAGTTGACCGCTTAAGCAATTCAGGCCTTTTCCCGACCCTGCCGATCGCAGATCGGCGATCCTCCAAGGACGACAAGGAGCGCCGGCAAAGATCGGACCAAGGTCCGGACAAACCCGCCGCGAAGTCCGCCGACATTCCGGAATCGAGCGGCGGTGCGCGGCCGCCCAAATCGCACATCGATGAGTACGCCTGACATGATTACTCTCACCGTTAATACCATTTTAGGACTGGCGTCCGCGTCGCTGGCAATTTGGATGCTGCGGCCATGGCAAACGCCGATGGACCCGCGGTCTACGATCGCGCCGGCAAGCGCGCGGCCTTCATCCGTAATCGAGATATTTTCGTGCGCGATTTGTCGAGCGGCCGATTGACGCAGATCACGCGAACGCCGCAGGCAAAAAGTCACCCGCATTTCTCGCTCGATGGGCGGCTGTTGAGTTTCCGCATCGACAACGATTGGTTCATGCACGACTTCGGCAGCGGCGTAACGACGCCTGCGGCCATCGTCAAGGCGGAGAAGGATGCGAATGCGCCGCCGGCCGCGGACGACTTGCGGGAAATGCAGTTGCGCACTTTTTCAACCCTGAAGAAGCTGCACGACGACAAGGAAACTCTGCGCAAATACAACGAGGCGCTGCAGAAGGGAGATGTGACGCGCGCGGCTCTGCCGTTTTATCTCGGCGACGAGGTGGTCATTCGCGGTACCGAACTGTCGCCCGATGCGCGCTGGCTGCTGGTCGTGACTGAACTGAAATCCCATGCGAAGGGCCGGGAAGGGCAGCTCACGCGCTATGTCACCGAGACCGGCTACGAGGATTTCGAAAAGGAGCGGCTGCGCGTCGGGCGCAATCCACCCGCGTCTCAATCCTTGATGCTGCTCAATCTCACCGACCACACGATGCACGCGCTTGCGCTGGAGAAGCTGCCCGGGATTTACGACGATCCGTTGAAGGCCGTGCGCGAGGAGAACGCCAAGGTGCATCCGCCGGCCGCAGGCGGAGAGAAGGCGAATGGCGACAAAAAAGCGCGCGGTGTCTGGGTGATCAACCGTGAGCCCGATGCGATTAACGCCGGCATCGTTTGGAGCGCCGATGGCGGTGCGCTCGGCATCGCAATTTATGCGATCGACCACAAGGATCGGTGGATTGTCAGCGTCGACCTGGCGAACTCTGGGCTGGTGCCGCAGCACCGCTTGAGCGATTCGGCATGGATTGACCGCTCATTCAATGAGTTTGGCTGGCTCAATGACAATCGCACGCTTTGGTACGAGTCCGAGGAATCGGGTTTCGCGCACTTGTACATCAAGGCGCTGAACGGCGAGCCGCGCGCGCTGACCCACGGCCGCTTCGAGGTGTCGAGTCCGCAGCTGTGCGAGGACGGCCGCTGGTTCTATGTGCTCAGCAACGAAGTCGCGCCTTATTCGTACGACGTGTATCGCGTCGCGAGCAGCGGCGGCCCCTTGCAGCGGTTGACCAAGCTTGAAGGAATCGAAAAAGCCGAGGTGGATCGGAGCGGCAAACAGTTGTTGCTGACCCATTCGACGCCGTACATGCGCACGCAAATTGCGGTCGCCAAAGCGGACGGTTCCGGCGTGCCCCGCCAGCTAACGGATACGCGAACGGCCGAATACAAGTCCATGACCTGGATCCAGCCCGAAATTGTGAAGATTCCGTCCACGCATTTTGACGGCGTGATTTACGCGAAGCTGTATCGCGAGGCCGGCGCGGCCGCTTCCGCGAAGAAACCCGCCGTGCTGTTCATTCACGGAGCGGGGTATCTGCAGGACGTGCACCTGCGCTATTCATATTACTTTCGCGAGCAAATGTTCAATAATCTGCTGGCGCACTTAGGCTACGTGGTTCTCGACATGGACTACCGCGCGTCCGCCGGCTATGGACGCGATTGGCGCACTGCCATCTACCGGCAGATGGGACATCCCGAGTTGGAGGATCTGCTCGACGGCAAGAAATGGCTGGTCGAGCAGGCGGCTGTCGATCCGAAACATGTCGGTCTTTACGGCGGTTCCTACGGCGGCTTCATGACGTTGATGGGACTGTTTCGCGCGCCGGGGGAGTTTGCGGCGGGCGCCGCGCTGCGCCCGGTCACCGATTGGATGCAATACAACAATGGGTATACGTCGGGCATTTTGAACGACCCCCAGGTCGACCCGATCGCTTATGAGGGTTCCTCGCCCATTGAATTTGCGGGCGGCCTCCGAGACGCACTGCTCATTTGCCACGGGGTGATCGACGACAACGTCCTGTTCGAAGATTCGATGCGCCTGTACGAGCGTCTGATCGAATTGCACAAGGACAATTTCAGCATGTCACCGTATCCGCTGGATCGGCATGGATTTACCAACGCCGATTCGTGGCTGGACGAATACAAGCGCATCTTTCGGCTGTTCGAGTCCAATTTGAGACAGCAGTAGCGGTCGCTTCAGCGCGGAACCGCCGCGGCTTATTGGCCGGCGATTTCGGCGGCCGCGCGCGCGAGGATCGCGGCGATGCGCTGCTGTTCCTCGCGCGAGCTGTGCCATTTGTCGGCCAGCGCAAGCTTAAGATCGTGCCGCGCCCGATGCAGTTCGGGTGAGCCGCGCCGCTCCTGATCCGGCACCTCGCCGCTTTCCTCCGCATCGAGTGCCCGGCGCACCCGATCCATCCGCTCGCCCACGCGGCCGAATTGGGCGAAGAGCGCATCCGCGGTGGCCAGGTTCTTGGCCAGATGTACTTTGCCGGATTCGGTGATGCTATACAGCTTGCGCGCGCCATCGACGGTCACGGTCGCGTGGCCGATCTCTTCGAGATAGGTCAGCGCGGGATACACCATGCCGGGGCTGGGGACGTAGAAACCTTTGGAGCGCTCATCGAGTTCCTTGATGATTTCGTAGCCGTAGCGCGATTTTTCGTCCAGCAGCTTGAGAATGATGAGCTGTAAGTCGCCTGAGCCAAGCTTGCGTCCCATGCCCAACCCGCGGCCGCCCATTCCGCCGCCTTCCATGAAGCTTCGGCCAAAGGGGCCGAATCCGTGGTGGCCGCGATGCCGACCAATACAATGATAAAAATGATGATGCATATATCTCTCGATATGTTTTAAAACATATTTTACGATATATATATCGTACGATAATGTCAATGTCGAAAGGATTCTGACAGGTGGCTTAAGGGGACATCCAGTTTGGCCCCGAGTTTGCATTGACACGTCGTGACGCGCACCGCAAAATACGCGGCTCATTTTAGGGAGGGGTACCCAAGCGGCCAACGGGGGCAGACTGTAAATCTGCTGGCTTATGCCTTCGTAGGTTCGAATCCTACCCCCTCCACCAGCGAAGGATGTGGGGTCGTGCCATTGGCTTAGCGGAGTGCGGGTGTAGTTCAATGGTAGAACGTCAGCCTTCCAAGCTGATCACGTGGGTTCGATTCCCATCACCCGCTCCAAATGGATGCGGCCCACGTAGCTCAGTTGGTAGAGCACGTCCTTGGTA
>JBDTAV010000047.1:0-16815 GCA_039924385.1 Steroidobacteraceae bacterium
CGCAGATTATTTGACGCTTTTCCTCGACGGCATCGCGTGCATTGAGGGGGCCGCGCCGGAGTAGGAGTAGACGCGAATGTCCGCTGTCTCCGTTTCAGACGGCTGGTCCGAGTTAAGCTGGAGGACGGCTTCGGGCACACACCGGACATACCGTTTTCAGTTTCCCGAGTCTATTGATTCTCTCCGGCCTCCGCCGCTTCGATGGCGGTGCCGATCTCAAGCCACCGAGTTTCCAAGTACGCTGCGTCTCTCTCCAGGTTCAACCGCCGCATCGCAAGACGGCCCTCCGAGGAATCGGCGACAATCTGCGCCTCCAGCAATGCTCGCTCACGGGAGACTGCGGCGATGCGCGCTTCAACTTGCTCGAGTTTCTGGCGCAATCGGGTAAGCGGATCGCGCCGAGAAGATTTCTTGTCAGCTAAAACCTGCGCAGCATTTTTTTTGCCGGAGACGTTGGACTTATTGGAAGGCGACTTTCCTGTCGTCGCCGGCTGCGAGAGGTTGCGCCGCGATCGCAGCCACTGCTGATAGTCATCGAGATCACCGGCGAATTCCTGCAATTTTCCGTCCGCCACCAGCCAGAGCGTGTCAGCCACGGATTTGATCAAGTGCCGGTCATGCGACACCACGACCAGGCCGCCTTCGAAGCTCTGCAGCGCCACCGTCAGCGCCTGCCGCATTTCAATATCCAAATGATTGGTCGGCTCGTCGAGCAGCAATAGATTGGGGCGCCGCGCCACCAGCATGGCAAGCGACAGCCGGGCCTTCTCGCCACCGGAGAATCGCGCCACCGCTTCGAACGCGCGTTCGCCCTGAAAGCCGAAACTTCCCAAGTGGTCGCGTATTTTTTGCTCGTCGCCCAGCGCATAGTCTGAACCGCCGCGGTTGCGCAAATGCCAAAATGCATCGCAATCGGGCTTGAGCTGTTCCAATTGCTGTTGCGCGAAATAGCCGATGACAAGATCCGGGGCCGCGATGCGTTTTCCCGCGTGCGCCGCCGATTCCCCGGCAAGCAGTTTGGTCAGGGTGGATTTGCCCGCGCCGTTCGGCCCGAGCAGCGCGATCCGATCCAGCGGACCGATTGCCACATTGATGCCGCTGACCACACGCGTGCCGCCGTAGCCGCACACCGCGTCCTCGAGCGTAATGAGCGGCCGCGGCGTTCTCAGCGGCCTGGAAAACTCGAATTCGAACGGGCTGTCCACGTGCGCCGGCACGATGCGCTCCATCCGGTGCAGCATTTTCAAGCGGCTCTGGGCCTGCCGCGACTTGGTCGCGGAGGCGCGAAACCGGTTCACGAAAGCAGTGATCTCCGCGATGCGCTTCACCTGCCGCGCATGCAGCACCGACTTGAGCGCCAGTTCCTCGGCGCGCTTTAGTTCGAATTGGGAATAGTTGCCGGCATACGCGCGGATGGTTCGATTCTCTATGTGCAAGACGCGATCGATGATCGCATCCAGAAACTCCCGGTCGTGCGAAATCATCAGCAGGGTGCCGGAGAAGGCCGTCAGCCATTCCTCCAGCCAGACGATGGCATCGAGATCCAAATGGTTGGTGGGTTCATCGAGGAGCAGCAGGTCGGCGCGGGAACAGAGCGCGCGCGCCATGGCGAGGCGCACCCGCCAGCCGCCCGAAAATTCGGCAACAGCGCGCTCATGATCCGCCGCCTTGAATCCCAAGCCGTGCATGATGGCTGCAGCGCGGGCTTTGGCGCGGTACCCGTCGATGGCCTCCAATGACGAATAGAGCTCCGCGAGCGCCATGGCGGCATCGCGCCTTTCCGCATCCTCGATCGCAAGCTGCACGCTGCGCAGCTCGGCATCGCCGTCCAGCACGAATTCGATCGCGGGCCGGCTGCTCGCGGCGATTTCCTGTTCAACGTGCGCAATCTTGATTGCCGCCAGCAGATCGATGTCGCCGCGGTCGGGCGTCAGCTCACGCAATAGAGCGGCAAATAGGCTCGATTTCCCGGTGCCGTTGGCCCCGGTGATGCCGACTTTATTGCCGCGAAAGACCGTGAAATTGACCTGCTCAAAGAGCGGCTGCGGGCCCCGCCGCAGCGTGAGATCTCGCGCGGAAAGCATCGAGAATCGTTAGGAGGAGAGGCGCACCGGCCGAAGCACGGTCGGCGCGCACAAGTTGCCATGATGCGGCGTGCCGCCTTCCTGGCCGGCGAGAATGCCCAGCAATTTATTGGCTTCCATGGCGTCGCCAAACAACCGGCCTTGAGCGTAGTAGCAGCCATGGGTGCGCAGGAATTCGAGCTGCTCGGCTTCTTCCACGCCCTCGGCAATGACCTCGAGGTCAAGGCTTTTGCCCATGTCGATGATGGTGCGCACGATGGCCGCGTCGTTGGTGTCCACTGCGACATCACGCACGAACGACTGGTCAATTTTCAATGTGCCGATGGGAAATTGCTGCAGCGCCGAGAGCGAAGAATATCCCGTGCCGAAATCATCAATGGCGAGGCTCAAGCCCATGGCATACAGCTCGTTCAGCAAGCCGATGGTGCGCTTCGGATCGGTCATCAAGGTGGTCTCGGTCACTTCCAGCTCGAAGCAGGTCGGCGATACGCCATGCTTGCGAAACACGCTGCGGCAGCGGGAGATGAAGCTCGATTGCTTGAGTTGCCGCAAGGACAGATTGATCGCGATTCGGCCCGGGTGCGGCACGACTTTCTGCCATTCCCGGTAGTCGGAGCAGACGCGGTTCAGCACCCACTCGCCGATATCCAATATCAAACTGGTTTCTTCCGCGAGGGGGATGAAATGCGATGGAGAAATATCGCCGTAGCCGGGCAGGCGCCAGCGCAGCAGCGCCTCGGCGCCGACCACGCGTCCGGTGCGCAAATCCACCTTTGATTGGTACAGAATCACCAGCTCGTCGCGTTCCAGCGCGCGCCGCAGCTTGCTTTTCAGCATCAACCGCTCGACCGCCGCAGCATTCATGCTGGGCACGTAGAATGCGCAGGAATTGCCGCCGTTCTGTTTCGAGTGATACATCGCCGCATCGGCGTTGCGGATCAGATCGATCACGTTCTCGGCATCGTAAGGGCAAATCGCGATGCCGGCGCTGGCGGTGAGGTAAACCTCCTGCTGGTTTACGTAGAAAGTCCGGCTTATTTCATCGAGCAGCGTGCGCGCCAGGGTTCCCAAGGCGGCGCGATTGTCGGTATCCACAGGCAGATCATCGATGAACATGGCGAACTCGTCGCCCGCGAGCCGGCCGATCACTGCGTCCTTGCTCAAATTTCGCGTCAGCCGCTCGCTCAATATCTCCAAGGTCCGGTCACCGGCCGCGTGGCCGAAAGTGTCGTTGACCTCTTTGAAGCGGTCCAAGTCGAGGTACAAAAGCGCAAGCGAACGTTGGTTGCGCCGCGCGCGCGCAATTGCCTGCTGCAGCAGATGCTGGAACTGCATGCGGTTGGGCATTTTCGTGAGCGTGTCGTAGCGCGCGAGGTAGCGGATGCGGCGCTCGGCGCGCTTGCGCTCCGTGATGTTGCGCGCGACGTAGATGTTGCCCTGGAACTGCGGGTCTTCCGAGTCGATGGCCGAACTTGCCATGGAAACGGGAATGGTCTGACCGCTGGCGGTGCGCAGCACCGTCTCGCGCGCCTCGGCCGCGGAATGCGTCGGGTCGAAGGCGGCGCGATGCACCTCGTCGATGAAGCCGAGCAAGGGCTTGCCGACCAATTCATCGGAGGAATGGCCCAACAGCAATTGCGCGGCCTCATTGCAGCTTTTGACGACGCCGTCCGGCGAGGTCACGAACACCGCATCGCTCAAGCTATTGAGCACGGTATTGAGGTAGTTCTTGGTGATGGTGGTTTCGTTCAGGTTCTGCCGCATGCGCTCGAGCGCAAATTGCAGATCGCCGAGTTCGTCGCTGCGCACGACGGCCAGAGGCCGGGTGTAATCGCCGTCGCCGATTCGATCGGCGCTCTTCACCAGCGCCGCGATGGGTCCGGAAAGCCTGCGGGCGATGAGCCATGCGCCCAACAACCCGAGGATGAAGAGCGGCACGGTGATGACGGTGAATATGCCGCGGATGCGCTTGGTCTGAATGCCCTGCTTGCTCAGCAGCTGCGTGCGTATGCTGGACAGGGTGTCCTGCATTTCAGCACGGCTCATCCAAATCTCGAGGCTGCCCCCGCGCTGTAGGTCGGTCCGCAGCACGAACGGCCCCAAGCTGGTCGGCCGCGCCTCGGGGTTGCTGCCGGAATAAAGTATGTCGTTATGCGCGCCCCAGACTTCGACCCGCTCGATGTCGCGCTCATCGAGCAGCCTCGCGGCAATCGCGGCCACGCGGGCGCTATTACCCTCCTTGAGCGCCGGAGCGAGGGAGCTGCTGGTAATGTTGCTTAGAGATCGGGCGCGAGCCTGCAGGTCGGTTTCCAGCTTCTGTTCGACGGTTGCGTAGGTGAGCTGGTTGGCATCAGATGTGTTGACCCGGTGCTCGTAGTAAGCCAGTCCGCCCAGAATCAGCGCAAGCACTGCGCTGACGCCCAAGGCGAGCAGCAAATAGCTTGTTTTGAGGCTTCGTGCCATCGATTATCCAGTCCGCCGTCTCTTAACAGATAATCATACCTGTTCAGGCCAACCCCCATAAGGGGCGAGGGTACAATCTGAGGTTCATGGGCTCCGTATATGCGTATTGATATCTATTCGGACACCGTCTGCCCCTGGTGTTACCTCGGCAAGCGACGTTTCGACCTTGCGGTCGCTGCACGCCCGCAGTACGAACCCGTCGTGGTATGGCGACCCTTCGAGTTGAACCCCGACGTCCCGGTTGAGGGAGTGGACCGCGAGACCTATATGGCGGCGAAGATGCCGGATCAAGCGCGCCTCGAGCAGGCGCATGCGGAACTCGAGCGCCTGGGGGGGGCCAGCGGCATTCGCTTCCGGTTCGAGCTGATCAGCCGAATCCCCAACACCCGCCGCTCGCATCTGCTCATCGCGCATGCGGCGCGCAGCCGCCTGCAGGCAGCGATCAAGGATCGCATCATGCGGGCCTACTTCGAAGAAGGCTGCGACATCGGCGATCCCGAGGAACTCGTGCGATTGGCCGGTGAAGTGGGCTTGAGCGCGACGGAAGCGCGCAACGCGCTCATCTTGAGGGTGGGGCAGGACGGTGTGGTGGCGGCGGAGCGCCATGCAGCGGTGCTGGGGATCACCGGGGTTCCGACTTACATTTTCGACGGTCAGTACACGATTTCGGGCGCCCAGGAAGTGGGCATTTTCGCCCGGGTGTTCGATCAGGTGGCTGAGTTCGCCTCCGCTCGCGGTGTTGCATCGTGAATGATGCTGAGCTGACGGGCCAAGCACGTACGCATATCGCCGCTGTTGCCCATCCTGCCTGTCTGTTGCACGCCGACGTCGTGGCGCCGTTTCTGAATCTGCGCCACGCCGCGCTGGAAGAGGGAATCGACCTTCAAGCCATGAGCAGCTTTCGCGATTTCGACCGGCAACTCGCGATCTGGAACGGCAAGTTCAGCGGCGAGCGGCCGATGCTCGACGCTGCGGGCGCAAAGCTCGACGCCGCGTCGCTGAGCCCGCGGGAACGCATCGACGCCATTTTGCTGTGGTCGGCGTTGCCCGGCGGCAGCCGTCATCACTGGGGCACGGACCTTGACCTGGTGGACCGCGGCCTAAGCGCCGCGGGCTATCAGATCAAACTGACGCGCGAGGAGTTTGGGCCGGGCGGACAGTTTGCGCAGCTGGACCTGTGGCTTACCGCGAATGCGCCGCGCTTCGGATTCTTTCGTCCCTTCCAGGGCGTGCGTTCCGGCGTGCAGCCGGAACCCTGGCATTTCAGCTTTGCGCCGATCGCTGAAAAGGCTAGACAGCGCTTGAGTCCGCAGATTTTGCGGACGGCGATTGCGGGCGCACCGCTGCTCGGAAAGGAAGTGGTGCTTGGCTCTCTCGAGGAGCTGCATGCGCGCTACGTCGCGGCAATCGATCTGCCTTGAGGCTTGCCGTAGACTCGCCGAAGGCTTCGCCGAGGTTTAAGCAAAGAGCGCTTTTAGCCGATTCAGCATCAAGCCGCGCACCTGATTGATCTGCGTGTCGTCCGAGGTAAAGAGCGGAGGATTGCGTCGGAGCATCGGCCAACGCTCGGTGCGCAGCACCCGGTGCAAATAACCCAGATTGCGTTCGATTGCCTCAAGATAAGGGTTCTTGCCGCCGAACAAACATTCCAGGTAGCGGTAGGCGTGTTCAAACTCGCCTTCGAGGCGTGCAACGAAAGTTTCGCGCACGAATTCAGGTGTCTGGCGCAAAAGATCCAAACCGGAGCTGTAGCGGACGCGCAGCGAGCCGTCGACCGCGGTGGTGGCGGCAACTCCGCCCAGTACAAATTCCGGATAGAGCCGATCGCGGCACTTCTCGAGGTAGCAGCGATCAGCCATTTGCGCGATCAAATCCGCGGTGCCGAGCAGGTGCCCCAGCTTTCGATCCTTGGGATCGGCGAGCTGGATCATATTGAGCTTGATCTCGTAGCCCGTGAAATGGACGATACGGGTGGCAACGGGCACCCAGTTCTCCATGCCGATGCTTGGCAGGTAGCGCGCCAGAAAGCGGGCGCTGCGCGTGACGTGATACAGCGTGAATTCAGCGCCATTGCTGTGTTGGCGGTCATCGAATTCCCGAATGTAGCCGGCGTCATGGAACAATGAAGTGACCAACGCCAGGCTGGCGCGCTCGGCGCCAAAGCGCAGGCGGCTCTCGACGGTGCGCTCATAGCCGATCAGCAGCCGCGCCATGGCGAGCGTCATGTCGAGGGAGTGCTGGCGATCGTGATATAGCGTATCGACGCCGTGATAACCGGGCATGTGGCCTGTAAAGAGCTTGTCGAAGTCCTCGAAAGCAACCGCTACCTTGTCGAAGTATTCCGGCGGCCACGCCGTTGTAAAAAGTTCACGGACGGCGGTGCTGACTGCAGCGGTGGAGCTGACTTGAACGGAATTCGCGACGTCGTAATCGTTACGTCTGAGGTCGTACATCAATGGGAGTCTAGGCCCTACCGGCCGGTGGCGCCACGTGCCTGCTTCTCCTTATGGACTTAGGTCACAGTATTAAGTCAATCCGTGGCCGTGAAAATTCCGGATTTAGTAAACTTTGATACCCCCGAATTTGTGGCGTACGCGCCGCGCCAGCGTGGCATAGCCGAGCCAAAAGCCGCCGGCCAATCCGATGACAACTGCGATGGCCGCGATCACTGGCCATCGAGGCGCCGCAGCTGCCTGAAGCGCGGCCAGCGGACCGGACTTTGGCGGCGAGTCTGTCACGGGAACCGGTCCTGACGCTCGAGCGGCATCCAACTCGCTTTGCTTTGCAGCCAGCTCGAGGTTCAGCCGCTGCACTTCGCTGCGCGCGGCCGCCTCGGCCAGCGCCGGCGTGGTGGCGCGACTCTGATCCAGCTCCTCCTCGAGCTGTTTGACTCGAACGACGGCGGGCTCCTTCGCGGTCAAAAACGCCGACTTTACCCAGCCGGTCGTGCCGTCGCTCATCCTAATCTGGGTGAAATCTCCATTCTGCGCCAGCGTCTCCACGCTGGTGCCCGAATGCAGGGTCGCCAGGCGGAGCCCTTGGCTGCTTTCTTCGGCGTAGACCCCGAGCACCAACTCGTCGCTCACATAAGCGGTGGCGGCCATACCCTTGATCGACAGCAGCGACAGCAGCAGCGCGGCGAGCCACCTCACGCGGCAATGCCGGTTTGTTTGAGCAGGGGCCGCACGTCGGGCTGGCGCCCTCGAAAGCGAACGAATGCGTCCATTGCATCCACACTGCCGCCGCGGGCGAGAATGGACTCGCGAAAACGGGCGGCCGTCTTGGCGTCGAACACACCGGCCTCTTCGAAAGCCTCGAACGCATCTGCGGCGAGCACCTCGGCCCATTTGTAGCTGTAGTAACCGGCGGCGTAGCCCCCGGCGAATATATGCGCAAAGCTGGTGGGCATGCGGTTGAAGGAGGCCGCGGGCACAACCGCCACTCGCTGCCGCACGGCAGCCAGGGTCGCAGCCACATTTGCCCCCACCTGCGCATCGAAATTGGCGTGCAGCTCAAAGTCGAACGTTGCCAGCTCGATTTGCCGCAGCGTGTCGAGCGCGGCGTTGAAGGTGCGCGTGCCGAGCAGGCGCTGCAGCATGTCGACCGGCAGCGGCTCGGCGCTGTCGATGTGCGCAGAAATCAGCGGCAGCACCTCCGCGCGCCAGACGAAGTTCTCCATGAACTGACTCGGCAGCTCAACCGCATCCCAGGCGACGCCGTTGATTCCGGCAATGCTGGGATAAGCCACGCGGGTCAGCATGTGATGCAGCCCGTGACCGAATTCGTGAAATAGCGTGATCACTTCATCGTGCGTCAACTGCGACGGATGCGAGCCCACCGGAGCGGTGAAATTGCATACCAGCTGCGCAACCGGCAGCGCCGTGCCCGAAGGCAGCGCTTTGGCCACGACGCATTCATCCATCCAGGCGCCGCTGCGCTTTTCGGCTCGAGAGTACGGATCGAGGAAGAAGCCGGCCACGATGCGCTGATCGTTGTCGAGCAGATCGTAGAAACGCACGCTGGGATGCCAGACTTTGACGCCGGTGCGCTCGCGGACACTGATGCCGTACAGCCGCTGCGTCAGTACGAACAGTCCATCGAGCACCTTGGGTAATGGGAAGTAAGGGCGCAGCGCCTCCTGAGAGACCTTGTAGCGGCTCTCTTGCAGCCGCTCGCTGTAGTAGGCGATGTCCCAGGCGTTGAGCTTGCGCCCGGCAAACTCTTCCAACCCCAGGAATTCCTCGCGCGCCGCCGGCCTGCAGCGCCGCGCCAAATCATCGAGGAAGGCCAGCACCTGTTTGCTGCTTTTCGCCATGCGCGTCGCCAGCGCATAGTCGGCGAAATTCGCAAATCCCAGCAGCTTGGCGAGTTCGTCTCGCAGCGGCAGGATTTCCGCAATGATGCCGTTGTTGTCGAAGCGGCCCGCGCTCGGGCCCAGCTCGGAGGCGCGCGTGATCCAGGCCTCGTAGATGTCGCGCCGCAGCTGCTCATTTTCGGCGCTGGACATGATGGTCATGTAGGTTGGTTGATCGAGCTTGAACAACCAACCGGCTTGTTGGGTCTCGCGCGCGTCGGCAGCGGCGCGATCGATGGCATTGCTGGGCAGACCGGCCAGCTCCGCGCTGTTGGTCACGCTGCGGGTATAGGCGCGCCCCGCGTCGAGCACGTTCTCGGAAAATTTGGTCGCGAGGTACGCCAGGCGCTGCGCGACTTCACGGTAGCGGGTTTTCTGATCGGCCCGTAAGTCGACTCCGGCGAGCCGGAAGTCGCGCAGCGCGTTTTCCAGCAATTTCCGCTGCGCAGGGTCCAGCGTCTCGCGCTCCGTTTTCAGGACATGCGCGTAGGCGGCTTGCAGCGTCGCGTTCTGCCCCAGCTCGGATGAATATTCGGTCAACAGCGGCACGCATTCGTTGTACGCCTCGCGCATTTCGGTGGAATTCGCCACCGCATTCAGATGCGATATCGGGCTAAAAACGCGGCTCAGGCGATAGCTTAGCTCCTCGACCGGCACCACCAGCGAGGCGAAGGTGGGGTTTTCTTGCGCGGTCAATTCCGCGAGCCGTGCGCGGTTCTGCGCCAGGACCTCTTCAAGGGCGGAACGTGCGTGGCGCGCCTCAATGCGTCCGAAGTCAGGCAGCGCCCCGAGTTCTAGGAGTGGATTGTTCACCCGTCAATTCTAGCAGACGCGCCCCGGCCACCGGCCCCAGGGGCGATAAGCCATGCGAACACGTATCATTGGGCGATCGTGTCCGAGCAAGCATTCGATCTCATCAGCATCGGTGGCGGCAGCGGCGGCCTTGCCTGCGCTCAGCGTGCGGCTGAGTACGGCGCCAAGACGGCCGTCATCGAGCCGCAGCGCTTGGGGGGGACCTGCGTAAACGTGGGCTGCGTCCCCAAGAAAGTCATGTGGAATGCGGCCAGCATCGCCCTGAGCCTGCACGATGCGAGCGACTATGGCTTCGAGGCCAAGGTGGGCGCCTCCGATTGGTCGGAATTGAAACGCAAGCGCGACGCGTACGTGCTGCGTTTGAACGCCATCTACGAACGCAATCTCGCCGCCAAGGGCGTCGCGTACGTACGGGGTGCGGCGCGGTTCGTGGATGCCCACACGATTTTGGTGAACGGCCAGCGCATCAGCGGCCGCCACGTCGTGATTGCCACCGGCGGCAAGGCGGTGCTGCCGGCGATTCCTGGCGCTGAACTCGGCATCAGCTCGGACGGCTTTTTTGAGCTCGAATCCCGGCCGCAGCGGGTTGCCGTGGTCGGCAGCGGCTACATTGCCTGCGAGCTGGCGGCATCCTTCCGCGAGCTCGGCAGCCACGTGGAGCAGTTCATTCGCAGGGACCGCCTGCTGACCAACTTCGATGCCATGCTTGGCAAGTCCCTGATGCGGGAAGCTCGTGCACAAGGAATGATCATCCAGGAACGCGCCATACCGTCCGCGGTGCGCGAGCGGTCGGGCAAGAAGACCCTGGTGACGGAGGATGGGCGGGAGTTTGCCGGCTTCGATTGCGTGCTATGGGCAATCGGCCGCGATGCAAATGTTGCCGGGCTTCAGCTGGAAGCGGCCGGCGTGGCAAGCGACGAGTTGGGCTTCATCATCACTGATGGATTGCAAAACACGAATGCGGCCGGCGTCTATGCGATCGGCGATGTGACAGGCCGCGCGGCCCTGACGCCCGTCGCCATCGCCGCGGGCAGGCGCCTGAGCGATCGGCTATTCGGCGGCCAGCCGCAGCGGCATCTGGACTATAGCTTGATTCCGACCGTGATCTTCACCCATCCGCCGATCGGCACCGTTGGAGCCACCGAAGCGGAAGCTCGCGCGCGCTACGGCGATGCGGTGAAGGTGTATGTGGCGGACTTCACGCCGATGTATCACGCGCTCACCGCGCGAAAAACCCACACCGACATGAAGCTCGTGTGCGTCGGGCCCGAACAGCGCATCGTCGGCTGCCACATCTTGGGGTTATCTGCCGATGAGATGCTGCAGGGATTTGCCGTGGCGATTCGCATGGGCGCCACCAAGGCGGATTTCGACGATACTGTGGCCATTCATCCCACCAGCGCCGAAGAACTGGTCACGATGCGCTAGGAGGTACTCGCGACTTCCGGTCCGTGCCAGCCTCCTAGGCGTGCTGCGCCAATGCCTCGCGCGCGGGTCCCGTATCGGGGCGTATTCCGCGCCAAAGTAGAAAAGACTCCGCAGCTTGTTCGACCAGCATGCCCCAACCCTTGGTGGCACGCGCCGCATGCAATGATTTTGCCCACAATGTAAACGGGGTATGACCGCGGCCGTAGGCCATGTCGTAACAAATGCTGTCTTCGCTCACGAGGCCGACGGGCATCTCCGGCATCTCGCCTTGCAGACTCGCTGCGGTGGCGTTGATGATGAGATCGTACGGCGGTCCTGCCACCTCTGCGAAACCGCAGCCTGAAATTTCACCCAGGTCGGCAAATTCGGCGGCCAACTTGCGCGCGCGCTCCGGTGTGCGATTGGCGATGACCACCTCACGCAACTCCCGTTCCATCAACGAACCGAGCACGCCGCGAACTGCGCCGCCGGCGCCTAAAATGAGCACGCGCTTGCCGGTGAGGGCGAGTCCCAGATTGTTCTCCAGATCGGCCATCAACCCGAGGCCGTCGGTGTTGTCGCCCAATAGGGAAGTCTGTTCGAAAAATGCGATGGTGTTGACCGCTTTGGCGCGCTCCGCGCGCGGCGTGAGTTCGTTCACCAGTTCCGCAGCAGCCTGCTTGTGCGGCAACGTGACATTGAGACCCTTCAGACCGCCGGCAAACAGGCGCAGCGCCTCGCGGCGGAAATTCTCCGGCGGAATATCGAAAAGCCGATACACCAGATTTTGCGCCGTGGCCTTGGCAAACATTCCATGTATGAAAGGCGACCAACTGTGGGAGATGGGGTGACCCGCCACTCCGTATTGATCAGGCGCCTCTGAGCCGGAACTCGAGTTCACTTAAGCAAGCCACTCCGCGGCACGTTTCGCAAAATAGGTCAAAATGCCGTCGGCACCGGCGCGCTTGATGCACATCAATGCTTCCAATGCGACCGCACGTTCATTCAGCCAGCCGTTGCCCGCGGCGGCCATGATCATCGAGTACTCGCCGCTGACCTGGTAGACCAGCGTGGGCATTCCAAACTCGTCCTTCACGCGCCGCACGATGTCCAGATACGGCAACCCCGGCTTGATCATGACCATGTCGGCGCCTTCGCTGATGTCGAGCGCCACTTCGCGCAGTGCTTCGTCGGAATTGCCGATGTCCATTTGGTAGGTGTGCTTGCCGCCGCCGCCGAGCTGCGCCGCCGATCCCACGGCGTCGCGAAACGGGCTGTAGAAACTCGAGGCGTACTTGGATGCATAGGCAAGAATGCGCGTGTGCACCAGCCCGGCCGTTTCAAACGCGCTGCGGATCGCGCCGATGCGTCCGTCCATCATGTCGGATGGCGCGACGATGTCGGCGCCGGCGTCGGCGTGCGAGCGTGCCTGGCGCACCAGCGTTTCGACCGTCACATCGTTGAGCACGTAGCCTAAGTCATCGATCAGACCGTCCTGCCCATGCGTGGTGAACGGATCGAGCGCCACATCCGTTATAACGCCCAAATCGGGGAACTCTTTTTTGACGGCCCTGACGGCGACTTGCGCGATGCCGTCGGGATTCCAGGACTCGCGCGCATCGAGAGTTTTTTTCGCTTCCGGCGTGACGGGAAACAGGGCGATTGCCGGGATTCTAAGCCGTACCAGAGCCGCGCATTCGCGCAGCAATTGGTCGACCGGCAGCCGATCGATGCCGGGCATCGAGGCCACCGGCTGACGCCCGCCGCGTCCCTCGACCACGAAAATCGGGTAAATCAGCGAGTCCACGCTCAAGTGCGTTTCACGCATCAAACGGCGTGAAAACTCGTCGCGCCGCATGCGCCGCATGCGGGTTTTTGGAAATGAATTGCCGCCCATTCCGGTCATCTTGAATGTGACTCCTAGCATCCAGTTTGCCGCCGCAATTTCGCCAAGTCCGTGCCCAGTCGGCATATTTGACCGTCGGCGCCGCCCGCTGAACGCGGTAATATCGCAGGAACGATACCTTAAGCCGGGTTTTGATTTATACATGAACGATGAGGCTGGCGGAAAGCAAAGACGCGCCCGGTTCCAGGCGCTATGCCAGTCGCTGCGTCCGGACCTCTTGCGCTTCGCGTTTTGGTTGTCCCGCGACCGGACTTTGGCCGAGGACATCGTCCAAGAAAGCATGTTGCGGGCCTGGAAGGCGCAGGACTCACTGTTGGACGAGGCTGCCGCCAAGCCCTGGCTCTTGACCATCATCCGCAGGGAATATGCGCGCACATTTGAGCGCAAGCGTTTCACGACCGTTGATGTAGACGAACTGATCGCGAAAGAGGAACCACTGTTGGCTGCCGCCGAGCAACAAGACATTCGCGACGTGCGCCTCGCCATGCTGAAATTGCCAGACGAATACCGCGAGCCGCTGCTGCTGCAGGTGTTGATGGGATATTCGACCGCCGAGATTGCGCGCGAACTCGATCTCTCGGGTGCGGCCGTATTGACGCGTCTGTGCCGCGCGCGCCGGCAATTGCGCGCGGCTTGCGGCGAAGATGCCAGTCAGGATCCGCAAGAATGATGGAACACACGCACTATCGAGCCGCGATCATGGCTGATCCGCATGACGCCGATGCGGAACTGCGCGCCCATCGCGAGTCTTGCGCCGAGTGCCGCGCATTTACCGAACAGCTTTTGAAATTTGAGTCGCGTCTCGAACAGGCGTTGCGCGTCGATCTTCCGCCAAAGGGCGACGGGCTGCCGTTTGCGCGCCAGCGCGGCAACGCAGCGCCTGCGCCGCGGCGCTGGATGGCGATCGCGGCCAGCGTTCTGCTGGGCGCCGCAATTGTGGGAGGCGTTTGGCTCACCCTGCCGCAATCCAGTCTTGCCGCGGCCGTGGTGGCCCACATGGCTGGAGAACCCGATGCGTGGAGGCGCACCGACATCGCGGTTCCGAAAGCGGAATTGGATGACGTGCTGAAGGCTTCGAAGCTTCGCCTAAAACCCGATGTGGGTATCGTCAGCTACGCCAGCAGCTGCGCGTTTCGCGGATATCGGGTGCCGCATCTGGTGGTGCAAACACCGTCCGGGCCGGTGACTGTCATGGTGCTGGTGCATGAATCGGTGCGCGGCCCCACGCAATTCGACGATCAGGGCTATCGCGGAACCCTCGTTCCCGTGCCGGGCCATGGCAGCATCGCCGTGCTCATGCGCGATTCCGGCATCGGCGCGCTTGAAATAAAGCGCATTGCGGCGCAGGTCGACGACTCGATTGTCTGGACTCCCTAGGACAGCAGAGTCCCTAGATCCCCGCCTCGTTCAGCAGGTCGATGAGCCGCCGGGCGCTTGCCGCCAACGTCGGATGTTCGGCCTCGAATTGCACGGCCACTCTTTCCAGACGTTCGGACAACGACGTGTCGGCCGGTGAAGCAGCCGCGCCCGCCGGCTGCTCGACCATGCGTTTCACGTCCGGAAGGATCGCACCGAGGGATTGCCGCGTTGCGGGATTTTGTTGATGTGCGTTCGTCAGCTCGGCATGCAGCTTGGTGAGCCGGTCGCGCAATGATTTTTGATCCATAAGCCACCTCTAAAAAAAACATGCGCTATTGTGCCATTCGTTCGGGCGTGAGGCGGGCTACTTCTACGTAACCTGCACCCGGAGCAGCGATTCCCTGATGAATCGCGCCGTAGGCATCGCGAAGAAATTGATCCGCGCCGTACGGCGGGTTGACAATCATGAGCCCGCTTCCCGCCAGCCCCAATCCGGCATCGTCCGGGTGAATCGCCAGATCCGCCAGCAGCATTTTGGGAATTTGCAGCGCCTCGAAGCGCGTGTGCACCATGCGGCGCTGGGTCGCGCTGCGAATGGGATACCACATCAAATAAACCCCGTTCGGCCAGCGCCGATAGGCCTCGGTAAATGCCTGCAGCATCATTTTCAGTTCATCAAGACTTTCGTAGGGCGGATCGATCAGCACCAATCCGCGTCGTTCGTCGGGCGGCAGGAACGCCTTAAGCGCGGCGTAGCCATCCTGGATTTCTGTCCTGACCCGTCCCAGCGATTCGATCTCGCGTTCCGCGGCACGCGCTTCCGCAGGCATCAACTCCACGAACAGGGCGCGGTCCTGTGGGCGCAGAGCCTGGGCGATCAGTGCAGGCGAGCCGGGATAGCGCGGCAGCCGCTTGCCGCGCCGCGCGCGTATTGCGGTGAAGTAATCGGCGAGGGATTGATCCGCCAGCGCATTGACAATCAAGCGCTGCACGCCCCGTTCCGCCTCTCCGGACTTCTGCGCCTCCGGCGCCTGCAAGTCATAGAAGCCCCGGCCGGAATGGCTGTCAAGTACGAAAAATCCCGCATCCTTGCGCTTCAGCGCTTTTAGGCAGTACAGCAATCCAACGTGTTTCGCGACGTCGGCAAAATTGCCTGCGTGATAGATGTGGCGGTAATTCATGGCGCATTGTGCCGTCTTTGGCGGGTGCGCGCCAAAACCTCCCTTGCGAAGCACCCTTCAAGTGGGCAGTCTTAAGCCCAACACCATTTCACGGGGCGAGTCATGACGAGCGGAGTATTCGAGATTGCTGGTGTCGAATATCCCGATGCAGAAGCTTCGGACCCGACTACCCTGGGCTGGATGCAGGGCTCGCCGCCGCCGCCGGCAAAACAAATCCGTTTCGAGGATGACCGCTTCCTTGAGTTTCCGCAGATCCGTTGGACGTTATCGCACATGCGCGAGCTGGCGCCGACCGCGGCCATTGGGCGCGCCAATGCCGTGTCGAGCGATCTCGGTGCTGTGCCCCGCGGCCTGGAAGCGTCGATCGACGCGCTCGCCTTCGCCGATCTGCACGGCCGTAAGCTCACCTGGGCGCAGTCGCTCAAGCAGACATATACCGATGGGATCATCGTTCTGCATCGCGGCGGCCGAATATATGAACGCTACTTCGGCGCGCTTGAGGCACAGCGGCCGCACGCGTGTTTTTCGATCACCAAGTCCTACGCTGCCACCCTTGCCGCAACGCTGATTCACGAGCGCGCGCTGGACGAAACCAAGACGGTGTCGCATTACTTGCCGGAAATGGCCGGCACCGCGTATGAGGACGCGACCTTGCGGCAACTGCTCGACATGCAAATCGGCGTTGAGTATTCCGAACTGTATGCGGATCCCAAGGCGCATATCTGGGACTACGGACGTGCGGGCGGCTTGCGCCCGCGCGGACGCGATTACACCGGTCCTATGAATTTCTACGAGTATCTGCGCACCCTGCGCAAGGAGGGCGCGCACGGCGCGGCATTTGCCTACAAGACCGTGAACACGGAAGTGATGTGCTGGGTCATGAAACGGGTCACCGGCCTTGCGCTCGAAGCAATGCTCAGCCAGCGCATTTGGTCGCAAGTCGGCTGTGAAGAAGACGGCTATTTGACTGTCGATACCATCGGAGTGGCCATGGGCGGCGGCGGAATGAGCGCCACCTTAAGCGACCTATGCCGCTTTGGCGAACTCATGCGCTGCGACGGCGCCTGGCACGGCAAGCAGGTTATACCCGCGCAGGTCGTTGCCGATATTCGGCGCGGCGCCGACCCGGCCAAATTCGCCATGGCCGGATATACGCTGCTGCCGGGCTACTCCTACCGCAACATGTGGTGGGTGTCCCACAACGCGCTCGGCGTCTTTGAGGGGCGCGGCATTCATGGTCAGCGCCTG
>JBDTAV010000048.1:0-11190 GCA_039924385.1 Steroidobacteraceae bacterium
CGATAAAGAAAAACTTCAGATCAATCTGCGCATCGACAAACCAATCACCGAGGGAGCATCATCAACAGCGAACAGACCGAGAAGATTTGGAAGAACAACCCGTCCACCAAAGCGGGTCAAGTCAAGACCGGCTTACCGGTTACGGCGCGACAACGCGAGAAACGCCCGGTGGACTTGCAGTGGATTTGCAGTGGACTTGCGGAAGGCTTCTGGTGATAAGTGCCTGGCGGCTGGCGCTGATAAGTGTCAGATTTTTATGGTCGGGGTGACAGGATTTGAACCTGCGACTCCTACGTCCCGAACGTGATTCGGCCCTCTTTCGAAACTGGCTGAAATTCCAACGCAGAGAGCGCTACAAACCCCAGAAACATAGGCGTTTAGTGTAATCAGACTGTTGCATTCCTTAGCACGTCGTCGCACACTCTAATCTCCCAAGTGGAGCACAGTCGGAGCATATAGAGACGAAAGTCTATGGAAGCGAAGATCACAAAGCGCGTTGTCGATTCCCTCAAGCCCGGCGCGAAGCTTTACGACGTACACGATAAGGATCTCGCCGGATTCATTTTGCGTGTGGCGCCGACGGGGCGCATGAGTTGGTTTCTGGACTACCGGAACGACGCTGGCCGGCGATTGAAGTACAAGCTAGGCAACTACCCCGGGCTCATGCCGGACGGGGCGAGACGCCTCGCAGAAGAGCAGGCGGGCAAGGTTGCGGGTCGCGTGGACATCCAATCGCAGAAGAAAGCGAGTCGGATCGAGGGCGAGCGGTCACGCGTCTCAACGCTGGGTGCGTTCATTGAGCACCGTTACGAGCCCTGGACGCTCGAACACCTGCGCCGCGGAGATGTGGCAGTCGCGAGGCTCAAGGCCGATTTCGACAAGTGGACAAACAAGCCGCTCAGTTCCTTAAACCCCTGGCTCATTGAATCCTGGCGCAAGGATCGCCTTAAGTCCGGAACTAAGCCGGTAACGCTTAACCGGCAACTAGACACCCTCAAGGCCGCACTGCGTAAGGCGGTGGAGTGGGACGTGATCGCCATCCATCCGCTGCAGGGCCTAAAGCGGCTAAAGGTCGATGACGATGAGCGAGTGCGGTATCTGTCGGCGAGCGAGGAGAACCGCTTGCGTGACGCATTAGTGCGGCGCGAGAACAGGCTTCGCAATTCCCGCAATCGAACCAACGAATGGCGCAAGGTTCGGCACAAGAACCCGCTGCCGACGCGCACGGCAATTTTTACCGATCACTTGCACCCGCTGGTGTTGCTCGCGCTGAACACCGGGCTGCGCCGCGGCGAGCTCTTCTCGCTCGTATGGTCAGACATCGATCTAGGCGGCTCGATGGTTACCGTGCGGGCCGCAGCTTCTAAGAGCGGCGACAGCCGCCGCATCCCCTTGAACATCGAAGCTAAATGTGTGCTGGGATCCTGGCGCAAGCAGAGCGAGAACACCGAAGCCGATGCGATGGTGTTCCCGGGCGCCGAAGGTGAGCGCCTCACCAACGTGCAGAAGGCATGGGCCACAGTCTGCAAGCTCGCAAAGCTCACAGATTTCAGGTTCCACGATCTTCGCCACACTTTCGCGTCCAAGCTTGTGCAAAAGAGCGTCGATTTGAACACGGTGCGCGAGCTGATGGGACACACGACGATGGATATGACGCTGCGCTATTCGCATCTCACGCCGAGTAACCTATCCGCGGCGGTGGCGAAGCTGGCTTGAAGAGAGTGAAGAAATACTCTGGCAAACTAGGAAAATTTAGCCTGCCTAAGCCCGACTTAGGACCTGCCGGACTGCTGCCACCCCCACCAACCACATCGCGAACGGGCCGCAACAAGTCAACCACGGGCATGCCCCGCGCGCGGGATAGATTGAGAAAGCGCAAAACGAACTATTGGAGAATATGCATGGCGAATGGCTGGACACCGGAACGGCGAGCCCGACAATCAGCGCAAATTCGCAATTGGAAGCCGTGGGAGCGGTCAACGGGACCAGAGTCCCAACTGGGTAAGGCCGCTTCGAGCCGCAATCCCTGGAAGGGCGGAGACCGCGCAATGCTTCGTAATCTGGCAAGGCTGCTCAAATGAAGATGTCGCTGTGGGTTGTATCCTGCATCAGGGCATCCGGCGGCATCACGATACGGTCTTTGCTCGACAACTCTATTGCCTTACCCAGCATCTTTGCAAGTCGGGGGGGCCATATCAAAACTTAGCTGTCACCTGCGCAAAGAAATAGCGTCCGACAACGTCGTACAAGGTCGAGGTGCCGGTATAGGTAGTCGCGGTCTGCGGCGGAATGGCGTCAGTCACGTTGTTGATCCCTGCAGCAAGCTTCAATTTCGGGGTCATCTGATAGGTGGCGTACAGATCGAGGTAGGTCGCGCTGGACACGTTATTGTCGTTGTTGAAGTCAGTGGTGTAGGTCACATCCACCTTCGACGGACCGATATAGCGAACCTTGGCGCTAACCAAGATCGGGTCTGCGAGGAACGTCGCCGTAAGATTCAAACGCACCTTAGGCAAGGTGTAATCACCGGCGCTCTGGATGACGTTGCTCGGATCCGCTGCATCGACGATTGAATTGTTCTTCATCGTGTAGGATCCCTGCAGCCCGAGTGATACCTGATTCAAGGCGTGCAGGAAGTGAGTCGGCAGATCAAAGATATAGGCGGCTGACGTGTCGATACCCTCGGCTTGTAAGATGCCGATGTTGAGCGGCTCGAGCAACACATTCGTGATGGCGTTCTGAACGTTGCCGCCGGCGGAGTTCGGGCCACCGCGGGCGATCAGTGAACACAGCGCCGTATCGAAGGTCGGCGCGTCCACGCAACCATTGATGATCTGCTGCACGGGCAGAGTATTAATGGCAGAAGCGATGTCGATGTCCCACCAATCGATGGTCCAGGTGAAATGCGGCAGGAATCGGGGAGTGAGCACGGTACCCACGGTCCAGCTCTTGGCCGTTTCGGCGGTGAGATTCGCGTTGCCGGTAGTCAGTTCCGCACGTCCTTCCGCCGCCAGCGGGTCGACGTAATTCGCCGGCACTCCGAGCTTCGCGCAATTCGCGGCGCGACTCGAGGAACCCGCATTGATATACACCGCACTGCAGGGGTCATAGTAGCTGCCGAACACGCTTGTGTTGCCGGGGCTGAACAGCTCGGTCAGATTGGGCGCGCGCACGCTGGTTGAGCGGGTCACGCGAAAGCGGACATCGTCGATCGGCGCCCACTGCGCTGCGAGCTTCCATGCCGTAGCGTGCCCGATCGTGTCGTAGTCGGACTCGCGAATTGCTGCCTCGACTTCGAGCGCCTTAGCAAAGGGCTGATCCTTGAGGATGGGGAGCACCGTCTCGAAGAACGCCTCCTTCACGTTGAAGTTGGCATAACTCGAAGGTCCGTACGTGTTAAATAGAAGACCCTCGGTGCCCAAGCCATCTGCGACAACCGTCTGACTTTCCTTACGGTACTCGATACCAGCAGACACCGCGAGCGCACCGGCAGGCAGGTGCCAGGCTGTGCCGGTCAACTGCGCACCGGCGACCTCCATGGTGTTGATGATCCGCGTCTGCGAGTCGTAGAGAAAATACTTGAGCGCCGCAGCGCTCGCGGTGTTTGGACCAAAAAGGCTCAGCGGTTTGCAGCCCGCGGCGACCGCGGCTGGGTCTGCGCACTCGGGGCCATTCGGTCCCGCGATCACGTCGATCGCCTGAAGATAGCGGCTCTTGATGCGCTCATTCTGGAACTGACTGTCGTTGTTGTACTGACCATAATCGTAGAACGCCATCCACTTGAAGTCCGTACCGAAGCCCACCTCACCATCGAGGCGCGTCACGGAATCGAAGTTGTAGCGGTCGTTGACGCGAGTGAATTGATCTTGATCGGTATCGGTCCGGCCGACGGAAAGCGAGGTCATGCCGTTTTGCTGCGCGAGAGCGAGCGCCTGTGCCGGAATGTATGGATTGTTAAGGTTGATGGTGAGTCCATAGTCAAACGCCGGCTGCACCGGAAAATAAGTGTTTGTATAGGAAAACTGGAAATCTTCGGACAGCTTGATGCCCGCGCCCAGGTCGTAGCCGAAGTGTAGTTGCGACGCGAGTACAGAGAACTGCGGCCGCAGGATCAGGAAATCCTGGTTATTAAACCCATCCCCGCCGCCCGTGCCGAGATACGGCAATGGACGCGCGCCGTTCTCGACGGGACGGATGCTGCCGTTGGGATTCACGGTGTACTGGATGTTGCCGATATAGAATGCGGAACCGTACGTGGTGTTTGGAAAGCGGCAGCCGAAGTACTCGATGTTGGTGTACGGATTCGCTGCAGTGACATTGCTATTCGGAAAGTCGCAATTGTAGCTCCTATCCCACGGCCGGCGTTCCGCGTTGACGGACGCCTCGTGATTCCACGAGATGCCGAAGGTGAGTTCGCCCCGATCTGATATTGGTTGCCCGTATAGAGCACTCACGCCTTCGGTCGAGTTGTCGCCACGGCTCGAGATGCCGGGACGCGCCGAGATCTCCAAACCTTCGGCATTATGTTTCAAGATAACGTTGACCACGCCGCTCACTGCATCGGCGCCGTACACCGACGAGGCTCCGCCGGTGATGATTTCTATGCGTTCGATCATGTTGGCCGGGATTGTGCTCAAGTCCACGGCAGAGGAATTGCTGCCACCCGATACGCGGCGGAGGCCGTCGACCAGCACTAGGGTGCGGTTGGTGCCGAGGCCGCGCAGGTTCAAGAAGGTCGCACCGGCGTCGGTGTTGTAGCCGGCCTGGTTGCTCGAGAGCGTGGTGCCCACGCCGAACTGCGAGAATTGATTAAGTATGTCGCCGGCATTGGTGAACCCGCTTTGTTCGATCGCCGCGGAGTTGATCACTGTGATCGGCATCGGCTGGTCGAGCGCGGTGCGCGCAATGCGCGAGCCGGTCACCACCACCTCATCGAGTGGCGATTCGCTCTTATTTTCGGGAGCAGTGTCAGTCGCCGCCACCGAGGAACTCGCGTTGACACGTTGCGGGTAGAGAGTTTGCGCCTGCGCCAACCGAAATGTTCGCGGCACGCCGTCGTAGATCGTAGCGGAGGTTTTGAACTCGGCACCTTCATTCACTGCGTGGCTTCCCACACCTTGAGTGGGCGCATGGATCAGCATCGCCCCGCTCGAGTCAATGGTGACCTTGAGGGATGTTCCGCGCAGCAGTTTCTGCAGTGCATCACGCGCTGACAACGTGCCGCTCACACCCGAGGTGTGCTGCTTGCCCACCTGCTCGGTCGTGTAGACGATCTCCGCGCCTGATTGCCGCGCGAGCGCGTCCAGGGCGTTGACGAGGTCGCCTGGAGGTATGTTGATCAGCTTTGCCTCATCGGCGATGGCGAGCGCGCCGAACACCAACGAGCAGCCGAACACGATGACGAATAATCGCCTAAATAGCTTTCCCACGATTCATCCCTCTAGAATTTATTCTATGCGCCTGCCTATACCTGGACGAATCACAACTACAAATCCACCCCTCTCGACGAAAATATATTGGGCGGCGAAGTTAGCTCATTGGTGATGGAGCACAATTCGGCCGCCGTCATCCTCGACCCGGATCGGCAACGCTTCGGCGAGAAGCCGGACGAAACCCTCGGCGTTATTGGAACGGAAATGGCCGCCGATTCGCATGGAGCTAAGCGCGGAATCGTCGATGACGATCTGACGCTGGTTGTAGCGATTGAGTTCGGCCACGGCGTCGCTCAAGAGGGTTTCATGAAATACCACAAATCCCACCCGCCAGCTCAAGCGCTCTTCGACCGCGGACAGCGTCTCATCTTGGACCAGCACACCGGCCGCGCCGGCGATCGCGACACTGCCTTTTGAGAGCAGCGCCGCGGCGGTCTGCTGCTGCGCCCCAGTGCGTTCTACCCGCACGTGCCCCTCGGTCACGATTACCCGCACGTGGTCGGCCTCACGCCGCACCGAGAATTTTGTGCCCACCGCAATCACGCGCTCATCGTCGACGCGTACCACGAAGGGGCGGTTCAAATCCTTCGCGACCTCAAAGAATGCCTCGCCCTTGTCGAGATCCACGCGCCGTTCCTTATCGCTCAGCGCGACGCGGATATCGCTGTCGGTATTTAGAGTGATGGTTGAACCATCCTTCATTGGAACCGCTTTGATGACGCCGACTGCAGTGCGGTAGGAAGCACCAGAATGCGCGGTCTCAAGCCAAACTGCGCCGACGGTTGAGGCGATGAGGACGGCCGCGGCAATCGCGATGAGCGCCAAGCGGCGCGGCTGCGCGCCGCTTGCATCCGGGGCCGCCGGTGGGACACCGGAGGGCGAGGCCTGCGGTCTGGGAGCGCGGAGCAGCGCATCATAGCCAGTAGCGGAGAGCGCCTTCAGGTGTCCGGTTTGAGCCCAAGCGGCCTCGAGACGAACGAATGCGACGCGGTGAGCCACCGACGCGGACAGCCATTCACCGAGCGAGACCTCATCGGCATCGCCACATTCTTCACGCTCGCGGCGAGCCAGCCAAGCCGCCGCAGCCCGTTCGATTTCTCTGTTAGATCCCATGATTTATCGCCATCGGACAACTTTCCTATTAGGTTGCGCGTTGCGCTCTTTCCTGCTGGTCGATCGTATTTTGTCCAACTCCGCTCCCCGCTCCCCAAAAAAGGCGTCGGCGAACCGGCGCATTGCCTTCGCGGTGTGCTTCTCGACCACCGTTTCGCAGATTCCGAGCCGGGCCGCCACTTCCCTTTGAGAGAGATTCTCGACGCGTCGCAGCCAGACTACCTCGCGACAACGCGGGGGTAACTGCTCGAGCGCCCATGCAAGGGTACGCAGATCCTCCTGTGCGCTTGCGCAATGCTCCGGCGACATCTCATCTACCAAGACGTTCAGAGACTCCAAATCCGCTCTCGCCTCGATCGAAATCACGCGGCTGCGGCGCAATCGGTCTGCCATGAGATTGCGCGCCGTCGCAAACAGGAAGGACTTTGGGGAGCGCGGGCGTTCCTGAGCCGCCGCTTCGTACACGCGCATGTACACTTCTTGGCGCAGGTCGAAAACATCGTCGCGATGATGCCAGGTGTGCTTGAGATAGCGCACGAGAGCTTCCTCGTAAATCAGGATTTCCCGAGAAAACCACGCATCCAGTGCGGTCGCCATGGCTCCTACCCTACCTTGAACTTTCGGCAGAGTGCAGTATTTTTTTCCGGCTGTAAGAAAAAGTTCGCAAGCGCGGTTTCCGAGGGGTGGAAAGCGGAGCGCCGTTCGTCTTAGATCTAACACCTCAACAATTAAGGAAACCCTCATGCGCTGCTTCGCGATCGCACTCGCCATTCTGGCGACAACCCCGGCCATCGGGGCGGGATTCTTACAGGCGGACGAGCTCACCGCGACTGTGACGCGGATGGCGCGGGTCGGGTCGTGTTTCTCCCCAACTTTCTCCCCCGACGGACAGCAGGTGGCCACAGTTTGCGACATGAGTGGCACGCCGCAGGTGTGGATTACCACGGCGACGGGCGGCTGGCCAATCCAGGTCACTGCGCTCGAGGACCCGGTCACGCGCGTCGAGTGGTCGCCCGCCGGCAACTGGCTGGCGATCTCGGTCGCGCCGGGCGGCGGCATGAACACCCAGATCTACGTGGTCCATCCCGACGGCACCGGGCTCAAGCGCTACAGTCAGGGCGGCAAGGACAATAACTGGTTGTCGCGCTGGACCCATGGCGGATCAGCGCTCATGGTTTCCTCCAACGTCCGCGACGCAGCGATGATGGACCCTTACCTGTTGAGTCTGGATGACGGCCAGTTGCATCTCGTGTCCCACAGCCCGGGAATGGATAATTTCGTCGACGCCAGCCGCGACGGCCATGTGGCATTGGTGCAGCGCATGCAGAGCCGCGGCAACAATAACGTTTATTGGGTGGATACTGTCGGGCATACCGAGATCAACCTCACCGCGCATCAGGGCCCTGGTACGTTCGACGGTCGATTATCGCCCGACGGACACACCGTGTATTTGATTTCAAACAAAGACCGCGATCTCACTGCCTTTGCAAAGGAACAAGTAGGCGAGCACGGCGAAGCGGGCGTGATCGAGATCATGGCGCAGCGGTCGGACGCCGACCTCGCCGAGTTTGAAATCAACGACAGCGGCACGGAGGCTGTGCTGGTGTGGAACATCGCCGGCCGTTCGGAACTCGCGTTCGTGGACTTGAAGAGCGGAGAGTCGAAACCAGGACCCAAACTGCCTACCGAAATCGCCTTGCAACCACGCTACTCACCGGATGGACGACGACTTGCCGTGGTGCTCACCGGTTCGACAGCGCCAGAAGACATTTGGGTGATCGATCGTCCGAGCGGGCACTTGCGTCAAATCACTTTTAGCCCGCACCCGGGCGTGAATCTCGATGCGTTAGTGCATGCCAAGCTCGTACACTACAAGGGTTTGGACGGCGAACCGTTGAGCGCGTGGCTGTGGCTGCCGAAGAAGTGGCAGGCGCCGGGACCCTGTGTTCTGAGTTTCCACGGCGGCCCGGAAGGGCAAGAACTCCCGGACTTCCGCAGCGATTATCAGGCGCTCCTTGGGCAAGGCATTGCCGTGCTCGCACCGAATGTGCGCGGCTCGGGCGGCTTCGGCAAGCGCTTCGTGAACCTAGACAACCAAGAATTGCGCTTCAACGGCATCAAGGACATCAAGGCATCGGCCGATTATTTGATCACCAATAAGATCGCCGACTCCCAGCGGCTCGGTATCATGGGTGGCTCCTACGGCGGTTACATGACCATGGCTGGTCTCACCGAGTATCCGGACCTGTTCCGGGCGGGCGCCGACCTCTATGGTGTGGTCAACTTTGAAACCTTCTTCGCGCACACTGAGCCCTGGATGGCGGCGATCTCAACAATCGAATACGGGGATCCGAAGACGCAACGCGAACTGTTGAAGCAACTATCGCCGATCAACAAAATCGATCGCGTGAAGGCGGCGACCTTGGTCCTGCACGGCGCCAACGACACCAACGTGCCTGTGGTTGAAGCCCAGCAGGTGGTCGACAACCTCAAAAAGCGCGGCGTACCGGTGGAGTTGATCATGTTCCCTGATGAAGGGCATGGCTGGCGCAAGATGGCGAATCGCATCCGTTCGACGGTCGAGGTGACGCGGTGGTTCGTGAAGTATCTGGAACCGGACGCTGCGGTTGCTAGAAAATAGAGATGCGGGGAGCCCGGGAGACTTGTTGAATCCATGTAAACCCCCGATCCAATTGTGGGGGACTGGATCAAAGTTGAGGGTGTGATGGACCCTCTGTCAGCTTCGCGGCCGAAGCTGCTTAGGCCGCTAGATCTGATGGGACGACAACGGAGTACGCTCGAACGGAGTTATCTGCTGGCCAAGTCGGGAAGCATCCTGCCGTGCCGGCGAGCCGCGGAATTGCTGCGCGAGTTGCTCTCATCTCTATTACCGGCGTGCCCTGTCCCATGCGACTGTAGGCCGCCACACGCGCGGTCGTTGCGCACCTCAAACAACGGATCACGGAGCTGGAAGAGTCCGACTGGCCTGACCGTCGTAAACTCGTGCCCCAGCGGCACGCGACTAATCGTCGCCATTGATTACACTTACGTTCCATTCCAAGCTCGACACTGAGCTATATCAGCACTAGGTCGTTGCTCGACGGGTTGAGTCGTCGTCACAGACTAGTCCTTTTTTTTCTGCTGATAAATTGTCGTATTCGGCTCTTCGCACAACATCGAGATCGCTCCCACTATGACGATGTGAGCGCTTGACGCTGCTCATGAACAAGAGCCCGTGTCAGAGTTTAGGAAGTACAGTAATTACCATTGTATGAGAGCGTCGAGCAGACCGATCCAATACAGTGTCGTGGGCTAGGCCAGCAGCGGCGATTGCGAAGGACGCCCCGGGGGAATGGTGCAAGGAGCGCGGGGTCAGTTGCTCGATATTTGATTGGATTTCGAAGACTATGAGAGATCATATTCCATGAACCCAGTCTTTCTGGCAACGCGGTCGTAGAGTTTTCGCGCGGTCACGTTGGTTTCATGCGTCATCCAGTTCACGTTCGTGATTCCATTCTTCGCCGCTTCGCGGCGTACGACTTTGATGAGCGCCTCGCCGACGCCTTTTCCGCGCATGCTCGGGTCGGTATACAGATCTTGCAGGTAACAGTTATTTGCGACTGACCAACAGGAGCGATGGTAAAGATAATGGACGAGTCCGATGATGCTGCCTTCCGCGATTGCGAGGATACCCCTCGGCTCGAATTCCCCGCGGGTGAAAAGCCGTCTCCAAGTGGATTCGTAGATTTCCTGCGGAAGCGTAGTCTTGTAAAAACTCAAATAATCGGTCCATAGTCGGACCCAGTCCTCATGGTCGGACTGGTCTAGGGGACGGGTCGTTAGCGCGAGCATCGTTTGGCGTCCTGTATGTCGTTTCGGCTTGTAGTTACATTCCGGACCTGGCATGTTTCGGTGTGTTGATAGGTAAAGAACATCAGCCGGCCGTTTGGCCTAACCCTTATCATTGGTCGCCCTCAAAAACGCGGAATCATTATTCGGAGATCGATTCATCGGCACCTTAGCCGCCCTGATATTTTTGGAAAGATACTGATAATACCGTTCTCTGATCACATTTCGTATTTCCGGTGGTTCGGGTGGTGCGCGAAGCCTACAGGGCTAAATATTAATCGGATGCGGTCTGCGACAATTGTGGGAGACCAACCGGATCTTGGGGGTGTAATGCCGCGAGCCTGTCCTGATCGGGGCGACCGAGGCCGGGATGCACCTTGCAAGCACGGCCGGCGTTTCAACATCACGAGATTGCGGGAACATCTCGGCGCGGACTTCTCAGTGGTCGATATACGCAAGCAGCGTAAATGTGATCGATGCGGGTCAAAGAAGATAATCGTGTCCTTCTTCAATCCAGGCCAGCCGACGGGGAACCTGCACCTGCTGTTTCAGGAACCGACCGAATAGTCGCGCATTGTTCAACCTGCTGGGCCAACAGTAATGGTAAGCGTGCCGCCGTTCATCTCGCCATCGTCTGTATAAGCGCGCGCCCGCATTTGCAAGGACGACTAGTTCCCCGGTGGCCACCCAAAATGCCTCACCTATGGCCGGGGCAAAATGCCTCACCTGATGCGGTAAATCGACGCCGGTCAGCGCCGAGCTAGAAAGCAGCGGCGGGACGTTACGCTCAAGGCCT
>JBDTAV010000049.1:0-89477 GCA_039924385.1 Steroidobacteraceae bacterium
TAGCTCTTGGTCGAGCCCTCGTGATCGTTGAAGGTCACGCACGGCGAGAGCACATCGATCAAGGCCAAACCATTGTGGCGCATGCCGGCTTGGATCAGCGGCACGAGCTGCGCCTTGTCGCCCGAAAAGCTGCGAGCGACAAAGGTCGCACCCAACGAAAGCGCCAGCAGCACCGGATCGATCGGCGGCGAGGCATTGGTTTCGCCGCGCTTCGCCTTGCTTCCGACATCCGCCGAGGCCGAGAACTGCCCCTTGGTGAGGCCGTAAACCCCGTTGTTCTCGATCAGGTAAAGCATGTTGATGTTGCGGCGAATGACATGCACCAGCTGACCGATGCCGATGGAGAGCGAATCGCCGTCGCCCGAGATGCCGACATAGGTGAGACCGCGATTTGCGGCATTCGCACCGCTGGCGATCGACGGCATGCGGCCATGCACGGAGTTAAACCCATGCGAGCCGCTGACAAAATAAGCCGTGGTCTTCGAAGAGCAACCGATGCCGGAAAGTTTGACCAGTTGTTCCGGCTGCAGGGACAGCCCCCAACATGCCTCGACCAAGGCCGCTGTCACGGAATCGTGGCCGCAACCGGCGCACAAGGTGGACATGCTGCCTTCGTATTGGCGGCGCGTCAGCCCCAATTCATTCGTGGGCAGCGAGGGATGGGAGACTTTCGGCTTATTGATGTATGACATTAGCAACTCGGTGTTTAGCGCGGCACGGCGCTTAGTCGCGGCGTCTCCGCCAGCTTGGCGCGGATCTCATCGACGATGGGTTGTGCGGAAATGGGCAGCCCGCTGTAGCTCAAAATTGAGAATAGCTTGGCCTTCTCCACGGCGGTCTCCAGGATCAGCAAGGATTTCAGCTGCGCGTCGCGATTTTGCTCCACCACGAAGATGGTCGCGTGCGATTTTAAGAACGCCTCCACCTCGCTGTTGAATGGGAACGCCTTCACCCGCAGATAATCCACGTCGATTTTCTGATGATTGAGAACATCCAGTGCTTCGTGGATCGCACCGTCGCAGCTGCCGATGCTGACGATGCCGACGGCGCTGTTCCCCTTGCCGAGCAATGCCGGCTTCGGCACGTATTTGCTGGCGTTGGCGAATTTTCGCTTCAGGCGGTCGAGCACGACCTGGTATTCGGCGGAGTCCTCGGTGTATCCGCCATATTGGTTGTGGCCGGAGCCTCTAGTGAAATATGCCCCTTTGGGAGAAGTCCCGGGCAGCGTACGGTACGGAATCGCATCATCGTCGCGATCGAGGTATCGATAGAATTTCTCCAAGCCCTCGACTTCCTGCTTGGTCAGCACCTTGCCGCGGTCCGGCTTGTATGCGTCGTCCCACTTCAAATCCGGGCACATCCAATCGTTCATGCCGATGTCGAGATCCGATAGCACGAAAACCGGGGTCTGCAGGCGTTCGGCGAGATCGAAGGCCTGCACGGCCATGTAGAAGCATTCCTCGGGGTTGGCCGGAAATAGCAGTACATGGCGGGTATCGCCATGCGAGGCGTAAGCGCAAAGCAACACATCTCCCTGTTGAGTGCGCGTCGGCATGCCGGTCGACGGTCCGACCCGTTGCACGTCGAAAATGACGCAGGGCACTTCGGCGTAGTACGCCAGACCGATGAACTCATTCATCAAGGAAATTCCGGGTCCGCTGGTGGGCGTAAACGCCCGGGCGCCGTTCCACGAGGCGCCCAGGACCATGCCCACCGCTGCCAATTCGTCTTCCGCCTGCAGGACCGCGAAATTTCTCTCGCCGGTCGCCGCATCAACGCGGTATCGCTCGCAAAATCCCTTGAAGGCATCCATCAACGATGTTGATGGAGTGATCGGATACCACGCGCCCACCGTTGCGCCCGCAAAGACGCAGCCGAGACCGGCGGCCGTATTGCCGTCGATCATGATGTGGCCGGCGGTCTTGTCCATGTGCTCGACGTGCAGCGGCAGCGGTGAAGTCAAATTCTCCTGGACGTAAGAATACCCAAGGCGCAGCGCTTTGGTATTCGAGTCGAGCAGCTTCGGCTTCTTGCCGTAGCTCTCGCTGAGCAATCCGCTGATCACATCGAGGTCGACATCGAGCAGCGCGGCTAGTACACCCGCGTAGGCGATATTCTTCAATAGAATGCGATTGCGCACGCCGTCGAAGTTCTCGTTCACCAGCTTGGCGAGCGGCACCGGAATGACGGTGATGTCGCCGCGCTGCAGGAGCGCGCTGCGCGGCCAGGTCGAGTCATAAATCAAATATCCTCCGGAGCGCAGCTCGCGTATGTCCTTGGAGTACGTTTCGGCGTTCATCGCGACCATGATGTCGACGTGGCTGGCGCGCGCAGCATAGCCGTCGCGCGTCACACGGATTTCATACCAGGTCGGCAATCCCTGAATATTCGAGGGAAAATAGTTCTTGCCGGTAACCGGCACCCCCATGCGGAAGATCGCCTTCATGATCAGCGAATTGGCGCTGGCGGAACCCGTGCCATTGACGTTGGCGAACTTCACCACGAAATCGTTTACGCGGCTGGCCTCGGCAATCAGGCTGGGCATGCACGAATCTCCTCATCGATGGCAAGCGGAATTCGAATGGTCGACTTCTGCATGTCCCAAGCAGCGGTCGGACAGCGCTCCGCGCACAGTCCGCAATGTACGCAAACATCTTCGTCCTTGACCATGACTCGCGCGGTTTGCGGCAGCGTCGCCGAGACATACAACGCCTGGGTCGGATTGGTGGCAGGCGCCGTCAAGCGGGCGCGCAACTCGCCATCCGCGCCGTTCTGTGTAATGGTGAGGCAATCCACCGGACAGATGTCGATGCACGCATCGCACTCGATGCACAGCTTGGCGGTGAATACCGTCTGCATGTCGCAATTCAAGCAGCGCTGCACCTCGAGCGCAGCTTCTTCCGCGGTAAATCCCAACTCGACTTCGATGTTGATTTTCTTGAAACGATCGACCAATCCCACATGCGGCACAAGGCGGCGCTCAACGCCGTTATATTCGTTCTTGTAAGCCCATTCGTGCATGCCCATTTTGCGGCTCGACAAGGTTACGCCCCTCGGCAGGCGCTCTTCGATCGGCTCGTCGTGGCAGAACTTGTGGATGGAAATCGCGGCCTGGTGGCCGTGTTCGACCGACCAAATGATGTTTTTTGGGCCGAAGGCCGCATCGCCGCCGAAGAAAACTTCGGAGCGGGTCGATTGAAATGTCCGCGCATTGACCTTCGGCACATTCCATTTGTCGAGTTCGATGCCGATGCCCTTCTCGATCCAGGGAAAGGCATTTTCCTGGCCGATGGCAAGAATGACGTCATCGCAGGGAAAGAACACATCGCCCAGTGAACGGGTCGCCTTGATGTCGCCGTTTTCGATGTCGTATGCCAATTTCTCGAACATCATGCCGGTGAGCTTGCCGCTCTCGACCACGAAGGTTTTCGGCGCGTGATTGATGACGATCTCGACTTTCTCTGCCTCGGCGTCCTCCAGCTCCCACTCGGAAGCTTTGAAGAACTGACGCGGCTTGCGCGCCATGACTTTCACGTTTTTCGCGCCTAGGCGCAGGGAACTGCGGCAGCAATCCATTGCCGTATTGCCGACTCCGATGATCAAAACTCGCTCGCCGACTTGGTCGATGTGGCCAAACGCGATGGACTCGAGCCAGGTGATGCCGATATGAATGCGGTCGGTATCGTGGCGGCCGGGCAGCTCGAGCTCCTTGCCCTTGGGCGCGCCCGAACCGACGAATACTGCGTCGTATTCCTCGGCATCGAGCAACTTCTTCATGCTCTTGATGGGGGAATTCAGGCGCAGGTCGGCGCCCATGTCGACGATGTAGCCGATTTCCTCGTCGAGCACATTCGCGGGAAGCCTGAATGCCGGAATATTGGTGCGCATCAGTCCGCCGGGTACGGCGTACTGTTCGAAGATGGTGACTTCATAGCCCAGCGGCAACAAATCATTGACTACTGTAAGCGAAGCCGGACCCGCGCCGATGCAGGCAATTCGTTTGCCGTTTTTTTCGCGTCGTGCCTTGGGCAGAAGCGCGGTGATGTCCTCGCGGTTGTCGGCCGCGACGCGCTTCAGCCTGCAGATCGCGACCGGCTTTTCTTCGATGCGGCCGCGACGGCAGGCAGGTTCGCAGGGCCGGTCGCAAACCCGTCCCAAAATGCCGGGGAACACATTCGATTCGCGGTTCACCATGTAGGCCTCGGTGAACTCGCCTTGAGCGATCAGGCGGATGTACTCGGGAACGTCGGTGTGCGCCGGACAGGCCCACTGGCAATCTACAACCCGATGGAAGTAATCAGGCTTGGAAGTATCGGTCGGCTCCATGTTTCCTCGCAATTCTGGCTCCAAAAGCCGATAGCGAAGTATAACGTTCGGGTAGCGCTTCAGGTGTGATGCAGACAGAATCGGGGTGCGTTGCGGCGGGCGCGCCGCGCGGCGTGGCAGCAACCGCAACCGCGATCGCTTGCGGTTTTTCATAAGCTATTGAAATCGATCATTTTTCTTAAAGAGAGCGGCAGCATGATTCTCGTTCAAGGCCAGGATACGACATGTCCGCACTGCTGGGAGCGGATCACGCTGACGCTGGATCTCTCGGTTCCCGAGCAATCGTATATCGAAGACTGTCCGGTCTGCTGCAAGCCCTTGATGGTGTCTTACAGCACGAACAACGGGGAAATCGCCGAATTTAACGTCGAGGCCTCCGATTGAACCAGCAGCCTGATTCGCCGTCCCGCGGCGGATTCAAGATGCTGCGCATTCTCGTCCTGCTGCTGGTGTTGCTGGCGGTGGCGTTGAGCACCTGGCTGGACCGCTATCGCAGCACACGTTGGCGCGGCCCTCTGTACGTCGCCGTCTATCCCATTGCGGCTGACGAGAGTCCGGTCACCTTGCGGTATGTCGCGGCTCTCGATGCCGATCGCTTCAAGCCGATCGATCGATTCTTCACGCGTGAAGCTGAACGGTATGGCCTGAAGACGGACGCGCCCGTGAAGACCCGGCTCAGAAGCGAGTTGCACGATCGCCCGCCGCAACGCGCGCCAAGTGCGAGCATGCTTGCGACGGCCTGGTGGAGCTTGAAGCTTCGCTACTGGGCGTGGCGTACCAGCGGGCGCGTGAATGAACCGGAGGACATCCGCATTTTCGTGCTGTATCACGATCCTGCTCTGACGCCGCAGGTACCCCATTCACTCGGACTCTCGAAAGGACTCATCGGCGTGGTCTATGCGTTCGCAACGCCCGACATGGACGGCGAAAATGACGTGGTGATTGCGCACGAATTGCTGCACACCGTGGGCGCCAGCGATAAATACCTAGCGGGTACCGATGCGCCCCGATTCCCGGACGGCTACGGCGATCCCAACCAAGTGCCGCTCTATCCGCAACGCTTCGCAGAAATCATGGCGGGGCGGCTGATGCTCGGTCCCGATCGCTGGCAACAGGCGGCAAATCTGGATCGGGTTCTCATCGGCCCTGAAACTGCGCTCGAAATACGTTGGCGATAGCGACGCGCGTTTCGGCCGCTCGCGGCTCGTCAGCTCAACGCGGAAAGCACCGGCCCGTGCATGAGTCCGTTGCTGGCCAGCACGGTGGTTGACTTGAGCGTGACGGGGGCGCCGTTCAATTCGGTGAACCTGCCGCCCGCTTCGTTCACGATGGCCACGCACGCCGCGACATCGAGAATGTTGATGTCGGTTTCAATCACGGCATCGATCTTCCCCGACGCCAGCAAATGGTAGTGCAGAAAGTCGCCGTAGCCGCGAATGCGGTTCAGCTGCGCAATCATCGCGCCGTAGCGTGTCCATTGCGGACCGGTGGCGAGGCTCTTCATGTTGCCGCATGACAGATGTGCAGCCTTGAGGGTCGACACGGTGCTGACCGTAATCGGCTTGCCGTTGAGAAATGCACCGCGGCCGCGCTCCGCATACGCAACTTCGCCGTAGATCGGCGCGCTCGAGACGCCCAAAACGATCTCACCCTCGTGCATCAGCGCGATTTGCGTGGAGAACATGGGGTACTCGCGCACAAAGGCCTTGGTGCCGTCGATGGGATCGACTATCCACAGGTATTCGGCATCCTGGCGATGCAATCCGGTTTCCTCGCCATAAAAGCCGTGTGCGGGAAAGCGCGCCTCGATTATTTCGCGAATCGCCATTTCACAGCGTACATCGGCCTCTGTGACCGGCGATTTGTCCGCCTTGATGCGGATTTCAATATTGCGCTGATACAATGAGCGCGCAATCAGCGCAGCCTCTTCAGCTGCATCCAGCGCCGTCTGCAGTTCCGGGGAGTGAATCATGCAGCGCAACGATACCAAACCTTGTGCTACCGCATCCTTGAAAGTATTGTTGAATCATGGGCAACCGGCTTAGCAAAATTTATACGCGCACCGGCGATGACGGCAGCACCGGCCTGGGCGACGGCTCGCGCGTGGCCAAGGAGAACCTGCGTGTTGAGGCCTACGGTACGGTCGATGAAACCAATTCCGCGTTGGGCGTTATTCTTGGAAATCCCGTGCTGCCCGCGGAAATCCGCCGCGCCTTGACGGAGATTCAGCACGATCTATTCGACCTGGGTGGAGAACTATGCATCCCCGGTCATATCATGATCAAGCCGCAGCATGTCGATCGGCTTGAATCGGAATTGGACGGACTCAATGAAGGGCTGCCTCCGCTCAAGGAGTTCATTCTGCCCGGCGGCGGCCCCGCAGCGGCCGCCTGTCATCTGGCGCGCGCCATCTGCCGGCGCGCGGAACGCCGCTGTTGGTCGTTGGCACGCGTGGAGAGCATCTCGCCGGACGCGCTCAAATATTTGAATCGGCTGTCGGACCTCTTGTTCGTGATGGCTCGCGTGCTCGCGCGCGACGCCGACGGCGAAGTGGTTTGGCGTCGCAGCGCCCTGCCCTAAACGCTTCAACCGACGTTCGCGGCCGGCAGGTGAGAATGCAGCCATTCCGCGTGCCAACGTTCCAAATCCTCGAGCGCGAGCGGCCGGCAAAACAGAAACCCCTGCACCTGATCGGCGTGCCGGGATTTCAAGTAATGCCATTGCTCTTCGGTTTCCACGCCCTCTGCGACGGTATCCAAGCCGAGGCTCTTGGCCATCGCGATGATGGCGTCGACCAGCGGCGCGTTGCCTCCGTTCTTCGAGACGATGTCGCGCACGAACACGCGATCGATCTTCAGAGTATCGATCGGAAAGTGCCTGAGGTACGACAAGGAACTGTAGCCGGTGCCGAAGTCATCCAAAGCGGTCGCAACGCCCAATTCCTTCAGCGCTTTGACTGCCTTGCTGACCACGGCGGAGTATTCAATGAGAGCGCCTTCTGTGAATTCCAGCTCGATCATGCGCGGCTCGATCCCGGCAGCATGAATGGCACGCGACACGCGCTCCGGCAGGCTGCCGTCGCGAAACTGCACGCCTGAGACGTTGACGGCGACCTGCCAGCGATAGTCGCCGCCGTCGCGCCAGCGCCGCGCCTGAGCGCAGGCCTCGCGCAGCACCCAGTCGCCGATCTCGACGATCAGACCGCTCTGCTCCGCCAGCGGGATGAACTCGTCGGGCGAGACAAAACCGCGTTGCGGATGCCACCATCGCAGCAAAGCCTCGACGGCTTCCACGCGCATCCCCTCGACTGCCAAGCGGGGCTGATAATTCAGCGTGAACTCGCTGCGTTCCAAGGCCTTGCGCAAATCCGCCTCCATGGACAGGTGCTTGGCGGCGCGCATACTGATCGATTTCTTGAAAAATTCCAAGCGGCCATGGCCCGCCTTCTTGCCGTGATGCATGGCGGCGTCGGCATTCTTGATCAGCGCTTCGGCGGTCGGCGCGTCGCCCGGATACAAGCTGACGCCGATGGTCGCCGACAGCGGTATCTCTTGCTGCGCAAACACGAAGGGTCGTGCCAGGGCGAGCTGCACGCGCTGCGCCACGATTTGGACGCTGTCGGCCGTAGCCACGCCGGGCAACGCGAGCGCGAATTCATCGCCGCCGGTGCGCGCCACCCAGTCGTTGATGTCGTGCAGCGCGTCATTGTTCTGCAGCGTGCGCTCTGAATCGCGCAAGCACAGCTGCAGCCGATGGGCAATCTCCTTCAACAGGCTGTCTCCCACTGCCTGACCCTGGGTGTCGTTGATGCGCGAAAAGTTGTCGACATCGATCATCAACACCGCTATCCCGCGGTGCCGCGGATTCGCCCACTCCACCTGCTGTTCCAGAATTTGCAGCAAACGCTGCCGGTTGGGTAATCCGGTGAGGGGATCGTAGTACGCCAGATAGCGTACCCGCGCTTCGCTCTCCCGCAATTGATCCTGAGTCTCTTTGGCACGCACCAGGAACTTGACGCGCTCCGCCAGCAGCATCGGATTGATTCCTTTCGAGGAGAAGTCCGTGGCGCCTGCGTTGTAGGCGCGCTGCACCGATTGCATATCGTCCAGGCTGGTCTGCATCAAAATCGGCACATGGCGCGAACTCGGCAGCGCGCGCAGCTCGCGGCAGACATCGAAGCCGCTCATGCCGGGCATGACGACATCGAGCACCACGCAGTCCGCGGGGTGGGCATGAAATTCACGCATCGCGCTTTTGCCGTCGGCGGCGGTGGTTACCCGGAAGCCTGCAACCTCCAGGGCGCTGCCCACGAGCAGCCGTGCACCCGGATCGTCGTCGACTACGAGCACGGTTGCCGCGGGGTGGGTTTGATTGTCGGTTTGCTTCATCTCAGCCTCTTAAGCCGCGCTCGGCGAGCGCTCCTGCAGCAACGCGCCGCAGAAGTCTTTATATTCCCTGCGAATCTTTTGCACCGACGGCGCCGCTTTGGCGATGCCGCCTTCACGCAGCAATCCCTCGCATTCCTTGGTGAGCGTGGCGAGCCGCATACCGCCCAGATTGGCCGTGCTGGATTTGAACGTGTGCAGCGCCACCTGCAAGACGTCGACTTGGGCGCCCGCCGCCGCCTGTTCAATCGCGGTTATCAGCGGCGGCGAATGCTGCATGTATAGTTCAATCATCGAATCGAGCAGCGCCGGCCGCGCCAGAGCTGCGATATTTCGCAGCACGCCCGGATCAATCAGCGGCAGCAGCGGCGAGCTCTCGCGCCGCTCCGATTCGGGCATTACATGCAACGCCAGCCAGCGCTTGAGCAGCGCAGCCAGCTGCTGCTGCGAGAACGGCTTGCTCAAGAAATCATCCATGCCGGCGGCGAGACAGCGCTCGCGATCGCCCTCCATGGCGTTGGCCGTCAACGCAATGATGGGCAGCCGCGCGCCCCCGGCGTTCTGTTCGCGCCTGCGCAGTTCCGTCGTCGCCGTCAGTCCATCCATCACCGGCATCTGGCAGTCCATCAACACCGCGTCGTAAGCATCGTTGTTCATCTCCTCGAGTGCCAGCGAGCCGTTCTCCGCCGTGCGCGCGACGCACCCCAGACTTTCCAGCATGCCGACCGCCACTTCGCGGTTCACGGGATTGTCCTCGACCAGCAGAATCTTTGGCACGAAGGTGCGTGCAGCCACGGCCGGCAGCGCTGAACGTATGGCGGTCTCCTCCGGTCCCGATTCCGGCGCGGCAATCATGGCGCGAGTCACGCAATTCAGCAGTTGCGAACGTCGCAGAGGTTTGGTGAGAATGGCCGCAAACAACTCGACTGTCTCGGAATTGTTTTCGTAGTGATCCCGCGTCGTGAGCATGATGAGGCGGATAGCCGCCAGCCGCGAATCGTTGCGGACGCGTTTCGCCAGCTCGATACCGTCCATGCCCGGCATTTGGTCATCCAGCAACGCAAAATCGAACCGCGGACCTACGTCCGTGTTGAGCACGGCAAGCGCGTCCGTGCTGGACTCCTTCGCGATGACCTCGACGCCCCACGAATTCAGATGCGCCGCGAGGATGTCGCGATTGCTGGTGTTGTCGTCCACGATCAGCGCGTGCAAACCAACCAGCCGCATCCGCGGCAATCGGGTGAACGTCGGGGACGCCTCGAGCACCGGCGTCAGCCGCATCTCGAACCAGAATACCGAGCCGTGCCCCACCACGCTGTCAACGCCGATTTGGCCGCCCATCAAGGTGGCAAGTTCGCGGCAGATGGCTAACCCCAAGCCCGTGCCGCCGTATTTTCGCGTGGTAAATGAGTCGGCCTGGCTGAAAGCGTTGAAGATGTCGGTCTGAGCCTCCGCGGAGATGCCGATACCCGTGTCGATCACCTCGAAGCGCAGCAGATCATCGCCGCCCAGGACCTTGACACGCACGATCACTTCGCCGGCGTCCGTAAATTTGATTGCGTTGCCCACCAGATTGATCAGAATCTGGCGCAGCCGCATCGGATCGCTGCGTACTTTGGCGGGCACGTCGAGCCCGACATCGCACGCCAGTTCGAGCCCCTTGGCATGGGCGCGCGCCGCACAGATTTCGATTGCCTGCTCCACCGTTTCACGCAAGCCGAACTCGATGCATTCCAGCTCGAGCTTGCCGGCCTCGACCTTGGAGAAATCCAGGATGTCGTTGATGATTTGCAGCAGCGCACTCGCGGAATGAGAGATGGTTTGCGACAAGTGCCGTTGCCGCGGCGTCAGTTCGGTCGCCTGCAGCAATTCCGACATACCCATGACCCCGTTCATCGGCGTACGGATTTCGTGGCTCATGCGCGCAAGAAATTCGCTCTTGGCGCTGCTGGCGCGCTCAGCCGCCTCCTTGGCGCGAGTAGCCTCGTCGATGACGAGTTGCAGCTCGCGATTTGCGTTGCCCAGGTTTTCCGTGCGGTCGGCGACCTGCTGCTCGAGGAATTGACGATATTTTTCTAGGCGCGAATCGCGATGCCGGATCTGCCCGAGCATTTGGTTGAACCCGTCGATCAGCGATCCGATCTCGTCCGCGGAGCTGCGCTCGACGCGCAGGCTGTAATCCTCCTCGGTGGAGACGCGCTGCATGGTGTGTGCAAGATTGACGATGGGACCGGAGATTTGCTTCTGCAGCCGCGCCGCGAGCCAGTAGGAACTCAATACGGCGGCGGCGATCGCCGCCGCGCTGATCAGGGCATAGCCCCGCCAATCCGGATACAGCGCGGCGAGAGGCACGAGAATTTGCATATGGCCGAGCACGGCGCCTTCGTGCGAAGCGGGCGCCGTGATTTGAAATTGGTTCCCATGCACTCTCAGGGGTGCGCTGTCGGGACCCAGCAACACGCTGTTCGCGGCGCGATTGTAGGCGGCGATTTTCTGTCCGTCGGGCAAATAGACTTCCGCGAAGTCCACCATCGGCTCGTCGCGCAGTGCGACGAGGGCGCTGATGGCGACCGCGGTGTCGCCGCGGCCCAGGGCCTCGATCGCGCTGACTCCGGCGGTGCGTGCGATGCCTGCGGCGCGCTGCTGCAATTGCGCGCGCAGATGCAGCAGGTTGGTCGCAACGTGCATCAGTATCGCTATCGCGAATGCAGCCATTGCGGGAACCGTTATCACCACTCGCAATTTGCGTTCGATCGGGAGGTCCGCGAACCAACGAAACAATAGCCCTCCCCCGCACCGAATTGGTGTGGATTACGACCTCACCTAAACGTCGGCCGGGGCGCGGAAATCTGCTGAATTGGAACGTGATCAGGTTCACGTTGCGCCCAGAGCAGGGGTTTTCCCTAAGGAGCCCGTCCAGGTGGCGCGGGCGGGCCGCGTTGGCAGGCCGTGCCGATGCAGCGGCGCGCCCGTTCCCAGTCGAACGCGGGACCGGGATCCGTCTTGCGGCCGGGCGCAATGTCGCTGTGTCCTACCACGCGATTTGCAGACAGTCGAGGGTATGCATCACAGAGGGCGGAAACAACCTCGGCGAGCGTGTCGTATTGGGCGGCTTCGTAATCGAGTGAATCCGTGCCTTCAAGTTCCACGCCGATGGAGAAATCGTTGCAGGCCGAGCGGCCGTTGTAACTGGACTGACCCGCATGCCAGGCGCGATCGGTGAATTTGACGAATTGGGTCAAGCCGCCGTCGCGCGCCACCAGCAGGTGCGAGGACACGCGCAGCTCACCAATTTCGGCAAAATAGGGATGCATATCGCGCGGCAACGTATTGGTGAACAGCCTCTCTATCCAAGGCCCGCCGAATTCTCCCGGCGGCACGCTGATGCCGTGCACGACGATCAAATCCGTCTCGATGCCCGCCGGGCGCGCATCGTAATTTGGCGAGGCGATCAGCCGAGCGCTTCGCATCAGTCCGCTGTCGAGATCCACTTGCACGCGTTGTCCTTTCCTCTCCTAAGGCCTTGGCTAGCATATGCGACAATTGCCGGCATATGCATGTCACATCCATCTGCGGGCAATTTCCGTGCGACTGACCCGCGTGTTCGTTGGTGGCGACTTGCAGTCCGGAATCGAGCTGGAACTGCCCCGTGAAACCGGCGCTCATCTGTCAAAGGTCCTGCGTGCGCGCAGCGGCGACGAAGTCGTCCTCTTCAACGGCGACGGACGAGAGTTCGCAGGCATCATCGAGAAGGTGCAAGGTTCGAGGGTCAGCGCTTCGATCGGTGCTGCGCACAGCATAGACAGGGAATCGCCGTTCCATCTCACCCTCGTGCAATGCGTTCCGCGCGGCGATCGCATGGATATCATCGTGCAAAAGGCCACGGAGCTCGGCGTGGCGCACATTGTGCCCGTCTTGAGCCAGCGCAGCGTGGTGCGGCTCGACGCGGGCCAGGCAACTTCGAAGCAAGCGCATTGGCGCGCTGTCGCGGTGAGCGCTTGCGAGCAATGCGGCCGCAACCGGCTGCCGGGCGTGGAAACGCCGCTGCCGCTGCTCAGCTACCTGGGGGGCCTGATACGGGCGGCGGGCGATGAGGGTCTGCGCCTCGTGCTGGAGCCAGAGCGCGGGCAGGGTACCGAGAGCGACGCCCGCGCAATCGACATCGCATCCGCCCAGCCGGTGTCGTGTGCCGTCATCGCAATCGGTCCAGAGGGAGGATTCGCGTCCGAAGAACTCGAGGCCTTTGACTTATCGGGCTTCTCGCGCGTGAGGCTGGGTCCTCGCGTGCTGCGCACTGAAACCGCGGCCATCGCCGCAATCGCCGTGCTACAGGCGCGATTCGGGGATATGTCGGCGGTTTCCCACGATTCGTCGCGATCCGCAGACTCTTGATGACGTTGCATCCTACCGCTATAAACATCTGACAAGCGTTTCGCCGGAATGTCTATGAAGTGGAGAATTTGGTTCGCGCTCGCGGCGCAATTGTCTCTGCTCGGCTGCGGCGGTGGCGGTGGCAGCAGCGGACCCGTTGCCCCGGCAATCGCAACGCAGCCCACCAACCAGCGCGTGGTTGTTGGGCAAACGGCGACCTTTGGCGTCGCGGCGAACGGTACGGCGCCGCTCAGCTACCAATGGCAAAAAGGCACGACGCCCATCTCGGGAGCGACGGCATCGAGCTACACCACTCCCGCCACGACTCTGACCGATGATGCCTCGACCTTCCAGGTTGCAGTTTCAAATTCGGCGGGCAGCGTGACCAGCAACAGCGCGACGCTCAACGTGGCTGCGGGCACGACGATGGCGCGCGGCGTTGATGTAACCACCTATAAAAACGATTTGACCCGCAGCGGCCAGAATCTTGCGGAATCGACGCTGACGCTGACGAATGTCGCCTCAGCGACATTCGGCCTGCTGCACCTTCTGCCGGTTGATGGCCGGATCGACGCACAGGCGCTATACCTATCGGCACTGAGTGCCGCAGGAGGCACGTTCAACACGGTGTTCGCCGCCACCGAGCACGACTCGGTTTACGCCTTCGATTCGGATTCGGGCGCGATCCTCTGGCATGTATCGCTGCTCGGCAAGGGTGAAATGCCAAGCGACAATCGCGGCTGCGGCCAGGTCACGCCGGAGATCGGCATCACTTCGACGCCGGTGATCGACCGCACCGCCGGAGCTCACGGAACGATGTACGTGGTCGCCATGTCCATCGACGGCAGCTCGAATTATCATCAGCGCCTGCATGCGCTCGATGTCGCAACGGGAGCGGAGTTGCTGAACGGTCCCGTTGAAATCACTGCCTCTTTCCCATCCACCGGAACTGCGACATCGTCTTTCGATGCCAAGAGCTACGAAGAGCGCGCGGCGCTGCTGCTTTCGAACGGAACGATTTACACCAGCTGGACGTCGCACTGCGACAGTGCGCCCTACGGCGGCTGGATCATTACTTATGCCCAGAACTCGCTGGCGCGCAACGGCGTTCTGAATATTGCGGCCAACAGCTCCGCCGGACCCGCGATTTGGATGGCGGGCGGCGGCCCTTCGGTGGACGCGGCCGGCAATGTCTATTTACTTTCGGCGAATGGCGCCTTCGAGACGACGCTAGACGCAAAGGGTTTTCCAAGCAGTCAGGATTACGGCAATTCGTTCCTCAAAATCTCGAATGCCGGTGCTGGCTTGACCGTCCTGGACTATTTCACCATGTCGAATGAGGTTTCCGAGTCGAATGCCGACCAGGATTTGGGCTCCGGCGGCGGGATGCTGCTCCCGGACCTGATGGATTCCGCTAATGCCGTGCGCCATCTCATGGTCGGCGCCGGAAAGGATGGGAATATCTATGTGATCGATCGAGACTCCATGGGAAAGTTCAACGCCGGCAGCAACAAGAATTATCAGACACTCAACGGCGTTCTGCCTGGCGGCATCTGGTCTACGCCGGCCTATTTCAATGGCACGGTCTACTACGGCGATGTATCCGGCACCTTGAAGGCATTTGCGATCTCAAGCGCCAAACTGGGCGCCGCGCCGCAATCGCAATCCGCCACGCAATTCACCTACCCCGGGACCGCGCCGAGCGTGTCCGCGAATGGTACCGTCAACGGCATCGTTTGGGCTCACGAGAACACGGGTCCGGCGGTGTTGCACGCTTATGACGCAGCCAATCTCGCGCATGAGTTGTACAACAGCAATCAGGCGGCGGCCAATCGAGATCAATTCGGCACCGGCAACAAGTACATCACGCCGACGGTCGCCGACGGCAAGGTGTTCGTGGGCGCGACCAATGCGGTCGCGGTCTTCGGGCTGCTGCACTGAGCCTGAGTGCTACTGCATCACCGAGGTTTCCTCGGCAATCATTTGCTCCAGACGCTCGAGGTCGGGTATCAGCGGCGTCTCGTTGACCATGCGGACTTGGCAAATCACCGGCGAGCGCTCGGGAAAGCTGCGCGACGGATCCGGCCGCACGACATCGGCATTGACGCGTACCAGCTGCGGGAATCCTTGAGTCAGCATTCCGAAGTAGCCGGCCTTCACCTGGCCGCCGGCGGCATGGAAAATAACGATGCGCGTTCGCGTCGAAATGCCCGGCAGCGGTTGTCCGAATGCGCCTTCGAAGGAAACTACCGGAACGTTGCGTCCGCTCCAGCTCACGACTCCCACGTACCAGGGCGGCGCATTCGTCATTTCCGCAGGTGCTTGATAGCCGATGACCTCCGCGACGCAGGCACGCGGCACGATCAATCGCTCCCCGGCCAGCGGCACCAGCAAGCTGTAGAGCTCGTCGCGCAATTCGGACATGGTACCCAGGGCTCCTAACGAGCGGCGGCGCTGCGGCGATTGACCAGCGGCTCGATCGCATCGAGCAGCTGGCTTTCTTGATAAGGCTTGCCGAGATAGTCATCCACGCCAAGTTCGATGGCTCGCGCGCGGTGTTTCTCGCTGACCCGTGAGGTGATCATGACGATCGGAATCTGCTTCAGGCGCGGATCGTTGCGCACGTGCGCAGCGACCTCGTAGCCGTCCATGCGCGGCATTTCAATATCCAGCAGGATGATGTCCGGCAGGTTCTCTTGCAACAGCGATACGGCGTCGACGCCGTCCTTCGCCGTCAAGACGCGCATGCCATTGCGCTCCAGCAGGCGCTGCGTCACGCGGCGCACCGTAATCGAGTCATCCACAACGAGTGCGAAGGTACGCCGGTCGCGCTGATCGAGTACCACCGTTTCGGTGGGCCGCGCGCGCCATTCCGATCGCACCAATGAACCCATGTCGAGAATGAGAACGATGCGACCGTCGCCCAGGATCGTGGCGCCCGCAATGCCGCGGATCGCAGATATTTGCGGTCCCAAGGACTTCACGACGATTTCGCGGCTGCCGACCAATTCATCGGTCACCAAGGCCGTCGAATGTTCGCCGGCCCGGATCAGCACGACGGACATGGAGACATCCGAATCCGGCAGGCGCGTGGCGCCCAAGCCGACGAACGAGCCCAGGTGTTGAAAGCGGTATTTCTGGCCGCCGTATTCAAACAACGGCGCATCCTTGCCCAGGTGCCGCCCGACGATGTTCCTCGGCAGGCGGACGACCCCTTCCACCGTTGCCAGCGGCAGGGCATAGGTCTCCTCCGCGACCCGCACGATCAAAGCCTGGCTAATCGCCAACGTGAAGGGCAGACGAATCGTGAACCGCGAGCCCTTGCCGTAGGTCGAGTCAATGAACAAACCGCCGCCCAGTTTTTTGACTTCGGTTGCGACGACATCCATGCCGACGCCGCGGCCTGCGGCCTGCGTGACGTGACCGGCAGTGCTGAAGCCCGGCTCCAATATCAGCTGCACGGCCTCCTCGTCGGTGAGTTTGGCATGCGCATCGATCAATCCAAGCGCAATCGCCTTCTCGCGGATCAGCTTGACATTGATTCCCGCGCCGTCATCGGCCACGACGATGACGATCTCCGCTCCATCGCGTTCCAAGCTGACTGCAATTCGGCCCACATCGGGTTTGCCGAGCTGGGCGCGCCTGTCCGGCGCTTCGATTCCGTGCACGACTGAGTTGCGCAGCATGTGCTCCAAGGGCGCAACCATCCGCTCGAGCATCTGTCGATCGAGTTCCGCGGCAGCGCCTTGCACCGCAAGCTCCGCCCGTTTGCCGGTATCGTTTGCCGCCTGCCGCACCAATCGCGTCAGGCGCTGCACATGGCGCTGGAACGGCACCATGCGCGTGCGCATTAAGCTGTTTTGCAACTCGGTGATGACCCGCGCCTGCTGCGTCAACAGACTTTGCGCCTCGCGCGTCAAGGTCTCGAGCAACCCCTGAATGCTGGCAACGTCGCTTGAGGTTTCCGAGAGAGCGCGCGAGAACTGCTGCAAGGCGGAGTAGCGGTCCAATTCGAGCGGATCGAAATCGTCGCGCCGCGGTTCGATATCCTGGTGCCGGTGCAATACTTGCGCTTCGGTTTCGATTTCCAGGCCGCGCAATTGCTCCTTCAGGCGCGTTACGGTTCGCGCCAGCTCGGCCAGATTGAAATCAATCGAATTGACCTGCTGATCGAGGCGGGCGCGAAAGATGCTGACCTCGCCGGCATTGTTGAGCATGGTGTCCAGCAAGTCGGCATCCACGCGCGCCATTTCCACCCGCTCCGCAGGCGGCGCCTCGCGGCCCGGCAATACCGGCGCGCTGCTCAATTCCAAGCTTGGCGAAGCATCCTCGCTTGGCACAGCCGGCTCGGCCGAAATCTCCGGCGCGGCTGCACGTGCAGGCGGTGCGACCGCTGCGGCGGACACGGGCGATACGGCCGGCGGCAATGCCGCCGCGGCGGACCGGGCGGCAGCGCTTGCCTGGGCCGACGCGGCTTGCGCTTGATTCGCGAGTCCGCGGATCTGTGCAATCAAATCGCGCGCCTCACCCGGCAGGGTGCCGCGATTGACCAGATCGCGCATACGCGACAATTCATCCAGGCTGGTCTGCATGACAGAATGGGCATGGTCATCGCCCGCCACTGCGCCGCTGTCGATCTGCAGCACCAAGGTTTCGAGTTCGTGACTCAAATTGCCCATGGCGGTAACGCCCGCCATTCGAGCCCCGCCTTTGAGCGTGTGCAGCTGACGCTGCAGCTCGGCGACCGGTTGCTTATCCTTGCGATCCTTGTTCCAGACGGTCAGCGAGCCTTCGGCGGCCTCCAACAGCTCAGTCGCTTCCTCGCTGTAGATATTCGCTATCTCGTGATCGAATTCTTCCGTGGGCGGCCGCGGGGCCTCCTCGGCCGTCGGGACTGCCGGAGTCGCCGTCAGCACGGGCACCATGGCCGAGGCGCTGGTATCTCGCGCGGCGCTGGCAAGCATCGCGTCCACTTCGGCTTCGAGATCTTGGAGACGCTCCAGCACCGCCGGCTGATCGGAGAAGAATCCAGTCGACTCATTGATGTGGGAGAGCACATTTTCGATGGCGCGTACCGACTGTTCGAGCGTCCTCAAGCCCGCATCCGACAGCCCATGTCCGCTGTCGAAGACTTTGCGCATGACGTGGTTCAGCGGTTCAGTGATGCGAATGCCATGACGCGCCTCCGCCATCTTCGAGCTGCCGCTCAAGGTATGGATGGCCCGATACACTGATTCAGGAAGATCGTGCGGTGACGGCTGACCCGTGCGCTTGCGGAGGTACTCGCGGATTTCCGTCAGATGACTCGAGGTTTCCTTGGCGTAGATGTCATGCAGCGTCGCGTCCATGGACGGCTTGGGGATCGCCGCGGCGCCGGCCCAGCTCGTCGTTGCGCTGTTTGCGTCGGATCCGGCGCGATCCTCGGGCGCAATATTGACCTTGGCCTGTTCAGGATCACGGCCGTCGGCATACGCAAAAGCGCGGGTCATCAGCGCCTCGGTCGGCGCGTTGACGGGCCGCCCGGTCTCCAGCTGTTCCACCAATTGCGGCAGAACTGCGACTGAATTGCGCAGCAACGCCATCATCCCCGGGGTGCGCGACAGCGTTTTATCGATGATCCGATTCAGCAGATTCTCAATCGACCAGGCAAATTCCGCGATCGCGCGGGCGCCGACCATCCGACCGCTGCCCTTCAAGGTATGAAAGCTGCGGCGCATGGACGACAACGCTTCCAAATCCATGGGGTTCTGGTCCCATAACGGGAAGGTCTTTTGCACCGAAGCGATTTCTTCCTTGGCCTCCTCGATGAAGAGCTCGACAAATTGCGGATCGACCGCCTCGGGCTCCGGCACAACGATCAGAGGATTGGTTGCAGCATGCGCGCGCTTGGTGCGCTCCATGGCAATGGTTTCCGTCGGATCCAGCTTCAGCGTCTTGGCAGCCTCGCTGCTCGTAAGGTTCAGGTTCGGCACGCGCGCCAGCGCATCATCATCCGCGAGCGTTTTGAGACAGGTCTCGGCGTTATCCAGCATGTACCAAGGATCGGTGCGCCCGCTTTGCACCGTCTCCATGTAGTACTCGATGCTCACGATGGCGTCGGCCACCCGCTCCAGGCGGATCGGATCCGGCGGCGGCGCGCCCGGCTCGATGAGCACGCGGACTTGCTTGCCGATGGCATCCATCAATTCGACCGCCCGGCCCTTGCCCAGCATCAGCAGCCCCGCGGTTATGCCGCGCAGCAGCTGCGGCACATTGTCGAGCCCCTGCGCCGAGAATTCGTTGGGTTTCTGCACCGCGGCCGAAACCGCTTCCTTGATGCGCGCCAGATTGACGATGCACTCGCGCAGCACCGCCTCGCTGACTTGCTTGAATTCGTGGTCTTGATCGAGCGGAACGCCCGCGGCGGAATCGGTGGCCTGTATAGGCAGGATCAACCGCACCAGCTGATCGTCAAGACTATCTTCCACCGATAGCAGAACGCCGGCGACTCTGACCAGCGAATCCTCGGACGGCGGCTTGCCATCTTGAATGATTTGCGCCAGCGATTGGATTTCATCCTGCACGCGCTGGCGCAGTTCTCCCAAGCCCAGCACGCCGAGCGTGTCGCTGATCTTCTTCAACAGTTCGAGCTGCGGCAGCAGCTCAGCGCTTTGACCGCCGCCGCGGCGCACGAAGATATCGAGGACATCCTTGACCTTGGACAGGTCCTCCTTGATCGCAGCCGCCACGGTGCGCATTAATTTGACGCTGGGCGCTGAGAGGCTTTCGCGCTCCTGCTCAATGGTGTCATCGACCGGCAGCAGTTCGCCGAGTTTGAACGACGCCCGCACGGCCGAAATCCGCCCGCCGCTGGTGGTCGCCCGCGCGACGTAGTAAAGCAGATTGTTGAGCAGGTCGATCGGCGGATCTTCGCAGTAGCGCGCTTCACCGAGTTCGTATAACGCCTTGATTTGCCGATCCGCCTGGCCCAGCAGACGCTTCAACGTCGCGCTGCCCTCCAATCCGTTGGCGCGGACCGCTTCAAGAATGGCGCCGACGACCCACCACAACTGAAACACGGGTTGCGTCGTCGCGACCTGCTCCAGCTTTTCGGTGACCTTCGCCAAAATTTCCAGATTCTGCACCGTGCGTTCGCCGCGAATGTAGCCCAGCAAGCCGATTTGGAACCGCGGCCTCAAGCGCCGCGCCCATTGCGCCACCGATATCGATTGCTCGCCCTGCGTCAGGGACTGCGGCGCGGCGTTCTGATCGGATTTCAAGTTGAGCAGCAGCAGCGTGCCCTCGGACAACAGGGGGCTGCCGCGCACCGAGCGCAAATCATTGAGCAGCGGCAGCAGCACCAGCGCCAGATCCCGGCCGCCGGACAAAACGCGCTCGAGATATGTGGGCAGCTGCACCATCGCGCGCATCAGGGCATCGAGACCGTCGACCTGCCGCTTCTGGTCGTTGCCGGAACTCAGCAAGTAGCGCGTGACGTGTTCCATTTCCTCGGCGAGCAGCGCCGCGCCGTACACCTCGACCAGACGCAGCACGCCATGGGCCGAGTGCAGCTGATCCGCGCATTTTTCGAGGATGACGCGCTGATCTGGCCGTTCCGCATACGCCTCCAGCGAGGCACGTGCATCGTTCAAGGTCGCGCTAAGTTCCTTGGCGACTATGTGCAGGGTTTGAGAGCTGATGTCAGTCATGCCGGAACCGTCGGGAGCTTAAGCTCCGATGCCGCTCGCCTTGCGCATTTTTCCGGGATTGGCCGGTGCGGCGGGTACGCTCAACGCGGGCAGCTTGCCCGATGTGGCGCCGGTGCCGAAGTCGGGAAGCCGGAATCCCGCCACCGATTTGCGCAGCTGCGCCGAAAGCGCCGCGAGTTTGGCGATGGAAGTGGACGTCGCGGTTGAGCCTTCCGCGGTTTGCGATGAAATCTCGCGCACCACTTGCATGTTTTTTGAAATATTGCCGGATACGGCGGCCTGCTGGCGCGCACTGGCCGAAATGTTCTGCACCAGGCTCGCAATCTGGTTTGAGACCTGTTCGATTTCTTCGAGCGCCGCTCCGGCGTTCTCCGCCAACAGCGCGCCGCCGACGACATCCGTGGTGCTGCGTTCCATGGACACCACGGCTTCGTTGGTATCGGTCTGAATGGTGCGAACCAGCACCTCGATCTGCTTGGTCGCGTTCGCGGCGCGCTCCGCGAGTCTTTGCACCTCATCCGCGACGACCGCAAAACCGCGCCCCGCTTCGCCCGCCATGGATGCCTGGATCGAGGCGTTCAGGGCGAGAATATTGGTCTGTTCGGCAATGTCGTTGATCAACTCGACGATGTTGCCGATCTCCTGGGAGCTTTCGCCGAGGCGTTTGATGCGTTTGCTCGTCTCCTGAATGGTCTCGCGTATGGCATTCATGCCGTCGATGGTGCGTCGAACCGCATCGCCGCCCTTGTGCGCGACATCGACCGAATGCCGCGCGACATCCGAGCAGCGTTCGGAGTTGCCGGATACCTCTTCGATCGAGGCGGCCATATCGGCCATGGATTCGCTGGCAGCGGAAATCTGACGCGACTGCGCGCTGCTGGCCTTCGCCATGTGCGCCGCCGCCCCTTGCGTTTGCTTGGCAGCGCCGTCCAGCTGAATGGCGCTGTCGTTGATCGTGGTGACCAGTTCGCGCAGCGCTTCAATGGCATAGTTGATCGAATCGGCGATCGCACCGGTGATATCTTCGGTGACGGTGGCCTGCACCGTCAGATCCCCGTCCGCCAAGCTCGACAGCTCATCCAGCAGGCGCATGATCGCTTCTTGATTGCGTTCGTTTTCGCGCACCCGCAATTCGTTGGTGCGCCGCTTGTCGGCAGTCTTTGAATAGACGACGGCGAGCGCAGCGAGGAGCAGCGCGGCCAGCGTCAGAAATCCGAGTATCCAAATCTTGTATCCGCCGCCGCCTTGCACCCGCGGCGCCGCGCTTCCCAACTGTGTCGCAAGCGCACTTGCGAGCGCCGGCAAGGCGCGGGCGGCGGCCTGCGCCTTCGCAAGGGGCTCGGCTGCGCCGATAGCCTTGCGCACGCTGTTGGTGTACTGCTGATTGCGCTGCACCACCGTTTTCAGCCGCTGTTCCGGATCGGCTCCGGTGACTTTTTGAATGGCGATGCCGGATTCTTCGCCCGACAAGCCGCGGATTACTTGATTGAGGAATTCCAAGCTGTCCGCCAGGCGCTGCGCACTGGGACCGGCGTCGCTGACACCGGAACTCAAACCGTTCAAGTCCTGCTGAATCCGCTGCACCGTAAGTTCGAAGCGCTCCAGATAGCGGCTCATGCCCTCGAGCTTCTGCACGCCCACCGAGCTGCCCAGATCGCCCAGCTCGGACAGCAATTTGGGCGCCAGTTCGCGCACTTCTTGATTGGATGATTGGATGGTTTCGACTGCGGGCCGGGCGTGCGCGACCGCGGCCACCCCGTCGTTCAACTTGCTCCACATGGACGCATCGCCTATGTCCGGCAGGGCGGCACGCAACGACTTGAGGCGGGCGGCGCTCTTGGCGAGCGCGTCGAAAGCGCTCGATTCGCCGCGCAACGCGTTTTGCGCCTCGAAGGGCATGCGCTGCACCACCAGCGATAGTTGCTCGGCGGGCGCGGCGACCGGAGCGGTATTGCGCGTCAGCGCCGTCAGAACCGCGGCGATAATCAAGCACAGCACCAACAACCCTGCCAGTGTCGGCAATAGATTGAGATTCGGTGATTTTTCGATTCGCCTAGTCGTCATCTTTCGTTCCACAACCTAGCTTGCTGCCTGCAGGAAGCTCTGGCTTTCCACCAAAGTCTTCAAGCTCAAGACCGGCCAGACTTCGCCCCCGCGGCGAAAGGCGCCGGCAAGATAGCTATCGCAACGGATCACCGTCGGCGGTGCTTCCGCGCTGAATTCCGATTCCGCAAAACGCCGAAAACCCAGTACCTCATCGACCATCAAACCCGCCGGAATATCCCGGTGATTCACCACGACGATGCGCGTGTTGCGCCCGGACGTGGTCGCGCCGCTGCCTAAGAACTGCCGCAAATCCAGCATCGGCATCAGCGCCCCGCGCACGTTGGCCAACCCCCTGACCCAGCTCTTGGCCCCCGGAATGCGGGTAACCACCGCGGGATAGCCGAGAACCTCGCGGGTCTCCTCGCGGGCAACCAAAAACGTCTCGCCGCCCATGCGGAACGCGACGCCGACCCATTCCTGCCCCGCGTCCGCCTCGGCAACGCTGTTCGCGGCCACCGAGCGGCTGCGCTTCTCTAACTCCTTGAGCAACTCGAATGGTCGGTCGCGCAAGCCGCGCAGGCTCGTGTCAGACCCGCTAGTCGTACTCGTCATGTAGCCAGTGCGGCTTGCGCCTTCTCGACCAGCGCCTGAGCAGATACAGGCTTGACCAAATAATCCACGGCACCCTGCCGCAAGCCCCAGACCCGATCCGTCTCCTGGCCCTTGGTGGTCACCATGATGATGGGGATCAAGCTGGTTTCAGGATCGTTGATCAGCATCCGCGTCGCCTGATAACCGTTTACGCCGGGCATCACGATATCCATGAAAATCAGATCCGGTTTCATTTCCTTCGCCTTGCGCACGCCCTCTTCGCCGTTTTCCGCAGCGGCGGTCTTGAAACCGTGTTTCTCCAGGGCTTTTTGCATGACGAATACCTCGGTGGGTGAATCGTCAACAATAAGAATCAGTGCCATCTCTTATTCTCCGTCATTTCCCGACGTGAGCTTCGATCGCTCCCAACAATTCGTCTTTGGTAAACGGCTTGGTCAAATAATGTTCCGAGCCTACGATGCGGCCGCGCGCCCGGTCGAACAGCCCGTCCTTGCTCGATAGCATGATCACGGGAATCTGTTTGAACACCTTGTTGTGCTTGATCAAGGAACAGGTCTGGTAGCCGTCGAGGCGTGGCATCATGATGTCGACGAAGACGATATCCGGCTGATGGTCTGCGATCTTGGAGAGGGCGTCAAAACCATCGACAGCCGTGAACACCTCGCAACCCTCCTTGGTGAGGAGCGTTTCAGCGGTTCGGCGAATGGTCTTACTGTCATCGATCACGAGAACCTTGAGGCCCGTGAGTTTAGGCTTGCCGCTGGTGATCATGCTCTCCATGACTTGCGTAGGTGCTGGAATCTTGTGGCTTTTTAACATATCCAGCCCGCGCAAGCCACGGTACGGGGTCGACATTTCGAGGCATGTGAGGCCAAACAACGGTGGCGTGGTTCACAGTTTTCCCATGAAGGCAGGCACTAAAGCCGCTTGCGCTAGACTGGAGGAATGAGCATGTCGTCTCGAGCGCGTCTCCTCGTGGTCATGGACCCCATAGCAGCGATTAAGCCGGCCAAGGACACCACCTTGGGTTTGTTGCTGGCCGCTCAGGCGCGGGGCTGGGAGCTACACTACGCCGAACTGAAAGACCTTTGGCTTCGCGACGGCGTTGCCTGGGGCCGGCTGGCGCCGCTCTGGGTCTCAGATGACATGGAAAAGTGGTTCTCGCTGGGGGAAGTCGCTGCCCACAAGCTGGGGGAATTCGACGTGATCCTGATGCGCAAGGATCCGCCGTTTGATACCGAGTACATTTACAGCACCTACATTCTCGATCGCGCGCAGCTGCAGGGCGCGCATGTTTACAATCGGCCGCAAGGGCTGCGCGATATTAACGAAAAGGTCTATACGGCCTGGTTTCCTCAGTGTTGCGCGCCCACGCTCATCACGCGCGACATGCATGACATGGGTGAATTCTTGAGGGAGCACGGCAAGGTCGTGTGCAAGCCGTTGGACGGCATGGGCGGAAAATCCATCTTCGTTCTCGAGCATGGCGACAAGAACCGCAATGTCGTGTTCGAAACCCTGACCGGCTACGGCACCCGCTACACCATCGTGCAGCGCTACCTGCCCGAAATCGTCACGGCGGGCGATTGCCGCATCATTTTGGTCGACGGAGAGCCGGTACCCTATGCGCTCAGCCGCATTCCGCTGCCTGAGGACAACCGCGGCAATCTGGCGGCGGGCGCACGGGCCGAAAGCCGTCCGCTCAACGATCGCGATCGATGGCTCTGCGCGCAAATCGGACCTAAGCTGCGCGATGCGGGCATGATTTTTGTGGGGCTGGACGTAATCGGCGAGTACGTCACCGAGATCAACGTCACAAGTCCGACCGGAATTCGTGAACTAAACAAAAAGCATGATATCGATATCGGATCCCTGCTGGCGGACGCGATCGAGAGGAATTTGGGCGCCGCGTGACTTCAGAAACGCTTCAAACCGATGGCGCGCTGCATGGCGGCGAAATGCTCCGCGCCGGGCTGCCGCCCGCCAATGACCGCATGTTGACCACGTGCTTTCTCGCGGCGCTGCTGCATGGAATCATCATTCTAGGCGTGACATTCAGCTCGAACAGCAGCAGCTCGGCAGATGAGGGCGCGCCGGGGCTGGAAGTCGTGCTGGTGAATGAGCGCGCGCCCAGCGCCGCCACGAACCCGAACGCGCGCTACCTCTCGCAGCGCACGCAATTGGGCTCGGGCAATACTCTGAAGCGCGAACGAAGTCTGATCCCCAAATCCTCACTGATGCCGGTCGACCGGCTGGGGATTCCCAGCGGCGAAGGCTTGGACGCGCAGCGCGCCGGCTCGGATACAGGAGCGGAAGATCTGGTCGCGACGCATAGCCCCTCGCAGAAGATTTTTTATTTCGCCGCTTCGAGCGCCGCCAAGGCTGCCTCCGAGCTGCCGCTGTTGCTCGAAAAACGGCCGGATCTCGCCATGACCCCAAACGACGATGGGATCGAGCTGCGCTTGCGCGGCGAGGCGAAGCACGAACTCTGGATCGCCGCCGACACGCGCGAATCCGACGTCGCGGTATATCTGGATAGCTGGCGCCGTAAAATCGAGCGGGTCGGCACGATGAACTTTCCGGATGTCGCACGGCGTGACAAGCACTCTGGAACACCGGTCATCGAGGTGACCATTGGCGCCGACGGCAAACTGCTGCAAACCGTCATCAGGCGCAGCAGCGGCCACGCCGAGATCGATGAGGCCGCTATGCGGATCCTGAAGCTGGCCGCGCCATTCGATCCGTTCCCGAGGGAGTTGTCGTCGAAGCACGATCAGATCCGCATCGCCTACGAGTGGCAATTCCTGGAAGGCTCCACCCAGGGCGGCGCCGTGTTTTATTCAGAACCGAACAAGCCTTGAGAGCCATGAGCGATTCCGGCTATTTGACCAACCAGCTGCTGATCGCTATGCCGTATATGGGCGACCCTAATTTCGCGCAGACCGTCGTTTTGGTGTGCGATCACAATTCGCAGAGCGCGCTCGGACTGATCCTCAACAAACCCCTGCCGATGCGCATGGGGGACATCTTCGAACAGCTGGAAATCGAACTCGGCAATGGGCCCCTGTGGGAACGGCAGGTGTTGCGCGGCGGACCGATGCAGACGGATCGCGGCTTCGTCGTGCATCGCGCCTTCGGCGAATGGGACTCAACGCTCAAGGTTTCCGACGCGCTGCACGTCACCACTTCACGGGATATCTTGGCTGCCATGGCCCGCGGCCAGGGGCCCGAAGAGGCCGTCGTCGCCCTGGGGTATGCAGGCTGGGACAGCGGTCAGCTGGAGGACGAGATCCGGGGGAATGCATGGCTGAGCGCGCCGGTGGATTTGGGATTGATTTTCGAACTGCCGTTTGAATCTCGCTGGCACGCCGCCGGGCGTCTGTTGGGCGTGGACTTGTCCCGAGTCAGCCCCACCGGCGGAAATGCCTGAGTCATCCCGACCGAAGATCGTTCTGGCTTTTGACTACGGCCTGCGCAGAATCGGCGTCGCCTGCGGCGACACCGTGAGCCGCAACGCCGTAGGCTTAGAGACGGTGCCCGCAGGGCCCAAGGGACCGCGCTGGGAATTGATCGCTTCCATAATGCGCGATTGGCAACCTGGCGTAGCGGTGGTCGGGCTGCCGTATAATGTGGATGGTTCCGAAAACGACATGACCGCTGCGGCCCGTAGCTTCGCGGCCGAGTTGGCGCGCCGCTCTGGCGTCGAAGTTGCCATGGTGGACGAACGCTACTCGTCACTCGAAGCGGAGGCACGGCTGCAAACGGCGCGCGAGACCGGATTGCGGCGGCGGCGCGTGGCGAAGTCCGATGTCGATGCAGCGGCCGCCTGCATTATCTTGGAACGTTGGTTCACTGAAAAAAACAGGGAGTCTGTCTGAGTAGTTCCCGTGGCCGCGACCTAAGGCTGATTTCGCTTCAGGCGAGGCGGAGCCGACGCGGTTGGGTATATTCCCAATAAGGAGGCGACAACGATGCATGAAGCGAAATCTGCAAGGGTACGAAGGGTTGGCTGGGAGAGGCGCGTCTGCGGCGTTGCGCCTTGACAGGCTCCTAGGCGCAAATGCGATCACAACAAGACAGCGCGGGGGGCTTGCGCCACCTCATCACGCTCGAAGGCCTGGCGCGCGATGCCTTGACAGCCATTCTCGATCGGGCGGAACGCTACCGCCGCCTTCCCGGACAACCCGCCTATGAAGGCCGCGAATTGGCCGGTGTGACCCTGGCCAATCTGTTTTTCGAGCCGAGCACGCGCACGCGCGCCTCGTTCGATCTCGCCAGCCGGCGCTTGGGGGCGCATGTACTCAACTTGGACCTGCACTCCAGCTCGCGCGCCAAGGGCGAAAGCATGCTGGACACCATCTACACGCTCGAGGCCATGAACACCGATGTGTTCGTGATTCGCGACTCGGAAGCGGGCATGCCGGAATTTCTGATCGATCATGTGGCCCCGCATGTGTCCGTGATCAGCGCCGGCGAGGCGCACCTGTCTCATCCCACACAAGGACTGCTGGACGTGCTGACGATTCGCACGCACAAGCGCCGCTTCACCGGTCTCAAGGTGGCCATCGTCGGCGATATCAAGCATTCGCGGGTGGCTCGATCCGCGGCGACGGCGCTCAGCACCCTGGGCACCACGGATTTGCGCCTGGTGGCGCCGCAGGTGCTGCTGCCGGAAGAGGCTGAATTTCGCGGCGCGCAGCGCTTTACCCGCATCGAAGACGGCATCGCCGGTGCGGATGTGGTAATGATGCTGCGAATCCAAAAAGAGCGCATGGCGCAAGCCGCATCTCTCGATGACGCTGCGTACTTCAAGGATTTTGGCCTGACGGCGCAGCGTCTCAAGTTGGCCGCCCCCAGCGTGCTGGTCATGCATCCCGGGCCCATGAACCGCGGCGTTGAAATCTCATCTGAAGTGGCCGATGGCCCACGGTCGGTCATTCGCGAGCAGGTGAACAATGGCGTTGCGGTGCGCATGGCCGTACTGGCTTCGATCGCCGCGACCCTGACGCGTCATCGACGGCCGCTATAGGCCACCAAGTACTATGGGTGCCGCGTGAGCTGCTGTGGCAGCCGAACCTCGGCAATTCCGGCCTGCTCGAGCGTGCGCGCGGCGGCGAGGCACAAGCCCTCGCGCCAGGGCGCGCCGATGAGCTGCACGCCCACCGGCAGGGCCCGCTCCGCGGGTGATCCCCCCTCACCGGGCCAGACAGGAACCGTACACACCGGCAGGCCGATGCACGAAATAGGCTGGGTGAGCACACCAAGTCCCGCCTTGGTGGGAATGCTGCGGCCGTTGATCTGCAGTGTTTCCTGGCCGACGCGCGGCGCGACCGATGGCGCTGCTGCCGCAATAAGAAGGTCAAAGCGCTCAAATAGATCCATCGCTTCGGAGTAAGCGTGCCGGCGCACGCGCTGCGCCTGGATCACCCAGCTTGCCGGTGTCAAATTGCCCGCAACCAGGCGTGACCGCGAAGAGGGCCCGAAATCCTCGTAGCGTTCGATCAAGCGGGGCCGATGCAGAGCGCCGCCCTCCGCGCCCGTGATGATGTAGGCCGCCGCGCGCGCGACCTCGGCGCTTTTCATTTCCGTCCGCTCAGTCGCGCCGAGGGCCGCTGCGGCCAACTGCACCGAACGCCGTGCCGCCGGATTTGCCCATTCGTGAAACCAGCCTCCCAGGATGCCGATCCGAATTCCCCGCGGCAGCGAAAGCGTTACGCCGGCCGGCTCGACGGCACGCTGCGCACAGGCGGGATCAGCAGGATCCGGTCCCTGCATGGCGTCGTACGAAAGCGCCAATCCGGTCACGCTGTTTGCAAACGGTCCCACATGATCGAAGCTGTTCACGAAGGGGTACGTGCCGCTGCGCGGCAATCGTCCATAGGTGGGTTTCAAACCGAACACACCGCACAGCGATGCCGGCACGCGAATCGAGCCGCTCGTGTCGGATCCCAACGTGATCGGAAGCATTCCGGCGCCGACCGCCGCGGCCGAGCCGCCGGAGGAACCGCCCGCGCCACGGCTGCGATCGTGAGGGTTGCGAGTGATGCCGTAGTGATGATTCTCGGTGAGGAACCCGTAAGCCAGTTCTTCCATGTTCAGCGCGCCCACCAGGACAGCGCCCGCGCGGCTCATTCGTGCCACGACGGTTGCATCGGCGGCGGCCGGTGCATTGCCGGCATTTACCTTCGCGCCGGCGAGGGTCACCATCCCTTCGACATCGAACAAGTTCTTCACGGCATAAGGGACGCCGCCCAGCGGCGGCAGCGTTTTGCCTTCAGCGTGCAAGCCATCAATCGCGGCCGCCTCGCGTTCCGCCCGCTCGAAGGTCTTGGCCGTGAAGCAGTTTAGATCGGGATCCCGGACATCAATCAGCGCCTGGCACTCCGCCAAGACAGCCGCGGCGCTGCGTGTGCCCTTGGCGATTTGCTGCGCGATGTCGGCCGCCGATCCAATCACGGGCGAAACACCGGCGCCGGATCGGAGGCGAAGGGCAGCGGCCAATCGAACACCGTGCGCGCGATGGCTTCGAGACGCGTGAACTGCACGACGATTTCGGCAATTTCGGCCTCGTCAAACGCGTAACCCTGCAGCGCCAATGCCGCGCGCACGTACGCCTCAAGCGGGTTGTCGTCGGCTTCCGTCATCACGTGATGATCGCATATTCGCCGCTCGTCATGCCTCAAGTCCCGCTGATCCCAAGCGCGTTGCCGTTGTTAGCCGTAGCGCACAGGCTGGCGCCCGTAAACATATTGGAGCGCAATATTCCCGGTGTATATTCTTCACCAGACGGAAGGAGTTCTACTCGTGTTGGTCACGGTCACGATCGAACCGCAAGACACTGATTAGTTATGACAGCGACCAGCATCGCAGGCCGGCCGCGAGCCGCCCGTTCCGGTTGGGTGCTCTACGGAGTCCTGGCCCTACTATTCGGCCTGTACGAGGGCATCAATGCGCTGGTCGGTCTGCGCGGCCGGGCCGACATTGCGGCCTGGAAGCCGCTGGTCTGGGAGGTCAGCAGCGTCATCGTCATCTTCGCACTCATCCCTTTCATCCTGCGCTTCGAGCAGCACTTTCGATTGGGTGACCGTCCTCGATGGCGCATCGTCGTCGCACACATCTGCGCGGCGTTGGCGTTTTCCGCGGTGCATGTCGCCGGCATGCTGGCGCTGCGCAAGTTGGCCTATGCGGTTGTCGGTCAACATTACGCCTTCGACAGCTTAGCCGCCCAGGCTTTTTACGAGCTGCAAAAAGATCTCATCACGTATGCCTTGATATTGGTGGTCATCTTCGCCAACCGCGAATTTCAAGTGAGGCGCACGAGCGATCTGCGCGCTGCCGAGTTCGCCGCTGAGTTAGGTCAAGCTCGACTGAAGCATTTGACCGCGCAAATTGAGCCGCACTTTCTATTCAATACGCTGAATGCCATTTCCAACCGCATGCACGAGGATGTCGAGGCGGCGGACCGCATGATCAGCAGCTTAGGTGCCCTGATGCGTGCCGCCTATGATTCAGACAGCCAGGTGTTGGTGCCCTTGAAGCGCGAGCTGGAATGGCTGCGGGACTATGCCGCAATGATGACGGAACGCTTTCGCGGACATCTGTCCTTTGATTTGAAGGTCGCGCCCGGCCTTGAAACACTCGAAGTTCCGCGTCTGCTGCTGCAGCCCTTGGTCGAGAACGCCCTGCGGCATGGGCTGCCGGACGGACGCGGCAATTTAACGGTGGATGTCGCGCGCCAGGGAACAAGGCTGCTCTACACCATCAGCGATGATGGCGTGGGCATTGACGACACCCGCATAAAACCGGGCACCGGCCTCGCCAATGTGTCACGGCGTTTGGAGTTGCTGTTCCCGGGTACGCATACCTTCACGCTCGCGGCGGGTCACCCCACGGGAACCGTAGTGACCGTGAGCTTTCCGGCGGCGAATTGACCCACACGGTTGTCATTGTCGACGATGAGCCGCCGGCGCGCGCCAAGCTGCTGCGTTTTTTGGCGCCGCTGCCGGAATTTCAGGTCGTCGCGCAGGCGGACACGGTGGAGGCCGCGGTTGCGGAAATCACCGACCGTAAACCGGACTTGGTGTATCTCGACATTCAATTGGGCGGGCACAACGGTTTTGATGTTCTCGAGGCCATTCGCGGCACGGAATCGCCGCACATCGTATTCACCACCGCCTACTCGGAGTATGCAGTTCAAGCTTTCGATGTACAGGCGCTCGACTATCTGTTGAAGCCCTACGATCGAGAACGATTTTTGCGCAGCATCGACCGCGTCAAGACGGCATTGACGGATCCAGACCATGGCGATCTCGAAGAGCGCGTGCGCCGTGTGCTTAGCGCAATGCCGGGGCGGGCGGCGCCGATCAAGCAAATTCTGATCCGGGATCGCGCCAGGGCTTACTTCATTCCGGTCGAAAGCATCGACCGGATATCAGCGGCCGGCAACTATGTGGAGATTTATGCCGGCGGAAAAGTGCACCTGATCCGCGAACCGCTCGCCAAGTTAACTGCGCAGTTGGATGCCGGTGAATTCATTCGAGTGCATCGCTCGCACGTGGTGCGCCTCGCATCCATCGCGGAGCTTCAACCCATGTTTCACGGCGACTATGAATTGATCCTGCGCAATGGCGAGCGTCTCGCGCTCAGCCGCCGATACAAGGCCCTGCTGCCGCCGGCAATACGCAAGCGGCTATGAGCCTGTCCGAGTGTTCCTACACCAGCGGCACGCCGCGCTTGGCCCGCACCACCACGGTACCCGCGATCTTGTCATGCCACGCCTGGCGATTGGCGTCAAACGCGATCCAGATAAAGCCGAGGAAAACTACGCAGAGAGAAAGGAAACATCCCAGCGCGCGCACGATGGCCGTTTCCCAGTCCACGGGCCGTCCATCCACGCGCACGACGTGCAAATCGAACACAATGCCGCCGACCGTGGTGCCGCGCAATTTCCACATCACCGCACCATAGATCGCCAGCACCACGATGTGAAAGTCGCCCCACATGTGACCGTCGCCGAAGGGGTGCAACAGGCTCGTCGCGAAGCCCACCAATAAAATATCGAGAAACAACGCGCCCATGCGTACCCAAAAGCCGGCACGCGGCATGGCAGCGGTGATCTGCGGCGTCACGGTCGCGGCGGCTGCGGGCGGCGGCGCGGGGGGCGGGGCTGCAAAAGGCGGCCCAGGTTCAAGCGGCTCCGCCGCTGCTGCGGCTGCGGCCAGTGCTGCGCCGGCGGCCGGCGCGGCACTGGCCCTCCAGCCTGGACCTGCCATCGCGGCGGTGTTGTTGGGCGGCGGCGCGCTGTTGCCGCTTCCCTGATTAGCGCCCGCGAACGCGGGCGGTGGAGTGCCGCCAGCCTGGCGCGCGCGCACACGCAGCACCAATGTGTAGAGCACGGCGCCGAATCCGAAGAATCCAAGCAACTTGTAAACCAGGAACCCCGCTATCGGCACGACGTACAGAACCAGCGCGACCGCGCCGCCGATGAGCACCGCGACGGCTGGATGGCCGCCGGCCCCTAGTCTGCGGCCCGATATGCGGCCCGATATGCGGCCGCCGAGCCATGCCAACATAACCGCCTTACCGAACAGCGACATACAAAACAAGGCAGCCACGACGAAGGGCACCGCCGCGATGCCGATCAGCGTGACGCACAACAAGACCAGCAGCACGGGCGTCAGGAGAATGCCCAACAGCGCCGCCAGCGCCGTGTGTCCGGGTTGCGACTCCAAGGTTTGCACACACTCGTCAACCCCGCCGCGAAACAGCAGCGCCAGGCCGACGTAAAACGCCAGGAGGCACAGCGCCAGTGTCCAAGCCCAGCCGAGTCCGGTCGCGAAGGCCAAGGGCCGGCCCAACAGCAAACAATGGGTAATCCAGGTGTTCAGCCCGGAAAAGCCCGTGGCCCCGCCAACATCCATGTCGATAATTCTTTGCACCGAGCCATGAACGACGGCGGCGGGATCACGCTCCACCACGCCGATGACCGCGACCACGTCGCCGCCGACTTCGGCGTTGGGTCCCAGTTCAACGTTACCCAACACTGCGACCACATTGCCATCCACCTTGGCGTCAACATAGACATTGCCCATCACCGCGACCGCGGTGTCGCTCACCGGTCCGGTAACCCGGGTGTTGCCGATGACCGAAACGACATCCACCGCTTCGCCGTCACTGGTCGAAGACCCGAATACCGACACCACGGAATCGGCCTTTTGGCCGCTCTCCAAATGGCTGGAATGACCGATGCTGACGACATCGCCGTCGGCGCGATGTTGCCGATTGCGTCGACGGTGAATCTCGATCCGGTTGCGCCAGTCCGCGCGGTCGTCCGCATCGGAGTCATCGTTGAACTCATCGTCGGTTGAAGCGGCCGGCTCGGCGGCGGATGCATGATCGTCCTTTGCCGGTGCGGCGGTGCTGGGGGCGGGTGCAGCCGCGGCTGCGGCCCGGGGGTGCGCGGCGACCGCTGTTAAACAGAGCAGCGTGAAGAGAAAACTCAAGCGCCGCAATATCACGATATTCATAAATCGCCACCTGCCGCTGAGGGCCGAAGATAAAGCGTCCGATAGGCCGCCGCACCGAGCCCGAATAACGTCACATAAAGGAAGACCCCCACGCCCAAGCTTCCGTACAGCCACACTGGGGGAATCACACGCACCAGCAGCGACAACAATCCGCGCGCCGAGGAAACGACTGTCAGGAGGGGATGCGCCCAGGACAGCAGCAAGACCGAAGCTTCATCAAAGGAGCGGTCGCCCAGATAGGCGGAAACGCCTCCCAATATGGTCGCGGCCACCAGCACTGCGCAAACCAAAATGAACACAACGCGCGCCGCCACCGGCCAGTTCGCAAAGCTCACCCGCCACCAGGGCAGCAACGCGCGGCGCGCCAACTCGTTGGTCACGCGCGATTCCAGCGTGCCGGGCGCGCGGCGCGGCGGCAGTCCGGCGAGCGCCTGCTGGAGCACCTGTTCGAGTTTCTGCTCAGCTTCGAGACGTTTGTTCATAGGCTTAAGCATCCAGTGTATCGCGCGCGCCGCCCACGTTTTGCAGCAGCGGTAAAAGCGCCCCGCGCGCGCGGCGAATGTCCGTCTTGATCTTGGTCAGCGAGACATGGAGTTTGTCGGCAATCTCCTGGTAGGACAGATCCTCGAAGTGATACAGCACCAGCGGCAGACGCTGGTGGTCGGGCAGCTGCTTGAGGGCGGCATCGACGATGGCGCTGCGCTGTTCCGCGCTCAAATCCGCGAGTATCGTGTCGGGCACTTCCCAGTCCAGTTCCGCGCCATCGCTGTCGTCCGAGCCCGAACGCAGCTCCGAGAAAAGGCGCCAGCGCTTGCGGTAGCGGCTCAAATAGTTGAGCGTCAAATTGGTGGTGACGGTCTTGAGCCAGCCGCCCGCCGTGACGCTGGTGCGCAAATCGGAGAAATGTTCGTATGCCCGGATGAACACTTCTTGGGCTATGTCTTCGGCCTGCGTATCGTTGCCCGTCAACCGGGCGGCAGTCGAAAAAACCATGTCCTGATAGGCACGCATAAATGTCGTGAACTCGGCCGTTAGTTGCGTTTGCACTGGAATGTGTGTTCGTTTAGAAACAAAACACCACCGGACGACAAAAGTTGCGGTTTTAGTCTGTACTGAGAAGGGGTTGCCCCATGTGCACCCTGGCCCCCGGACCACCCGATCCCCGAGCCTGAGCCCCACCGGGGCCAGCACCATGATAGTGGAGCCGTGCTCGAACCACCCCATTTCTTCGCCGCGCCGCAACCAGACGTCGCAGGAGATCACATTGGGCCCGCGAAAGCGGCCACCGGCACCAGCGTGAGCAGCGTCCCGGACGCCAGCCGGCCAATGCCGACTTGACCGCATCGAAGAACATGGTGACATACGCAATGATGAAGCGACGCGTGATTTCCGCAACCAACGGTGTGGTCAGCTCAAGCCGCGAATTCGGGTAGGCTCCTAGCCGAAATTGATCTTGGCCTCGAGGTTAGTACGCGAATCGGCGCTCGCCAGAGCTTCCTCGAGCTCGATCCGCCCCTCGCGCACCAGATTGTAGAGCGCGCTATCGAAACTCAGCATGCCGCGCTCCGTGCCGGTACGAATGGCCTCCTTCACGCCGATGACATCGCCCTGCTTGATGAGTTCCGAAATGTGCGGCGTGTTCACCATCACCTCGGAGGCGGCTACCCGGGTTCCGGATTTCGCGAACACCAGTCGCTGCGAGAGGATGGCGCGCAGGTACTGCGAAAGATCGAGGAAAATCTGATTGTGCTGATCGCGCGGAAACATGTTGATGATGCGATCCAGCGTTTCGGCGCAATTGTTGGCGTGAAGCGTCGCGATGCAAAGATGTCCCGTTCCTGCCAGCGCAATGGCGGCCTCCATGGTTTCGCGGTCGCGAATTTCGCCCACCAGAATCACATCGGGCGCGGCGCGCACCGCACTGCGCAGGGCACGCGCAAAGCTTTTGGTATCCAGGCCCACTTCGCGCTGATTGATGATGGATTTCTTATTGCTGTGCAAGAATTCAATCGGATCTTCAATGGTCAGAATGTGGTCGGACGAGGTTTCGTTGCGGTAATTGAGCATCGCTGCCAGCGTGGTCGACTTGCCGGCGCCGGCGGCCCCGACCATCAGAATCAGACCGCGCTTCAGCATCACCAGGTCTTTGTAGATATCGGGCATGCCGAGATCTTCCAGCTTCGGCATCTCGGCGGTGATGTAGCGCAGCACCATGGCTGGGTAACCGCGCTGATAGAACACATTTACGCGGAAGCGTCCCAAGCCGATTTCGGAAATCGCGAAGTCAATTTCCAGCTCTTCGTTGAAGTGCTCGATTTGATCCTGCGTCATCAGCCCCAAAGCCGCTTGACGCACCGTTTCGGGCGTCAAAATCTGCTTATTGACCGGGAAAATCTTGCCTTCGATTTTGATCTTGACCGGTGCGTTGCAGGTAAAGAACAGGTCCGATGCCCTTTTCTCGACCATCAGTTTGAACAACGGTTTGGTGTTCATCACCTGAGCCGGAAGGTCGGCAGGCACGCTCATGAATTAGAACACCTGTCCTTCTTCTTCCTCGACGATCTGCAGCGATTGGCCGCCCTCTTCCGGATTCTTCATCTCGCGCTTGCTTTCGAGCTTCACGCGCAGGCGCAATTCGTTCTTCGAATCGGCATTTCGCAGCGCATCCTCGTAGGAAATCAATCCTGCTTCGTACAAATCGAACAAGGCTTGATCGAAGGTCTTCATGCCGAGCCGGTTGGAGCGCGCCATGACTTCCTTGATCTTTGTGACCTCGCCCTTGAAGATCAAATCCGAAATCAACGGCGAAGCCAGCATGATTTCCATGGCCGCAATGCGCCCGGAGCCGGCTTCGCGCGGGATCAAGCGCTGTGAGATCAGCGCACGAATATTCAGCGACAAGTCCATGAGAAGCTGCTCGCGCCGCTCCTCGGGGAAAAAATTGATGATGCGATCGAGCGCCTGGTTGGAGCTGTTGGCGTGCAAGGTCGCCAGCACCAAGTGGCCGGTCTCGGCGTATTGGATGCCGTATTCCATGGTCTCGCGATCGCGAATTTCACCGATCAGAATGACGTCCGGAGCTTGGCGCAGCGTGTTCTTGAGGGCCAGATGCCAGCTCTCGCAATCGACGCCGACTTCGCGGTGCGTTACCACGCATCCCTTGTGCGCGTGCACGTATTCAACCGGGTCTTCAATGGTGACGATGTGGCCACGGGTCTTCTCGTTGCGATAGCCCACCATGGCCGCGAGCGAGGTGGACTTACCTGAACCGGTGCCGCCGACCAGAATAACGAAGCCGCGCTTGGAGAGGACGACCTCCTTGAGAACCGGCGGCAGCTCCAACTCCTCGAGGGTGGGTATCTTGGCGTTGATGGTACGCAGCACCGCGCCGGTAAACCCCTGTTGGATGAAAGCGCTGACGCGGAAACGGCCAATGCCGGGCGGTGCAATGGCGAAATTGCATTCCTTGGTGCCGTCGAATTCTTTGGTTTGCCGGTCGTTCATGATGGCGCGGACCATGCCGGCGCTCTGCTCGGGGCTTAACGAACGGTCCGACTGGGGCCTGATTTCGCCGTCGACTTTGATGGCGGGCGGAAACCCCGCGGTGATGAACAAGTCCGAGCCCTTTTTCTCGACCATGCGTCGCAGCAGGTCTTGCATTAAACGTATGGCTTGTTCGCGTTCCATTTAAATGCTGTCCTTGTTCTGCGCCTTGTACTTCGCTTCCTCGCGGCTGACAACTCCTTTGGCCACCAATTCCTGCAGGCACTGATCAAGGGTCTGCATTCCCTGGCCCTGACCGGTCTGGATGGCGGAATACATTTGGGCAATTTTGCCCTCGCGAATCAAGTTTCGGATGGCGGGCGTGCCGATCATGATTTCGTGCGCCGCAATACGGCCCCCGCCCACACGCTTCATCAAGGTCTGCGAGATCACGGCCCGCAAGCTCTCGGACATCATGGCACGGACCATGTCCTTTTCCGCCGCCGGGAACACGTCGACGATTCGGTCGATGGTCTTCGCCGCGGAACTGGTATGCAAGGTGCCGAAGACCAAATGGCCGGTTTCCGCAGCCGTGAGGGCCAGGCGAATGGTTTCCAGGTCGCGCATTTCGCCCACCAGCACCACGTCCGGATCTTCGCGCAGCGCCGAGCGCAGCGCCTCGCTGAACCCCAGCGTATCGCGGTGCACCTCGCGCTGATTGACCAGGCAACGCTTGCTTTCGTGCACGAATTCGATCGGATCCTCAATGGTTATAATGTGATCCGGGCGGTTGTCGTTGCAGTGATTGACCATGCCGGCCAGCGTCGTCGACTTGCCCGATCCGGTTGGCCCCGTCACAAGCACGAGACCACGCGGGAGCATGCACAAATCTTTGAAAGTCTTGGGCGCGTTCAATTCGTCCAAGGACAGAATAGTGGAGGGAATGTTGCGAAATACCGCACCGGCGCCGCGATTTTGATTAAACGCGTTGACACGAAAGCGCGCCAGCTTGGGGATTTCGAACGAAAAGTCGGTTTCGTAGAACTCCTCGAACGCCTTGCGCTGCTTGTCGTTCATGATGTCGTACACCATGCTGTGCACTTCTTTGTGCACCAGGGCAGGCATGTTGACTCGTTTCATGTCGCCGTCCACGCGGATCATCGGCGGGACGCCTGCCGACAGATGCAAGTCCGACGCATTGTTCTTCACCGCAAAGGCGAGAAGCTGCGCGATATCAACCGCCATTTACGGCTCCTAATTAGACTAGGCGTTAGCCACCAGCAGTATATAAGAGGGTGTTGTCACCCAATATGTTAATTGGTCCGCAGAATTTGACGCTTCATGTGAACCACGTCCGGTCTCGGATACGTAGTGCAGCCATTGCCGCCGGGCGGGACCCCGAATCAGTCACTTTGGTTGCAGTTACCAAGGCTAAGACTGCCGAATCCGTGCGCCTGGCCGCCACCGCCGGCGTCACGGATTTCGGCGAAAACTATCTGCGGGAGGCAGAGGGCAAGATGGACCAACTCGCCGACTTGAAGCTTACGTGGCACTTCATCGGCGGCATCCAATCCAACAAGACCAAAGCCATCGCCGAGCGCTTCGACTGGGTACAGAGCGTGGATCGCTTCAGCGTGGCGCGGCGGCTGTCGGAGCAGCGGCCCTTTCACGCCCCGCCCCTCAATGTTTGCATCCAAGTCGCGCTGGAGCCGGAAGCCACCAAGGGCGGGGTGGCGCCGGATCAGCTGCCTGAGTTGGCGACCGCGGTGGCCGGCCTGCCGAGAATCAGGCTTCGCGGCTTGATGTGCGTGCCTCCCCCGCAGCGCGGCGCCGCCGCAGAACGCGCCGTGTTCGCCTCTTTGAGAGCGGCGCTGACGGATCTGAACGCCGGCGGCCTCAAGCTCGATACACTGTCCATGGGTATGAGCGGCGATTTTGAATCCGCCATCGCCGAGGGCGCAACGCTGGTACGCATCGGCACGGCGCTTTTCGGCACCCGGTAAGTCCAAAGTGGGAGCAGGAGTTTAGGAGATTTAGCATGAACAACATAAGAAGACTGGCCTTCATCGGCGGCGGCAACATGGCGGCGGCGCTGATCAGCGGCCTGACCAAGCGTGGACTCCAACCGAAGAGCTTGGTGGTTGCTGATCCGAGCCAGGAGCAACTGCAGCGCTTAGTGCGCGACTACGCGGTGGAGACGGCAACCGACAACGCAACCGCGGTGCGGGGAGCCGAGGTTGTGGTGCTCGCGGTCAAGCCCCAGCTCATGCGCGGCGTCGCATTGGGGCTGGCGCCGCATCTCGCGGCGAGCCGCCCCCTGGTGGTATCGGTCGCGGCGGGCATTCCGCACGCATCTCTCGCACGCTGGTTCGGTCCGCAGGTACCGGTGATCCGCACCATGCCGAATCGCCCGGCGCTGAACGGCTTCGGCGCAACCGGTCTCTATGCGCCCGCGAGCGTCGGCGCCGCCTATCGCGCATTGGCTGAAAATCTGATGGCGGCAGTCAGCTCCACGGTCTGGGTGGAGCACGAATCGCAGATGGACACCGTGACGGCGGTGTCCGGCAGTGGTCCCGCCTACTTCTTTCTCTTCATGGAGGCGCTCGAAGCGGCCGCCCACGAACGCGGCCTGCCGAGCGAGGTCGCACACCGCTTGACACTGGAAACGGCGTTCGGAGCCGCGCAAATGGCGCGGCAATCCGCCGACTCCCTGGCAACCTTGCGCGAGCAGGTCACCTCGAAAGGCGGCACCACCGCTGCGGCTCTCGAGGTTCTTAACGACGCCGGCCTTCGTGCTATCGTCGCGCACGCGGTGGCCGCGGCCGACCGCCGTTCAGCCGAACTCGCCGCCGAATTCGGCGGCCCTTGAATTGACATGATTTCGGTCGGGGTCGCCTCGACCTCGCTGAAAGGTGGCGCGCAGCGTCTAAACACAAATGGAAGCGATCAGATACATCGTCGACATGCTGCTGTGGCTGCTGCTGCTGGCTTTCATGCTGCGGCTGCTGTTTCAATTGGTGCGCGCCGATTTCCGGGATCCGATGGCCGATGCCATCGTGCGTGTGACCAACTGGCTGATACTGCCCCTGCGCAAGCTGCTGCCGCCCATCGGCAAGATCGATACAGCCACGGTTGTCGCGGTGCTGCTGGTGGCCGGGGTACGCACCCTGATCATCTTAGGCATGGCCGCCGGCGGCATCGGCGATTTGCTGGTGTTCCTGCGCATCACCCTCTTGGATCTGGTGGGCCTGGTGCTGCGTATCTATCTTTTCGCGATGCTGTTGTACTGGTTGACCAGCTTCGTCAGCCCCAGCGGCTACGCTCCGGGAGTCCGATTGCTCGGACAGCTGTGCGAACCGATTCTAAAACGCGTGCGCCGCATTATTCCTCCCATCGGACAAATTGATTTTTCCTTCCTGTGGGTTTCGATCGCAATCGGCGCGCTGCTGGTGCTACTGCGTTGAACATCGGCTCGTACATGCCTGATATCACAGTGAACGAAGCAACTCGTCGCCTGCGAATCCTAAGCTTCGCAGGCGCGGAAGCCTGAAAAACCCGGGCGAATTGCATCGAGGATAAAAATATTTTTTCGCAATTGCGCTAAACATCGGCTTTTTTCTATGTTATTTTCGGCGCCGAGTTGAAATTTGCGGGCCGTCACAGTCCGCTCGCGCAAACATTAGCAGGAGATTAAATATGGCGAAAAAGAATGCAGCACCGACCAAGTCTGAAATTCTCGCTACCATTTCGAAGGAAACAGAGCTCTCTAAAAAGCAGGTCGGAGCCGTGTTTGACTCGCTTGGAGGTGCAATCAAGAAGAGTCTGCGAAGTCACGGCTTATTCACGCTGCCCGGACTTTTGAAGATGAAAGTCGTCAAGAAGCCCGCCACGAAGGCACGCGAAGGCGTGAATCCGTTCAATGGTGAAAAAATGATGTTCAAGGCGAAGCCGGCGAGCAAGAAAGTGCGAATTGCCGCACTCAAGACGCTGAAGGAATACGTGAACTGATTGATTTCGGCTCTTAGGAGCGGCTGAGGCAACTCAGCCGCTTCAAATTCCTATTCGATTCCGACGAGCTCAACGTCGAATACCAGCGTCGCGCCCGGCGGAATTACCCCGCCCGCGCCGGCATCGCCGTAGGCCAGCTCAGGCGGAATGATGAGTCGGCGGCTCTCCCCAACCTTCATGCCGACGACGCCTTGATCCCAACCCTTGATCACCGAGCCTGTGTCCAGAGGAAACTTAAAGGGCTCGGGACGCGTGAGCGAGCTGTCGAATTGCTTGCCCTTGTGATCCGCGGCACCCGCCTCATACAGCCAGCCGGTGTATTGGACCACGGCAATTTGCCCGCCGCCGATCGCGGCGCCGCTGCCGGGCTTAAGCGTGGTTTTCTGCAGGGAGCTCACAGGATTGACGGCTTGTGCCGCGCTGGGCGGCGGCTCCGGCTTGCCGCTGCAGGCCGCAGTCAACGCAATGCAAGCCAACAGAGCGATTTTGGAAAGGTTCATGGATGCCATGCGCGGCATCATAATGGAATTTGGCGAAGGCAGGAGCGTTCAGGCGACACCGCGCAGCAGCGCAGCGCACACGGCGCAGGTCGCGGCGCTGCTGGCAACCGTGAGGCCGATTTCCTCGCTCCAGCCCATCGCGAATAATCGCAATGCACCGACGGCATCGTCGACTTCATCTACCACTTGCAGCATCCATTCCATGTGCAAAGTCTAGGTACATGGCTTACAGCTAACCGTGAGTGGGATCACAACCTTAAGAGAGGCCTCGGCTTGCCATGGTGCCTGGGGCTGCGTAGGCTCTACGGACATGCAGCGCATTCTCGTCCTGAACCCCAAAGGGGGCTCAGGCAAAACGACGATAGCCACCAATCTTGCCAGCTATTTTGCGAGCCAGGGCGACCGTCCGCTGTTGCAGGATAACGACCCGCAGGCCTCCAGCAGCCGATGGCTGAAAAAGCGCAAGCCCGACCAACCCTTCATTCACGGCGTCGCGGCATTCGAGCGCAATTCGCGCATGACTCGTGCCTGGCAAATGCGCATACCGCCCGACTCGGCGCATGTCATCGTCGATACGCCTGCCGCGGTGCCGGCGCAGGAAATGCCCGACATGACCAAGAATGCCGACGCCATCATCGTGCCGGTGCTGCCGTCCGACATCGATATTCACGCCTGCTCGAAATGCATTGCCGACTTGCTGCTGATCGCCAAGGTGCGGCGCGATGAATATCGCATTGGGGTGGTCGCAAACCGCGTCAAGCGCAACACCGTGATTTACCAGTCCTTGATGCGCTTTCTCGAGACTTTGCGCATACCGGTCATCGCTACCTTGCGCGACTCGCAAAACTACGTGCGCGCGGCGGAGCAAGGCACCGGCATCCACGAAATGAAGCGCTACGTCGTCGAACAGGATTTGGAGGATTGGCAGCCGATGTTGGGTTGGCTGAAGGCCAAGGAAGACAAGGCAAAAGAGGCGGCGGCGCACTCGAACGCAGGCATCAATCCGTTGCCGGTCACGGCTTGAGCTGCGCGCGCGGCGCGTTAAGCCGCTCTATTTCTTTTCGTCGAAATTACCGCGGGCTTTCTCTGCCCAGTTCTTATAGCTGTGCCAGTTGTAGAGACTATTGGTGATCGCGGCGTGGCGGCCGCCGGTTTTGGCTGCAGCTCCGTCACCGCGCGGAGCCCTGCGGTCCACTCCGGTGTATCGAGTCTGATTCTTGAGTTCACTCATCTCATTTGCCTCTGACGATGGGAACGACAGTAAGTGCCGTGCCCGCTCCTCGACAGGAACTGTGTCACGCGCAGCCGGCGCTGTCGTGCGACGGCGACGCGCATTGGGATGCGCATCTCACGATGCGTCGCGGTAAGTTAAATGGATGAAATTGGGGCTCCCCTCCAGGCATCGAAGAGCGGCCTCAATTCCTGCAGCGACGATTCCAGCGCCGCGGGCAAAAGCGTCGTGTATGAATCCAACAGCGCCATGGCGTTGCGCGCGGGATCCGTTCTGGTCGCCGCGCCCAAGCGACGTGACATATCGCGATTCACGACGTGCAAGTTAGCATACAAATCCTTCAGCTCCCCGAATCCTGAAGATTCACCGGCGTCCGTATGCTCGTGCTTCAACAGCTCGCGCGCCAACAGAAACATGCAGACGCTGCGATACACCGTTTCCGCTTCGCTCGCAAAGGCAAGATGGAATCGAGCCATCGGACGCAGCCGATCCGTCCAGGGACAGCCCGAGGTCGCCATGATCAATCCCAGCACCGAACTCAATGCCTGCTGCGCCGAGGTTTCCGCATGCACCGTGCGTTCGGGCCGCGTGACCGTCACGCCCACCGTATCGAATGAAACCAGCTCCTTCAGCAATTCGACTGCCGGCGCCATGTGCAGCGCCGACGGGCAATGCGTGTATTCTTCGCCGCTCAAGGGACAGTTCGCGCATTGACTGAATTTCAATTCGGTCCAAAACGGCGGCTCGGCCGGTACGTCATTGGTTAGCCGGAAATTCTTGGGATCAAAGCACAGATCGACGTGTTTTTTTGAGCCGTCCGGCAGGTCGAACCCATACCGGATGTGCAGTGTTTCCTTCATGCCACGAGTCGGTAGCAGGGCTTGTATTCGGCGCCGGTGAACTTCATGCGGCCCTGCGCCACGAACGAGCGCAACAGCTTATCGAGCGGCTCCATTATGGCGGCCTCGCCGGCCAGCTCAAAGGGTCCGTAGCGCTCGATCGCGCTGACCCCGTACTCCTTGATGTTGCCGGCGACGATCCCGGAGAAGGCGCGGCGCAAATTCGCGGCGCGTTCATGCACGGGCTGATCGTGCGACAGGCGCAACGCGCGCATCGAGGCATGCGTGACCTCGAACGGCCGCTGGAACTCCAGGGGAATTTTCAGCAGCCAATTGAAGCCGTAGGAATCGCTGGCCTGGCGGCGGTAATCGCGCACCTCCGCCAATCCCTGCACCATCGCACGCGCCACCCCGGCGGGATCATCGATGATGACCTTATAGCGCGACTGCGCCTTCGCTCCCAGGGTCGCGCCGATGAAGTGGTGGATCTGCTCGAAATAATCGGCGCTGTCGGCGGGACCTGTGAATACCATGGGAAACGGCAGCTTCTGATTGGCCGGATCGAGCAGAATGCCGAGCAGGTACAAGATCTCTTCGGCCGTGCCGGCGCCGCCCGGGAAGATGACGATGCCGTGGCCAAGGCGCACAAATGCTTCCAAGCGTTTTTCGATGTCCGGCATGATGACCAATTGGCTCACGATGGGATTGGGCGGCTCGGCCGCTATGATCCCAGGCTCGGTGATCCCCAAGTAGCGCCCATCGGTAATGCGTTGCTTGGAATGTCCGATGGTGGCGCCCTTCATGGGACCTTTCATCGCACCGGGTCCGCAGCCCGTGCAGACGTCCAAACTGCGCAGCCCCAGCTCGTATCCCACCTTTTTCGTGTAGTCGTATTCGAAACGGCGGATCGAATGGCCGCCCCAGCAGACCACCAGATTTGGCCGCACCTGCAATTCCAGCACCCGCGCGTTGCGCAGGATGTGGAACACGGCGTTGGTGATGCTCGATGAGGAACTCAGATCGAAGCGGCCGCTGTCCATGATTTCGTTTGATATGAACACCACATCGCGCAGCACGGCGAATAAGTGGTCCTTTAAACCTCTGATCATCACGCCGTCGACGAACGCGGCGGCCGGTGCATTCTTGATCTCGAGCTTGATGCCCCATGCCTGGCGCACGATGCGCAGGTCGAAATCGCGGTATTTTTCGAATATCACCCGCGCATCGTCGATCGCACTGCCGGAATTCAAGACCGCCAGCGCGCACTTGCGAAACAAGGGATAGAGGCCGCCCTGGCCGGAATCCAGCAGTTTCGCGATCTCCTGCTGGGAGAGGTGCTCCAAGCTGCCCTTTGGGGCCACCCGCGCATCGACCATGTCAGACGATAGAATCGAGGCTTCCACGCAGCACCTTGATCTTACGGATAGATATCGATCGGAATATTGTCCTGCGTGCGCATCCACACTTCGACCATGTCGGAGTTCGAGAGAGCTATGCAGCCATCGGTCCAGTCGTTCGACGCATAATACGCCGAAGGATGGTGCGGCGAGTTGGGGAACCCGTGGATCATGATGGAGCCGCCCGGAGCCCAGCCTTTCTTGCGGGCTCGCCGCTCATCCTCTTTGTTGGGATAGGACACCTGAATGGCTAGAAAGTAGTCGCTGCGGGTATTGCGCCGCGCCAGGTAATAATGGCCCTCGGGTGTCCTGAAGTCCCGCTCCCGTTCCTTCTGGCCGACCGGGCTCAAGCCGAGCGCGACCTTGTAGACGCCCATCAGGTGTTCACCTTTATACAAATACAGCTTGTGTTCGGATTTATGGACCACGACTCGATCGGCGAGCTCAGTTTCCGAGGAGAAAGCGGTGCCTGTAGAGAGCGCACCCGTCGCCATCACCAGACACATCCAAGCACTTGTCGCAGAAAACCGGCCAAATCGCATAACCATTCGCGAAAGTATACCTGGTGGGCCCAACTCATTAATCGGCTCTAGCTCACGTCCCGGTATACTTGGCTGTATGCGCCTGCCTGCGTTTGCCATTTGCATAAACTTAATGCTGCTCTCGGCCTGCGGCGCTCCGTCCGCCATTAAGCCGGTGGAGTACCTGGACGATCGCACCGCCATGACTGTCGGCTCGCTCAAGCAACCGATCGAGCTGGTGCCCAGCCTCAAACAAGCTGGCCTGCACGTCATCACCAATCTCGGCAAGCGCTTGAGCTTCGCCTATCTGGGTCCGGTGGAATGGGATCGGAGCGGATCGATCGTCTACGGGCTGTGGGTGCACATCGCACCCGGCACTGATCGGCCCATTGCCGACATCCGCTCGAACGCGGCCCTGACCATCGTTCTGGATTCCGGCACGCGCGTGCTGACCCCCATCGATGCGCCGCAACTGGGGCGAGGCGCCTACCAACCCGTCGCGTCCTGGGGCCAAACCGCTTACTTCGAGCTGACGGTGGAGATGCTGAAGCAAATGGCGGCCAGCGAGAAGCTTGAGCTCAATGTTCGCGCGGCCGACGATTCCGTCGTGAATTTCGTCGCCTCCGGCGACACGCGTGAAACGCTGATCAATTACTTGCATTCGCGCGGCATCACTGACGATTGATGGCCTCGACCCGCGGCAAGGCAATCGTCGCGCCGGGCCGAACCTCGCCGAAGTCCACGTCGGGGTTGTATTCGGCGACCAGCCATACGGGCAAGTCCGAATGCTGTTGCGCGATGACCCATAGCGATTCGCCTTTCTTCACCACGTAGTTTTCCGTGCCAGCGATTCTGTGGGTGGCAAAAAAGCTTTCCTGCAGCTGTCGATGGTAGTCGCGCCGCACCGCCTCGAATTGCGCGGCACTGACCTGCGACAGATCCAGCTTTACCTTGTGGCCCAGCGTCACCATGGCATTCTTATGCAGCTTGTTGAGCTTGCGCAGCGAGGCTGAATTGACCTTGGACCAATCGGCGAAATGCCCGAGAGTTTCAGCCGCCTGCACCACCACGGTGTTGTCCGCGCCGACGCTGTAGTCCGTGTTGTCGCCATTGCCCGAAGGCGAAGCGGCCGGCAACAGCGCGGTACTTTCCGCCTGGCCCTGCGAGACCGGCTCTCTGGGCGGCGGCTGGCGAGCGAGCGCGGCCGCAGCCGCAGCTTCAGCGGGCGCCGCCGGCGCGGCGGCGGGAGGCGGTGTCGGGGCCGTGACGGCGGCGGCTGCGATTGCCGGCGCTGAGCTGTCGGCACGAGATGCTGGCATGGGAATACGCACGGTCTCGCCGCGCGCCACTTCGCGCGAAGCACTCAAGCCATTGGCCGCGAGCAGGCGATTCAGCGTAACGCCGCTGGCCGCGGCGATGCCTGCCAGCGTCTCGCCGCGCCGCACGCGGTGCGTGCCGTCGTTTCTTTGCGCCACAAAGCGCTCCGTCGGGAGCAGCCGCGCCCAGGCAGCGGCAATATCGGCGGCCGGCGGCAAACTCGGTATGCGCAACCCATAGCCGCGCGGCACCAAGCGCGTTTTATTCCACACAGGCGGCCGCAAGGCGGGGTTTAACACGCGCAGCGCTCCCAAATCCGTCTTGAAGGCCCGGGCAAGCGCATCAACCGCAACATAGTCCGGCAAAGTGACCACGGTGCTCTGGGTGTCCGGCAGATGCGTGAGGGGCCCGAAATATTTTTCGGCGTTGCGATCGACCTCGAGCGCCGCAAGAAATGCCACGTAGAAATTCCTCGAGGCAAATCCGAACGTGGCGCCCTGATAGTGCTTCACGATCACCGCGATATTGCTCGTGCCGAGTTCATCCTGAGCGCGCTTCAGGCCGCCCGGTCCGTGATTGTAGGCGGTGACTGCCAGGGGCCAGGTGCCGAGCAGGCGGTAGTTGTAGAGCATCAGATTGGCGGCGGCCTCCGTGGCGCTGTAGGGATCAAGCCGCTCGTCCACCACGCCGTCCACACGCATGTAGCGCCGGGCCGTGCCCGGCATGAACTGCCACAGGCCGGCGGCGCCCACGCGCGAATACGCGGCCGGATTGAACGACGATTCGACGTGCGGCAGCGCGCCGATTTCCGGGGGCACGCCGCGATCGGCAAGCACGCGGGAGATGCTCGCCTCGTATGCCTGCGCCCGGATCAGACCTTCGTGAAAGCGGTCAGCTTGACCCAGCTGAAAACGAATGCGCTCTATGGCCTCGCGGTATCCCGCCGGCGTGGTCTTCTCGCCGAAGGCGTGCAGAATGCGGCGCTCATGCGGCGTCAAATTTTCGGTATCGCCCGCCGCGAAGCGCCTGAGCAGGGCCGCATAACGCGCCTTGGTCTGCTCGACGATGTGCTCGCGCTGCCGCGGCGAATCGGACGGATCGAAGCGCAGCACCTCGTAGACCAGTCCCAAGTACCAGTCGTCGTGCAGCAGGCCTCCGTCGGTGGTGACCTCGGTATAGACGCGGATCCAAAAGCGCACGTCGGGCTCGAGTTCCGGCGGATAGGCAAACGCATCGGATGTGTCCGCCCGCAACGGGGCGCGCCAGATGAGCGGCGCGACGAGCAGCGCAAGAACCAGCCAACGAATACGCACCCTAAGCGGCAACGGCGCCGTCTTTGCGATCCCTGCCGGGCCGAAAAACCACGCCGAACACCACAAAAATCGCGAGAGCAGCCGCAGCGGGAATCGGCCAGATCGCATGCCAGTCGTGCGTCACCTGCAGGCAGGCATGCGCAGCGGCCGCCGCATCGCTGCAGCTCGAATTGCTGACGGCATAGCGATTCACGATGGCGCCGGAGACGAACGCGCCCACAAAATATCCCAAGCCATTGGTCACGAAATTGATCAGTCCCTGCGCGGCGGCGCGGTTGGATTCTCCGGCGCGCTGATCGGTGTACACCTGACCGCCGACGAAGAAAAAGTCGTAGCACACGCCGTGCAGCAGGATGCCCGCGTAGACGAGCCACATGGCGCTTCCCGCATTGCCGTTGGCGAACGCAAAGTAGCGCAGCGCCCAGGCCATCATTCCCACCAGCATGATGACCTTGATGCCGAAGCGGCGCAGCAGGTAAGCCAGCAGCAGCATGAAAAACACCTCGGACATCTGGCCGAAGGTTTGAATGAAGGCCGCCTCAGGCACCTTGATTTCGTTCAAAAACGGGTTCGCAAAGGTGTAGTAGAACTGCAACGGAATGCACAGCAGGAATGAGCCGATTACGAAGATCAGAAAGTCGCGCTTCTTCAGCAATTGCAGCGCATCCAACCCCAAAGCATCGCGCAGGCTGAATTTCCCGTGCGCAGCCGTCGGCGGCGTGTGCGGCAACAGCAGCGCATAGATCGCCATGCAAAGCGATGCGCCGGCGGAGATTTGCATTGGCAGCACCAGGGCATCGGCATGCAGGCTCTTGCCGACCACAATACCCGCGACGATCCAGCCGATGGAGCCGAGCACGCGCACGTAGGGAAAGCTGCTGGATTCCTTGAGGTGATGGAAGGCGATGGAATTGGTCAGGGACAGCGTCGGCATGTAGCACAGCGCGTAGAGAATGAGCAGCGGGTAGAACGTCGCGAACGCCGTCTGCTGCGCCACCATCCACATCAGGGCGGCGCCGATGAGGTGCAGTGCCGCGAGCAGTCGCTGGCTTGAGAACCATCGATCCGCGACGATGCCGATAAAGAAGGGCGAGACCAGCGCACCGATCGCCGTCGCGCCATACGCAAGGCCTATATGGGAATCGGTGAAATGCAGGGTCTGACCGAGGTAGGTGCCCATGGTCACGAACCACACGCCCCAGATGAAGTACTCCAGAAACATCATCAGCGCGAGGCGCGCCTGGGTCATGGCAGTTCGCGGATGCGGATGCGGCGCAATTCCAATGAACCGGAATGATCGCCCTGAATGCCGATATAGCCTTTCTTCGCCAGTCCATAGTTGGGATACTTCGCGAACTTGCTTGCCGCGACCTTGGCCTTCCAGTCGGGACTGCCGAAGTCGTATTCGACGACTTTTTGGCCGTTCAGCCAATGCTCGACGTGATTGCCGTTGACGAGGATGCGCGTCTTGTTCCACTCGCCGAACGGTTTGACCACGCCGGCGGGCGGACCGTAAAGCGCGTAAGCGGATGCTGCGGCGGTGAGCCGGCTGCGTCCATCGCCTTCGTTGGCGTCATCGAGTAGTTGATACTCCGGGCCGCTCCAGTAAATGTGATCGTATTCGCGCGTAGCGCGATAAAAAACGCCGCTGTTGCCGGCCTTGCCGATTTTCCATTCGAGCTCGAGTTCAAAATTGCCGAATTGCTGCTTCGTCACGAGATCATCGACGTCGCCTTCCTTGGTAAGCGTCCCATCGACGACGTGCCAGCCCTCGGGCATGCCTTCCGAGTGCCAGCCGCGAAAGGTGTCCAGCAGTTTGCCGTCGAACAGCGCGTGCCACTTTGCCTTAGGCGGAGCCCCCTGTGCAGTCGCCATGCTGCCCGCCCCCGTTGCCAACAACCATGCGCCCGCAAGCAGCGCCGTCTTCCCGATAATCCGGCCATCGATCATGTTGGTCTCCACTCTCCGCGCGCAACCGCAGGAACAAATGTATCCAGGCCCGGCGGCGGAAAATCCAGCGTCTTGCCCTGCTCGGCGCTCATATAAGCGGCCATCAGCAGCGATACTACCTCCAGTCCATCATCAAAGCTCAGCCGCGGCGCCTCCTTGCCGAGAAATGCCCGCACGAAATGCCGGTCTTCGCTTTCATAGCCATAGGCGGCGGCCTCGTTCGCCACCACCGGCATCGAGCCGATCTCCGCGTTTTGCTTTTCGACCAGATCCTCGCCGGTCGCGCCGCGGACCTCACGCGAAAAAAACAAATTGAGCCCGCTGTCCAGCGTATTCCAGGACATCGAATATTCCGGACCCAGGAGCTCCGCCGACAGACGCAGACCGGCGCCCACAAAACTCCAAGAGGTCGACGCTTCGCCGATCAAGATCTGGCCCTCGGGAGTCGCAAACTCGATGCTCACGCTGGCGAAATCCTCGGATGGCCGCTTGGTGTAGTCGACTTCCCGCCCATATAAAGCTGCAAGCTTTGCGGGATACGGTCTCTTGGACCATTTCAGGCTGGCGATGTGGCCGGTGACGCGGACCGGCCGCACGGAGGCACTCGCCGCACCCGGCTGGGTCAGCAAATGGCGCACCAGCAGGACCGAGTGGCACATCATGTCATTCAGCACGCCACCGCCTTGCAGCTCTCCTCGCCAGAACCACGGGGCATGCGGTCCGCTATGTTCCTCGGAGGCGCGTGCCAGGTAAGGCCGGCCGGTGGCGGAGGCGCCGCGCGCCCATATCCTCGAGCGGCCGGTTTCGATCTGCGGCGCGAAAACTTGATTTTCCAAGTAGCCGTGCGCGGCGCCGCTGCGCTTGACCAGCTCCAACATGCGCTTGGCTTCGGCGACATTTCGCGCCAGCGGCTTCTCGCAGGCAATGCCCCGCAAGGTGCCCACGCCGCCTTCGATGGCGTTGACGATTTCCTCCATGTTCTCGAGCCGCATGTGGTTGGGCCCTGTAAGCCACAGCGCATCGATTGAAGGGTCTGCCACCATGTCGCGGATCGACGCGTGGGCTTTGGCTGCGCCGATGTCGAGATGGCGCGCCAGCGCCGCGGCGGAGTTCGCGTGCTCTGGATTCGGACTCCAGACCCCGCGCACCTCGGCATCGCGCACGGCCTGGAAGCCCTGCATATGGAAACGCGCATTGAAGCCGGAACCCACGAATCCCACGCCGAGCCGGTCTGGCGCGTGAAGGTTCGAATTGCTGCTCATTTGTCGTTGGGACCCAGGCCCAATTTTTGCAGCAGTTCCGCCGGTGGCCCTTCGAATTTCGTCAGCGGAACGTTGCCGATATAGCCAATGTCTTTCCAAGCCGCCGGCGTCGAATAGAAGGCTCCCACGGTCAGATCGCGGTAGCGCGCGAAGAACGCCGCTGCCCGGGCGAATTTCGACTTGGCGTTGGGCTCATAACAAATGTCGTCGCAAATCGCGTGCTGCTGAGATTCATCGAGTTCCGCAAAGTATTTTTCGAACCGCAACAGGGCCTCAGCATCCATCCACGCCAAGCCCTCGAGTACGACGGGACGATCTTGAAGCTGGTGCGGATAAGGCGCGCTCACCCATTCGTCGATGAAATCCACCACTCCCACGCTGTCCGCACTCGGCGAGCGGCCGTCATCGGGCAGAATCACGTTGCACAGCGCTTTGGCGGTGCGCCACTGCGCCGCGGAAAGCGTCAACGGCCAGACATCGCCGGGATGGTACAGCTTGGTGAGGTCCGGATCCCCGCCGTAGCCGCGAACCGCGGGCCACGCCGTCACCTCCTGGGTCCACGCCCGATAATTCAGCAGCGGCATCGAGGCCGCAGCGCCAAGCATCCACTTGATCGTCGTGCGACGGTCCGTCACAGCTCCTTTCTCCGCATCCTATCGGCAATGTGATCCGCCGAGCGCCAAGCCAACGCCATGATGGTTAAGGTGGGATTCTTATCCGCATTGGAGGCGAACACCGCGCCGTCGGTCAAAAACAGGTTCTTGACGTCCCAGGTCTGACACCATTCATTGGTCACCGACGTTCGTCGGTCCGCGCCCATGATTGCGCCGCCGACTTCGTGGATGATGAAGCCGCCGGGGGCGATCGCTTCGGCCCCGTCGCTCACAACCTTGCCCATCACGCGTCCGCCCATCGCCTGCACGATGTCCGCGAATGTCTTCTGCATGTGCGCGGCTTGCCGCGTCTCATGTTCAGACCATTTCCAGTGAAATCGCAGCACCGGGATGCCCCATTTGTCCTTCATCTGCGGATCGATCTCGCAGTAGGAATTTTCGTTCGGGATCATTTCACCGCGGCCATCGAATCCGACAAAGGAGCCGTAGTATCGCCGGGCATCCTCTTTAAGCTTCGTGCCATAGCTGCCGCCGGTGAAGCGCTCCAGCCCGTGCAGGGTGCCGGCGCCCGGCATACGCCGGCCGCCGCCGAATTCGATGTGGTAGCCGCGTGCGAATCCCAGCTTGCCGTTCTTCTGATCTTGATAGCCCCACCAGGGCGCGTAGAACGCGTGGCCGCTGGCGCCATCCTCGTTTTGCGGGGGCAGGGATTCCAGCAGCGGGATTTGGCCGCTCAAGCTGCTGCCCACGGTGTCCATGATGTAGCGCCCGACCTTGCCGCTGGAATTGGCTAGTCCGTTTGGGAACAGCGTACTCTTCGAGTTGAGCAGAATTCTCGCCGTCTCGCACGCGCTCGCTGCCAGCACGACTACGCGCGCACTCGCCTGATGTTCCGCGCCGCTGATCTTGTCGACGTACTTCACACCCTTGGCGAGGCCGTTGCGACCCAGCACGACCTGGCTGACCATGGCGTCGCACACGATGTCGAGGTTGCCCGTGGCCACCGCCGGCGGCAGATGCACCGTGGTCGATTGATAATTCGCTCGGATCGAGCAGCCACGCCCGCAGTCGGTTGCCCAGATGCAGGCCGCGCGCTGCTGCATATGCGCCGCAATTATTTTTTGCGCCTTAAGATTGCCGGGATGCAGAAGCGCCGGCGAGCGCTTGAAATCGAGCTGCTGGGTGAGCACCGCGCGATGTCCGGCGACGATGGGAATTCCCAAGCGCCGCGCGCGCTGCTGCACCAGATAATCGCTGACCAAGGGCGCGGGCGGCGGCAACAGGCAGCCCGGCGCGGAATTTGGCGTGTTCTCGAGTCCCTCGGAGGTGCCGTACACGCCGATGAGCCGCTCTACTTTGTCGTAGTAGGGCTCCATGTCCGCGTAGGAAATGGGCCAGTCGAACCCCAAGCCGTCGCGGGTGTGCGGCTTGAAATCGTAGGGCCCGTTGCGCAGGGAAATGCGGCCCCAATGGTTGGTTCGGCCGCCGAGCATCCGCGAGCGCCACCAGGCGAAGCGTCCATGCGGATCGCTCGTGGACTGGACATACGGCTCGCCGGGAACGCTCCAGCCGCCCTCGACGGTGGCGTCGTAGAATCCGAACGCCTTTTCCGGCGTCGAGGCGCCGCGCAAGGGGGCCTGATCCGGCGTTTGAAACATGGGGGTTTCTTGCTCGGGCACGTATTTGCGCCCGGCTTCCAGCATGAGCACCTTGACGCCTTCCATGCTCAAGGTATAGGCGGTTTGTCCGCCCGCGGCGCCGGAGCCGACGACGATGACGTCGTAGTTCTTTCCGACGGCTCTGGATGGGATACTCACACGGATATGTTATCCAACTTCGGTGACGGGCGGGGACTGTTGATGGAGAGGGACAGGGGGGACTCATGACCAGCTCGAAGCATGAGCGCTGGCAGCAGTTGAGCCGGCTGTTGGACGAGGCGATGGACTTGCCGGAGGCGGAGCGTGCGCCCTGGCTCCGCACACTGAGAAATGAGCATCCGGAAATAGCAGCCACAGTGGAGCGTGCGCTCTCCGACCGGGACAGCGAGGCATTCGCAAGCTTTCTCGAGGGACCGGCACCTTTGTCGGTTGAGAGTCCCGAGTCGGTCACCCTGGTGGGCCGCCGCGTCGGACCCTATATCATCGACGCACAGGCAGGCCGTGGCGGCATGGGCAGCGTCTGGCGTGCTCACCGCGCCGACGGCCGCTACGAAGGCACGGTGGCGATCAAGTTCGTCCACGCCATGTGGATCGGCAAGGCGGGCGAGCAGCGCTTTCGGTTCGAAGGCCGCGCACTTGCCAGGCTGAATCATCCGAACATCGCCAGGCTGCTGGATGCCGGGGTCGCCGAAGCATCGCAACCATACTTGGTGCTCGAATACGTCGAAGGCGAACCGATCGACGTGTACTGCGAGCGCATGGGACTGGATGTCAGGGCACGGGTGAACCTGTTCCTGGGCGTTCTGCACGCCGTGGCGCATGCCCACAGCAATCTGATCGTTCACCGCGACATCAAACCGGCGAATGTATTCGTAACGCCCGACGGCACGGTGAAACTGCTGGATTTTGGTATCGCAAAGCTCATCGACGACGATTCGGAGGCGGCGCAGCTGACGCGCGCCAGCGCCATCGCGCTCACGCCGCAATATGCGGCGCCCGAGCAGTTGCTCGGTCAACCAGTTTCCACGGTCACGGATGTGTACGCGCTTGGACTGCTCCTGTACCTGCTGCTGACCGGCGAGCATCCGGTGCCCGAGGGCACGCTCTCCAGCGCGGCACTGGTGCAGGCGGTGTTGACCAAGGAGCCGCCGCGAGCGTCCAGCGTTGCGAAGAGCGCCGCGATTCGCGCCCGCTCGCTGCAAGGCGATTTGGACAATATCCTGCACAAGTCAATCAAGAAAAGTCCTGCCGAGCGCTACGCATCGGTGGACGCATTTGCCGACGACTTGCGGCGTTACCTGGCGGACGAGCCGGTGCACGCGCGGCCCGATACGGGCGTTTACCGCGTGGGGAAGTTCATCAAGCGGCATCGGGTCGGCACCGCGCTGGCCGGCGTCGCAATCGCCGCGCTTACCGTCAGTGTGGTGGTTGCCACAATTCAGGCCAACCGAGCCGGACGCGCCGCTACCCAGGCCATCGCGGAGCGGACCCGCGCCGACAAGGCGGCGGCCGATGCCATCGAGCAACGCGATCGCGCACTGGAGGCGGTCGGTCTGACGGAGGACACCAACAGTCTCATGACTCGACTCCTGGTGGATGCGCTGCCCAAGGATGCACGGGATCTTACCCGCAGGGTGCTGTCGAGGGGCGCGGAGCAAATCCGCAATTCCAAGGACATGCCGAAAAATCGACGCGCGATCCTGCTGGATTTCTTGGGCGGCTTTTTCCGGGAGGACCGTGACTATGAGATGGCCTTACCGCTGTACGAGGAAGCCAACCAATTGGCCACCGAAGTGCATGATCAAGCTCTCATCGCGGAGTCGCTGTGCGCTGCCGGGTCGGTGGACGGCCACCTGGGAAAAATCACCGAAGCCAATAACAAAATCGACCAAGCGCTGGCCGCGCTTCCGCGCCTGAAAAATCTTGCGCGCGCGCGTCTCGATTGCGACGCGGCCAAAGTAAATGTATCAGGCGAGCAGGGACTTTCGGGTTTGGAAGCCGCCGAGGATGCCGAGAAAACCGTGCCCGATGTGACCCCGCCCGATCCTTTCGAGGGCGAGCGCACCTTGGCGAATTTCGCGATCGCATCCGGCCGCGCTATGAAAGTAGAGCAGGCCACGCAAGCCTACGCCAGGCAACAACAAATTTTCGCCGCGCCGGACCGTCAATATGATCACGATGCCGCCGCGCATTTCTATAATCAGGGTAGGTACCAGTGGTATATAGGCCGGCCGCTGGACGCACGCGCCAGCCTCAATCGGGTGCTGCAGATTGAAAACCGGCGCGGCAATACCAACCCGGCACCCCTGTCGCTACTGCTCGAGGCACGGATTGCTCGGCAACTCGGGGACACACAGGCCGCCAAGGCTGGTTACCGCCAAGCCCTGAAGCACGCGATGGAATTGCATGACCTGTCGGCCGAAAGCTCTGCGGCAACCGAATTGGTGGCGGCCTTGGTTGATGCCGGAGATTTCGCCAGCGCCAAGCTACAGTTGCCGCGAGCTGAAAGGACTCTTCGCGCCAATGTGCTGCCGGGCAACCCGGGCTTTAATTTCTTGAAAGTAGAGGAGGCCTTGATTGCTGAACATGCGGGCGATCCGGCCGGGACGCAACGCATGCTGGACGAAGCGCTGGCGATGTACCACGATAACTCGCCGCCGTCCTATATGTTTCCGGCGGTACTGGTGCTGCGCGCCGAATTCCGGCTGCGCCACGGGCACGCTGCGGCCGCGCAAGCCGATGCCGAACACGCATTGGCGATTTACCGCGGCACTTTTGGCCACACCTTGTCTTCGAGCATCGGTGATGCGCTAATGGCCGATGGCAAAGCGTTGGCCGCCGCGGGCGCTGCGCCGGCCGCCGCCAGGGCCTTTTCCGAAGCCGCGCTGAACTATGCGGACAGTCTGGGGCCGCAAAACATCAAGACCACGTCATCGCGGCAGTTGGCTGCCCCATAGCTGCATTTAGCCGCACTTCGAATCGCCGCAATTCAAGCAGGTATTGCAGCCATCCATCATCACCACCGCAGCGGTGCTGCATTTCGCGCACAGCTGCGCGCCTTTCGGAAAATGCGATTTTGAGAATGCATCCGTCTGCTTGGTTCGGGCCTCGAATTCGGCGCGCTTTTCCTCCACCAATTTTCGCTGATGGACGTCGAGCTCCGGCTTCTTGAGCAGGCCGATCGACTGCAGGTGTCGTTCGATGACATAGCCGAGTTCCGCGATGGTCGAGGGCATGAATTTGCCGCCCGGTTGCCAATAGCCGCCCTTCGGATCGAATACCGCCTTGAGTTCTTCGACCAAGAAAGTCGTATCGCCCCCCTTGCGGAATACTGCGGAAATGACCCGCGTCAGCGCCACGATCCATTGGAAATGATCGAGGTTCTTCGAATTGATGAAGACCTCGAACGGGCGCCGTTGTTCATGCGGCGTGCCTTCGTTGAGGAGGATGTCGTTGATGGTGACGTACATCGCGTGATCGGAGACCGGCGTCTTTATCTTGTAGGTCGAGCCGATTAGGACCTCAGGGCGCTCGAGCTTCTCGTGCATCCATATGACGTTGTCTTGAGCTTTCGGCGCCTCTTTGAGCGCCGGCACAGCCGCATCCTTCGACTCAGGTTTTTGCACGCGGTATTTCGCGATCTTCTTGCCGATTTTGATATGAGCCATGATCAGAACTTCCCGTAATAGCCTTCTTTCAGCGCATCGAAGAGATTCGCGGCGGTATGCATTTCACCGTCGTATTCGATCTCCTGATCGCCTCGCGCCTCGACTTCCGTCCCATCCTCCAAGGTGAAGACGTAAGTGGTGTTCTTCAAGTCGTCTTCTTTGACCAAAACGCCCTGGAAGGCTTCCGGATTGAAACGAAATGTCGTGCAGCCCTTGAGCCCCTGCTCATAGGCGTACATATAGATATCTTTGAAGTCCTCGTATTTGTAGTCGGTGGGCACATTCGCGGTTTTGGATATCGACGAGTCGATCCAGAGCTGCGCCGCCGCCTGAATGTCCACATGCTCCTTGGGGCCAATGTCATCCGCAGCGATGAAGTAGTCCGGCAGCTTCTCGGCGGGCAGCTGCGAATTCGGCATGGCGCGCGAATTGATCAATTCCCGATAGGCCAACAGCTCGAAGGAAAAGACATCGACCTTTTCCTTGGATTTCTTGCCCTCGCGCAACACGTTGCGGAAATAGTGATGCGCGAACGATGGCTCGATGCCGTTCGAAGCATTGTTGGCGAGCGACAGGGAAATGGTGCCGGTGGGCGCGATCGACGTATGGTGCGTGAAGCGCGCGCCGACTTCGGCGAGTTCATCGACCAACTCCGGCGAGGCTTCTGCAATGCGCTGCATATAGCGGCTGTAGCGCGCATGCAGCACCCGCCCGGCCACGCGTGCGCCGACCCGCCAGCCGTCCTTCACCATTTCGGGGCGCTTGCGCAACATCTCGTGCGTAACCGTGAACTCCTCGTTCATGATCGGCGCCGGGCCCTTTTCCTTGGCCAGATCCAGTGCCGCTTCCCATCCCGCCACGGCCATTTCGCGCGAGACGTTCTGCGTAAAGGCCACCGACTTCTTCGACCCGTACTTCATGCACAGCATGGTGATGGTCGAACCCAGCCCTAGGAACCCCATCCCATGGCGGCGCTTGCGCATGATTTCGTCGCGCTGCTGCGCCAGGGGCAGCCCATTGACCTCGACCACATTGTCCAGCATACGCGTGAAAACCTTGACGACCTTGCGATAGGACTCCCAGTCGAAGCGGGCGCCGTCGGTGAACGGGTCGAGCACGAATTTGGTAAGATTCACCGAGCCTAAGAGACAAGAGCCGTACGCCGGCAGCGGTTGTTCGCCGCAGGGATTGGTGGCGCGGACATTTTCCGTCCACCAGTTGTTGTTCATCTCGTTCACCTTGTCGATGAGGATGAAACCCGGTTCGGCAAAATCGTACGTGGAGGTCATGATCACGTCCCACACGCGCCGCGCCGGCAATGTCTTGTAGATCTTGCAGGCGACCAGTCCCTCCTCATTCGAAACATAGCCCTGCGTGTAGGGCCACTCGCGCCACACGTACTTCGTGGTGTCGGAGATATCCGGTTGCTCGGTCTCGAATTCCTGGCGACCTAAGGGAAAGGCCAAGGTCCACTCGCCGTCGTTTTTCACGGCCTTCATGAATTCGTCAGTCACCAGCAGCGACAAATTGAACTGCCGCAAGCGGCCGTTCTCGCGCTTGGCGCGAATGAACTCCAGCACGTCGGGATGTCCGATATCGAACGTACCCATTTGCGCGCCGCGTCGCCCGCCCGCCGAGGACACGGTGAAACACATCTTGTCGTAGATATCCATGAAGGACAGCGGACCGGACGTGTAGGCGCCCGCGCCCGACACGTATGCCCCGCGCGGCCTCAACGTCGAGAATTCATAGCCAATGCCGCAGCCGGCCTTCAGAGTCAGGCCCGCTTCATGGACTTTCTGCAGGATATCGTCCATCGAGTCGCGGATCGTTCCCGAGACGGTGCAATTGATCGTCGAGGTCGCGGGCTTGTGTTCGAGCGCGCCGGCGTTCGAAGTCACACGGCCGGCAGGGATGGCGCCGTGGCGCAAGGCCCACAGGAATGATTCGTACCACTGTTCCCGGCCGGGTTCACTTTCCACATCGGCAAGCGCGCGCGCGACTCGCTTATAGGTATCGTCCATCGATTTGTCGATGGGCGCACCATCCTTCGAGGTCAGCCGATACTTCTTATCCCAGATGTCGAAGGAGGCTTCTTGATAAGGAATGCTGCCAACATCTTTGGGCTGTATTTTGACCACCGTATTCATGGGTATCTACGCCGCTCCGTTATAATTATCGGGCTAAACCCTGAACACAAATGGCGGTGTTCGCGCGAAAAAAATCTTTGGTGACTTAACAGAAGACCGAAGGGACTCGATGGACAGTTCCAAACACAACATCTTGTGTTTGACCCGAGAGGGTACGGCGCGATGGCAATCATCGTCAAGACTTTTTTTGCAGTATTTTTTGCTAAAAAACTTTTTATATATCAACAAGATAGCGGATTGTCTGCAGAAATTGCCTGATTACACTTTCAGGACGCCAGGTCAAGAGGAAAAAGTGCAAATCGCAAGATATTGTGTTTGCACACCTTATCCACATTATGTTCCATTGACTTTGAACTGCGTCACACTTTTTTCGCGCGAGTTGAAATGTAACTCGAGCGACCCAATTTCCTGAATCACGCGCGCGAGTTTCGATTCACAGGAATTTTGGCACCCAATTTTTTCTATTTATTAGGAGTTTCAAGCATGACCGTCGTACGTTATGAGCCGTGGGCCCTCGTGAGCCGGCTCCAGAAGGAGGTTGATCGTTTATTTGGGGCACCGTTGACCACTGCCGCCGATTCAGGCGCGTGGCTGCCGCCCGTGGATATCCATGAGGAAGCGAATCAATTCGTGCTGCATGTGGATCTGCCGGGCGTCGATCCGAAAGCCGTGGAAATCACCTCGGATCAGGGTGTGCTGACCATTCGCGGGCAACGCGAGGACGCACGCAAGGAGTCGCGTGAGGGCTTCCGCCGCATCGAGCGCATCAGCGGTGAATTTCAACGCCGTTTCAGCTTGCCGGAGAGCGCGGACGCACAGAACATCAAGGCGAAAGTCGCCAATGGCGTGCTGGAAGTCGCGATCCCCAAGCTGGCGCAAGTGCAGCCGCACAAGATCACGGTCGAAGCCGCGTAGCGCCCTTGGCGCGCGTCCTTCCGTGTAATATCGCCTCGATACTGGCGAGCAAGCCGGACTTCAAGTCCGGCTTCACTTTAACCGCCGGCACATGAGGACACGTACGGACCGCGCATGAATCTTCGTCTCAAGTTTGCAGCAGCCGCGCTCTCCGCGTCTGCGATCAGCGGGCAGGCGTTCGCGGCGGCGGCTGCCGCCGACGCCACACCGATGCCCACCCTGGCCCCCATGGTCAAGCGCGTCTCGCCCTCCGTCGTGAACATCGCCACGCGCGGCACCATCAAGGAGCAGTCCGGCCGCAACCCGCTTCTGGATGACCCATTTTTCCGGCGATTTTTCGACGCTCCGCAGGATTCGAAGCCGCGTGAGCGCCCATTTCAAAGCGCAGGATCGGGCGTCATCGTCGACGCGAAGAACGGCTACATCATCACGAATCATCACGTGATTGAAAACGCCAGCGAGATCACCATTACGCTGCTCGACAACCGCACTTTCAGCGCCAAAGTCATCGGCAGCGACGAAGGCGCGGATGTCGCGGTACTGCAGGCAAAACAGCCGAATCTAGTCGCCATGCCGCTCGGCGATTCAGCCAAGCTCGAGGTCGGCGACTACGTGGTCGCGATCGGCAACCCATTCGGCTTGCAGCACACGGTTACCGCCGGAATCGTCAGCGCGCTGGGGCGCAGCGGCATCAATCCGGAGGCCGGCGGCTATGAGGATTTCATCCAGACCGACGCTTCGATCAATCCCGGGAACTCCGGCGGCGCCTTGGTTAATCTGCGCGGCGAATTGGTCGGCATCAATTCCGCCATCTTGTCCCGCACCGGCGGCAACATCGGCATCGGCTTCGCGATCCCGGTCAACATGGTCCGCAGCGTCATGGACCAGCTCGTCAAATACGGCCAGGTGAAACGCGGCGTCCTCGGCGTTCAGCTTTATAGCGTCAACGCGGACATCGCCAAGGAGTTTGGTTTGACCGAGACCACCGGCGCCTTGGTGGCCGGCGTCGCGCAAGGATCTGCTGCGGAACGCGCCGGCATCAAAACCGGTGACATCATTACCTCGCTCAACGGCGTCACCATGAAAAGTTCGGGCGAGTTACGCAATGCCATCGGCATGCTGCATGTCGGCGATAAAGTAGATCTGGGGCTCTTGCGCGACGGCAAGCCGCACAAGGTCACCGCGTTGATTGCGGAGCGCTCAGAGGTGGAATCCACGAGTGCGGCCGACCTCAATCGCGGGCTCGACGGCGCCGAATTGGCGGATGCGCCGGACGGCAGCGGTGTTCTGGTCAATAGGGTGCAAGAGGCGAGCGCCGCGTCCCAGGCGGGAGTTCGCGCCAACGATGTCATCGTGGGTGTGGGGCGAACGCCGGTCAGCAATCTGAAATCGTTTCGCGATGCCGTGAAAGGCGCATCGGTGCTTGTGCTAAAGATTCGCCGCGGCAGCGATACTCTGCTGCTGCCGGTTCGCTGATCATGCGACTTCTATCCATCGTGGTTCTCGGCGGTACCGGATTCCTGGGCACGCGGCTGGTCGCCCGTTTGATCAAGGACGGTCATCAAGTCACCGTGCTGTCGCGGGACCGCGAGCAGCATAAGCATCTGCTGGTGCTGCCCGGCCTCACGCTGGAGAACTGCGATGTCTACCAGGAACCACAGCTGAGTGAGCGCTTCCGCGGCAAGGACGTCGTCATCAATCTCATCGGCATCCGCAACGAGCGCGGCTTCAGCGGCGCCGGCTTCCGCAGCGCGCATGTCGAGCTGACCCGGCATGTCTTGTTGGCTGCCCGGTCGGCGGGCGCCGCGCGGCTGCTGCAGGTCTCGGCCTTGAAGGCCGCGCCCGATGCGCCGAGCTATTACCTTCGTTCCAAGGGCGAAGCGGAAAAGCTTATCCGCGACCAGAGCGCCTTGGATTGGACCGTCTTTCAACCGTCCGTGATGTTCGGTCCCGGCGACTCGTTTCTGAATCGCTTTGCAGGATTGTTGGCCGCGATCCCCTTTGTTTTTCCGTTGGCCCGGCCGAACGCGCGCCTTCAGCCGCTATGGGTGGACGACATGGTGGATGCGCTGCTGCGCTGCCTGCACGGCGGCGCAACCAGCCGTCAAACCTATGAGCTCGGGGGTCCTCAGGTGTACACCCTGAAGGAAATTGTCGACTGGGTGGCAAAGCTCACTCACCGCCGCCGTTGGATCATCGGCCTGCCGAATTTTATCGGGCGCACGCAAGCGTTCTTCATGAATTTCGTTCCCGGCCGCCCTTTCTCCGGCGACAACTACCGAACCCTCACTGTCGACAGTGTCTGCAGCGAGGACGGCTTCGCGAAACTCGGTATCAAGCCTAAATCCATGGGCGCATCCGCGAGGCTTTTCCTCGGCTCGCAAGAAGACAATGCGAAGCTCAGCCAGGATCGCGCCGCCGCGGGCCGCGCCAAGTCCGCGCCCTAAGCCATCAGCCCGGCGGCGCCGGAAAAGCCCTTGCCGCCGCCAAGATCCATTCGCGAAATTGCGCCACCTTGGGCAGGGCCAGAAAACTTTCCGGACAGACGAAGTGGTAGGCGGACGCATACGGCAAAGCCCCCTTGCCTGCGAGTTTGAGCGTGCCCTTCTGCAGCGCCCGCGTCACCAGCGTCCAACGTCCGAGCGCATAACCCAGCCCCTCCTCCGCGGCAGCCAGGAGGCCGGCGGAGTCTTCGATGCTCGGCGCCCGTGAATGCCATGCCGCCTCCTCGGATGCCTGCGCCCAAACATGCCAGGGCTCATCGCCGCTCTCGAGCAGCGGAAATTTGCCTAAGGGGGTGCCGCGTTCGATCATGCCGTGCTGCTTGATCAGATCCGGACTCGCAACCGGCACCAGCCAATCGTCGAGCAGCTTCTCGCTGTGCATGTTGGGGTAGTTGCCGCGCCCAAAACGAATCGCAATGTGATTCTCCGAGCGCGAGAAATCCACCAGTGCGCGCGAGGTATGAAAGCGCAATTCGATGTCGGGGTATTTGCGGCGAAATGAGCGGATCCGCGGCAGCAGCCAGATCTGCAGGAATGAGGACAGCAGGCTGATTTGCAGAGGCCCGGCCCGGCGATGATGTTTCATCTGCTGCAGGGCCGACTCGAGTTTCTCCAATCCTGATCTGACCGCGGGCAGCAGTTCCGATCCCTCTTCGGTGATTTCCACGCGCCGCCCGCTGCGCCTGAACAGCGGCACCTGGATATAGGCCTCCAGCGTTTTGATCTGCTGGCTGACGGCCGCCGGCGTGACATTCAGCGCGTCGGCCGCTGCCGAAAAACTCAAGTGCGCGGCCACCGCCTCGAAAACCCGCAAGGACCCCAGCGGCAATCGGTCGTACGCGGATGGCAATGTAAGCTTTCCTTAACTCTTGATCAGGGATTGAATTTGTTCGGAACCCGCGCGCCGTCAATCTTCAACGGAGCACGTATCATGAACGATTTATTCTTTGTCGCAAGACTGGTGATGTTCCGCACACCGCGAGATCCCGCCGCGGCTGATCCAGTTTTGCCAGCTCGCGCACGCGGCGGTAGAAGGCAGGCAGGTTGCCGCCTACCGCCTTCAACTCTCGCTCGAATCCAGGCACGCAGGCGTAGTAGGTGGCAATCGATGCCAAATGAGCATTGTTGATGTCCTGCGCGAACCAGGCGTCGAACGGCGCATGACCGCCCCACTGCGCGCGCAGAGCGGCATAGGATTCGCGCAGCGCTTCGAATGCCTCGCGCTTGCGTTCGCGCATCAGCGGCGGCGGCAGCGTCATCGCATAGATCTGACGCAGGTGCACGCGGGTCTCGGTCATCAGCTCAATCACCTGCAGGTAGCGCTTTTGCTGCAGCAGATGTGCCGCTAGATCTTGCTCTCGGCCGAGGTTCGAGAGCCAGCGCCGCACGCCCTCCTCCTCCACCGTGGTCGCCAGCGCTTCGTTGAATGAGGCGTCATTGCGGACGTACAGCAGCTGGTGGGTCAGTTCGTGAAAAATGATCGCCGCCAGTTCCACATCGTCCCAATTGACCATCGTGCTCAAAATGGGGTCATCAAAGTGTCCCAAGGTGGAATAGGCCGCGACGCCGCCGACCACCACGTCGAATTCTCGCGCGTGCAGGCCGGCGGCAAATCGCCGCGCCCTGGCCTCGACGAAATAACCGCGGTAAGCCACGCACCCCACGATGGGGAAACACCACTCCTTCGGATCGACGGAAAACTCCGGCGCAGCGACCACATTCCATACGACGTAGCGGCGGCCGATATCCGCGTATCTGCGATAGCTGCCGTTGTCCGGCAGGTCGAGCTCTCGGCTGGCAAAATTGCGTATTGCCGTCACCGATTGCAGTTGCGCGCGCAGCCTGGGCGGCGTCGTGGGCTCATCGATTACGCGGGCGATGGGCTCGCGTTTGGACATGAGCGACAACTGGCCTGCTGCGCTTTGTAGCAAGTAGCAGCCGCCGCTCAAGCTTGCGATCAATGCAATCGCCAGTGCAGCGCGGATTGGGACGGCGATGCTGTTAATATTCACGCATGCAAGTGTATCTGGTTGGCGGCGCGGTTCGAGACGCACTGCTGGGGTTGCCCGTCAAGGAACGCGATTGGGTGGTGGTCGGGAGCACCCGCGACGAACTGCTGCACCTCAAATATCGCGCAGTGGGCCGCGACTTTCCCGTGTTCCTGCATCCCGAGTCCCACGAAGAATATGCGCTGGCCCGGCGGGAGAGAAAGACTTCGCCCGGATATCGCGGCTTTGCGGTCGAGTTCGGGCCTGAAGTGAGCCTCGAGCAGGATCTCGCGCGCCGCGATTTGACCATCAATGCCATTGCGCAGGCCGGCGATGGCTCTTTCATCGACCCTTTCGGCGGGCAGCGCGACTTGAAGGCTCGCCTGCTGCGTCATGTGTCGCCTGCCTTCGTCGAGGACCCCGTGCGTATCCTGCGGCTGGCGCGTTTCGCCGCCCGCTTCGCGCCGATGGGTTTTCAAGTCGCTCCCGAGACCATGGCCTTGGTGCGCCAAATGGTCGAAAACGGCGAGGTCGACGCCCTGGTGGCCGAGCGCGTTTGGCAGGAAACTGAAAAGGCACTGCGCGAAAACGGCGCCAGCGTATTTTTTCAGGTGCTGCGCGATTGCGGCGCCTTGAAAATCGTGTTCCCGGAGATCAACGTCCTGTTCGGCGTGCCGCAGCCAGAAAAATGGCACCCGGAAATCGATACCGGCGTGCATACCTTGATGGTGCTGGATCAAGCGGTGCGTTTGAGCGCCGATACCAAGGTGCGCTTCGCCGCGCTGGTTCACGATCTTGGCAAGGGTACGACGCCGCATGCGGAGTGGCCCGGTCACAGGGGACATGAGGAGCGCAGCGTGACGCTGATCGAAACCCTGTGCGATCGGTTCAAGCTGCCGGGCGAGTATCGCGATCTCAGCATCATCGTGGCCCGTTATCACGGCAATGTGCACCGTGCGTTCGAGCTGCGCGCCAACACTATCTTGGGAATCCTGGAAAAGGTCGACGCGTTCCGACGGCCGGAGCGATTTGCGCAGGCGCTCCTGGCCTGCGAAGCGGATTCGCGCGGCCGCTTAGGCCTGGAGGAAGAGCCTTATCCTCAGCGGCCATACCTGCAGGCGGCGCGCGATGCGGCGGCCACGATCAAGCCAACGTCCGAGGATATCGCTGATCAGGTGGGCCCGTTGATTGCCGAACGCATCCACCAGCGGCGCCTGCGCGCCATCACGGAACTGACTTCTTCGCGTCCAGCCATGCAATGATGTTTGCCACCGTGTCGCGATAGAATCGTCCGTACACGCCGCGCGACACGTAACCCATGTGAGACGTTGCCAGCACGGAAGCAACCGTTCGCCACGGCGTCCGCATCAGACAGATGGTCCTTGAATACCTCCACCTCGGCGCGAGCCGTGACGGCAGACCAGTCCGCCAGCTTGAGCGCCGCGCCCTGATAGTCGTCCAGTACCGCGATTTTCGCGCGCATGTGATCTCCCATTTCTCGATTCCTAGAGCGAGTGCCGCAAGTCCAGGAGCGCGAAGCCCGACAGCGGTAGATCGAGCCCTCGCAGCCACGCCATCGCCTTGAAGCGCTCGCCCATTTCTCCCGGCATCATCAGCTGCCGCGCCTGGTTGGCGAGGCGCGCAAGAGCATTCTCATCGCCGTCCGCAGCGAGCTGCATCTCCTGATCAATATTCAATCCCGCCAGAAAATGCGCCTGGGTCGTAAAGCCGGCGAGCTCAAAGCCTCGGTCTCTCGACGCCTCGGCCACGCGGGTAAAGTCCACCCAGGCGCTGATGTCTTGCAAGCCGAGGTTCGCGAACGGATCGTGGCTGAGACGATGCCGGAAATGGCATACCAATGTGCCTTCGTGCCGCTCCGGCAAATAGTACTGCGCGCGCGGCAGGCCGTAGTCGAACCAGAAGACCGCACCTCGTCGCAACGGCTCCGTGACTGCGTGGGTCCATGCGCCGAGGCGCGGGCAGTACTCGGACACATAACCGTCCTCCCACGGGCCCTTGACTTCGCGCAGTTCGCGGCAAACCTCTAGCATCGCGGCCTTCGCCGGGCGCGCACCCCACGTGAATTCCCAAGTGCGCGCGACCCCGCGGATCTCGACGCCCAGCTCCTCCACCGCACTCAAGTGCCAGCGAAAGCGCGCCACCGGCAACGCGTCCAGCACCTCGTTCGCGAGAATGACGCCGTCGAAAGGTTGCTCGGGTGGCTGGTCGAGCCAATGAACTCGGGTAAGCAATCGCGGCAGCCTTTTCTCAAGATGCTCGCGCTGCCGTTGGCGCAGGTCTGCGCTGACTTCGAGGATCCAATAGTTTTGCGGGAGCTGACCGAGGGTCTCGAGACGCGCCAGGATATCCACCGCCAAACGGCCGCTGCCGGCGCCGATTTCCAATATGGAACCCGCGCCTGTCTTGCGCAGGACCTCTGCGCATTGGACGGCCACGCATGCGCCAAACAAACGCGAGACTTCCGGCGCCGTCGTGAAGTCGCCGCCCCCGCCCAGTTTCTCAGCACCGCCGCTGTAGTATCCCAAGCCTGGCGCGTACAGCGCAAGATCCATAAATCGCTCGAAGCTGAGCCAGCCGCCCGCTGCATTGATTTCAGCAGCCAGCAGATCGCGCAAGCGCGCGCTGTGCTCGGCCGCAGCGCGGTGCTCGGCCGCAGCGCGGTGCTCGGCGGCGGGGTCGTGCAGCGTCATTTCGCGCCGCCGCAGCTCTTGAGGTATCGTTGCGGCGCATGGTCGTCATGAATGACAATTTTGCGCTGCGCGATCAAGTCGTGTTGATCACCGGGGGCGCGCGGCGCGTCGGCGCCGAGATTGCGCGCACGCTGCATGCGGCCGGCGCCAACATTCTCATCCATTATCGCTCGTCGGGGGCGGCCGCCATTGCCCTGGCGGATGAATTCAACCGCGTGCGCGCACACTCTGCCGCGATCTTTGCCGCACAACTGTTGAATGTTGAGGCGCCGGAGAAATTGGTCGCGGCGGCTCTGCTCGAATTCGGCCGCTTGGACATCTTGATCAACAATGCCTCGAGCTTCTATTCGACACCGGTCGGCCAGATCACGGTATCGCAATGGGACGATTTGATGGGGAGCAATCTGAAGGCGCCGCTGTTCTTGGCGCAGGCCGCGGCACCCAGCCTGCGGGCGCAGCGCGGACTCATTATCAATATGATCGACATTCATGCTTTGCGTCCCTTAAAGGCGCATCCGGTTTACAGCGCCGCCAAGGCGGGCCTCGCCATGCTGACGCGTTCACTAGCGCGAGAGCTGGGTCCGGAAATCCGCGTCAATGGCATTGCCCCGGGACCGGTTCTCTGGCCGGAGGGAGACATGGACGAGGAATTGAAGCGCGAAATCATCGGCAAGACCGCGCTTGAGCGCCAGGGGACGCCGCAGGATATTGCCCGCACCGCGCTGTTCCTGGCGAAGGACGCGCCATATATCACCGGACAAATCATTGCGGTTGACGGCGGCCGCAGCATTTAAACCTGGCGGCACATCAGGTTGCAGCCGCGGCGCGCGTACGCCACGTTGCCAAATCCTGAACGGTGCGCTCGAGCATCACGCCGACATCGCGTGAGCCGCGAATGGCGCCGGGCTTGCTCAAAGCAATGCTCACCCAGCTCACGCCGAATTCTTCCAGAATGAGCATGGCGACGTGCTCGGCCAGCGTTTCCACCAGATGAAAGCTGGATTCGTCGACAAAGGCGAGCACGCGCTTTGCGACGCCCTTGTAGTTCAGCGTGTCCTCGATGGAATCGGACAGCGCAGCCTTGGCAATATCGGCGCTGAACTCGATGTCCATGACAACCGTCTGCTTGACCTGCCGTTCCCAGTCGAAAATGCCGACGATGGCCTCGGTCTTCAATGCGTGAATGAAAATTTTATCCATGCAACGACTCAATCCCCGATGATCAATCACCAATGGCCGTCAGTTCCCAATTGGCCCGGGCGCTCACGCCCAAACCGCTGCGCAAGCCCGCCGCCAGCCGCATGCAGCCGGCCAGCGCAATCATGGCCCCATTGTCCGTGCAAAATTCCGGGCGCGGGAAATAGAGTTCCGCGTCCAAGTCCCGCACGACGGTTGCGATCCGTTCGCGCAATCGACGATTCGCGCCCACTCCGCCCGCCACGACCAAGCGCTGATGACTCGTTTGGCGAAGAGCGCGTCGGCACTTTTCCGCCAAGGTCTCCACGACGGCTTCCTCGAAGCCGCACGCCACATCGGCGCGGACGGAGTCGCTCAATTCGCGGCCGCGCAAGGCTACTAGGGCCGCCGTCTTCAAGCCACTGAAACTGAAATCAAGGCCAGGCCGGTCCAACATGGGTCTTGGGAAGACGAATTCTCCGCTGCGGCCGTTCTGCGCGAGTGTCGCCAAAGCGGCGCCGCCCGGGTAAGGCAGCCCGAGCAGTTTGGCGGTCTTGTCGAAGGCCTCGCCGGCTGCATCATCGAGGGTCTCGCCCAGTATCCGATAGCGGCCCAACGCGGCGACATCCACGAGCTGGGTATGGCCGCCGGAGACCAGCAGGGCGAGGAATGGGAAGGCCGGCGGCTGGGGCTCGAGCAAGGGCGCCAGGAGGTGGCCCTCCAAGTGGTGAATACCGAGCGCGGGCTTTCCCCAGGCCGAGGCTAAAGCTACGGCGAATCCCTCGCCGACCAGCAAAGCACCAATCAGCCCGGGGCCCGCGGTATAGGCGATCCCGTCAATTGACGCTTTATCCGATTCCGCCGCCGCCAGGGTCTCTTTGACCAGGGGCAACAGACGGCGAACGTGGTCCCGGGAGGCAAGTTCGGGCACCACCCCCCCATAGGCTCGATGCATCGCGACCTGGCTGTGAAGCCGATGCGACAGAAGGCCATCTGCCTCGTCATAGACGGCGATTGCGGTCTCGTCGCATGAGCTCTCGATGCCTAAAACACGCATATTTTTTGCCTTTTGCGGGGGCGCACTTTAGAATGCGCCCCCCTGTCGCCAATCTAAGCGGCCGTGCCACCAATTGAGGTTTGAATGCCCAGCGTTCGCGTTCGTGAGAATGAATATTTTGATGCCGCCCTGCGTCGCTTCAAGCGTGCCTGTGAAAAGGCGGGCGTCCTCACCGAGCTGCGACGCCGTGAATTCTACGAGAAGCCGACCCAAGAACGTAAGCGAAAAAAAGCCGCTGCGGTGAAACGGCATTTAAAGCGTCTGTCGCGTGAAAACATGCGAGGCACGGGACAGCAGCCGGCCAGTCCTCCCGCGGCTGCACCGTCACGAGCTTCCTACTAAGGGAATTGGTCCCGGTTTGGCTACCCTCAAAGAGCGAATTACCGACGATATGAAGGCGGCGATGCGCTCCGGCGAGAAGGAGCGGCTCGGCGTAATCCGCATGATCACCTCCGGCATCAAACAGCGTGAAGTCGATGAGCGCATTTCCTTGGATGATGCGCAGGTCTTGAGCGTGCTCGAGAAAATGATCAAGCAGCGCAAGGAATCGGTTGAGCAGTTCAAAGCCGGCAACCGCCTCGACCTGGCGGACAAGGAAGCGGCGGAGATCACCCTGCTGCAGAGCTATATGCCCTCACAGCTGAGCGCCGCAGAACTCGATGCTCTGATCAGCGAAACCATTGCGGCCACCGGCGCCGGCAGCATCAAGGATATGGGCAAGGTCATGGGCCTCATCAAGACCAAGGCGCAGGGCAGGGCCGACATGGGCGCCGTCGGGGCGAAGATCAAAGCCAGACTCGGCGGATAGCTCAAGAGCCCGCCAAGAATTCCACGTTTGGGGGGCGGTCCATGACCGGCCGAATTCCTGACTCGTTTCTAGACGAACTCGTATCGCGCTCGGATATCGTGGAGATCATCAGCGCGCGCGTGCCGCTCAAAAAGGCCGGCCGCGAGTACAAAGCCTGCTGCCCGTTTCATAGCGAAAAATCCCCGTCATTTTCGGTCAGCGCGGAGAAGCAGTTTTATCACTGCTTTGGCTGCGGCGCGCACGGCACGGTCATCGGCTTTCTCATGCAGTACGAAAAAATGGAATTCCTCGATGCGGTGGCGGATCTGGCGCAGCGCGCCGGACTCGAATTGCCGCGCGAGGCACAAAAAGAGCAGGAACCGGGCAGCGCCGACCTGCACGATCTCATGCTGCGCACCGCGCGTTTTTTCGAACAAAATTTGTCCGACAATGCGCGCGCGCAGGCCTACGTGCAGCGCCGCGGCATCGATGCGCAAACCTGCGCCAAATTCAGCTTAGGGTACGCGCCCGATGCGTGGGAAGCGCTGCTGAAACGTTTCGGTACTTCTGAAGATGAGCGGCGCCGGCTGCTGCAGGTCGGCCTCATCCTGGAGCGCAGCGGCGAGAAAACCAGTGGTTTCTATGATCGATTTCGCGACCGGCTGATGTTCCCGATTCGCGACTCGCGCGGCCGGATGATCGGCTTCGGCGGCCGCGTGATCGATCAAGGCGAGCCCAAGTACATGAACTCGCCGGAGACCCCGCTGTTTCACAAGGGCCGCGAACTGTATGGGCTGCACGAAGCGCGGCAGGCGCGCGCGGATTTCAATCGGCTGCTGATTGTGGAGGGCTATATGGATGTGGTGCGGCTGCATCAGGCAGGAATCACCTATGCCGTGGCCACCTTGGGTACTGCGACCACGCAGGAACACCTGAACAAGATCTTCCGCCAGACCCACGAGGTCGTGTTCTGCTTCGACGGCGATCGCGCCGGACTCAAAGCGGCGTGGCGGGCGCTGGAAAATGCGCTGCCTATGGCTCAGGACGGACGTGAATTGAAATTCATGTTCTTGCCCGAGGGGCACGATCCGGACACATTGGTCGCCGCGGAAGGCGCACAGGCTTTCGAGACTCGCATGAAAGAAGCGCTGCCGCTGTCCGAATACCTGGTGCAACAGTTGATCGCGGATGTCGACCTGGATCACGTTGACGGACGCGCAAAGTTAAAAGCCTTGGCAGGACCCTTGTTTGCACGCATGCCGGAGGGCATTTATCGGGAGATGCTGGCTGACCGGCTTGCAGCCCGGGTCGGCATGCCGGCCCGTAAACTCAAGGAATTCTTCGTCACGGGCGCGAATAAGCCCGGCTCGCACAGCTCGGAACTCCGGGTTCGGCCGCGCGGTCGAATGAGTGTCGGGCGCGGCAATTTGCTGACCCAGGCCATCACGCTGGTGCTGCACCACCCGGCTGCGGCGGGCGCTATTGAGGATCCGGATCTGCTCAGCAGCATCGATAAACCCGGGGTTTCCGTGCTCAAGGAGCTGCTCGAGCAGGCCGCGACGGCCTCCTCGCCCAATACCGCGATGCTTTTGGAACGTTGGCGGGACCGCCCCGAGCATGAGCGGCTGACGACCCTGGGCATGCAAGACCCCCTGGTGGCGGACACGGCGGCTGCGGCTAAGGAACTGAAGATGGCGGTCGAAAAGCTATTGGAGGAATACGGTCCGGGGCGCCGAATGGACGAATTATTGAAGAAAGCGCAGGAATTAGGCTTGAATTACGATGAAAAGGCCGAATTAAGCAGTCTTCTCAAGTCCAAGGGCCGCTCCCGGGCATCCTCCTGACCCGGTAGCAAAAGTGGCTACGGAATAGCCAAAATCGTATACTGCTCGGCTTGCATTTTAAAATGTCCAGACTCTCAAACGAGGCGTCCACCTTGATCAAAAAAGCGCCAGCAGGCACAGCGACTCAAATCGCGGACGAGCGTCAGTCGCAATTGAAATTATTGATCGCGCGCGGCAAGGAACAGGGCTACCTCACCTACGCTGAAGTCAATGATCACCTACCGAGCGAAATCGTCGATCCGGAGCAGATCGAAGATATTGTCAACATGATTAACGACATGGGTATTCCGGTGTACGAAAAGGCGCCGGATGCCGAGTCGTTGCTGCTGACCGACGCCACCGCCGCTCCCGATGAAGAGGCGGTCGAAGAAGCCACCGCGGCACTCGCCAACTTGGACGCCGAGTTCGGGCGTACCACCGATCCTGTGCGCATGTACATGCGTGAAATGGGCACGGTCGAGCTGCTGACCCGCGAGGGCGAAATTCGCATCGCCAAGCGCATTGAAGAAGGCCTCGAAGCCGTGAAGATTGCGCTCGGCAGCTACCCGGGCACGTACGACTTGCTGTTGCGGCATTACGAAACCGTCAAGGCCGGGCAGATGCGGCTGGTCGATGTCATTGTCGGCTTCGTCGATCCGAATGCGCCGGACGAAATTGCGCAGCCGCAGAATCCGAAGATGATGGCGCTGGAACGCGAGGAAGCCGCCAACGACGACGACGAGGCGGATGGCGATGAAGAAGAAGAGGCCATCGACACCGGCCCGGATCCGGAGGAAGCCGCGAAGCGCTTCAGTTCGATCGCGAAGGTGCATCATCAATTCTTGAATGCACTCGACAAGCTCGGATCGAAGGATCCCAAGACCTTGAAGATTCGCAAGAAGATCTGCGGCGAATTGATGGAGCTCAAGCTCTCGCCGAAGATGTTCGATCAGCTGATCGACAATCTGCGCCAACACGTGACCGAAGTCCGGCTGCTCGAAAAGGAAATCATGTTCCTTTGCATCAAGCAGGCCGGCATGCCGCGCAAGGATTTCATTTCGACGTTTCCGAAGAACGAAACCAGCACCCGCTGGCTCGACAAGCACATCAAGGCGAAGAAGCGCTATTCGGGACCGCTTGCAAAATTCAAGGACGAGATCGAGCGGCGCCAGAACAAGCTCAAGGATCTGGAAGGCCTGTTCCACGTCCTCATCAATGAGATCAAGGAAATCAACCGCGAGGTTTCGATCGGCGAAGCGAAGGCGCGGCGCGCGAAGAAGGAAATGGTCGAAGCGAACCTGCGCTTGGTGATCTCGATCGCCAAGAAATACACCAACCGCGGCCTGCAGTTCCTGGACCTGATTCAGGAAGGTAACATCGGCCTGATGAAGGCCGTCGACAAATTCGAATACCGGCGCGGCTACAAATTCTCAACCTATGCGACTTGGTGGATTCGTCAGGCTATCACCCGTTCCATTGCCGACCAAGCGCGCACCATCCGCATTCCGGTGCACATGATCGAAACCATCAACAAGCTGAACCACATCTCGCGTCAAATGCTGCAGGAGATGGGACGCGAGCCGACCCCTGAGGAGCTCGCGGTGCGCATGGAAATGCCGGAAGACAAGGTCCGCAAGGTGCTGAAGATCGCCAAGGAACCGATTTCCATGGAGACCCCCATTGGAGATGATGAGGATTCGCACCTGGGCGATTTCATCGAGGACACCTCGGTATCGTCGCCCATCGATTCCGCGACCACGGAAAGCCTGCGCGAAACCACGCATTCGGTACTGGCGCAGCTGACGCCGCGCGAAGCCAAGGTCTTGCGCATGCGTTTCGGGATCGACATGAACACCGATCACACGCTCGAAGAAGTCGGCAAGCAGTTTGATGTCACCCGCGAGCGGATCCGTCAGATAGAAGCCAAGGCGCTGCGCAAGCTGCGTCATCCCAGCCGCAGCGAGCAGCTGCGCAGCTTCTTGATGGACGATTGATCGCAGGGACAATGGCGATGCAATACAGCAAGGGCCCTCTCGTGAGGCCCTTGCTTTTTGATGGACGGCTTGGATGAATATCGAGATCAGAAACGAGATTGCCGCGGATGCGCCGCATACGGGGCACACAACGAGCAGTTCATTGTCCGAGCATTGCGCGAAGCCGGATAGCTCACGGTCTCGCTCGTCGCTGCGAGAGCACGCCGTGGCCGCAACAAGCGGATCCATGACGGCATGGTTCAGCCGGTCACCACTTCCATGGTCAAGTGCCGCTCACTGTTGAGCGAGTTGGAGACCAGACAGCTGTTCTCCGCCTTTTCCAAAAGTTTCTTTGCTCTCTCGAGATCAGCGCCTGCTGCGACATGCAGCTTGGCGTGTGTGTCGAAGCGCGTGAAGCGCATCTTGCCTTCGACCCGGTCCAATGTTCCTTGGGTGCGCGCCTCGAGCCGGTGCCAGGAGAATTTCGAAGCGGTCGCAATGGCCCTGAAGCTTAAGACAAAGCAATCCGCCACGGACGCGGTCAGCAAACCTTCGGGCGACCACTGATTGCCCGGGCCATCGAATTCCTTCGGCGGCGAGGATTCGATAACTCGAACACCCTCAGTGGACAGCGGCACATCGCCGTCCGGACGGACAGATGCGTTGACAGTGTAGTGATGCGGGAGGGGATGCATAAATATCTCCGCGAAATTGCAGTTTTTAAACGCCGGGTATCAGTTGTTTGCCAAGCCGAACAGCTTGAGCTCGGGACTATCGTCCACCAAACGGATTATGCGCTCGAATTTCATGCCGATTTTTTCCAAGACGGCGATTGACGACCAGTTATTGGGCGAAGTGATCGCGACCACCCGCTTGATGCGCAGAGTGTCCCTCGCATGAGCGAGAACCGCGGCCGCGGATTCTACGGCATACCCTGAAGACCAGTATCGCGACAGAAACGCGAACCCCACGTCCGGAGCATTCAACCCTTCGCGCTTGACCAGACCGCAAATCCCAATCGGCGTCCCATCGCCCAGGCAGGCCGCGTACAAGCCGAAGCCATTGTGCCTGTAGCTCTCCATCGGTCCTTGATGAATATAGTCGCGAGCCTCCGCCAGCGTCCTGACTCCCTTGTCCCCGATGAAGCGGATGAATCCGGCCTCGTTCAGCAGCTCCAAGATAAATGCCGCGTCGCCAAATTCCAGTTCACGCAAATCGAGCCGCGACGTTTTTATGATGAAGCTTGCAGATTGAATGGTGCTCATTGGGTCTGGCCTGCCACGGACGCCAAACCAAACGCGTCGGCCAAGAGCTGATACGAATGTCGCCGCGCGGCCGGATCAAAAGTCCATGTATTAATAACGATCTCGTCCAGTTCCAGTTTACGTGCCAATGCATTCAGCTTATCCGCAACTTGGGCGGCGTCTCCCACCAATGCCTTGGCACGGAGATTGTCGATCATTACGCGTTCCGCGTCGCTGTACGGATAGACGCCAGCGTGTTCCGGGGATTCCAGCGGCAGCCTCAAGCCCTTCTCAAAACCCGCACGCCAATATTCTCGGGTCTTAAGCAGGCGCCGCGCCTCGCTTTCGGTGTCGGCAGCCAGTGCCCACACACAAATCGTCGCCTGCGGACGCGGATAGCGTTCGGTTGGCTGATAGTTCCTGCGATACAAACTCAGAGCCTCTTCGACCCCCGCTCCTTGCGTGAAGAAATAGGCGTACGCATAGGGAAGTCCTAAATGTGCGGCCAGCTGTGCACCGTAATCCGAGCTTCCCAATATCCACAATTGCGGACTACTGCCGCTCTTCGGAAGCGCCATGATATTGCGATAGGGATGACCCGCAGGAAGTTCTATACCGGAAACCCAATGTTGAAGTTCCTGCACTTGCCGTGGAAATTCCTCCGCGCCGTGTGAATGAGGATTGAGTGCATGGGCGGTCAACCCATCGGATCCCGGTGCGCGCCCCACTCCCAAATCAATGCGGCCCGGGGCGATTGCCTCGAGCACTCGGAATTGTTCCGCCACTTTGAGTGCCGAGTAGTGCGGAAGCATGACACCCGCACTGCCCACGCGAATCCGCCGCGTCATCGCTGCGACCGCTGCGATCAGAATTTCCGGCGCCGTCCCGACGATGCTGGCGCTGTTGTGATGCTCCGAGACCCAGAAGCGCTCATAGCCCAATGCATCGCAGTGTTGCGCCAGCGCGATGGAATCGCGGATCGCGACGTCCTGAGCGCTTCCGGCCGAGGAGGGAGACTGATCGAGTACGGACCACTTCATCGGTCGGTCGGTGATTCCGGTTCGCGCGCCAAAGCCGCCATCATCGCCGCCATTTCATGCGAGTCCGCAGCGTCCGCGCTTTGCAAAGTGCGCATCACGCCCTGCCGGTCCATTTGCGAGCGGTTTTGACTCACCTTCCACTTGCCCGACAGCGTGGCAATCGAAAACTCGAATCCGACGATCAGGCCCAGCATCTTATCGATGTAAGGGGCGGGTGCGTCGTCGATCTTCCAAGGCACGGAGCGCGGCACTTCGTGCGTCGCCGTCAGTCCCGCGACGAAATCACGCAGCCAGCCGGAATCCTCGATGAATCGCAGCGTGCCGTTGGCGTGCACCACGGCGTAATTCCACGTTGGCACGACCTCGCCGGTTTCGGTCTTGGACGGATAGAAGGAGGGTGAAATATAAGCCTGCGGACCCTGAAAGATGGCGAGTGCCTGCGTCTCAGCCCGATAATCCCGCCACAGTGGATTGGCCCGCGCGATGTGGCCACGGATACACCCGAGCGGCTTAGGTTCATCGAGCGTTTGCACCGGCACATGATTGGCCACGACCGTGGAGTCGCACTGTGTCACCAGCGTGCAAAGCGGGTGCGCGCGCATCAGCGCGTGCATGACCTCAGGGCGGCTTTCGTTGAATGGCGCGGGAAGGTACAAAATTCATCCTCGGCGGGTATGGTCCCAGCCTAATTGTTATTTGACCTTCTGGCGAGCGCGGGTAGGTTATTACCTAAACATACCTATACGGGCGTTACATATTGACTTATAGGGTCTTTCTCTGCATTTTAATGTAATGGACCAAGAAACCCGCTTTTACTCACTCGATCAGGTGGCCGAACGGCTTGGGCTTCATGTCAGAACTGTGCGCACCTATGTTCGCGCGGGGCGCCTCAAAGCAATTCGCATCGGCAAGCAATATCGTGTCGCGCGCGAAGAACTCGAAGCGATTGTCGGCGCCAGCAATACACGCGACGCAGTTGCGCGGCGTCGGCGCGCCGAGGTTTCCAGCGTCGTGCAAATGGATGCCGTAACCGAAAACACAGCGCTCCGAGTTGCTGATCATCTTCGCAGCGCCGTAAAGACGCCGCGGCATGATGGCTCCGCGCTGCGCGTCGAAACGATTTACGACCCGGGGCGCGCCCATTTGAAGGTGATCGTGATCGGCTCGCTGCCTGCCGCGGGTCATATTTTTGGGCTGTTGGGCGCAATCTTGGACGCTTGACAAACAAAGCGGCCAGCGCGGATTATTTGCGTCCTCATGTGCCGCAACATCAAAACCCTGTTCAACTTCAATCCTCCCGTGACCGACGATGAAATTCGCGCAGCCTCTCTGCAATTCGTACGTAAGGTGAGCGGTTTTCATACTCCGTCCAAAGCCAATGAGCCGGCTTTCCTCAGCGCGATTGATGAAATTGAAGCCGCGTCGCGCAGGCTGCTCAACTTGCTGCAAACCAACGCGTCTGCGAGAAATCGCGAAGAGGAAGCCGCCAAATCGAAAACTCGCGCCGCCTTGCGATTTTCCCGAGTGAGCTAGATCGACAAGCACAATCAAGCCAATGTGCTTATCGTTGGCGCAGGTCCGACCGGCTTGGTGCTGGCCCTGTGGCTCACCCGATTCGGGGTGAGGGTCAGAATCGTCGACAAGCTTGCGGCCTCGGGAACGACATCACGGGCACTGGCCGTCCAAGGACGCACGCTTGAGTTCTATCAACAATTCGGACTCGCTCAAGCCGTGGTTGACCGCGGCCACAAGGTCCCCGCCATAAATCTTTGGGTTAAAACCAGGCCCGCCGCCCGCATTCCGCTCGAGAATCTGGGACAAGGTCTCACCCCGTTCCCCTTTCCAATTATTTTTCCGCAGGACGAACATGAAGCATTACTGATTAAGCACCTTGGCGGGCTCGGCATCGAAATTGAGCGCCAGGTAGAACTCGTTGATTTCCAGGATCGCGGCGGTGAAATTCGCGCGACATTACGCAAAGCTGGCGCCGACGAAGTCGGCAGCTATGCGTACCTCGCCGGCTGCGATGGCGCGCGCTCCCGAGTGCGCGAGATGCTCGGCACAGAATTCCCCGGCGGCACCTACGACCATTTGTTCTACGTTGCGGATATCGACGCGGCCGGCCCCCCGATGAATGGCGAATTGCACGTCGACCTCGAGGTCGCCGACTTCCTCGCTGTGTTCCCGCTGCAACAAGCCGGCGAAGCGCGTCTGATCGGGTCGATCCGCGATGCTGCGGCAAAGGACCACGAACATCTTGATTTCGAGGATATGCGGGGCCGGGCCATGCAGAATCTTCGGATTGATGTAAGGAAGGTCAATTGGTTTTCAACCTACCGCGTTCATCATCGCGTTGCGCAGCAATTTCGCAAGGGCCGCGCGTTCTTGTTGGGCGACGCCGCGCATATCCATAGCCCGGTCGGCGGTCAAGGAATGAACACCGGCATTGGCGATGCAGTCAATCTCGCCTGGAAGCTGGCTGCCTCGCTCAAGGAACCGCGCAGCGCTCTCCTGCTCGATAGCTACGAGCCGGAACGAATCGCATTCGCGCGGCGATTGGTCGCGACCACCGATCGTGCATTCACCGCGGTGATCAGCGACCGCTCATTCGCCCGTTTCGTGCGTACCAAAGTCATTCCCGCGTTGGCGCCCGCATTTTTTCGTCTACCCGCGATGCGTAGATTCGCTTTCCGCACAGTCTCGCAAATCGCCGTGAATTACCGCGACAGCCTCTTGAGCCGCGGCGAAGCGGGGAAATTGCATGGCGGCGATCGATTGCCATGGGTGAAGATAGGCCAGGGCGACGAGCACAACTTCGCCGCGTTGGCGTCCATGGATTGGCAGATCCACGTGTACGGCGACGCCGCTCCTGACTTGCGCGCGCTCGCTGACGCCAAAAGGATTCCGCTGCACGTTTTCCCGTGGGATGCGGGAATGGGGCAATCGGGACTTAAGCGCAACGCGGCATACTTGATACGCCCGGATGGCTACATCGGCTTGGCTGATTCCGGCGGTAGCGCTGCGGCAATCAACACTTATCTGAGCGAGAAAAACCTAATATGAATAGTCGGCGTGCCTTTATCAGCTTTCTGGCCGCCAGCCCGTTATATACGGGCCTGGGATATTTCAGCAGGTCCCTTGCACAGGCGCCCGCAGCGCCCAGCGGCGACAGTCTGATCTCTCGTGCCGTCGATGCACTGGATGTCTTCGATTTCGAGCCTGTGGCACACCGCAACATACCGCCAGCCCATTGGGGCTACCTGGTCAGCGGCGTAGACGGAGAAGACACGCTCAGAGCAAACCGCGCGGCCTATTCGCACTATCAATTGCAGGCACGCCGAATGATCGACGTCAGCAAAATCGACTTGAGTGTCGAGTTGTTCGGCGAAAAGTTCAGCAGTCCCATTGTTCTATGTCCGCTCGGGGCGCAGAGAGCCTTCCACCCGGAAGGAGAAATCGCAGTTGCGAGGGCCGCGAAGGCCAGGGGTCACCTGCAAATTCTCTCGACGGTCACGTCCACCGGCGTCGAGGATGTCATTGCGGCGCGCGGCGCGCCCGTCTGGTTCCAACTCTATACAACCTCCAGTTTCGATGTGACCACGAAATTAGTGAAACGCGCCGAGGCCGCCGGCTGCCCTGTCGTTGCGGTAACGGTGGATTTGCCGGCCGGCAGGAACATCGAGACGGCCCTGCGGCTCGCACGCACCGATACACGAATCTGCACCGCCTGCCACGCGCCGACCGGATCACCGTTCTCTTCGCGCCCGATGTTCTCGCAGATTGATGCGGCCGGCCTGCAAACCACATCGCCGTCGCTCACCTGGGACTTCATCAAACGGCTGAGAAACATCACCAAGATGAAAATCCTCATTAAAGGACTGGAGGCTGCCCAGGACGCGGACCTCGCGGTTGCGCATGGCGCGGATGGCATTATCGTCTCCAACCACGGCGGACGGGCCACCGATACCGGTCGCGGCACATTGGAGTGCCTGCCCGAAATCGCGGCTGTGGTACGCGGTCGCGTTCCGGTGATTCTCGATGGCGGCGTCCGGCGCGGCACGGATGTTCTCAAAGCCCTGGCCTTGGGTGCGACCGCGGTCGGGATCGGCCGGCCCTACATTTGGGGACTGGGCGCCTATGGACAGCCCGGCGTCGATCGCGTGCTCGAATTGCTGGACAACGAGTTGCGGCTCGCCATGGTGGGAGTGGGCGCGCGCAATTTGCACGAGATCACTGGCGCCTCCATCATTCGACCGGCGTAACATCAAATCACTTAAGTCACCAGGAATTAAGCTGTGCTCAATACGCTCGAGGCGGTCCAGCCGTTGACGTTGGCTGAAATGCAGGATGCCCGGCGCAGAATTGCCGGCAGTATTGTGCGCACTCCGCTGGTGCGTCTTGACCTCGGGCCGAATTTCCCCGACATCCGCCTCAAGCTCGAGAATTTGCAGGCCACGAATTCGTACAAACTTCGGGGCGCCGTCAACGCCGTGGCGATGCTCTCGGAGGCCGAACGCAGGCTGGGAGTGTGGACCATTAGCGCGGGCAATGCGGGTCAGGGCGTCGCATATGCCGCCAGATTGGCGGGCGTCCCCTGCACAGTGGTCGCGATCGAGACGGCGCCCGCCGCAAAGATCGATCGGATGCGGGCCCTCGGCGCAAGACTTGTGCCGGTGTCTTACGAGGCCGCATGGCGCGCCCTCGGTGATCGCGCCTATCAGGGAGTGACCGGAACGTTCGTGCATCCCTTCGATGACCAGAACTTCATCGCGGGCCACAGCACCATGGGTTTCGAAATACTCGAAGACGCACCGGACACGGTCGCAGTCATTGCCGCCATCGGCGGCGGCGGACTCATAACCGGAGTCGGCAGTGCCTTGAAGGCGTTGAAACCGGCGATCAAGATTTGGGGAGTCGAACCCGAGACGGCCGCGCCGACGGCTTTGTCGTTTTCCATGGGATCGCCGCAGGTATTCAAAGCTTGGAAAGCTTCGTTCGTCGACGGCGCGGGCGGCCAAAGTCTCTTCCCGCGCATGTGGGAGCGGCTGAAGCCGGTGGTGGACGGCGCAATCGTCGTCAGTCTGGAGCAGACCAAAGAAGCGATGCGTATGCTGGCGGAGAAAGCCCGGGTCATCGCGGAAGGCGCAGGATCACTATCGCTGGCCGCGGCGCTCACCGGAAAGGTCGGGCCGGGACCGATCGTTGCGGTCGTTTCCGGCGGCAACATCGACATGGCGAAGTTTTGCGATCTCGTCTCCGCGCCCGCACATTGAGGGCGGCCAGGAACAAGCCCGACTCAACACTGAGCAAGCCCGGTTGCGAGAATTGGATTCGCGCTCCACAGACATCGTGCGCCTCGGGGAGGCCGGCCGGCGCTGAGCGTGACCATTCACTGGAATCAAAAATCTCGTATGCCGTTGCCTATCGTGGGCGCGCAGGGCGCGACGCGCGCTCTGGCGGCTTTTTTGAGTGCAGCATGGCAGCGCAGAAGCGACCTATTGGGGCGAGGAGCGCGATCGTCGGTTCAAGATTCTGGTCGACGGCGCCATCATGACCAACGAAGAACTCAGCGGCACTGGGCCGAGCGAGTTTATCGAGCGCAACTATGCCATTTCCCCGGCACTAACGAATGCAAAGACCGTGCTGCGATTTCGATTCGAACCGGAAACGGGCTTTTCAACGGGCCCATCTTCGTGGGCGCTAAAGGCGAGAAGCTCTAATTGCGCCTTCCGCAAGGCGCGCGCACTGTCGACTCCGGACTTGGCCAAATGGCCGTATAGCTGGCGCATTAGTTAGCAGGGCCGTGCTCTTGTCTTCGACCTGCCAGAGGCTCGCGATCACTTGACGTGCGCCCGCGTGCTGCATGATCACGTTCAAGCCCTCGATCTCGCGGCCGTCACCGCTCACAGTCCGCCGAGTGCTGTCGGGCACGCCGATAGCGTCACAAGATCGATGCCTGAAAAACTCATCTTGCTGATGGCATCGAGGCTCAAACGCGAGCCGTCACCCAGGACTAGAAATGAGCGCATCACGCTCCCGGACCGCAGGCTAAAGTGCGTGCCGATGTGCAAGACCGAGTAATCACCGGTGTCCTGCAGCACCGACTTGAAACGCGTCTCGGTGAAGGCGGCGTCGGCAAATCCCAGGCCGGGTAGTGCGCCGTTTCCGACCGAGATCGCAGTGCAAGCCGAGCCGCGTTTCGTCAATCCCGTTATGAGACCCCGCACCACATCGCATAACTCATCGGCCATCGCCGGCAGCGCGGCGAATGGCACATAGCGCAATGCGCCGTCCAGCCATAACACCAAACGCTTGGCGCGCGCTGCCGCGGCGGCCTTCTCCGGCTCATCGCCCCTGCCTCCGGCCAGGGAATCGAACCAAATGTCATCGTCATCGCGCATCGATCGCTATCCCTCCAAGAAAGCCAGCGCGTACCAGCCGGCCAGGTATAGGCGCGCGCTTGCGGCACTGGGAAATGAACTCGCGCGTCGCCCCGGGTGAGCGCCGAGCAAAGCCGCGATTTGCTCGTGGCTCAGACGATCTTCCGCAATCCAGGAGATGACCAACGCGTGCTCGGGCGAGGCCTCGATGAATTTGTTCCAGCAGCGCTCGAAGCAAGCCGCGAGCTGGCGTTGTTTCACGGCGTCTTCAGCCGCCGGCACTTGTTCCAAAGATAGCTCCGCCACTCTTGCCTGAGCTTCTGGCGTCATTCCGGTGTCCAGTTCCAACGGGACTTCTCGTTGCGGTTGACGCAGCCTATCGAGTATTGCGCGTCGGCAGATGGAGCGGATCCACGGCTAGTTCCGACTCGCCTCGAAAGATCGCGCAACGCTGCCAAACCTTGATAAAGGTCTCCTGAACCAAATCGCGTGCGGCGTCGGGGTCGCGCACTGCGCGCAGGCAATCGCGGTGTAGCAACCCGAAGTACGCCCGATCCAACGACCTCAAGGCGCTTTCCATCTGCCGGCCGCCTTCACCGCAGGCATTCATAAACATCGCTTTTTCCAACGTACACCGCCAGGGCGGCGTCTTTCGAGGCGCCGAACCTCCCGATAGAAACTCCGCACACTCAAGCGATGGGCATGGCGCGCACCGGGCCGAAGTGTCCCGGACAGCACATGGACTGGCAGTCGAAATGGGTGGCCGAGGTTACGTTCTCGCCGGCGGATTGGACAAGACTACGGCATACGGCTTGATAACCGACGTATCCCGGGTCCTCGGGATGGGCGTCGTTTAGGGACCGCAGCGGTCAAAGAATCAAAAGCACCTAATTTGAGGGGAAATTCATGCGCCGAACACAGATAATCATTTTGTCGGCAAGCATATTGAGCGTGGCCGGTTGTGGCGCAGCGGGCGCGGGAGGCGGTGAGCCTTCGGAATCTCAAATGAAAGAGGCCATGTTGTACGAAATGAATCATACGGCCGGGATCAAGAACAGCGAGCCCATTACGATCAAGTTCTTCAAGAAGGAAGCCTGCGATAATCCGACGCCGATGGGCTACAACTGCCGCTTCGATGTCCAGGTAGCCTCCGCCAACATTGGCGCCAGCATGTACAATAACATTCCGATGGCCCTTTTCTATGTCGACAAAGAAACCGGAAAGTCGGCGATGCGGCCGCCGTTTTGAGCCGAGCGCCCTATCATTGAGTCCTGGTTTCTATTTTCTTGAAGCCATTCGGCACGTTGAACACATCTGCGCTCACGGCATTTGTCGACACCGAAACCAGCTGCGATGACACCGTCATCAACGCCACGTCACCCGGCGGCATCGCGACCGGTGCGGCAGGTGCCGCCGGCGGGGCGGCCGCATCGGGAGTTTCCTTCTTCTTTTGGAAGAGACCGCCGAGTTTGCCGATCACCGCGCCTGCGATGCCGCCCTGGCTTGGCGAACTATCGTCAGTTTGGCTGGTCTGCGCTTGTTGCGAATTTGAATCCTTGCATTGCGGACCGCCGACGCCGAGCGTGAAGCTGCTTTTCACAGGGTAGCCCTTCACGCTCTGCATCTTGGCCGCGACTTCCGTCCAAATACCTTTGTACTGGCTGAACAGGGTCTTGGCTCTTTCGGACACGTCTTGTGTGTTCGACGGGTCCATGCCCATCTTGGAAGCGTAGGCACCATAGAATTTTCGTGCTTCACTGCTTTCCGCGAAGTCGGCGGATGTCCACTGATCCAAAACCAATGCGACCTCGCAAATCGACCCGGATTCCTTGTCCTGGCAAGGTTGGGTGGCGGTGACGGTCACACGTTGCGCATCGTAACCGGCGAATTGAGCCTTCTCGCCGCTCTTGGTGACGTCGACTTTGGCGGGTAACCACACGCATTTCGATTGATCGACGGCGGAGGGCTGCTTCTTATCCTCGCTTGAATTCATCTGGTCCGACATTTTCTGCATCTGCGCGCGCAGCTGCTCGAAGGTGGTCTCGGTGTATTCCTTCTTATTCATGTTCAGATGGTAGAGCTTGTCCTGATCGAGGAGGACGATCTCGGCGCTCGGTCCCATGGCGTTACGCGCCAGGAAACCGATGATCTTCGACTGCATTTTCATGTCGCTGTCGGTGCGCGACCTCTCGCCGGAGATGCTGGTTCTAGAAGTGCCCGACATATTCGCAAACGCCATTGCGCCGACGCCGTCGACGGAGGTGGAGCGTTCGATGGTTATGTCGGCCTGTGCAATCCCCGCGGCGCACCCAAGAATGCTGCTCAATAAAATTGGAGCGATTGACCGCGGCATTGGCATTTTCATGGAATCCCCCTTCGCTAATGTTCATTAAGACCGGAATGCTACCCAAAACCCGCCACCATCAAACGAATTAGCGGCAATCCTCGCTGTTTGAGGCGTCTGGAAGACATAATCACCGCGCCCACCCTCAGGAGGCCTGCCGATGCCCGTCACACGAGCTGCCAAAAGCACTTTCCCATGGTGAAGGGGGTCGTCGCTTCCCTCTTCGCTGCATCGGCGCTGGTCGGCGCCCCCGGTCCTGGCCGCGCCGGAGGCTCGCGAGCCGATGCTTGCGCGCGAGATTCTGCGCGAAATGATCGACACTCGCTCGACCCACGACGTCGGCTCGACCGAATTGGCACGCAAGGTACAAGCGCGGCTGCTGGCAGCCGGCTTTGCTCCGCGGGACGCGCAACTGCTCATACCGGAGGACCACCCACGCGCCGGCAACGTCGTGGCACGCATCCACGGCAGCGGAAAGGGCAAACCGGTTCTGTATCTGTGCCATCTCGACGTCGTAGAGGCAAAGCCTGAAGACTGGACGCGCGATCCGTTTCCTCTGACTGAGGACAAGGGCTGGCTGTACGGGCGCGGCACGATAGACATGAAGGGACACGGCGCAGCCGTCCTCGCGGCGCTGCTTCGCATGAAGAGCGAGCATTTCATTCCGCAACGCAACATCGTCGACTGGCTGCTGACCGAACACCGGGACTTGCTCGACGCTGATCTCGTGATCAACCCGGGCGGCGGCGAAGCGGGCATGAAAGGGGTCCGCCGGCTCTGTGTCGGCGTCCAGACCAGTGAGAAAATGTCGATGGCGTTCGAGGCGGAAGTGACCGATAAGGGCGGGCACAGTTCGCGGCCAACCGCCGATAATCCAATCTACCGTTTGAGTGCAGGTTTGACGCGACTTTCGAAGTTTCGGTTCCCCACGCACCTTATCGATACGACCCGGCAGTATTTCGAGCGCCGGGCGGCGCTCGAAACGGGCTCGACCCGTTCCGATATGCTCGCCGCGGCAAAGACGCCGCCCGCTCCGGCTGCAATTGAGCGTCTATCGGCCGTCGTCGAGACGAATATCCTGCTGCGCACCACCTGCACCGCGACCCTGATCGAGGTGGCCAAGCCCAGAACGCGCTGCCTCAGCGTGCGCGGGCAACGTTGCAGTGTCGGATCATTCCCGGCGAGTCGCAGCACGCGGTGCGCGATACGCTCGCGCGCGTGCTCGACGATCCGACCATCAAGATCAGTGTGATCACACCCGCGACCCCAAGCCCGGGGTCGTCGCTCTCGGGCAACATCTTGCCGATCGTGGGAAAGGTGGTTCACCAATTATGGCCCGATGTCGTGATCCTCTCGCAGATGGGCCGCCGGTGCGAGCGACAGCAAGTACACGCGCATTGTCGGCATGCCAAGTTACGGCATCGATGGGATGTTCGACGATCTGGATGACGGACGCGCCCATGGTCGCGACGAACGCATCGGCGTCGCGGCCTTCGGGCAGGAAGTCGACTTTACCTACCGGCTGATGCGCGAGGTCTCGAAACAGCGTTAGGCAGCTCGTCGCACGCGAATTAGCGGACCCGCTCACATCGAAATAGCGCACAAAATTCTTGTTTTATAGAAATTTCGCTAATTCGGTGAGAGCAGAGCTTAGCCATTTCGATTACTGGCGGGTTTCGCGCTAAAGAGATAGCCGCCGCCGGAGCGGCACTTCATCAGCACGATGGCAATTTCGCCAATCGCGCCGCTTAAACGCACGCCCCTCCATCTACGTTGCAATGAAATAATCTCGATCATGATCAGCGGTTCGGTCCCGACACGGTGAAGCCGGTAACTAACATGGCTGTTTCAAGCCTTCGAACCGATTGGCTCCGTGTCTCCGGATCTCATGATGTCCAGAGCTCGGCAAACGACGCTCATCAACAGGACGAATACCCGACCGCAACCGACTCTCGCTGCTCGTCAATCAAAATCATTTCAAAAAACAACTCGACGGAGGAGTCCATACCCGTTGGTTAGGCGTCTACTTCACTTTCTGTTACACAGAAGTTTTAAGGCTAACAGGCCACGGGATGGTGCGCGATCGCAAGTTTGATCTATCCAGCGCAGAGCTGGCGGCGGTAGTCGGGCACGAGTGGATAGATCCACACGCTTTTGATGGGTTTGCTGTGACGATGCAGCGTGTCGAGTTTGCCGCTTTGTAACAGGTTCCAAGGAAGCGCGGCTTTTCGACGAAGGTTTCAAGTAGGACGGGCCGATACGAGTAACGTGCGTGCCAGTCGTCGGCGAGGCGGCGGCTGACCAGGGCGAGAAGGCGCGAGGCGAGATTTTTGCAGTGGATCCACGGCAGGATGAGGAAGCGTGCGTTATTGACGATGAGGTGCAGGTTACGGCGCCGCTGCTCGATGCTCCAGCCAATAGCGGCATCGCACGGTTGAGTTTTCCAGGCGCTTGCACCGAAGCTGATGCAGGCGACGACGGTGTCTGCGCAGTGAACGAAGTAGCGCAACTGAGCTCCGGGCATTAACTGGTGGCCGAGGTAGTGATGACGTTCGATGTAAGCGTTCCACAGCAACGAGGCGCGTTTTCCCGCGACCAGATCGGCGCTAAGGCGCGCGAGGTCAACGCTGGGCAGTATGCTCGGCTCGCGCACGGCGAGTTCGATATCCGGATGAGCCAGGTAGGCACGGGCTTGGCTTTTCGCGGCGGCGGCAGCGTGATGAGCGCATCGGCTTGCACGAAAGATACCCCAGACCAATAGCTACACCAATTGTTGCGACGTATGGCAGCAGCGACATTCGCTGCGCGGCCTCGAAGGGAGCATTGCCCCAAGGATTAGTGCGGTCGCGGAATGGAGAGGAAGCGCAAATCACGCTGTACGTTACAAAGAACGGGGTTATTGCACCGAGAAGCACAGCAAAATTTCGCCTGAGTTTGGGCAGACGCCAGTAACGATTTCCTCAGTTGGGGACCACCTGCGGGGCGCTTTTTGAGGCGCCCGGAGGCGCCAAAGGTCCGCCGATGTTCAGATTTTCATCGATTTCCTGGAACACCGTCGGCGGCGCGATTTGCACCGCCGTTGCCACGCGTGATCAGACCAGCTACGCCGAGTTCCTCGATACCCGGCAAGAACGCAAAACCGGCTACCGTATCAAGGCCGCCAAGCTCACGCTGCGTCCGGCGTTCGAGGACATCGACTTTACCGCCAGCCGCTCGATCAGCAAGGCGCAGATCAAAGAACTCTACAGCCTGCAGTGGTTGAGCGAGGGCCGCCCGCTGCTGCTGATCGGACAGACCGGTGTCGGCAAAACGTTCATCGCACAGGCCACCGGCTTACACGCCTGTGCGTGCGGCAAGTCGGGGCTGTTCATGAGCGTCACGACGTGGATGGAGAACATCGCGCTGGCCCGATCCAGCGGCACGTACCTGCGATACCGCGACAAACTCGCCAGGCCTGATGTGCTGATCCTGGATGACTTCGGCATGCGCAAGCTCTCTTCCATCGAGGCGCAGGATCTGTGCGAAATGCTCGAAGCACGATCGATCAACAAGTCCACCGTGTTCACGACGCAGTTGCCGCTGGATCACTGGAGCGAGGTGATCGCTGATCCGGTCATCGCCGATGCCATCCGTGATCGCCTTGAGCATGCTGCGCTCACCATCCATATCA
>JBDTAV010000050.1:0-8141 GCA_039924385.1 Steroidobacteraceae bacterium
CAATCGAATAAACCGAGATGTTGTCGGAGCCTGAATTCACGACGTAGGTAAACGTGCCTGTGGGTTCGACCGCTACTGAGGAGGGTTGCGCACCTGCTGCAAAGGGCGAGCCGGCCACGACCGCCAATGCACCGCTGGCGGAGTCGATTGCAAATGCTGAAATATTGTTCGAGCCTTGATTGGCGACGTAGACAAACTTGCCCAGCGGATCAATCGCCACCGCAATCGGTGTGGTTCCCGTCGCATAAGGCGAACCCATTGTGGTGGTGGGCTGTTGCGTGTTTGTTCCCGCAAAACCAGAAAGCGTGTTCGATGTGGCGTTCGCAACATAGAGATAAGCGAGTAGGTCGATTGCCAGAGAACGCGGACCCGCGCCGGTCGTCAGCGAGGGCACCAAGTCAGGGGTCAGGCCGCCATTTGACTGGGGTCCGAAAACTGATACCGTGCCGTCGGATTGATTGGCCACGAACACAACCGACTGATCTGGACTTAACGTCACCGAAGAGGGCGACGCTCCAGTCGCGAAGGGTGAGCCGGGCACCGCCGTCAGCGCACCGCTCCCTGCCGTTATCGCATAGCCCGAAACGGTGTTGGCGTTTCCATTTGTCACATAGACAAAGGAACTCGTCGAATCAACGGCAGCGCCCGTGGGCCCAGATTCCGTCGCAAACGGCGAACCGCTCACTGCCGTCAGCGCGCCGCTGCTGCGGTCGATTAGGAAGGCGGAAATAGTGGAGCCCGTCTTGTCGACGATGTATGCATACCTCCCGGTGGGGTCAATTGCGATTGCAACAGGCAGATTCCCGGCGGTAAAGGGTGAGCCTGCGATTGGCGCCAAGTCTCCCGTGGCCACGTCGAGCGTATAGGCTGAGATGTTATTTGAACCTCGATTGACGACATAGGCAAAGCGGGGCGGGTTGGTCGTGCAGGTGACAGCAATGTTGGTGACGGTTGAGGTGCCGGTGGTGCCGGTTCCGTTCGTCACCACGCATGTCTGCGAAGGGTTCGTCGGCTGGGTTTGCACGGTCACGTCGTAGGGTGTATTAGTGGGCGCGAAGGCGAATATCGCTTCAGACCCATTCGCGACAGGTCCGCTGAACACAAAGCCTGCGACGGAGTTGTTCGCCACGGCGAGTCCGGAGCTGGCCAGGCCGCTTATGCTGCCCTGAAGGTTGACGTCAGTCGGATTCCCGCAGACAAGGCAGCCGCCGTCGAGACTGCCGGCACCTGGATGGCATCCTGTCAGCGCTGCGACAGCAAGTACTGCTGCCAGCAGGCCGATAGGACCCATACGAAGACTAAGAAGCTTACATACCGCAGCCATACCTTGCTCCCGTTCATGCGTACTCACGTGCGAATCCAGAACCGATGCCCTCTTGATGTGCAATTCGCGCTGCACCAGTTCTCTTCTGCGCTGGACCGCTGTGATCTTCCGGTGGGAGTCCAATTCAGAGCGGAGGTAAGCGCCCGAGAGTCCGACGCCGGCTACGATGATCGCAATGAGAAGATCGTCAAGAATCATGACAAACATCCTGCTGCAACCGCTGCCTTAGGCGCCTGATGCTTCTCTGCGGATCGCTAATTGTTTTCTGATGAAGTGCTGATGAATCCGTAATGGTCGACTTAAGGTGCAACTCCGTGCCGCTCGTCCATATAAATTGAGCGCCATACCACCCTAAAGTGGTAATGTCCGACAGTTGTGTCGGGGATGGTTACAGGCGAGGATCCGCCTCCAGACTGGGGGGTGGCCTGCGGAGACCTTTCCAGTGCAGTCTATGAGAACTGTCGCAATCGCAGTAGTCCGGGCGCTCGCCCTAATCACGTTCGCGTCCGGATTCGTTACCGCTCCCGCTGCAGCGGAGCTACCGAACGAGGCGGCGCCGTTGCCCGGGCCCCAAGAACTGATGTCGGATCTATCGGCGCGTCTGTTTGCGGTTCTGGACAAAGAGTCAGCAAGGGCGCGACATAATTCGGACAAGATTCTGCCCCTGGTGGACGGCCTCTTGTCTCCGCATTTCGATACGGAATACGCGGCGCGCATGGTGCTCGGACTGCATTGGCGCAGCGCCACGCTCGAGCAGCGCCAACAATTTGGGGTTGTGCTGTACCAAAGACTGCTGCGGACCTACGCGGGGGCGGTAGCCGAATGGACTCCGGATCGGTTCAAGCTGCTACCGTTGCGCGCGGATCCTGAGGCCTTGCAAGTGACTGTGCATACGCTGGTGACGAATTCGCATCATGAGATTGTTGCCGTCGATTTTCGAATGCGGCAGACGGCTAAAGGTTGGAAAATCTTTGACGTGACTAGAAGGATTGTGGCCGATGAGCGCCGGTCCGATGTCCTCATTGACATTCGCCACAGCCTTGCGTACGTCTTTGCCCCCGTAGCGGCGCGGATCTCCATCGCGCAATTCGACCGCCTCGTGCTCCCCCGTGGATGCACCGGAGGGTACCGCGGAATGGCCCGTGAATCCATTGGCACGTGCGACCTGGACGCTGACAGTTGGCATACCGCGCGAATCGAGCATTTCTCGAGCTCGTATCGATTCGATTGAATCAAGGAAGCCATCGTTTTACCGTGGGTGGTTAATCATAATCGGACAATTGTTTGTGGGGCCCCTCTCAAGTAGCTTCTGCCTCCAGCCCCAGCGACCCATACTCGATGGGCATCTTCGTATAAAACAATCGCGTTTTGGTGTTGGCGATACGTTCGAAAAGAGATACCGTTTGCTCGGCCGTGACCGCCATCATCACCTGCACCGGCTGGTCCGCTAATTCGAAGAAATGAGCCGAGTGCCGATGTCCATCGGCGCCAAAACTTTCCGCTCCCGAAAATGTGGTGGCGCCCGAGCATCCCAATTCCTGGGCCGCATGCAACAGCCACTCGACGGCGGTTTTGCCGTCAATTCGTCGATTCTGCTCCGTCATGAAAGTCAGCTGAAAACCTTGCATCGCACTCTCCTCAAATCACCGACCTAAGGACACGAACGGTCGCGACACCCAGCAAAGTCATTATGACGCTACCCGTCACGTGAGTGGCGATCGTCGAGATCGCCCACAGGCCTCGACCCTCCAACAATGCGGTGACGACCTCGGCGGAAAACGTCGAGAACGTCGTAAGCCCTCCAAGAAATCCGGTGACCGTCAGCAAACGCCACTGGGGCGAGAGGGTCGGAAACGCCAAGAACACGGCCATGGCAATACCGATCAAGTACCCACCCAACAGGTTTGCCGCCAACGTGCCGGGCGGCAGTTGGGGCAAGAACTGGTTGAAGCGGCCGGCTAAATACCATCGCAGCAACGCGCCGAGCGCGGCTCCCACGGAAATCACGGCAATGGACATCAACATCGAGCTACCTCGCTTGTTCCGAGAGTCCGAAGGCTTACGCAACCCGGCGCTGTCATCCCCTGGACTCAATTCGCCTGTGCGGGTGTCCATCAACTGCACCGAACAGATTGAGTCGAACGAGTGCCTGGCTGGTGTAAGGCAAAGACTATTGGGATGGCGTTTTCGTCACCCCAAACTGGCCGACAAGGCAAAACCCGAGGGCGCCGCGGCCAAGTCGGACGGGAGCTGAGTCTGGGGCGAATCCGCTGTATTTGAGACAACGACCTACTCCTTCATTCGACATCGAACGAACCAAAAGTAGGCATCATCAGCCGGCAACCCGGCAGTTATGGGAGGAATGCCATCTCCGATAGAAGTACTATACGGATCCGCGGCCTGACCAGCAAGCGGGCAGCATAAAGCTCCGCAACGCAGGATGCGAGAGCAGACTGGACGCGCTGTTCCGCTTGCAAAAGCTAAGTCGACTCATCACGCTGGGCTCCTCGATTCGCGACTCAGAATATTGGCGATCCTCCTTTCAACGGTGTGTTCCGCCAACGCGATCAGCGAGAGCCGCTTCGCAGCGAAGTCCTCCCGTCCCGAGATCGTGAGAGCGCATGCCGCCTTAACAGCAGCCTCGATACCCGCCACGTTGCTGTCGATCCGGCGGACCAATTGATGGCTGAATGGCAGCCGATTCTTCTTAAACCGCTCCTCGAAATCGTATCGAATCCTCGCGGCTTACGTTTCCCAAGTCCGCGGCCTGGCGGAGTAAACGCGTCAGAATCAGTCGCTTGCTGAGAATTTTTGGCAGGCCGAGCACAAGTCCGATCGTGAGGGTTTTCAGAGCGACGGATTCATACCAAAATTTCTACTGAAATTTTCGCTCCGCACGCCAAGGCAGCGGCAGAACTTGGGTACAAAAGAGCGAAATAACGTGTGAGCGTTCGACGCATCGCGGTTATGTTTCCGCCAGCAGTGAAAGTCAGCTTTAAGTTGATTGCGATTGACGGATTAGTCCGGTACTTTGAGGGAATCTTGGAGTCGGCGTGGCATGTGCCGGACATCGTAAATGGCAAAGCACAAATCTCGGATTTAAGGGGTCGGAGTGGACGGTGCTCCGCAAAGCAAATTGCCACAGACGCGGCGGCGTCTTCAGAACGAAGTGCGCTGATGGCCACGGCGCTGCGGCTCGCGTTCATATTCTGGATGGTATCCTCATTTCTGTACTTTATGACGGCTGGCGCAAATGTCTTAACGGCCCCTAATCTTCGTGACAACAGCGCGATGCTTGGTCAGATTTCCTTCCTATCGGGGATGCTGTGTGTGCTTTTCATGGGGCTGTTTTACGGCTTATGGGTACCTCCGGCACTGCGCGGCGCGATTTTGACCTTGGGCTCGTTGATGCTTTATGAATCGGGGCCGCCGCACAGTATTGATCGAAATTTCTATGTTGGATTGAGTGGCGAGGTGCCCGCTGCGGTGTGCGATGTCGGTCCTTACCGCTTTTTGCGGCATCCCCTTTATCTAAGCTACATGACGGCCTTTCTCGGTGTCGCTGTGGCGTTTCTGTCGCTCATTGTCGTCGAGGTGTGCGTACTCAATATCGTATCGTTTGCTTATATGGCAGTCGACGATGAGCGGGCGCTGTTGGGGAGTGCTCTATCGGCGGACTATAAACGCTATAAAACGCGGGTCGGCATGTTTCTGCCTCGACTCGCGGGGAAGCGATGACAAACAAGGTGGCAGCGGAACGCAGATTGCGACAGGATGGCGCAACGGATCAAACGGAGAGACATTGGCACTCACTTCATTCGAGTTGGGGAAGCTTAAAATCATCAATCACGTGCGGGAGGAATTAGACCGCGCGCGCATTGCCGCACAATCAATTCGATGTGTTTCCGGGGGCATCGAGACGCCACCCGGGATCGCCAGACTCACAATAGTTGCCAATGGCAGCTCAGAAGCTCTGGATTTGAAGGCGCACGAGGTCGAAGAGTGCGATTTAATCGTCGCTGGCGAAACCTGGCATAAAATCGCTGCACTGATTGACCGGCTGACGCACTAGAATAAATCCAGCGCCCCGGGACGAGCGGAATGGCAAAGCGTGGCAGGGCGTCAGCAAGACGGAGAATATCCGCTCAGTTAGGAAAACTAACTGACCGCAGGAAAATGCTCCACCTTGAGACGAATTCGACTTTCGACCCCTTCACTCATTCGATGCCAATCAGCTCCAGTGTGAAGCGCATTATCGGACAATCCAGGGTCGGCGCGGACAGCAACAGCGCGCGACCGGCGAATATTCCGAAAAGATGGCATGCAATAAGCGTGCAGGCAAAGGCTTTGAGTTGCGCGGCGTCGCACGAGTTGCGTAAAAAGAGATTCTTATCCAACGAAGCCCCCGTTTTGCCGCTGGCGGAATGTACTAAACGCGCAAGCTGTCCGTGCACCTACAAGCATCAGGACGACCGGCGGAATAAACCAAGAAGGGACTGTGGGTCGGGTATCTCGCCCCACGTAAGTAAGCACGGTACCGAGCGCCGCACTTCCAGGGGGCGTCGAAGCGACGACTAGCCGCGCCCGCTAAATGACGCAGTGCCAATAGTCGAGGCGATATTGCCCCGAACGCCTTGTGATTCGGAATGCGGTTGTATTGCCTCGAGCGTACACTGGAGCTCAAATCCCACGAAATGAGCTTAATCGCCGGAGAACTATGTACACGCGGAATCGTTCCAAAAAAACATTCATTGCGCTCTGCGCGTTGAGCGTGTGTATAGCTGCTGGTCTAGCGGCTGCGCCGGCGGCGCTCAGTCGCGACCGCGTGGAGACGCTGCTGCAATCCTTGGCCGATGCACCGGGACCTTCCGGTTATGAGGAGGAGGTGCGGGCGATCATGGTGCGAGAGTTCAAGCCCTTCGCTACCCAGATCAGCTATGACGGCCTCGGGTCCGTGATTGCGCAGCAGGGAGCAAGGGGTCCAAGAATCATGCTGGACGCGCACATGGATGAACTCGGCGGAATCGTCCGACGAATCACCCCGGACGGATTCTTGTCGATGCAAATGGTCGGCGGTTGGCTGGATCAGGCTTTACTGGGTCAACGGTGGGTGATCTTGGGTTCCAAAGGCGCAGTGCATGCCGTCACGAGCATCCGGGACATTCATGTGCTGCCGCCGGATGAAAGGAACAAGGTATTTCCGCGTAACGACATATTTTTGGATGTCGGCGCAAAAGACGCTGCCGATGTAGCGGCACTCGGGATCGAGCCCGGCGATCCTGTTGCCCCGGATTCACCCTTTGCGGTGCTAAACGGCTCCCAACGCTATCTCGCAAAGGCCTGGGACGATCGCGTTGGCTGTGCGGTCGTGATCGAGGTCATGCGGCGTCTCGCCGCAGAGGGTCACCCCAATATCTTGATCGTTGCCGCAACTACCCAGGAGGAGACGGGATTGAGAGGAGCGCGTACGGCCGCCGATGTCGTTCATCCTGACATTGGTATCGCCATTGAGGGCGGCGTCGCCGGTGATGTACCCGGGGCGCGCCCAGAGGAAACCCAAGCACGATTGGGGGCGGGGCCCGGAGTCTTTCTCTACGATTCTTCCGAGCAGCCGAATCGTCGTCTGGTGGGTCTGATCAAGGAAGCGGCGAAGGCTGAAAAAATCCCGTTGCAGTTTGACCTGGTCAGCGGCTACGGCGACGATTCAGCCGCTATCCAGGCATCAAATGGCGGCGTGCCTGTTGTAAATATCGTCGTACCGGTGCGGTATACACATGCGCACAACGGCATTATGGATCGCAGCGATTTTGATCGAACGGTCGATCTGGTCGTTGCGCTCATCAAGCGGCTCGATAGTGCGACGGTCAAGCGGGTGCGCGATTTCACGCCGTGACCTTCTCGTACCTGAAGTGAAGCGCAAGGGCGGCCGGAAGCCTGGCGGATCGCAGAGCATTGATTCATCGTCTTGTCGCGATCACAGCAGCAATTTCGCCGGCGATCTTATTGTCGGGCTGGCCGAACAAAGAAGACTGCCAATCGGCCGCGCCATGATTTGCGGACAAAGAAAATTAGGGGAGTAAGGCATGAATATTGGAGCGGCTACGGCGTTAGGGCTGCTGCCATGGTGATCGGCCAACCGATAGTGGCTCAACCTGGCGTCGATGACTACGAACACGCCATTGGTCTGCGCAGTTCGTGGTCAGGCCCGACTGAGAACATCGCCGAGTCGGCGCAACGGATCGAAGGAACGCATCGCTTCGTCTACCGAAAAACCGTACAGGGGGGATTCCAGTTCGTGGTCATGGACGCAGATACCAGGCAATGGCAGCTGGCATTCGATCACGACCGGCTGGCAACGGCGGGCGCGCACTGACGGCGAGGCTCGGCGCGGCCTCCTGGAAATGCTCCTTGACCGACGATGTCTGTTCACAACTGCCGCTGCATGGAGGGCACCAGCCTCGCGGCTTCGAGACCGTGCGCGACCTGAAGATCCCGGCGGACAATTCCCCGAAGAAGTCGCCGGACGGTCATTGGCTGGCATTTGTTTAGAATTGGAATATTGCCGTGCGTGCCCCCTCCGGCGGCGAGGCGATGCTGTTGAGTTCCGATGGTTCGGACAGTGAATTCTACGACCCGGAATCCATCGCTTGGTCGCCGGATTCCCAGAAGCTTGCCGCGTAGCGCGTGCGGCCCGGCTTCGCTATGGGGTGTTTCGTTCGACCGGCGATGTCGGTTACGGCCTGCGCCGTCAGTACGACTTTTTTGTGCGCCATTTACGACAAGAGCCGACGCCAGATTGGAACGCGCTACCACGATG
>JBDTAV010000051.1:0-38233 GCA_039924385.1 Steroidobacteraceae bacterium
CCACCTCGACTTCAAGCGACTCCATATCGACGATCGTGCCGATGCCGGTCCGGGTGAAGCCGCCGCCGGCCGACACCGGCGAGACCATCTCGCCGGGCTGCGCCGTCTTTTCGGTGACAATTCCCGCGAATGGCGCGCGAATGACCGTATCCTCGAGGGCGCGTTGCGCCACCTCGACGCCGGCGCGTGTTGCCTGAAGACCGCTTTGCGCAATCAACAGGTTGTTGTGTGCCACGTCAAATTGCGCACGCGATTCATCAAAACTTTCCGCGCTGATGACGGCAGCAGCCTTCTGCTTTCCGCTGCGTTCGAATATGGGCTTTGCGTCATCAAAGGCCGTCTGCGCGGACGCGACGTTGGCCTCGGCCTGCTGCAACTGCGCCTTGCTCTGGGCGAGTGCTGCGCGCCAATTGGAGTCATCCAGGAGCGCGATAATCTGTCCTGCCTCAACGCGCTGTCCCTCCTCGAGCATGACTTTAACCACCTTGCCGGTGACCTTGGAGGACACGGTTGCGCGCCGCCGCGCCACGATGTAACCCGAGGCGTCCAACAAGGAAGGACCCGTCGACGTTCCCGATGAGCCGCTCGGTACGGCTTGCGCCACTGCCGTCGTGATCGGAATGCCGGTCGAGCGCGTCAGATACCAGATGACGGAAGCAGCGATGATGAAGACGGCGATGCCCGTTGCCCACCATTTGCCATGACCATCCGAGGAGGGCGGCTCACTGCGATCGATACGCAATTGATTGAGCAGCGCGGCTCGATCGGCACCCACGCCTTGGTCGGTTGAATCGCTCATCCCCGTCCGTTCCAGTAGATTTCGTGCCCGCGAATGACGGGTCTGGCGCCATTCTAGACGAATGCACACATTCTGGCGAAGGCGGCACCGCGGCGCTGGCTGGATATGCCCTGTCTCTCGAGTTGGGCTCGTGGCATGATCGGGGCGCCAAAAAAGAATGGGGGAGGTCCATATGTTACTTCGAAGCGTCCTTGGGGTCATGCTGCTGCTAGTCACGAGCCAAGTCGGCGCGCAAGCGGCGAAATCGGCGCACGCGGCGGCTGCCGGCAGCGAGATCCCGGAGGCCAAGCCCGAATCGGTGGGATTCTCGACAGAGCGCCTCGCGCGACTCGATGGTGCGATGAAATCGCTGGTCGATTCCAAGAAAATCGCCGGCATGGTCACTGTCCTTGCGCGTCACGGCAAAATTGTGGACGAAAAGACCTATGGCTACGCCGATGTCGCGGGCCAAAAACCAATGCAAAAGGACGCCATCGTTCGCATCTATTCGATGACGAAGCCGATCACCGGCATCGCCATGATGATGTTGTACGAGGACGGGAAATGGAAACCGAGCGATCCGATCGCGCGCTACATCCCGGAGTTTCGCGATCTAAAAGTCTATTCTGGCGTCGACAAGGATGGGAAACCCACCCTCGATAAGCCTGGACATGCTCCGACAATGGGCGAGTTGATGTCGCATAGCGCCGGCTTTACCTATGGCTTTTTCGGATCGACTCCAGTCGATAAGATGTACCGCGACGCGGATCTGCTGAATGCGCCGACGCTGCAGGAATTTATCGGACGCGTAGCTCAATTGCCGCTGCTCTATCAGCCCGGAGAAGGCTGGGTCTACAGCGTTTCGGTCGATATTCAAGGCTACCTGGTCGAGAAGCTTTCGGGTAAGCCGTTTGCTGATTTTTTACGCGAGCGCATCTTCGTGCCCTTGGGTATGAAGGACACGGGATTCTATGTTGCCCCGGATAAACTGGATCGCGTCGCGGCCGTTTATCAAAGCGACGTCAATCCGGGCGCAACCGCCATGCCGCGTGACCCGGGCATCAGTCAGCCGCCTGGCGCGCCCTCCGGCGGCGGCGGTCTGTATTCGACGGCGGGAGATTATTTGCGTTTCGCGCAAATGGTATTGAATGGCGGAGAGCTCGATGGCGTGCGGCTGGTCGCGCCGAGTTCGATCGAGCTGATGCGCACCAATCATATTTCTGACGGCGTGAAGAATGCCCGAAAATTCGGGATTGGCCTGTATCAAATTCAACCGGGCTTAGGGTTCGGCTATGACTTTGCGATTCTTGAAGACCCTTTGAAACTCGGCAGCACCGCCGGTAAAGGCACTTTCCTCTGGGATGGCGTTGCCGGCACCTGGTTTTGGATCGATCCGACCAACGATGTGGTATTCGTGGGCATCGTGCAGCGCTGGCTGATGGCGCCCGGTGCACCCGATATGGAGAATTTGTCGCGTGCCTTGACGTATCAGGCGCTGGTCAATCCGGCCAAGTAAGAAATAAAACCCAACTGGGAATCATCATGAAAAAAATATTAATTTCCGCCCTGGCTGCTGGAATTATGTTCGCGGGCACCTGCACTGCGGCGAGCGGATTGAGCGCGCAGGATTACTTTGAAATACAACAGCTCTACGCTCGATACAATATTGCCATCGACAGCGGCGACGCCGAGGGCTGGGCCGCGACGTTCACGCCGGACGGCGTCTTTAACACCTTCAGCGGCCATGACGCGCTGGTCAATTTCGTCAAAACCTGGCGTGAAAAACTCAATGGCGCCACGCGCAAACATTGGAACAACAACCTGCAAATTACTGGCAACTCCAAGGAAGCTGCTGCTTTTGTGTATTTGATGCTGGTCGATTTCAGCACCAAGCCCGCCAGCATTCTGACGACGGGGACCTACACCGACAGCCTCATCAAGACCAAGGATGGCTGGCGATTTACCAAACGCACCACCAAGGGCGATTCCGCGCCGGCCGCGCCGAGCGCTCCCGCTGAGAGCGCGCCGCCGCCAAAATAGGCCGGCAGGCAGGCCGGAATTTAAGTGCGCCTGAAGCCACGCTGGATCTGTTCGCTCGCCTTTGTTGCTACGCTCGTCGCCTGCGCAACCTCGTCGGAGGTGCTGACAGGCGCGCCGCGTTCGCCGAAATCGCCGGCCGCAGTACGGGTTTACACCCAGGCACCTGAAAGTTTCGAGGAGATCGCGATTTTGTGCGCATCGAGAAAGAGCATGTCCAGCGCCGGAGGTGAGCGAGCCATTGCGAAAATGATCGAGGCGATGCGGGCCCAAGCAGCCGCGCTTGGCGCAAACGGCCTGTTGCTCGAGGATTTCTCCGATTCGGACCCGATTGCGATTGGAACGGGAGTAGGGTCCCAATCCTATACGCACAACGCTTCGATCAACTTAGACGTTGGAGGGAGCCTGGGCGTCGTGAAGAAACTCGCCAGGGCGAGGGCCATTTTCGTTCCGGGCGGGCACCCGGGAACTTAGTTGCGAATCACACAGGGCGGCGGAGTGAGCGCATGAACGAGCAGGGTTCAGTATCTGTGGCCGGCGCCGGGCCTGCTCAAGCGCCGCTCATTCAAAACCTCATACAGCTCTACACGCACGATTTCTCAGAGTTCTGGGGTGGTACATCGCGGGGCGATCTCAATGCGCAAGGTCTGTTTGAACCTTATCCGCTGGATGAGTACTGGTCTTCGGCCAATTGGGCGGCGATGCTGATTTGGTGCGATCGCGTGCTGGCCGGATTTTGTCTGGTCAATGACAGCACGCACTCAGGTCTTGAGGCCCACCGGAATATGGCCGAGTTCTTCATACTCCGAAAGCATCGCGGTCGAGGTGTCGGTCAACGCGCCGCCGAGATCATTTTCTCGCAGCAATCCGGTCTTTGGGAAGTGGCGGTGGCCCGAAAGAATACGCATGCCCGGGAGTTCTGGCGCAAGACAATCATGCGTTCCTCCAAATGCTCCCAATTTCAGGAGCTGGAGTTGCAGGATGCACGTTGGAACGGACCCATCTTCCGTTTTGACTGGGGCGACTGCCAACGGCGCATACATCTATGAGAACAGCGATAGCATGCATGCCCCAGATATCAGATACCACAACTGGCCGATCAGCGAATGTTGATGCGGGCACAACTCGCGTTGGCGCTCCAGATTCTGGCAGGCGCGCGCGATGCCGCTCCCCGACCTCGCTACGCGTATGTATCGATGATCGCCTTGCGCGCGTTGCCGAGCGATGACTGCTGCGTACGAGCATAAGCGGTGGCGGCGCCGTAAGCGCTGCTGCGGTCATTTCGAGGTACGGCTGTTGATTCTGGACTGAACTCTTCGAAGCTGCCCTGCATAATCAGCTTGGGGTCATCGACGAGGGTTGCGACCAGGGTAATAGTGCGCCGCGCCGAGGCGCCGTCCGTAAAACGCTGCGGTACCGGCTCACCGGCCAGTATCAACGTCTGCCTTTCAGAGTTCACTCTCACTGTCGTTTCCAAAGCACTCATTGCTTTAGCCAAAGAGAACCTTACCAGACCTCCTCAGGCGGCACAGGATTCATCGCTCATAAGTGCCTTAAATCGGTTAAATCTCATAACCTATTGATAATGAATTAAAAAGAAGATCTACCGGGCAAACGCACTGCGGTGTGGTTGATTTCTTCGGCATGCTTCGCACCCTTATCTGCGGCCGCAACGTAAAACACCTCAGATTGGTTCCTGTCGGCTTTCGGCAAGATTTTTACAAAGACGCTCATCGAGTCTTGGCCCTTGGGAAATGCTCGAGACACTTTCCCTTGACTCACATAGTCAACGCCAGGTTTTGCCGAAGCAGGCTCCGTCCACCAGGTCAGCATTGCATCGTTGCCGGCATGGGCGGGCCGGTGCACCCGAATTTCTGCGAAATGTTGGCCGGGCTTTACTTCGTATTCGGTCGGCAGGATGGTCGTGACATGATTTGCCGGCGGTTGGATGGGCGCCGCATGGGTGACCGGTAGGTTCGACGCATTCCTGCCCGATGTCCCGCCGATCTGACTTGTGCGGGCGGCCTCGTCGCGAATTGCAGATGCGGACAGCGCCGCGCCGCTCACTTTTCCGCCCGGCGCCAAACGCACGAACAGCAAGGAAATTGCAGCGATGCAAAGCAGCACGCTAAGGACGGCGAATGGGCGCAAAGGAGGCGAGCGATGTGAGCCAGCGGGCGTGAGAGCGGGTGCGGGCTGGAGATCGCCAATACCGGCCAAAGGCTGAGCGTGGTCCGAACCGGGTTTCAATGACTTGAACCAGTCGCCCACCGGAATCGATCTGCCAGCCCGATGCCATGACAAACCTTTCGCGAGAGTGTGCCACTGGCGGCGACCGAGGCCTGAAGGCCGCGCCGCTACCACGCCGAAATCGCGCGCCTCGCTCGCGCGCCGACGTTGAAAAGGGTGTGCCCCGCTGAGCAACTCGTATGCGATGCACGCTAGGGCGTATAGATCGTCGCGCGGATCTGGGATACGGCCGTCCAACAGCTCGCAGCAGGCATAGGCCGGCGTCGCCGACGTAGAGCCGCGCCAAGCCGGCTCGCCTTGCGACTCCTTGGCCAATCTGTAGGAAGAGCCGAAATCAAGTATTCGAACTTCTCCGGAATTCGTGATCATGATGTTCTGCGGCTTCAAGTCCGCGTGCACGATCTTGCGAGCATGCGCGTGTTCGAGGCCAGATGCGATTTGCCGAATGATCGACCAGGCATGCGCACGCGGCATCGGCTGAAATCGGCGCATGAGACTGCTTAAGTGTTCTCCTTCGATCAGCTCCATCGTGAAGAAATCGACGTCTCCGTCGCGATCGACGTCATAAACTTTGACGATATTGGGATGCGAGAGCATTTGCGCACACTGCAACTCGCGTCGCAGTGCCTCAATCGATTCAACGCGGCTTCCAGGGGATTCGTGAAGTATCTTAATTGCCACGTGGCGGTGCGTCGGCGGCAGGCTGGAGCGATACCGATCCAAGGCCCTGAAAACGGTGCCCTTACCGCCGGCTCCTAAACACCGCTCAATCTCATATCGATCCCGAAGCACGCGCCCCACCTCAATGCGCGCGCTAAACTGTGTGTCGACAATAGAGGCATCGGCTGTCGGGTCCCCGACGAGATCCACGGTTATGCCGTCATTCGGGCTGGACCCTCCGCCGCTTGAGATTCTCGATTCGAGCAGCCGCAGGAGATCCGCCGGAATATCGCCGCGATTAGTCAGTCGATTGACCAACGCCATGACGTCGGGCAGCGACTGAGGTTCTGCGCCTATCTGCATGCCGATGGCAGCGACGAACTCACTCTGAGTGCACGTGCCGCGAATCGCGCCTACGAACTCGGCGTCATTGAGTTCGTCATTCATGCGGGCATGGATCAGCCTCCGCAAGCCCCCCGACCCAGTGCTCAATAGATTGCGCGAGCAGCCGAAGTCTGGGGATAGGTTCATATCCACAGATTAGGGCATTGATGCGTTCGGCGTCTGTCAGAAAACACCGCCAAATCGCGTGATCTAAGCCCGGAAGGCCTCCCCGATGTGGGCGTCGATGTCGCGTGGATGCGCCGCCGCAGCCAAGGCGAGCCCGTTGGCTGCGGCGCAATTGCCTGTAAATGCGTCTTCTTAGTCTGGGATTTGAACCGAGCAATCCTTCGATTCGCGCTCCCAAGGCCCCGCGCACCCAAGGACCACTCCATGGATCGCCTGCATCCCGAAATGTGTGTTAGCGGGTGCCCCGAGCGTCATGGTGAAGTTCGAGAACGTGACTTCGCCGCCACCCAGCACGCATATCGTCGCCATCGAGGGGTTTGCAAATGGCGTGTTACCTCCGTTTACGGTGATGTAAGCCGGTCCGGTCACCACAAATCCACCGCTCACAGGTGGAGCGAATTTCGGGCAGCTGGTCGCCCAATCGGTCGGGGAACCCAGGGTGCCGTCAGTGATGAGGATGTGATGCGTGTGCGCGCTGCGTGTTTTGGTGGGATCGACCTCGTCTTTGTCCACCGTGCCCTGCACGATCCCGTAATCCGATGTCTCCATGTTCAGCACGGCTGAAAACTTGGCGGTGCCGCGCCGTTCGTTCACCTCGAGCGACCATCTGCCGCGCATTTCATACGGACCGCCCTTGACCACGGCGGCCGAGGGCGTGTAGTCGTTGATCAGGCCGCTGTAGTGTACCGGTGGCGGTTCGTCTCGGTCGCCCGCGACGGCCACAGTGAGTCCGCCGAGACCCATCGCCACGGATAGGACTGCGAGGTCGCGCGCGACCCGTCTCAACGCTTTGTTCTTCATCGATAAGTCTCCCGTTTCATAATTGCTGATCCGCCGAGGCTTAAGCACCTTAGGCGACGTCGCGCCCGTGAGGCGCTCGCGGACAATGGGACTCGGAAGGAGGTCGGGTCAAACAGCAATGCACGGAGTCCGCGCACTGCCGTCAAATGCCGTACTTTGCCGCTGCTGGGAGGAGGAGCCTCTAGAGCATAGAATGCGTGATCAATGGACAAGCCCTCGCCTGAATTGCCGAATGGACCGAGTGAACGTCGCCTCGACTCGTGGAAGAAGATCGCGATTTATCTGAAACGCGACATAACGACGGTCCAGCGCTGGGAGAAACGGGAGAGGATGCCCGTGCATCGCCACCTGCACGACAAAATCGGGTCGGTGTACGCGTTCCAGTCAGAGCTCGATGACTGGATGCAGGGCCGCAGCGCACAACAACCGCTTGGCGCAACCGGGTCGGGTTCCGACGCTGCCGCGAGATTTCGCATTCGATGGCTCGCGATCGCAGCTGCCGGCGCGCTCGGGGCGGTGGCCATTGCCGCCACGCTCTGGTTTCAACGCAGCGATCATTTCTGGCGAAACCCTTTCGCCGGGGCGGTCTTTCAGTCCGTCACGGGCTTCGATGGCCGCAACGAGGCGGCGGCCGTCTCGCGTGATGGTCAGTTCATCGCGTTTCTTTCCGATCGCGGCGGACGCACCGACGTCTGGGTCACGCAAGTCGGATCGGGACGGTTTCACAACCTCACACGGGGGCTCGACGGAGAACTCGTCAATCCCTCGATCCGCGAACTCGGTTTTTCGCCCGACGGTTCACTGGTCACGTTTTGGTTGCGCAGGCAGTCGGGGCCGCCGGGCGAAGACATCAGTATCTGGGCGGTGCCCACGCTGGGCGGTGAACCGAGGCCCTACCTGCAGGGAGCGGCCGAGGTCACCTGGTCGCCCGATGGCACCCGGCTGGCGTATCACACCACGCTGCCCGGAGATCCGCTGTTCATTGGCGATGGCAAAGGCCTATCCCGCACTGCAGCAATCTTCATAGCGCCGTCCGGACTTCACAGCCATTTTCCGGTCTGGGGACCCGGAAACCTGATCTATTTCTCCAAGGGCAGCCTGCCTGACCAGTTGGATGTCTGGCGCATTGACCCGCAGGGCAAGGATCTCGAACGCATCACCGCCCACTCGACCCGCGTTACGTACCCGGTGCTGCTCAATCAGCGCACTTTGCTTTACCTGGCGAGTGCGCCGGACGGCTCGGGTCCGTGGGTCTATGGAATGGATGTGGAGCGGCGGGTCGAACACCGGCTGACGGCGGGTGTTGAGCAATACACCTCGCTGGCTGCGAGCGCGGACGGACATCGCGTTATCGCCACGGTGTCGACGCTGCAACGGACGCTCTGGCGGGTACCGATCACCGATCCATCTCTAAGCGAATCCACGCCGGTACGAATTGCTCTCACCACCGGGACCGGGTTCGCGCCGCGCGTGGGACCGAATTATTTGCTGTATGTGGCTTCGGCGGGTACGGGCGAGAGCATCTGGAAGAGCTCGGGTACGGCGGCCATGCAGTTGTGGGCCGGCAGCGATGCAAGAGTCATTGGCGCTCCGGCAATCTCCTCCGACGGACGCTTCGTCGCCTTCTCGGTGCGGCAGCGTGGTCAGACGCTGCTCTACGCGATGGGATCCGATGGTTCGCGGGCGCATATCGTGTCGGACTCGCTCGATCTGCGCGGCGCGCCTGCCTGGGCGCCGGATGGAAAATCGATCATATCGGCAGTGGAGGACAAGGGTGTCCCTCACCTGTTCCGCATTCCGCTCGAAGGGAACACGCCGATGGCATTCATCGGCGCTTACTCAGTCGACCCGATCTGGTCGCCGGATGGTCAATTCGTGATTTATTCAGGGCCCGACATCGGCACGAAGTTTGCGGTCAAAGCCGCCACCGCCGGGAGTGCCGAGCACCCACTGCCCGAACTCGTTCTGACGCGCGGCGCGCGCCATCTCGCGCTGCTTCCGGGAGGACGCAAACTGGTTTTCCTGCAGGGCGAGATTCAGCACAAGAATCTCTGGATGGTCGATCTCGAGACCGGCGTGCTGCAGCAGCTCACCCACATGCCGGCGGAATTCGATGTTCGGGATTTTGACCTGTCCGCCGATGGCGCGGAAGCGATACTCGAGCGCGCGCAGGCACGTTCAGACGTCGTAGTGATTGATCGGCCCGCCGCGTGATTTTTCAGGGCGGCGCCACCTATCTTCCAGATTTTCAATATTTTTGCATATATGGAATAATCTTCCACTTTCGGGATATGCGCAAACTGCCTGGTTCGCGCACCAAGTTTTTCAGCGCAAGGGGAAGCACATTAACAATTCAATCAAGGGTTTTATTGCCGCGGTTCTTGTTACCGCATTCCTGGGATCCGCGGCACGAGCTCAAGCGCCTGAGGACAAAAATCTTGCCGGCTCGATCGACAAGACGGCGGCAGCCGCGGTCGCCGCAGGCGAGACTCCGGGCCTTGAGGTCGCGGTGATCAAAAATGGCAAGCCGGTGTTGGTGAAGAGCTACGGCTCCGCCAATCTGGAGCAACACGTTCCGGTCACAAATAGCAGCGTGTTTCGCATCGGTTCTGTCACGAAGCAATTTACGGCTGCGGCGCTGTTATTGCTGGCCGAAGAGGGAAAGGTGTCTGTGCAAGACAAGCTGTCGAAGTACTACCCAAATTTTCCGCGCGCCGACGACATTACCCTCGATCAAATGCTTCATCACACCAGCGGCATCTACAATTACACCTCTGCGCCGAACTTCGCGGTTGACGGCATGATCCACCGCAGCACCGATGAAATGGTGGAGTTCATTGGCAAGCTCCCCAAAACTCAGGATTTCGAGCCGGGAACCAATTGGTCGTATAGCAATTCGGCCTATTTCATTTTGGGCGGCGTCGTTGAGAAGGCGTCGGGCGAGGCACTGGCAAAAGTATTCAAAACCCGGTTTTTCACGCCTCTTGGCATGACCCATAGCGCACTCGATGACGAGACGGAAATCGTCGACGGCCGCGCCAGAGGCTATTCGGGCGCCGGTCCCGGAAAGTTCACCAATGCCCCGTTCATATCGATGTCGATTCCGGGTGGGGCGGGGTCAGTCCGTTCTACTGCCGGCGACCTCGCCAAGTGGAATGCGGCCCTGTATGGCGGCAAGATTCTCAAGCCGGCTTCGCTCGCAGCGATGCTGACGCCGGGCAAGCTCAACAACGGCGAGAACTCCGGCACGGCGATGGCAAAAATGATGGCGGCGGCAGGAGCACCGGCGTCTGCCAAACATGAATACGGCTACGCGCTGTTTTTGTCGGACGATGCGGGCCACCGAAAAATCGATCATGGCGGCGGGATCTATGGCTTCAGCTCTTCGCTGTCCGAATTTCCGGATGACAAAACGACTGTCGTGGTGCTGTCGAACGCAATCGGCAAGGATGTCGGTGTTTCCAAGGTTGCCGGTCGCATCGAGCGCCTGGCCATCGGCCTGTCTGCGAAGAAGTAACGGTGCCATTGCTCAGAGCATCGGTCGCCAAGCCAGGCGCCGCGCTGCGGGCGTTTCGCCGCAAACAGGGCTGGACCTTGGCTGAGGTAAGCCAGAACACGGGCTTGCCTGCATCGACATTATCGCGCATTGAGACCGATCAAATTTCTCCAACCTATGATCAACTGAGCAAGCTCAGCGTGGGTCTTAATGTGGACATGGCGCAGCTTCTGTCGGGCGACATGGATGACACCAAACCCGTGCAGACCGCGCGTCGCAGCGTCAACCGCTCGGGCGACGGACAGATCCTTGATACGCCGATGCAGTCGCTGCGCTATCTCAGCGTGGACCTGACCAATAAGCAGTTCGCGCCGATCATCGGCGAGATCAAGGCCCATTCTCTCGAGGATGCGCGCGAATTTCATCGGCATTCCGGCGAAGAATTCATTTTCGTGGTGAGCGGGGAGTTGGAACTGCACAGCGAGAGCTACACGCCCCTGCGGCTGCATCCGGGAGATTCGGTCTATTTTGACAGCGGCATGGCGCACGCCTATGTCGCTGTCGGCAACGAGCACTGCAAAATTCTATCGATCTGCACTGCACCGTTTGAAAACGTGGCGATCAAGCGCGCGGAAGATGCGCGATTCCGGCGGAGGCGATCGCGGACGGTATCGTAGGCAGACTGACTCCACCCGGCCCAAATGTTGAGCCCGCCATCGCGAGCGTAACGGTCGATGGAATCGATTTGCGTGGAGGAGTCCTCGAGCGAGCGGCGAGAGGGCAATGTAATATCACCGCATGGATACGATCGACTGGCTGCTCGACTCGGACCCCGCCATCCGCTGGCAGACGATGCGTGATCTGGCGCGCGCTACGCCGGGAGCAATTGCCGCTGAGCGTGCCCGCGTCCCGCGCGAAGGGGTGGGTGCGGAAATTCTGGCGCGCCAGGGATTGGACGGCGCGTGGCATCGGGCCGACGCGCCCGACTGGTTGACGACCCTGTTCACGATGATTTTACTGCGGGCCGCCGGCGCCAACTACACCGATCCGATTGTCGACTGCGCTATGGTACGCCTGGAGGCCGGCTTTCGCTGGGACGAGGCGCTCGGCAAGAAGCCGTTTTTCGAGGGCGAGGTGGAACCCTGCATCAACGGCGGCACGCTGGCGCTCGGCGCCTACTTCGGACGCCCGACGGAGATGCTCGCGCGGCGCCTCGTCAGTGAACAACTCGACGACGGTGGTTGGAACTGCGACGCGCCGAAGAGCGTCCGCTCCTCGTTTCATACCACCCTCTGCGTGCTGGAAGGACTGCTCGAGTATCAAGGTGCCGTCGGCTCGGCGCCGGAGATCGCGGCAGCCAGACGGCGAGGCGAGGAGTATTTGCTCGAGCGCGGACTTTTTCGCAGACGTTCGAGCGGCGCGGTCGCGAATGTAGAGTTTCTGAATTTCGCATTCCCGCGCGCTACCACTACGACATTCTTCGCGCGCTCGACTATCTCAGAGCCGCCGGGGTCGAGCCCGATTGGCGCATTGAGGACGCCTTGCGAGTTGTCGAAAGTCGGCGCCAGGCCGACGGGCGATGGCTTCTCGATCGGGCGTACGATGAAGCGCTTGCCTTCAAGTTTGGCGAGTCGGTGGGCGAGCCGAGCCGGTGGAACACGCTCCGGGCGCTGCGGGTGCTTCGCTGGTACGAGAGCGCGCCTCGAATTGGCCCTGAGGGCTGCTAGAGCAGGTGTGCAAGAATGTGTCGACTAAATAACAACTAGAGGTCGAGGACGGAAATGCGAATTTCTACGTCGCCGTACGCGTCAGTCTGATCCACCTTACCTACAACCACGTGCTGCACAGGCTTTCAGCCTTCACGCTGAGCAATGTGGCTCTCGTCTCGCTTTGGGTGATTGCAGGCGTACATATTGCTTTGAACATTGCCATATAAGGATCATTGAACACATCGTCGCTCTTTTGGGGATTGCTGTTTGGATCGATCGGGTTGGGATTCCTGATTTACGGTCGACGACAGCGAGCGGTCGTGCCATTGCTCTGCGGGCTGGGGTTAATGGTCTTTCCTTACTTTGTCTCAAACAACCTCTTGCTGGTCGCAATCGGAGTTGCGCTCATCGCCATTCCGTATTTCGTCAGGCTTTGAAACCAATAGTGGATCCTGCCGCGATAGTAACCAAGCTGTCGTAGGGCGTGATGAGAACGAGACGTTCTACGGGACGCTCGCTCGCAATGTGAATAGCGACGCCGCTGCCGCCTCGGAGCCGGGCAGGGGGCGGGTGCTGACCAGTACGGTCGCATCGCCGATATTGAGCGTGAGCGTGGAGCTGTCACCGGATGCGATCAAACATCAGTGTCATGTCGGCCATCGGCGCGGCGAATCCGACCGCGCGCTGGGTCCGAGGAAATCGCGTGTTCAACTTGTTGAGCGGCACGCCATGCCCGCCCTGTTCTTTGCGAGTTTCCACGCGCAGCACCGATAGCTGCGCGGAGGAGAGGCCAACAAAGAGCAGCACGACAAAATACCCCGCGACTTGCAGCATCTTGATGATCGGCTTTGGATTCGATCCGGCCGTCTGCGTGCTTTTTCCAGTGCGAAAACACCGTTTCAAAGGCGAACGGCATTCTCTGTTCCATGACGAGGCCCACAAATGCCTGCACACCTGCTTGGGAGAGAAGTTGCCAGCGCGTATCGCTGTCGCGCAGTTTCTGTGCCCATGGTGGAAGTCGGCCTGTCGCCACATCTGCGGGCGGAAGAATGGAGGCAGTGATGCGATCGGCGTTGACCAAGGGAATTTGCAATTGCGGCGCGAGCCGTTCGTTCCAAAGTGTGGTTTTACCGCTGCCATTGTGGCCCGCGAGAACGAAGGCGGTGGGTTTGCTAAACCTGGCGGGCGCCGCCAGGGCTTCACGTGGCTCTAAATTTGCCGCCGACGACCCTGCCCTTGCGGCGGGTGCCGTCCCGGGAAGTTCGCACCAGCTGTGTCGCGTCCGATGGGTCCGCCGAGTAGGCAAAAATATCGACGGACTTGTTGGTGAAAATGGCGTGTTTGCTGATGCCGGGTTTGTCCAGAGCTTTGGCAGCCTTGCGCAACATGGCACCGGCTTGATCGGCTCGACGCGGGCGCACGGTAAGGCCTGCCCGGGGGCCGGTTCGGACCATCGTCAGGCTCTCATCCAAGGTTGCGATGCGTGGTCCTGCAGCAATTTGTTCCAGCGTAGGGCATGACGTCGGCGGCGTGGGTCGTTTTCATGGGGCTCTCAACTACGTGGCATATCGGGATATTTTTGAGAGGCGTCCCTACAATTCGTCCAAAGCGGCTAGAATCATCCTTGATGGAGAGAGGAGTCATGGATGTCCCGGCAAGAGTGCGCTGCCCGCAAATTGAGGGCTCGATGACTGATGGCGCTGTCCTTTGTCGCTAGCACTGTCTACCTTGATGTACGAGTGGCGTCGTTACCTGGCCGCTGTGATTGCATTGGCGGTGGCTGCGGTGCTCGTCTTGTCGATGACCGGCATGTTCATGGGGGTCAGTAAATCGTTTACCGCAACGGTAGATCGCTCTCCCGGCGAAGTGATGATATTGGCACCACAGGCGGAGAGCTTATTTTCGAATAACTCCGGTCAACCGCGCCGCATCATCCCGAAGATCTACGGAAATCCGAGCGTTGTCGAAGTTCAGGCGTTGAATTTCAACTTCGCTTTCTGGTCCAATTTTCCGAAAGAAGGCCAGGTTGCGAAGGCGGAAGGCGTGCAAATCATCATGGTTGATCCACTTCCGGGTGCGGTCACGCTGCCGAATGACTTTGGCGATGACCTCGTAGAGGCGCTGCAGGAGCCCTATTCAGTGGTTGTTGATGAATCAAGCTTGAACAAACTGGGCGTGCACCTAGGCGATAAGGCCAAAATCAATGGCCTCACTGTCTCGGTCCGCGGCGAGACGCATAGCTACCCCTCGATGTTCAATGCCATGGTATTCATGTCGCGCCAAACAGGGAAACTGCTCAGCCTGTTGAACGAGGGTCCGCGCGTCGGGCCGCTCATCGTGAAGATCCGCGACTCCGGGCGCGCGCAGCAGGTCGCGGCTGAACTAAATGCCGCGAGCGAGGGACACTACAAAGCCTGGTCGCGTCAGGATTTATCCGAGTCAAGTCAAAAATCGATGCTCAAGGAGGGGGGCATCAGCGTCATGATCGGATTCGCGGTCGTCGTCGGCGCCTTCATCGGCATCGTGATTACATGGCAGACATTGCAAGGTGCGATTCTAGCCAATATCAAGGAATTCGCGAGCCTCCGCGCGCTGGGTGTTTCGATGGGCGCACTCAGGCTGATCGTGCTGGAATTGAGCTTGTGGGTCGGAGCGGCGGGCATGCTGCTCGCAGCCACGATTACCGCAACGGTGTGGGTGTTGGGACGAAGCTTTGGCGTGCCCATGGATTTCCCGCTATTTGTGGATCTGCCGGTGGCGGGCGCGCTTCTGATCATTGCGCTCGCGTCGGGAGCGCTGTCTTTGGGGGTACTCAAAAAGAGCCAGCCGGCGGATCTTCTGCGATGAGTTCGCTCGCACTCGAGGCGTGTGGGCTGAGCAAGGCCTACCGCATTGGCAAAACCCGGCAGCAGGTGCTCAGGAACGTGGATTTTACGGCGTACCATGGACAGGTCACCATGGTCATGGGCCCTTCAGGATCGGGCAAGTCAACTTTGATCGCTGCATTGTCGGGCCTGATGAGACCTGACGAGGGCAGCGTCATGGCCATGGGCGAGAGCCTGTGGTCAAAGAGCGATGGCAAGATCGACAAATTCAGATTGAATCACTGCGGTTTCATATTCCAGGGCTTCAACCTTTTCCCGTCGTTGGATGCGATCTCCCAAGTCGCGCAGATACTGCGGTACTGCGGCATCAGGAGGCGCGAATCGCGAATACGCGCCATCGCCGTGCTGGAGTCAGTCGGCCTCGGCGGGCGCCTGCACCAAAAGCCCGCGGAGCTGTCCGGCGGAGAAAAACAACGGGTTGCGATTGCACGTGCTCTGGCCAAGTCTCCGGCGCTGATTTTTGCCGATGAACCAACCTCGGCGCTCGATTCTGCGAACGGTCAAATTGTCATCCAGTTGCTGCATCAGGCCGCGAAGGAGCGGGGCGCTGCGATTGTCGTGGTGACTCATGATTCTCGTTTAGAGCCGCACGCTGATCGCATCATTCACATGGAGGACGGCAAGATCCTGAGCGATCGCATGGTTACGCAACCCACAGACATCCTAGCCCCCGCTAAAACGGAATTATGCGCATGAAGCGTCGGGCCGAAATCACCGTCCTGATCGTCAGCGCATTCGTCGGGCTGTATCTGAGCAGTTGCGCGAAGAGCGGAGCCGGGGCGCATACCGACAAGTCAGCCGCTACTCCTTCACCGTTTGCGACCATCGCCAACGGCAAGGTCGATATCGAAGGGGGCGTGATTGAGGTAGCGGCGCGTCGCTTTGGCGTCATCAAGGATGTGCTGGTGCATGAGGGCGACGTGGTCCACAAGGGCCAGATACTGGCGCGCCAAGAAGATCAAGATTCAATTCTGGCGATTAATAGCGCGCGCGCAACCGTGGTTCAATCGCAGAGCCAGCTTGTGCTGACGGAAGTAAACGTCAGGACCGCGCAGCGCGAGTACGACCGCCTTGCGAAACTTGCGTCCTCCAATGCCGTCGCCATACAGCAGTTGGATCAGGCCCGCGATGGCGTGACAACTGCTCAAGCCCAGATGGGTATTCAGCAGTCGGCGATTCAATCAGCGCGTGCGCAGCTGGCACAGGCTGAGTACAACGAGGAGCTGACCAATATTCGTGCCCCGATGGACGGCAAGATCATCCGGCGTTATGCAAATCCCGGGGCCGGTGCCTCTACCCTTAACGTCTCGAACATGTTCGACCTGGAGCCGGCTCTCCCGCACATCATTCGCGCGGAAATCGTTGAGAGCGCCATACCGGACGTATTCGTGGGTCAGGAAGCCCAGATCATTCCTGAGATCGATTCGAGCAAAGTCTGGACTGGGCACGTCATTCGAATTGCCGCTACCTTCGGTTCGCGCAAGCTGAAATCGGACAGTGCCAATGAAGCCAGCGATGAGCGGGTGGTCGAGGTGGTCGTCTCGGCGGGTGACGCACCTTTCCTGATAGGGCAGCGCGTGATGGTCAAATTCTTGAAGGCTGCAAAAACATCCGCAGCGCCGAAGTGAGTTAGAACTCCCAGTGAGGCGGCGCGCGACGAAGCGCCAGCGGGCGACTGGCGCGAGAAGTCGAAGCGGAAGATATTTCCTCCGTTGTTTCGCAGGATCTGGCAGCGATTGCCTTAGAACTTTTGCCCAAATTTTACGCCAATCGTGCGCGGCTGATTCGGTACATCGTAAGTAGCAATCGCGCCGCATTTGGCGATGTCGCACTCCGCGTATCGATTTAAGATGGCACGCTTGTCGAAAGCATTATTGATGTAGATCTGGTAGTGAATGCCTTTCATTTCGACGCCGGCCGAGAAGTCAGCCACGAAATACGCCGGTTCATCTCCAAAAAGTGCCTGGGCCGGAGCTCGCAAATCAACCGTTCGGGAGCCCACATACACGCCAGACCCCTGCACGTCTCCCTTGTAGCTGCCCACCGGGAAGGTATAGCGCGCGGTCAAATTGCCCTTGAACTTCGGCGTGACCGGCAGGCGTGTGCCGGACGGCGCGATTTGCTCATATCCCGGCGTATCGCACATAGTGACATCGCCGCAAAAGTTCTGGGTGAGTTTGGCATCCAGAGCCGTAAATCCGCCGAACAGCGTGAGGTTTTGAGTTGCCGCAAACTCCAAATCGGTTTCCACTCCTTTCATTTCCGCTTGTCCGGCATTGGTGATGATGGTGAGCGCGTTGGATCCTAGGTAGGAAAATTGAAAGTTCGACCACTTCTCAACAAAAACTGCGCCGTTGAAGCGCAGGCGGTTCTCCAGCCACATGGTTTTCCAACCAATCTCATAGTTATTCAAATAATCCGGCTGATAGGGGGGAATGGTGCCGCCGCCGTTGCGATTGACGCCGCCTGGGCGGAAGCCCTTCGAATAGGTCGCATAAATTAGGCGGCTTGGATCGAACTTATACGTCACATTGAGCTTCGGCGAATTGCCGGAGCCTGAGGTACCCCGGTCAAGATCGCTGCAGGGTGCGCCGTGAAACGGTATCAATAGCTTGTCAATGCAGGTGGCGATGCCCTCGTGCGAGCTGTAGGTGGTGTTAAATCCGTAAAAACCCTGCAGTGAATTCTCATAGGTGAAGTGACGAAGTCCCGCGCTTGCGGTGAGATGGTCCGGAATGAAATCATAGGAAAACTCACCGAATATCGCGTTATCGCGGTCTACCCGCTCCTGGTTGGTCAGCCAGATCGTGCCCGGCCAGCCTGGAACGGAAATGTTGTTGGGCGGAATCGAACCTAAAGGGTCACCGCCGTTGTCGACCAGGTAGTCTTGCAGGATCTCATGCACCTGACGCTCTTGAAATAATCCCCCCACGAATCTAAACGGATATTCCTTCGGTGACGACACCCGCAATTCATTGCTGTACTTGCTGTAGTGATCGCGCCCAATAATGGTTTGGGCGGGATTGACAAGGTTGCCAGCGTTGTCCAGGAAATACTGGCCCGACCCATATTGGGTGTCGTAGAACAGCGAATAGTCGGTGTAATCCGACTGCTCGTGAGTATTGCGGGTGAGATAGGCGCCCGCGTAGACGATGTCGAAGTTGCTGATTTTGCCTTCAACAGTCAGGGCCGATTGGACCCACGAGTCGTGAACTGTTTGCGGAAACCAATGCTGCACCTCAAGATCACCGACCGCAGGATTAAAGGCAAAATCCCCATCGGTCTGCTGAACCTGGCCCATCATGGTCGGCAAGATGGTCCAATTCTCGCCCAGGTCCAGCTTGAGCGCGGCCCGGCCTCCCTTCGTTTCGACCGTGTTGGCATCTTTCTTGACTTGAACTGCATTGTCGAATACGGCGCCGGACGTCGGAAACGTAACGGTGCCGTGAACATTGTTGATGTAGCCGGCATCGTGCTCATCCCAACCTACCAAGCGCACCGCGGCGGTACTGCTCAGGGGCAAATTGACATAGGCTTCGATGTCGTAGCCGGTGCCGCCATGACTGACCTTGTTCAGGTCTAAATCGTAGCCGGCGTGGAATCCGCTCGGATCCGGCTTATTCGAGATGATACGAATCGTTCCCGCCTGCGAGCTAGCGCCGTACAGGGTGCCCTGTGGACCTGCCAGCGCTTCGACGCGCTCAATATCGTACAGATGCAGATTGAGGTTGCCGTCGATGGTCGTAATCGGCTGCTCGTCCAGATACATACCCACGCTCGGCTGCGAGCCGGAATGGTTGCCGTCGCCGCCGCTGGAAACGCCGCGCATGTAAGTGTGCTCGAAGCTCGGACTCCCGACCTTTTGGAACGACACGCTGGGTAAAAATTTAGCGTAGTCGTCAAAATTGTCAATATGCAGCTCATCCAACCGCCTCGTGTCGAAGGCCTGAATGCTCAGCGGGACGTCTTGCAGATTTTCCGCCCGCTTCTGCGCAGTGACGGTGATCTCTTCCAGTACCGGCTCGCTCGTATCCGCGGCATGCGCGGGGTGCAGGCACGCCAGCAGCGCCGATGCCAGGGGCATCACCCGCCACGTCACCTGGCTGACAGATTTGGGCGCAATACGCTTGAGTTTTCGCTGCCGAGCGCGCGTCATATCATCCCCTTGTATCTTTTAGATCGGTCTCAGCCGCAGACTAAGCCATTACAGCAAAAAGTCAAAACGTAGGGGCAGCGGGATACGCATCCACGACGGTTCCGAGTGATTTTTTCAAGGGATCAAGCCAGGGCTCATAGTGCCGCCAATGGTCGACCGCCTCGCGAAAAATCGGTTTACGAACTTGCTGCGAGCTCGCCGTGCGCACGTCGCGCTCGTTTTCGTAGAAACGCAGACACCCATCCTCAAAGGGCAAGCCGCAATAGTCCAGCAGCCTGCGAACTTCGCCCTCTGGGTCATCAATCATCGCTTCATATATCACTCGATGAACGCGGCCCGGCAGAACCTCATCGAAGAAAGCCATCAACTCAACATAGTCGCGAAAATACCGGCCAATATCCTCCAAGCTATAGGTGAACCCCTGGCCGCGCGCAAAGTGTTGCTTAAACCCCGAAAAACAGCAACCAAGCGGATGGCGACGCGCATCGATAATTTTCGCCTGCGGCAGCGCCAATTGAATCAAATCAATATGCGCAAAGTTGTTGGGCATTTTGTCGATGAAGAAGGCCGCCGCCGTTTTACGCTGAATGCGCGTCTGCGATATGTATCGCTCACCGAGCTCCCGGCACTGATCTGCGTCCAACGTCGCGAGTACCGCCGAATACCCCGGAGTTTGGGACTGCTTGCCCTTGTCAACCAAAGATCGGGCAATTGCCGCAATATCGGGCAGTTCCATTGTGCCCTCGACCTGCGAGTGACTCGATAGAATTTGCTCCAGCAGCGTCGAACCTGCGCGTGGCAAGCCGACAACGAATATAGGATCGGGCGCAGGGGCGCCATATTCCTTGCGGTCGGCGAAGAACTGCGTGTCGAACAATGATTTGACCCGAGCCACGTGCGCGCTCATTTCATCGGGACGGTAATCCATCTGGCCGCGCCGTAATTGATTTCCCGCCGCATAGTGTTCAAACGAGGCAGTATAGTCGCGGTTGTCTTCCAAGGCTTTGCCCAGGGCGAAATGCAGGTGCAGTCGATCATCCACCGCGAGATCCGCACGCTCCAACTGCAGGCGCATCGCCTTATTCTCACTGTCGTTGAAGCGGGCGGTTTTAAGATTGGCAAGACTCCAATAAGCCTCGCCCAGGCTGGGCTGCAATTCAATGCACTTCTTGTAGGCATCGATGCTGTCGGACTCGCGGCCATGCGTTTTGAGCGCGTGCCCGTAACTTAGCCATATTTTCGGCTGCGCCGGGTACTCTGCGAGTACGCCGCTGTAGATCTCTATGGAGTCCTGCAATTCGCCAATGCGCGCCAGGACGGCAGCCTTCAAATTGTTGTAGGCTGGATTGCGCGGATCCTTTTCCAGCAGGTCATTTACCTCGCGCAGTGCAGCAGCTGGCTTATTTTGGCGATGCAGAACGATGGCGTGCTGGTGCCGGGCGGCAGTAAAACTTGGCGCCAGTTCGAGGCAGCGCGCGAGCAGCGACTCCGCGTCGGCGTAGCGACGCAATCGCGCAGCGACCTCCGCCAGCATGCGTAACGCGGCGACATCGGTGGGATATTTCTTCAGATGGGCGCGCAGCAGCGCCTCGGCCTGTGGAATCTTGTTCTCGCACAGCGCCGCAGCAGCGCTGAGCAGGCGCCGGTCCTTGGTCGATGCTTTGATGTTTTGCGCATAAGCGGAGTCGGCGCCGGCTGCATCACCCGCATTCATCAGCTCATCACCGAGCACGCGCCACGCGTCCGCCATGCCCGGTTTGAGCGTCACGGCGCTCCTCAGAGCTGCCATTGCAGCGGCGCCCCTGTCCAAGCCGCTGAGTGCCAGTGCCAGTTCGTAGTGCGCGAGCGCCCATTGGGGATTCGCGGCGGCCAGCGGACCCAGCACAGCCGCTGCAGCAGCCGCATCGCCGCCGGTGCGGCGCGCGACGCCGAGCAACAGAGTGGCCAGCGGATGCGCCGGAACCGTCTTGAGGATTTCGGTGGCCTGCTCCGCAGCGAGAACAGGACTACTCTCCAGCAGGCGCGCGGCATGGCTCAAGGCGACCTCAACAGAACCGACTGGTTCCGAAGCTTCGCTCATTTTGGATCCTTCATGACCGTCAATGCGGTGGGATTAAGAAACTGGCGCTCTGCGCTTGTCAAGCAAGCGACATCGATCAGCGCACGCAATCGTTGATCGCAGCGCACTACAGTACGCGATTTAAGTGGCTCTCCCCGATTCAGCCTATTCCACCTCCTCTAGCCGTGCCGGTGGACTCCGAGACTGAGTATTCTGCACGATCTAAATCGATAGTAGTCGTTCAAAAAAAGAACGGTAGCGGCGCAACGCCAGCCGCAGATTTTCTGTAGATGACTGCTCAGTCTGGTTTAACTCCATTTCCAGCTGCGATCGCTGGTTGGAAAACGTCTCCGTCAAACTCTGGATCACCTGCGCGACGAGTTCGTCTCCGGCGTGCACGGCCTCTTGAGGATTATCGACGAAGCTTCTTTGCACCAGGTCCCAGCGCGAGCGAAAGTCCGTCGCCGATTGTTGAGTAAACAGCGGTGCGAGACTCCCATCCTCCTTGGTCAACGTCGTCTGGGTCACTCCCTCGGTATTGATCGGTTCGAGGAGGGGCCGATCGCCCTGAACCGAGCTTGACGGCCCGTTGGCGGTGGATCCGAGCTCTGCGCGACTCGGTTGATCACGCGGTTCGCCGTTCATCTGGGGGCTCATTGGTGCACCGGGATACGGCGCGCGGCCGGCAAACTGGCGATCTTCTCGGGTGCGACTCCGAGCAACTCATCAAACAGCGTGCGGTAGCAGATGACGGCCTTCCTCAGCTCTTCCGTGTCCGCCTCGCCGCGTGCATCACGCGCCGCGATGGCTTGAGCCGCGCGATAGGTGCTGATCACCGCCGGGTGATCGACAGAAATATCCGCCGCCATGGTTTCGAAATTCCCCATGGGATAACCGCGCTTGGCCATCAATTCTCGTACCAATTGATCGGCCTCGCTGACGACACCTTTCGGGCTATCGATGAAGCGGCCCTGAAGCGTATTCCATGCCTGGGAAAATCTGAACGCATCCGCGGGTGTTAAGGGCACAATCTGTAAGCGCGCGACGCGCTTTTCGCGTGTGATCAATTCCGCTTCAGCCTTCGCTTGGCTGCGAAACCCCGATACGGTCAAGTCGTATTCCGGCCCGAAGCGTCGTTTCAGACGCAAGGACCGCTGTCGTTGCGCGATCAGCCAGGCGATGACTGCGATTACCAGGGCAATCAGCAGCACCGCGAAGATGGCGGTGTTGGTCGGCATCGTAATCATAAGGTTTCCTCTCAATTTTTCGGAACCGGGTTTGCAGCCGGACTGGCAAGCAGTGTGCTGGACATTGGCTGGCGCGTAAGCCAGCGGACAACGGCGGGAGTCGTAGGATTTCCTGCCAATAGCCGATCAGACACATGGGAGAATCGCCGGAACGACGTGAGATTTGGGCGTCATTCACCGGGAATTGGCGGCAATTCGCCGAAAATCGCGTGACGCTTAAGCGCTGTTGGGCCAGCATTCAACCATGGAACAACGAATGGAGCGCCCTCACATGAGCACGCGATCTAGTGATCCCTTCACCGCCAGCCTGCTAATTGGCGTTGCCTTGGTCACGGCGGGGGTTTTGCTAATGCGGCCCTCCGTGGACCTTCCCAACTCTGTCGATCTTGCGCAAAGCTGGCCTCTGTTCATCATTGTGCTAGCCTTCGCACAGATGGTTGCCACGATAAAGGAGCGCCATCAGCAAGGCTGGGGCCTGCTGTTGGCCGGGAATTGGTTGCTCGCCAATACTATGACGAATTGGGCCTATATCCAGTTCAGCGTGCCGGTGCTACTGGCCGGATTGGGTTTGACGACCATCATTCGCGGCTTGCGCGATCACAGCGGAAATCAGGATGAGGAACACCGTGCCACCCACTAATCACAGCCTCACGCCAAAATTTATCATCGGCGCCTGTCTTGTCCTCGTGGGAGTCGTGCTGGCTCTGGATCAGCTCGGTCTGTTGTACGCGAATCATCTGCTGCGCTTCTGGCCGGCTGCACTGATTATCATCGGCCTCGTCATGTTATCGCGTAGAGAGAGGCACAGTGCGCTGCGCGCTTTGGTGCTCATTGTCGTCGGCGGCTGGCTGCTGCTCAACACACTGGGTCTGGTGAGCCTCGACATATGGGAGTTTTTCGTTCCTCTCTTATTGGTGTTCTTTGGCGCGAGAATCATGATGCACAACCATGATTCTCGCTCCGGCGCGCCCCCCTATCCGGCGGGTATGAGCCCCGCAGCGGGCAGTCCGCCGACGGCTCAAGTTCCGGGCAGTTTCGATTCTGCCGCGGTCGGTTCCGGCGAACCGGTACATGCGTCGCTTTTTTCTTTACTCAGCAGCAGCAAACGCCGTTGGGGTAAGTCCATCTTCCGCGGCGCGGAGACGACGGCATTTATGGGTGGATGCGAACTCGACCTGCGCGATGCGCTAATGAGTACCGGGGAGCTTGCGGTGGTCGACGTGTTCGTCATCATGGGCGGCGTGACGATTTTCGTTCCTCCTCATTGGAGCGTTTCGCAAGAGGTTGTGCCGCTCATGGGCGGAGTGCATGACAAGACGCGCTCGGTACCCTCCAATCCGGCGCAGCATCTGTTGGTCCGCGGCACGGTGGTCATGGGCGGCGTCGAAATCAGTAATTGAATGCATCCTATCCTGGCTGATCCGAAACAGCTCGGACTGTATCTACTGGGTTGCCTCCCCATCGGCATTGTGTTGATCATTGGTTTGGGCCGTCAAGGCGCCTGGGTGACCGCGGCGGTTTTCTTTTTGCCGCTGATGCTGATCTATGCTTTCATCGGGCTATCCGCCTATTACTTGTGCCGCGCCTTTCCGATCAGCCGGGAAGAACGGACGTGGCGGGCGGTGCCGGCCCACGTCAGCGCGGCCGCGACAGTAGGGGGTATATGCGTGGCTCTTGCCTACGGTTGGGCTCGCCTGATGGAGTCGCTCAACATCGGTTTGCAGCCCCAGGTGTATTTGGCGCAACCCTGGCTGCTCTTCGTTGTGGGCGCGCTGCTTTTTTGGCTCGCCACGGCATTTCACTACGTTTTGATCGCATCAAATGCATCTCAACATGCGGAACGGCGCTTGCTTGAGGCCGGGCTGCTGGCGCGCGAAGCCGAGCTAAAGACTTTGCGCCTACAGTTGGATCCACACTTTCTATTCAACAGCTTAAATTCGATCAGTTCTCTAACCGCTCATGATCCCTCAGCCGCACGCAAAATGTGCCTGTTGCTCGCGGATTTTCTGCGCGACACCCTGCGGCTCGGAGCCGCGCAGAGAATTTCCTTGCAGGAGGAATTAGCTATCGTGGAGCGTTATCTCTCCATTGAGCAGGTGCGTCTCGGCGCCCGACTAAATGTGTTCAAGGAAACGAGCCCACAGGCTCTCAGCGCGAAGGTACCCGTACTGATTCTTCAGCCGCTTGCCGAAAATGCAGTGCTGCACGGCATCTCACACTTGCTCGAAGGCGGCACGGTCACGATAAGGGCGCAAAAAGAGCATTCAATGCTGGTTGTATGGGTGACCAATCCCTGCGATCCGGATCGTCCGCGCCACAAACGCGCCGGCTTCGGGCTTTCCTTGGTGCGCCAGAGGCTGCAGTCACAGTTTGGCCTTGCTGGGCAGCTAGAAACTGCCGAGGAGCGCGGCGAGTTTACTGCGAAGCTCAGTCTGCCGTTCGAGTCAGCCGAGTTAAGCGCCAATGCTCACGCTTAAACCACTAAGAGTCGTGATTGTCGACGATGAAGCGCCTGCACGCGCGCTGATCCGGGAATTCCTGGAGCAACATGCCGACGTGCAGGTCGTTGCCGAATGCAGCAACGGTCTCGAAGCGGTGAAGGCGGCGAACGAATTGAAGCCGGACCTTTTGTTCCTCGATATTCAGATGCCGAAGCTGGACGGATTCGAAGTTTTGGATTTGATCGGTCGCGATGCAGCCGGCGTGATTTTCACGACGGCCTACGACGAGTACGCACTGCGCGCATTCGAAGTGCACGCGGTTGACTATCTGCTCAAGCCGTTTGGGCCAGAGCGTTTCGCCGAATCACTGCAACTGGCACGGTTGCGTATCAGCCGGCAGCAGCCGATTCCGGCACGCGAGTTGCTCGAGACTCATCGCGATGGGTGCGCCATTGATCGGCTGCTCATTCGGGATCGTTCCCATGTTCACGTGATCCCAGTGGGGCAAATCGACTACGTCGAAGCGCAGGACGACTATTTGTCGATTCACGCGGCCGGACGAAGCTATTTGAAGGAGCAAACGCTCGGCGAACTCGAGGTACAGCTCGCGGCTAAGGGTTTCCTGCGCATCCACCGGCGCTATATTTTAAATGTCTCGCGGTTGGCAAAAATAGAACTGTCCGAAAAGGACAACCGCGTGGCCATTCTCCACGACAAAACCGAGCTGCCCATCAGCCGCTCGGGCTATGTGAAACTGCGCGAGTTGCTGTGATGGCGGGTGTCGCGCGGCGCGGCGGCGCTCGGTGCGCCGGGATTTGCCTGCGCAGTTGCGTCTGTTTCAGAAGCCGAAGGCGTTAAGGCCGGGGTAATCATCCGGGCGCCGGCCGAGGGGCCAAGTGTATTTCCGATCGGTCTCGGCAATGGGAACATCGTTGATGCTGGCATGCCTCACTGCCATCAAACCATGGGGATCGAATTCCCAGTTTTCGTTACCGTATGAGCGAAACCAGTTACCGGCAACATCGTGCCACTCGTAGGCAAAGCGGACTGCGATGAACTTATCGTTGTGCGCCCATAGTTCCTTTATCAGCCGATAGTCGAGTTCCTTCTGCCACTTGCGCACTAGAAAAGCGACAATCTGTTCGCGGCCAACGATGAACTCCGATCGATTGCGCCAGCGGCTATGTTGACTGTAGCCGAGCACGACCTTGGCAGGAACCCGCGAGTTCCAATTGTCCTCGGCGAGGCGGATCTTTTTGATGGCCGTGTCGGTCGTAAACGGCGGCACCAGCGCGACGGCAGGGGAGGTGGTCATTGCTACTCCTGATTGGGATTATCCAGCCTGATAGATGTTTTCATACCATAGGTAGTGCGAATCAGCGATTCTGCGATGACCTGAGGCAGGAACGGGCGCACAGCGTTAAAGGTTCGCTGAAGCGCGTTCGCCCGCGGATAGCGTAATGCAGGGCGACGGCGTAGGAGTATCGTTTCAACGGCTTGGATCACCGGAGCACGCAGGCTTCCAAGCCAATGGCGATGACCCCGACGGGCGTCGCGCCGGCATTAAGCCCATGCGCTGCCCCGTCAGGCACGATCAGCGCGTAATCGTTGCCCGCAAAGACGATTGCCGTTGCGATCCCGTACCGTCCGGCTTCTACCGACCGCCTAGCGACCGAAGGTGAACGGAACCGAGGAGCCACCAATGCCGCGTGCATCGTTTGCGGCCTCTCTTGGTTTTTCGCGTTTGCGAACTTGAGCCCAGATTCGTTAAGTGTCAGGCCCATTTTGGCCATTTTTCTCTCTCCGGAAAGTTTATTGCCATAACGGATAAATAAATTGTAGATTAGCGCAATAAAAGAGAGGGTGTCTGGGTATGAAGTATGCAACCTTAAATCACGTATGCGGCGCCGTAGCGCTTGCCGCACTCGCGACCAGCATGGCGGGTGCGGATGACGCTTTGTCGAGCGCAAATGAAGCCCCCTCACTTCCCGACGCGGCCAACGTGGATTTTCGCTGGGATCAGAAAATTCCGCTGCGGGACGGCTTGCACTTAAGCGCGACCGTGTACCTGCCGCGCGATCAAAAGGCGCCGGCGCCGTGCCTGTTCACCCTCACGCCCTACATCGGGCAGAGTTATCACGATCGCGGCGTCTATTTTGCGGCTCACGGCTACCCATTTCTTACCGTCGATGTGCGCGGCCGCGGCAACTCCGAAGGGCAGTACGATCCGTTGCTGCAGGAAGCGCATGACGGTTACGACGTGGTGGAGTGGTTGGCGAAACAGACCTATTGCAATGGCAAGATCTCGATGTGGGGCGGCTCCTATGCGGGCTACGACCAATGGGCCACCGCCAAGGAATTTCCCCCGCATCTGGCGACTATCGTGCCGGTCGCGGCGCCCTACGCCGGCGTTGACTTCCCGATGCAGAACAACATTTTCTCCCCGTATGACGTGCAGTGGCTGACCTTCACCAGTGGGCACACCTCGCAGGACAAGATTTTTGGCGACGAGGCATTCTGGAAAAACAAGGACCGCCGCTGGTTCGAATCCGGCACGCCCTTCAAGGACTTCGACACACAGATCGGCGCCCCCTCGGCCATCTTTCAGCGCTGGATGCAGCACCCGCAACCGGACGCATTTTGGGATGCCTACAATCCGAATTCAGAGCAGTACGCACGCCTCAGCATTCCGATTCTGACCATCACAGGTTCTTACGACGGTGATCAGCCCGGCGCGCTCACGCATTATCGTGAGTACATGAAGCATGCATCCGCCGAGGGTCGGGCACGGCACTACCTCATCATCGGACCGTGGGATCACGCCGCGACCCGCACGCCGCGAGCGGAGATCGGCGGTCTTAAGTTTGGGCCGGCCAGTCTGGTGGATCTTCCGCGGCTGCATTTAGAGTGGTACGCGTGGACCATGCAAGGCGGTCCGAAACCGCAATTCTTGAAAAAGCCGGTCGCCTACTACGTCATGGGTGCGGAGCGCTGGCGCTATGCCGACACTTTTGAGGCAATCACCAGCCAGTCGCAGCCGTACTTCCTGGATTCGAACAGCAATGCTACCGATGTGCTTTCGTCCGGTGCTCTAGGACCACAGCCAGGCGGCGGAAAGCCTGATCACTATGTTGCCGACCCGCGCGACTTGACCTTCGCTGCGGACGAGGCGAACTCGGATTCCGCGGACCTGACTGATCAGCGGGAAGACTACGCGCGGCGCGGCAAGCTGCTCGTTTATCACACTGCACCGTTCGAGAAAGATACTGAGATCAGCGGCTTCTTCAAGTTGTCCGCCTGGATTGCGATCGACCAGCCGGATACCGATTTTGCCGTCAGCATTTCCGAGATTCGCCCGGACGGTCGCAGCATCGCGCTGACCAACGACGCAATCAGAGCCCGTTATCGCGAGAGTTCGCGCGAGCCGAAGCTGATCACGACGCGCGCACCGCTGCGCTATGACTTCGAGCACTTCACCTTCGTCTCGCGCCAGGTCGGCAAGGGCAGCCGGCTGCGGCTGACGATTGCGCCGATCAACTCCATCTTTACCGAGAAAAACTACAACGCCGCTAAGCCTGTGGCTGAGCAATCGATGAGCGACGCGCGCACCGTCATCGTGACAGTGTTTCACGACAAGGCGCATCCGAGCGCACTGTACGTGCCCCTAGGACAACCCTAACTCGAGAACTGCCAACCCGCAGTCGTTGAATTGAATCGGACGGATGAGGTAAAGAAGATCGAGGCTTCATGAACTTCATCGACGCGATTCAAGCTTGTTTCGTCAAATATGCCAATTTCAAGGGCTGCGCGTCACGGTCGGAATTTTGGTGGTGGTTTGTTTTCACGCTGGTCGTGACCGCAACGCTCCGGGCTCTCAGCAATAACCTGGCTGCGGTGTTTTCATTTGCCACTTTCATGCCGAGCATTGCGGTTACAGCGCGCCGCCTGCATGACATTGACCGAAGCGGATGGTGGCAGCTTTGGTATTTCTTCCCAGTAATTGGCTGGATTGTCCTGATCTTCTTTTGTGCTGAGCCCGCGCAGTCGAATCGCTACATTGGTGAAACTTGAGGGAGCCACCGGGAGGGCCACGAAATTCACGGAAGACGCTCCGCTGATTGAGACTTGATTCGCGGTCGCCAGCCAATGCTCGAACCATAATAGAAGTGCCTTAAGTCCAAGGACCGTTCGATGGCGGGCGCGTCCCGGCACACTTAGAGCATCGCGTCGATCGAGTGGCGTTCTGCGTCGCTGAGTTCAAAATCAAAGATACTGAGGTCCTCGCGCATATGGATCTCGGATTTAGTCCCCGTGAGAGGGACCACGCCGATTTGCGTGAGATAACGAAACAGGATTTGGGCGGGGGTTAGCTGGTGAGTCCCGGCAATCCCGGTCAGAGTCTTGTTCGTCAGTAACTGGGGATTGGCGCTTAACGTCCAGAAGCTTTGATAGATGATTTGGTGCTGGTCGCAGTAGGTGCGGATCTCGCGGTCGTAGTTAGTGTCCGCGTAGAAGCGGTTTTGAAGGACGGCCGGCTTGATTCGGGCGCCTTCGCATAAGCCTTTGAGGTCGTCGAGGCGATAGCAATTGCTGATGCCGAGCTGGCGAACATGGCCAGTCTCGGCCGACGCCTCGAGGGCGCGCCAAGCAGCCTGGGTTTGCGTCGATGTTGGCATCGGAGAATGCAGCAGGACGCAGTCGAGGTAGTCGGTTTGCAGGTTGGTCAAGGACACCGCGACGGATTGGGCGATTTGATCCGGCAGCGGCGCGTTTCGATCGTAGGGGATCCGGTCCAGATGCTGCCCTGAGAGCGAAGTAAATTTTGTCTGCAGGTAGAGATCAGCCCGGCTCAGTCCTGAACCGAGACTGGCGATGACGCCGGCGCCCACGCCGGCTTCATCGTAATGTTTGGGTTGGCACGCCGTGTCGATGCCGCGAAAGCCGTTTTGAATGGCGAGCGTCACCAGCCGCGCAGTGTCGGATTTCTTCCAAGCGGTGCCATAGATGATCCTCGGAGCGTGCATTTTTCGGTTGGAAACGATGAGGGAGTCCATGGATGTGACTGCAAGGCGTTGCGCGTCGGTCTGACCCGGATACGCACGGAGGGAATTGAACCCCCGACACGCGGATTTTAAGTCCACAGCTCTACCAACTGAGCTGCCTGGCCGAGGCGCGCGGCGTATTAAACAGGCAAGGCCGGCAATCGTCAATGAATAATCGTAAAATCAAGCGCTTACGTGGTCTACCACTTAGGGACAGGTTTGGCGAGCGTCACGCTGACCTTGCTGCTTCGAACGGTGATATTGCCGATTTCTTGGCGCGTTGCGTACCGCGGTGCTATTCGCCAAAAGAAAATGGTGAGGCTGCAGTCTGAGCTCGCGAGCGCAAAGGCGGAGTGCGGCAATGAGCCACAGGTCTATGCGCAACGAATGATGAAGCTCTGCCAAAAGCACGGGATGACCGTGATGGATTGGCGGAGCATCTTAGGGTCACTGCTCCAGATGCCCTTGTTCCTAGGTATGTATCAGACGCTTCGCGCGGAGCCAATGGCGCTCGCTTCCTCTGGGTCGAGACCCTGTCGGGCCCGGATCCTTGGTTCGCGCTGTTGGCGGGGCTCACCACGGTGCTTGTAATGACGGCGAATCCCGACCTGCCAGAGCAAATGCGGTTGATACTCATTTTGGTGTCCAGCATTTTGGCCGCTCTTGCCGCGCTCAAGTTTTGTTCTGCTCTGGCCGCGTATTGGACGGTTTCCAATTGTTATTCGGCTGTTCAGACTGGTGTGCTGCATTATGTTGTCGCGAGGCGCATCCGGTCGGGGATGGTCGCGATTTAGCTTTCTTCTAGCGCGATCAACTGATTCGACGGCAAAGCGGTCCGGCCAGAGACGGTGGCATCCGCGGAGGCGAAACAGTCGCTGGAGAGGCAGCGGGACTACCGCTCAACACAAAAACGGCCTCGCGCTCCGCGGCGCCGAACAATACTCTATTCCTTTGCGAGCGCAGTACCAAACAATCATTGGTATTTAAGGTCTATTGCGTCAGCGCGCTTTCTTGGCAAAAGTTGTGTCAAGGGAATGAGCCGGGATACGCCCGGGAGGGCGAGTCGAGTGGGCTTGGGCAGTTGTCAGAACCAGCTGACGACTCAAGAATGGTGGCCGCTAGTTCGCAAAGGCGCGCGCAAATCTAAATCTTCGGCGCTCCGATCATCGGCACTGTGCGATGGTGTTAGATTTAGAAGCGGACAGGTCATACTAGCCCCACTAACCTTTGTGGCTCCAAGAAATGGTCGGCACATTTTCAAGAATTAAAGGCATGCACGTCCCGGCTCTGGTGGCACTGGTTTTAGCGGCAAGCGTCGCATCCGCTGAGAGCAGCACCGCTTGGGATGGTTTCTACCTTGGTGCCGGCCTCGGTGGCATGAGCAGTAAGGTCTGCGGCAGCTCGACTCTCAAGGGTGCGGCCATCGATCCAACGCTCGATACGACTTTTACGAACTGCAGTGGCAGCGGCCTCGCCGGTGGAATGCAATTTGGCGAGAACTTTCAATTCAACCGGCTGGTATTGGGAGTTGGAGCCGATTTGCTGGTTTCGCGTTCAAAAGTTGCCGACTCGAAATTGAGTTTTACGGGTCAAGCACCGCCCCCCGGCACGTACTCGTTTTCAGGAAAGCTCGGTCCAAGCGATTTTGCGATCCTCGGCGCGCGGATTGGGTATGGGGGCAACCTGATATTCCCGTACCTCACAGCGGGCGGCGTTGTCACCACAGGCTCGCAAAGCATTGCTGCCAATTACACGCCTATCGGTGCGACGGCACCCGTTGCTTCATTTGGCGGCGGCAAAAATTTCAATTCGACCGGGTGGGCCGCAGGCGGTGGCGCAGAGATTGGGCTGAACGGCGCATGGTCAATCTCGGCAGAATATCTGCATGTGAGTCTGGGCAAGGGCTCTATCTCCGCCACAACATGCGCCGGAAGCGTCGGCGCATGCGCTGGATTCGCCGGGGTTTCTCCTACTCGAGCAAATCGAAGCGGCGCGCAGAGTGCTTGGAAGTTCATGAGCGGAGTTTTCAAGCCACGATTCGCGTGCTAGCTTATGTATCGGTGGCTAGCGGCCGCCGGTCGATCTAAAACAAACAGAACGGGTGGAACATGCGAAAAATCACGCTCTCTTTATTGGCGGCAGTATCAATCGGCCTAGCCACGACCGCATGGCCGCAGTCCTCGCAGCCCCCCGCACCGACACCCGATCCCGCATGGAAAGTGCCGGAGGTAATCGCTTTCATCGGCCTGAAGAAGGGAGAAAAGGTGGCCGATATCATTGGGGGGCGTCTGACGGCATCACTAGCGGAGGCCGTTGGTCCTTCAGGGAAGGTTTATGCGGTCGAAACTGCCGAGATCGTGAAGGATCATCCTAGAATACTTGAAAGGATGAAATCGTTGGCGGCGCAGTCACCTAATGTCGTGGTCAGCGACGACCCGATCGCCTCGCCGCTGCCGACGGGGCTCGATGCCGTGTTCATACGGCAGAATTATCACGATCTCTACGACAAGTTCATGGGACCTGCTGATGTACCTGCGTTCAACAAGGCAGTGTTCGCGGCCCTCAAGCCAGGCGGTGTCTACGTAATCCTGGATCACGCAGGCGCTGCGGGCTCAGGTATCAGCGCAACAGATACCCTTCATCGCATCGACCCGGCGAGAGTCAAGGCTGACGTGTTGGCGGCAGGTTTCAAATTAGATGCCGAGATTTCGATTCTTGCCAACAAGCATGACGATCACACCAAAAATGTGTTCGATCCGTCCGTTCGTGGTCACACCGATCAGTTTCTGTTTCGCTTTAAAAAACCGAAGTGAATTCAGGTCGGATTCACCCATACTGTCCGGCCATCGATGTCGATGTAGGCCGACTTGCTTTCGGTGTAGGAGTTCTCGATTGTCGCTAACCAATCGGGCGCTACTTGCCGGCGGCAATCCCCTGCTTAATTTGCTTTACGGCAAATGAGACCTTGGCATCGGTGGCAAGAGCGAGTGCGATGCCCGATGAAGATCAGTTCCTATTGAAGGGCGATGTCGCCGCTGAAATCTACTTTCACTTGAAGTCCGGCGATCTCGAGCGTCATTTTGGCGGGAAAGGACTCGGTTCCCGAAATGCTGTTCGTCGCTACGGCTTCGGCCACCGCGTGCTCAATCGCGCGCTGGGAGTTGATGCCGACCGCCTTTAGGAATCTGCGAATGCTCAAATTGAGGGTTTCTTCATCCATCTCAGTTCTCCGATTTCTGACGGGAGTGCATGCCGATCCAGCGTGGCACAGATCACTGGACAAGCACAGAGCTTGCCCGCGAGTCGTATCAGCGCCGCCGCCGCGCTAGACTCGTCCAGTCCTTGAGGCCAATTGCGGCGTTGAGCAGGTGTTGGTCGTAGGAATCTAAAACTATGGAAGTGGCGGCTAGTTTAATTAAACTGAATCTAAACTCCAAATCCAAAGTAAATGAGTGGCGCGACACGATGACCGCGCGGATGGACGAGGTGCTCGCGATTTTGGTTCACGAGGAGTTCAGGTCGAACCAAATATCTGAGGCGATCAGGTGAGCGTACCCTCACTCCTATCTCTTATGTACTTCCAGCCGCAAATCACGCTGAAATCACGCGCCGTTCCCGTGCAAAGATAGCAGTCGTTAAGTGAGTAGGGCGTACAGGTCGAATAGCTCGCGATCAAATGCGCATCGTTCACTTCACGTTCACCCGATGAGGCGGGTAGACGCTGGGCGGCACACGTGAGCAGGGGGTCCGCGAGTCGAAGCACCGTGGTCGAGCCTAGCAAACCTCGGCTGCTGAAAATATTGGGGCCACGGCTGGTAACCGGCGCTGCGGATGATGATCCCATCGGGATTGCCACCTACAGTTAAGCCGGTGCGCAATTTGGGTTTCGGCTGGGATGGACTCTGCTCCTCACGTAGCTGTTGATGGTGGTGATCCGGACAATTAGCGCTCGCATTGGACGAACCACGAGCCTTGGGATCGCGGGCAACATACGCCGCCTTTATCCTAAGTGGCTGTATGGAATCATCGCGGCACTGACCTTCGCTAACGTGTGCAATATTGGCGCTGATCTGGGTGCAATCGCCGAGACCGGCAGGCTGCTGATCCCTTCAGTTTCCTCCTGGGTCCTATTAGCTTTATTTGCGATCGTGTGCGCCGGTGGCCAAATTTTCATGCAACACAGGCGCTACGTGATCATTTTGAAATGGCTGACGTTGTCCTTATTCGCCTATTTTGCCGTGCTCTGCATCGTCCAGGTCGACTGGACGCAGCTTCTATTGGGTCTTATATGGCCACGGTTCAGCCTGGACAGGGGATTCTGGCTCATGGTTGCCGCCATTTTAGGAACGACCATTAGTCCGTATCTCTTTTTCTGGCAAGCCGCGCAAGAAGTCGAAGATACCGAAACGGAACCGATCCGCAAGCCTCTGGTGCAGCGTCCGGCGCAAGGGGCCAGTGAGCTGCCGGATCTTTTGCATTCGCTCTTTTCTCCTTAGGAATTATTGGCACGGGCTTGCTGTCCGTTCCGGTGCTGGCAGGTTCTGCAGCTTACGCACTCGGTGAGGCGCGACATTGGCCTGTGGGGTCTATCGCGACAACCTAAGCAAGCAAAGACCTTTTACGGAACTATTGCCGCCGCCACGTTGGTGGGCGCCGTCGCAAACATATTGAAGATAAGTCCGATGAAAGCACTGGTCTGGTCCGCCGTGCTCAACGCCATTGTGGCGGTGCAGATCATGGTTCTTTTGATGCAAATGGCAACAAACCGGTCAATCATGGGTAAATCTGCTATTTCCAGGCGCCCGCGCGTAGGCGGCTGGATTGCGACCTTGATTATGGTCGCGGCATCGCTAGGCTTCATCATTTCGCTGGTGTTCAGATAAGCGGCGAATTCCCCGGAGCATTTTGACAGGTTGATCGGAGCGCAGGAGACCATTCTTTTTTTTGAGCGCATTGGTAACGTTCCTGGGAACGCCGGCGGCGTACGTGAGGAAAGAATGCGCACGCATCCCTGCGTGCGACTTTCTGCCAACGGACACCCTGACTATCGCCTCATGCTGCCGGGTGTCAGGCCTCATTATCCGTGGCTTCCCGGATGGGGGCGTGCGCGCGAGTCGCGACCGGATTTGCGATATGTTAGAAACCCATCGTAATGACCTGTTTCCAGGCCGGATTCCTGTACCAAAGGTTGCGGCAGCGCCGCAATCACTGGTCAGCGCCGAACTCCTGTAGTCGGTACTTCGGTCGGATTGATCGACAAGTAATCGACCACTCGTCTTCCGTCCGCAACCTTGGCGGCAATCTTCTTCGCACGGATCAAATCCCAACCACTCGCTACAAATCCTCGTAGAACTACGTTGCCATGCTCGATTGATACCGTAACGTGCTCATCGTAGAAATAAGGATCTGCATGCAACGCGGCCTGCACTTTGTCGGCAAGTTGCTCATCATTGGCTGAGGGTGGTGCTGCTACTGTTGCGCCAATGGAGTCGGACCTTTGCACGTCGCTAACACAGCCTCCTGGTCCAAGGGCTGTCACCAAGATCAGAGTTAAAGTAGTCAATCTGAGATTTGAAGGTCGCATAGGCGGTGGGCTAGCAGCCTGTCGGACTGATGTTTTCAAATGAGTAGAAAAATCGAGTGCGAGACATAAGTGGCGCCAAAGTTAATCGAAAAGTTTTCTCGCCAAGGGTTCCACGATCGCCGCCAGTCGTGTCTCCCGGCGCTCCAGTTCCTCCGGAATCGACATCCCGTCCGGTATGTCCTTGGCATCGGCCTTCTCGGCGAGCTTGAGCAGTTGCTTCTCGATCTTCTTGGCGTGCCCGTAGGACAGCGCACTGTGGCGGCTCGCGTTGGCGTGGATCTTCGTGCCATCCAGCGCCACGGTGCCCATTTTGAGGATCCCCATTGTGCCGGCCAGCCTCAGCACCTCGACAAACAACCCCTCGATCTGGCCAAGAAAGCGCTTGCGAAACACCGCAATCGTGTCGTGATCGGGATGCTCGTTGCCGGCAATGAAGCGAAACGCCACCGAATCGTAGGTCGCACGTTCCAACGTGCGGTTGGAAAACGTCCGGTGCCCCTGTTGATCGGTCGAAAGTTGCGCATCGCGTATCACTCAGTAGGAAACACTGCGCATGATTATCGCGTATCTTCAAATCAAATGTTTAAGTCCGACAGGCTGCTAGGGAAGGAGGTCCATAGACATGGCCCCGAAAAGACGCGATCCAATCCCCGCCCGGGCAGGTGAAACGGTGACTGCGCGCGGCAGAGGGCCGTGGCGTTGAGCGCTCATTTGAGTTGCTCTCTGGCAAGGAACGGTACGGTTGCGTTGCATTAATGGGAAGAGTACCGTGCCAGTCTAGTAATCCTGTTGAGGAGCGAGCCATGGTCAAACTCAGACAAGCGATCTTAGGAGTCGCTGCAACTGCGGCAATCATGTTGATGCCAATGGCGCCGGCGATGGCCAACGGCCATGGCTTTCGGTCGTTGCATGCGTTTGGATTCCGACATGGACTGTTGGGGGCTGTCGTGGGGCTCGCCACTTTGCCGCTGGTCATTGCATCGAATGTGGTGGCGGGCGTGAGCGAGTCCGTCGCGCCGTATCCCTCACCTGGATACGCCGCTCCCGGATATGCTGCTCCCGCTTACGGCTATGCACCTCCTGTTGTTTACGCGGCGCCGCGGCCCTACTACGCACCGTATCCTGGGTACTATATGGCTCCGCGCACGGCCTACGGACCGCGCGGCTACTATGGTGGGCACCCGAGTTACTACGGTCACGGGTATTATCGTTCGCGTGACAACTCGTATCCGCGCAGGTAAGAAAGAGCCTGTCAAGCATGTAGAGGTAGTCAGAAGGAGTGGCCGCCCGCCGCAGGCTGACTCGCTCAAGCTGCGTGAGCAAATCTTAAAGACAGCCACGGAGCTGTTTTTGGTTGAGGGATACGGTGCAACGTCGATTGAAGCCGTGGCTTCGCGCGCCGGCATCTCCAAGCGCACCTTTTATGATCGATTCGACGATAAGGCCGCGCTATTCGCTGCGGTGGTTCATTACATCATCGAGCAGATCCGCCCCCCTGCGGATGTGCCCTTGCTTGCCGGCGCGAGCTTGCCGCAGGTTCTGCAACGTCTCGCGGGCCTCATCTTGAAAGCGGCGTTGTCGCCGCAAGCGCTCGCTTTGCACAGATTGGTCACGGGGGAATCTAGCCGCTTTCCGGAGTTGGCCTTTGCCGTGGAAACCGAAGGCCGTCAAAGCGAAGCCACGGATCTGATTGCAGGACTGCTCGCACGTGAGCAACGCAACGCCAAGATTGGTGTCGAGGACCAGCGATTCGCTGCCGATCAATTCATTTATATGGTGGTGACCCTGCCGCAGCGGCGCGCACTCGGGTTTGGCACGCCCATGACAGCGGCTGAGTTGGATGCGTGGACACGCAAGGTGGTCATTCTCTTTCTCGAAGGCTACAAGGGGTTGCGTAACTGATGCCGCAAGTCCGTGGCGTGCACGCCGTGAGCTACACCAACGCGGCGCCCCAGTGAGCAATCAGCGTAATCAACTCTCTCAGGCAGCTCGCCTTAGATGAACCATCGATGCGCGGCGACTTGGCGGGAAAAAGAAATCACCGACCGCTAGTGGGCTCGGAAACCGTCTTACTTTAAGAGCGATGCTTACTCCCGCAGCAGGGCCTTGACGTGGCGATGGATCAGCACGGGGAGATAAGTCTTGATCCGAGCCGTCCGCTCCAATTTCGCGCGTTCGCTGATGTAGATCTTTGCCACCAGTTCTCGCGGCATTTGCGTTTCGCGCGCCAAAAGTTCAATTTCGGTGTCGGAACTGGCCGGCCCGATGAACTCTTGCCGGCTAATTGCAAGGGATTCTTCGTTCATGAACCGGATTTTACTGAAATTCCAAGTTCATGGCTCTTTTTCAGTTCAAATTTGCCATTTCAACTGTGGCGTGGGCCGAAAACGACTTAATGGCACTGAAGTTCGGTCCCGAGATCAGACCTGCCTTAAAATTGTCAGTTGAGCAATCGGGTATTTCTATACCTCGGCATCCGCTAATCCTGAATTCATTGGTAAGAATCCGATCAGTCGCT
>JBDTAV010000052.1:0-21585 GCA_039924385.1 Steroidobacteraceae bacterium
TAAATGCTGGCAAAGGCGATGGGCAGTGTCGGCACCAGGAGCACGCTGGTGAGGTAGGTCTGGGCCTCGCGATAGCTGCGCGTGAAAGAGGCGACCCAGGTCATGAGGGCGGCGCCCAAGGGCACGAAGGGCAGGCAAATTGCAAAGAGAGTCAGCGCCGTGCCCACCCCTAAGTTGCTGCTCATCCCGAGTTCTTCCAGCGGCACGAACCGGAACACGGCGACGAAGCCCGTCAGGCTCAGGGCCAGAGATATGCACATATAAGCGCAGGTCGCCATAATCTTGCCGCCTACCAGGCTGGCGCGCGCCACCGGCAGGCTGAGCAACGCTTCCAGCGAACCGCGCTCCCGTTCCCCGGCCGTGGAATCGATGGCGATATACAGGCCTCCCATCAACAACGCGAACAACACGAAGTAGGTCATGAAGCCGAGCACCACCACCGCTCGCCCGGCGGGGGTGGCCACATCCACTTCGTTGATCGCCACCGGCACCGCGAGCAGCGGACTCACGCCGCGTACCTGCAGGCGCAGCTGCGCAATGCCGCGGGCGTAACTGCTCAGAATGATCCGTGTGCGATCCGCGCTCTTGCGGGTTTGCGAATCCGCACTGTCGGCAACCAACAGCACCGGCGCCGGTGAAGCCGCGCTGAAGCGCCGGCCGTATTCTTCAGGAATGATGAGCACCACTAGGGCGGCGCCGCGCCGGACGGCGGAGCGAGCCTGATTCTCCGACAGGGTCACCATGGTCAACTTGGCCCCCTGGGCTTGCAGATAGCGCGTAAGCCCCGGCGCGTTTTCGGCACCCGACAAAGTGATGCGAACCGGATCATCCGATGCGGCCACGCTCTGATTGAGCATGCGCGACACCATGAGGCCGAATAGCAAGGGTCCGAACAGCGGCCCGAACAGCAGCGCCGATACCAATGTGCGTCGATCGCGCAGGTTCTCGCGAAATTCCTTAACGAACACAATAAGCAGCGTCCGCATCAGCTCACGCCCTCGGTGTCGCCCAGCACTTGCAGAAACGCCTCTTCCAGCGAGGCTGCGCCGCTGCGCTCGCGAATGGATTGCACGGTGGCGTCCGCCAGCACTTTGCCGTGACCTATGATCACCACCCGGTCGCACAGCGCCGCGACCTCCTGCATGACATGCGAGGAAAACAGCACGCAGCGACCTTGTGCCTTCAAGGCCAGCAGCATCTCGCGCAAATTGCGGATCGCCATGACGTCGAGCCCGTTGGTGGGCTCGTCGAGCACGACATTGCCGGGGTCATGCACCAGGGCGCGGGCCAGGGCCACCTTGATGCGTTGGCCCTGTGAAAATCCCTTGGCGCGGCGTTCAATGAAGGCATCCATGCCGAGCGCCCGCGACAGCTCGGCGGTGCGCGATGCCAGAGGCTGCGCCTCCATCCCGTGCAGCGTGCCGAAGTAGCGGATGTTCTCGCGCGCGGTCAGGTTGTTGTACAGCCCTGCCGCGTGCGGCAGCACGCCCAGGTGAGCGCGCGCCTTGGAAGTCTCGCCGCGGATGTCGATGCCGTCGACGCATGCTTTGCCGCTGTCGGGCGTCAGCACACCGTAGAGCATTCGCAGACAGGTGGATTTGCCGGCGCCATTCGCGCCGAGGAGTCCGGTAATCTCGCCGTCGCGCGCGACGAACGACACATCCCGCGCCGCTTCGATTCTGCCGAAGCGCTTGTTCAGGCCGATTGCCTCGATCATGGCGCGGGTCCGGTCATGCTCAGGAAAAAGGGTTCGGGCGTGTGCCGATCCAGACAGACCGCATCCAGCTTGCCGGGCGCGGGGTTGTCGAGAAAATCCGCCGCGACGATGGGCATGCAGCCGGTCGGCAGCTGGCCGTGGCCTTCGCCCTTCAAGATCAAATGCCGATGGCGGGTAAGTCCGCTGGCGGCGCGCTCGGCGTCGACCGGCGGGGTGACCGGATCCGCTTCACCGGACAACAGCAGGGTCGGAATATCGCTGTGCAGGGGAGCGTGCAAGTCCGCGTCCACCGGTCCGTGCGGCCAGAGAGCGCAGATCTCGTGCAGCGCGTCCATCATGTCGGTGCCTTGATAGGTCTTCGCGATGGCGGCGCGATCGACGCCGGCGTACAAGGGTTCATCCTCGCTGCAGATCACGCTGTACTGCATGCCGTTCGCCAGCTGGTCGCCGATCTGCCGCACGTTCATTACGGATTGGGCCGCCAGCGGACGCAGTTTGCCGTGCGCCGCCTCGTGAATCAGCGCAGGCAGCAGCGATGCTTGCAAGCTGCTATAGGAAAGCAGGCGCAGCGCGGAGTTGAGGATTCTGCGGTTGAACTCGATTTCAAGCGGCAGCCCGCTGTTGGGATCGTCGATGGTGACCATGACTTTCTGCGGCCCGAATTGGCGCAGCAGCGCCTTCAGCTCGTCCTGCAATTGCGGGTAGGTGGTAGCGCAATCGGGCGACTGCAGACAGCGCGCGATGATCAAGTTCAACGAGCGCTCGGCATCTTCCGGGGTTTCGGCGCCGATTGCCTGCTGTGGATACGTCACGCCGTCCAGGATCACGGCGTGGACGTGCGCGGGATGGCGGCGCATGTATTGTTCCGCGACGCGCGTGCCATACGAGCCTCCGTACAAATCAATCTGATCGAACCCCAACGCCGCGCGCATATCGTCCAAATCGCGAACCGCGATGCTGGTGGTATAAAAACGCACCTGGGGACCGAGCTTTGCAAGGCAGTCCAGCGTCGCCTTGCGCAGCGCCGGCATCGGATCCGCGGGTTCCTGCCAGTCCTCGGGATAGACGCAGGACTGCTGATTGGAATATCCGGTGCCGCGCTGATCCAACAACACGACTGCATGCGTGCGATTAATGGGCGCGAAGGCGGTGCTCAGCGCCACGTACACCTGCATGGCGCTCTGTCCGGGGCCGCCGGCCAACAGAAACAAGGGGGCGGCCGTACTGCGCCGGTTCAACGCGGGCACGATGGCCACTTTCAGGTCGACCGATCCTTCTTTGGGATGTTCGCGGTCGAGCGGCACGCGCAAGGTTCCGCAGCGCGCGGCGACCGAAGTCAAATGCAGCGGATGTTCGAGCCGGCATTCGATCGTCGGCAGAATTCCGGCATTCTCGGCGGCAGCCGGCCGCGGCCACCCGGCGCACGAGCAAAATCCCATCCACGCGAACGCCCCGATTAACTGCCGCATGCCGCCTCTCATTGCAAGGATTGTATGGGATTCGCTACCCATGCTTGCTCACAACTTGATAGATTTGCGACATGACCGTCATTCGCGAAGCCGATGTTATTGCGAGCGTTGCGGACGCCCTGCAGTACATTTCCTACTATCACACCCCCGATTTCATCCGCGCCATGGGCCGAGCCTACGAGGTCGAGCAAAGTCCCTCCGCGCGCGACGCCATCGCACAGATTCTGACCAACTCGCGCATGTGTGCCGAGGGCCACCGGCCGATCTGCCAGGACACCGGCATCGTGGTGGTGTTCGTCAAGGTGGGCATGGGCGTGACCTGGGACGCGAAGCTTGACCTTGAGGCGATGATCAATGAGGGCGTGCGCCGCGCCTACCTAAGTCCGGAAAACAAGCTGCGCGCCTCGATCGTGGCGGATCCGGCATTCAAGCGCGGCAATACCCGGGATAATACCCCAGCCGTGATTCACACGGAAATCGTACCGGGCGACAGGCTCGACATCACCGTCGCCGCGAAGGGCGGCGGTTCGGAAAACAAATCAATGTTCGCCATGTTGAACCCGTCGGATTCTGTGGCAGATTGGGTTTTGGAAATGGTGCCAGAGATGGGCGCGGGCTGGTGTCCGCCGGGGATGCTGGGCGTCGGTATCGGCGGCAGCGCCGAGAAGGCCATGCTGCTCGCCAAGAAATCGCTGATGGAACCGATCGATATCGGCGATCTCATCGCGCGCGAGCCCAAGACGCCGCTTCAGGAGCTGCGCTTGGAAATTTATCGGCGCGTCAACGCACTCGGAATCGGCGCTCAAGGCTTAGGAGGGCTGACCACGGTGCTCGACGTTAAGATTTTGGATTATCCGACTCATGCGGCATCCTTACCGGTGGCGGTGATTCCCAATTGCGCCGCAACCCGGCATATTCATTTCACGCTGGACGGCACAGGACCAGCACTGCTCGAAGCGCCGAATTTGGATCTCTGGCCCAAGGTTCATTGGAGCGCCGAGGCCAGCGCGCGCCGCGTTTCCCTCGATGCCCTCACCAAGAAGGAGATCGCGGCTTGGAAGCCGGGCGAGCGCCTGTTGTTGTCCGGCAAGTTGCTGACGGGCCGCGACGCCGCGCATAAACGCATCTGCGCGCTGCTCGATGCCGGCAAACCGCTGCCCGGCGGCTTGGATTTTACCGGGCGCGTCATCTATTACGTGGGGCCTGTCGATCCTGTGGGCACGGAAGTCGTCGGGCCGGCGGGGCCCACTACTGCCAATCGCATGGATCGATTCACGGACACGATGCTCGGCAAATCAGGCCTGCTGGCGATGGTGGGCAAGGCCGAGCGCGGTCTCGAAACCGTCGCCTCGATTGCGAAGCACGGTTCTGCGTATTTGATTGCCGTCGGCGGCGCCGCATTTCTGGTGTCGAATGCCATTCGCGGCAGCCGCGTGGTGGCCTTTCCGGAACTTGGCATGGAAGCGGTGTACGAATTCGACGTGAAGGATATGCCCGTCACCGTGGCGGTGAGCGCCGGTGGCGAATCGGTGCACGAAAGCGGACCCAAAAAATGGGCGGGCAAGTTCGCCGGCATCCCGGTTGCCGTGGAATAGACGGTTACAGCGCCTTGCGCATCAGCAGGCCTAAGCCGAAGCGGGTTTCGAAACTGCCGACGATGGTGAATCCGCAGGAAAGATAAAACCGCTTGGCGTGAATGTTTCCCACGACGTGCAGTGCGCTCGAGCCCATCGAGCGCGCCGTCTCGGCGCAGTGTTCGATCAGCTTTCGCCCTAGCCCCATGCGCTGAATGCTGGGCTCGACAAATAGCGCGTCGAGTTCGGTGTCTCCATCATCGCGCGGCAGAATGGCGGAGAAGCCGACTATGGCGCCATCCTGTTCCAGCACGAACACGCCTCCCGCGGCGATTTGTTGCAGCGGCAAGTCGATGGCATCAGGATGACGCAGCAACGCGTCGCGATCGCCTTCGTTGCCGAGCGATGCGCGCCACTGAAGCGCCTCGAGAGTGCGGCGTTCAGCGGCAATGGCGGGGCGGATAATCACGCAGCGGACTATACCCGCTCACGCGGAGTACGCGCTCACGCGGAATACCTGGAATAGCTCCTAATATTTGATCGAGCAGCCATAAGGTTTGGTGACGGCGTGCGGCGGCGGATCGCCAGCGGCCACGGCCAGCATCGCTTCCTTTAGGTAGGGTACGGCGCGCGCAATATCTGCTTCGTCAGTAGTGGCGAGACTATCGATCCCTCCCATGTACTTGAGCGTGCCGCCCTTGTCGATGACGAACATTTGCGGCGTGGTCTTCGCTGCGTACAAACGCGCGACGCTTCCCGTGGGGTCCAGAAGCACTGCGGTGGGAACCGCATGGCGCGACTGCGTCAGGGCATCTGCAGCGGCGCCATTCACATAGCCTTGCTTGCCGGGAGCCGAGGAGATCACGGTCAGCCACACGATGCCGTCCCTTTGCGCCAGCGCCTGCACGCCTTGCAGGTTGCCGCTGCTGTAGTGCTGGCGGGTGTAGGGGCAATCAGCGTTGGCCCATTCCAGCACCACGATCTTGCCGCGATATTCGCTCAAGCGGATGGGATCGCCCTTGCTGTCGACCGCGGTGAAATCGGGCGCAGCCTGGCCGATCTGCGGTGCGGCTCCCGCTGCCACATCGAAGATCCCGATCATGCCCACCAGGAGTGCGGCGATCGCGGCGATGGCTGTGATTCCCAATCCCCCGCCGTCACGCCGCGCCGGTGCGGCACCTCTTTTAGGGTGGACCGATGAATTGGGGTTCATGCGAAGGCTCCAGGGATCTCTTCGAGGGCTCTTGAGTATTAGTTCAAGCCGCGCATCAATGGTTCCCTGGTGCTTTTGGCCGCGACCGTTTAGAGTACGCGCCGTTGCCAAAAAGCGAGTAGATTCAGCGTCATGCGTTTTTCAAAGCAGTACGAGGTCATCGTCATCGGCGGCGGTCACGCCGGTACCGAAGCGGCGCTGGCGGCCGCCCGGATGGGGGCCAGCACGCTGCTGCTGACGCATAACATCGAGACCTTGGGGCAGATGAGCTGCAACCCCGCGATCGGGGGTATCGGCAAAGGACATCTGGTGAAGGAAATTGACGCGCTGGGGGGAGCCATGGCGCGCGCCACCGATCAGGCGGGCATCCAGTTTCGAACCTTGAACTTAAGCAAAGGGCCGGCAGTGCGCGCCACGCGTGCCCAGGCGGACCGACAGCGCTACAAGCGCGCGATTCGGCGAATCCTGGAATCGCAACCTCGTCTGGCCCTGTTTCAGGAGGAAGCGGCTGATTTGATTCTGGCGGGCGATCGTGCAGTCGGTGTCGTTACCTCGAGCGGCCTCGAGTTTCGTGCCCCGGCGATCGTTCTGACCGCCGGTACCTTCTTGGGCGGCAAAATTCATGTGGGTCTCAAAAACCACCCCGGCGGCCGCGCCGGCGATGCACCCTCGGTGAGCTTGGCGGCGCGTCTGCGCGAGTTGCCATTGAGAGTCGGGCGCTTGAAGACCGGCACACCGCCGCGCATCGATGGCCGCAGCATCGATTTCTCGGCGCTGCGCGAGCAGCACAGCGATGACCCTCGGCCGGTCTTTTCTTATCTTGGCACGCGAGCCGAGCATCCGCGCCAGCTTCCCTGCCACATCACCGCGACCAACGAGCGAACTCACGACATCATTCGCGCAGCTACCGCGCGCTCGCCCCTGTTTACCGGTTTGATCGAAGGCGTCGGCCCGCGCTACTGCCCCTCGGTGGAGGACAAAGTGGTGCGATTCGCGGATAAGCAATCGCATCAGATCTTCGTCGAACCAGAAGGCTTGGATACGCACGAGATTTACCCCAACGGCATCTCCACCAGCCTGCCCTTCGATGTGCAGCAGGAATTCGTACGCACCATTGCAGGCTTCGAGAATGCTCACATCACGCGCCCCGGATATGCCATCGAGTACGATTTCTTCGATCCGCGCGATTTGAAATGCAGCCTCGAGACCAAACACATCCCTGGCCTGTACTTCGCCGGTCAGATCAACGGCACCACCGGCTATGAAGAAGCCGCGGCCCAGGGATTGCTGGCCGGGATCAATGCCGCGCTCGGCATGCAAGAGCGCGAGGCTTGGTTTCCAAAGCGCAGCCAGGCCTACCTGGGCGTGCTCGTCGACGATTTGATCACGCGCGGCGCGACCGAACCCTACCGCATGTTCACCAGCCGCGCGGAATACCGGCTTTCCCTGCGCGAAGACAACGCGGACCTGCGTCTGACCGCGGCGGGGCGGGAACTCGGGCTCATCAGCGATGAGCGCTGGGCGTTCTTTGAGCGCAAGCGCGACGCGGTGGCCGGCGAAGTCGATCGTCTCGAGCGCGCCGTTGTACATCCGACCGAGGTCGACGCCGCACTGCTCGCCAAACTGGGCGCCGCGTTGTCGCACGAGGCGCATGCCTTCGATCTGTTGCGCCGGCCTGAAATTTCCTTCGATGATTTAACGTGCGTTGCACCCAATGCGGCCGCCAATTGGAGCGCCGATGAGCGTCTGCGCGAACAGGTGAAACTGCAAGTCGAAGTGCAGGCCAAATATTCAGGTTACTTGAAGCGCCAGAGCGATGAGATCGACCGCGCTGCGCGTAATGAGGAATTGCGCCTGCCGGCAGATATCGACTACGCCCTGGTCGGCGGACTGTCGAATGAGGCGCGCCAGCATCTGTGCGACGTGCGCCCGCAAACCCTCGGACAGGCGGCGCGCATCCCGGGGCTCACGCCGGCCGCAGTATCCTTGCTGTTGGTGCATTTGAAGAAGCGCGAGCGCGCGGCTTGAGAGCTCGAAACTCGAAGGATCCTTGATGAATGGTTTTTTCGACTTCACGGTGCCGGGACTCGACGGCAGCCCCAATATTTTGCCGAAATTGAACGGCAAGGTGACCTTGGCGGTGAATGTCGCGAGCCGCTGCGGCTACACGCCGCAATATGCCGGTCTCGAGGACCTTTACCGAGAACTGAAAGATAAGGGGTTCACGGTTGTCGGTTTCCCCTGCAATCAGTTCGGCGCACAAGAGCCGGGCACGGCGGCAGAGATTCAAACATTTTGCGAAGTTTCTTTCGGCGTGACCTTTCCGCTTTCGGCGAAGATCGAGGTGAACGGCCCGCATCGCGACCCGCTATATGCGTGGCTGACAGCCGCGGAGAACGGCTTTCCCGGCGACATCGGCTGGAATTTCGAGAAATTTCTGATCGACCGCGGCGGCCGAGTGGCCTGCCGCTATCCAGCCGGAACCAAGCCGACCGATCCTTCGCTGCTGCAGGATCTGGCGAATGTTTTAGAGTGAGCACGCGGGATTACGCGGAATGCTCCTAGTTCAGTGGCAATTTGCCCGCCCACTCTTTAACATCACCGCACCGAATAGAACCCAAGAACGTCCGGAGTACTAGATGCTTTCTCGATTGACTGCCAAAGCGTGGCTCGCCGGTATCGTGTTCACTTGTTTATCGTTGGGCGCGTATGCGGCAGGCGATCCAGCCAAAGGCGAGATGAAATTCTATACCTGCTACGGATGCCACGGGATCGCCAACTACCGCAACGCGTATCCGGACTACAGTGTGCCGATGTTGCGCCACCAGAATGCGGAATACCTGATCGCGGCGTTGCATGAGTATCGCGACGGCACTCGGCCGCACGCCACCATGCATGCGCAGGCCGCGTCGCTCTCGGACCAGGATATCGAGGACATTGCAGCCTATTTGCAAGGCGCGCAGCCGATAAAAGCCGGCGCGCCGGCGCCGGGCAAAGCGCCGCCCAAGCAAGTGGCGGCCTGCGTCGCGTGCCACGGCGAAACCGGTCTCGGTGTCGACGCCCCGCTCGTTCCGAAACCGGCGGTGCTCGCCGGACAGCATGTGGATTACCTGGAGCAGGCGCTGACCTCCTATAGAAATGGCCGCCGCAAGAACGTCGTCATGGACGGCATGGCGCAGCTTTTGACCAGCGATGAAGACGTCAAAATCGCGGCCGCCTACTTCGCGGATCAAAAGTCGCCGCTGGCGACGGCGAGCACCGAAAGCAAATAGGACCCCGCAAGGCCTTTATTTGCTCAAGGCCATCAGGAACTGCGCGAATGTCTCGTAGTAGGCATCGCGGTTCTGTTTCTTGCGGTAGCCGTGGCCTTCGTCGGCGGCGAGCAAGTACCAGACCTCTCCGCCCTTCGAGCGCATTTTGTTGACGATTTGTTCCGCCTCGGAGAGCGGAACCCGCGGATCGTTTTTGCCATGGACGACCAGCAGCGGACGAGTGATGCGATCGGCGTTGGTCAAGGGCGAGATGCGCCGTAAAAAGCTGCGCATCTGAAGGTCCCTTTCGTCGCCGTATTCCGCGCGTCGTTGGTTTTGCCGGTACGCCGAGGTATTGGTCAAGAAGCTCACGAAGTCCGCGATGCCGCTGACATCGACCCCGCCGCGCAGGCGGTCGCTGTAATTGACCAGGGTCGCCAGGCTCAGATACCCGCCATAGGAGCCGCCCGCGACGACCACGTGCTTGGCGTCGAAGTTCTTCTGCAGCTCAATCCACACCAACATCGCGCCGACATCCTTGACGGCGTCCTCGCGCAGCACGCCGTTGTCGAGCGCCATGTAGGTCTTGCCGTACCCGGATGAGCCGCGCACGTTGGGCGCGATCACAGCGAAGCCCAACTCGTTGACGATGTATTGAATCCACGGATCAAAGCTCGGCCGGAACTGCGATTCCGGTCCGCCATGCAGCGAAATCAGCACCGGATGGGGGCCGGTGGTGGCGGGTTCGTAAACATACGCCGGCACCAGGCGGGCCTTGCCGTCCACGCGATCAAAGGTGGGAAATTCCACCCGGCGCGGCAGCACAAACTTGGCGGCGTCCACGGCGCCCGGTTCGCTGCGCGTCCAGGGCTCCAGCCGGTTTTCGGCGATGTCCAACACGTAGGCGTCGCGCGGCTGATTCGCGGCCGAGAATCCAAAGCTAAGCCGCTTGCCGTCCGCATCGAAGCTCAAGGAGCTGATGATGCCCGTCTCCTGCAGACGCGGCGGCGTGAGATCCTGGTGCGAGCGCAAATCGAGCAGGTTGAGTTTACCGACGCCCGCTTCGTTGCTGACGTACGCCAGATAGTGCCCGTCGCGCGAAATCGCCAACGTTTCGATATCCCAGGGGATATGCGCTGAAACCACGGTCTTATCGTTGGTGAATAGGTTGACGTAGCGCAGCCGGGCAAATTCGCTTTCGCGGTCTGAGATCAAATACACACCCTGGCCGTCGCGAGAGAATTTGGCGCCCGCGATTCCGACCTTCACCGGCGCCGGCTCGACTTCGCGCTTCTGCCCGCTGCTCAAGTCGACGATGTAGAGATATGCTTCGGAAATCGACACTTCCTTGCGCACCAGCAGTTTCGAATCATCGGCAGACCAATCCAGGGCGGACCACTCGGCGCCGCTGTCGTCGGCGACCCAGCCTAAGCGCGGCAACGTGCCGGATTCCGGATCCACGATGTCGATGTCGAAGCTGCGGCCGTCGCGGGCGGTGCTGAAGAAGGCGACTTCGCGTCCGCTGTTGGACCAGACGGGCGCACCGTTCAAGGATTTGCCGTCGGTCAATAATCTCGCGGCCGCATCGCCCAAGTGCTGGTAATAGAGCTGCGCATTCTCATTGCCGCCCGAGTCCTTGAGGAACACGTAGGCACTGCGCGCGGGGTCCGGCGAAAACGCAGCTTCTGTGATTGGCTCGCGCAGAAAAGTCAGTTGGCGGCGCGCGCCCCCCGGCTGCTCCACCATGTGCAGCTGATCGACATCGGCGAAGCGCGTTGCGATCAGCAATTGTCCCTTCGGCGACCATCCTAGCGGGGTTGCCTGGCGCGCGTTGAGGTAGCCATCCAATTTTTCAGATAGTTCCGGCGGCGCCGGCGGAATGTTTTCGAAGGTCAGATTGCCGCGCTCGACACGCGTGACGGCAAAAGTCCTGGAGCCGGTCAAAAGCGCCGCAGCGAGCAGCAGCAACAAATAAATTCGGTTCATGTTTCCCATGTTCTCACACGGCGAGGATAATGCGGTTGATGGCGGACTTCGAGCATTTGATCCAATCTTACGATGTCGGCGATCTTCTGGACGAGATCGCGAGCGCGGAACCACCGGCCTACTTGCGCCGCTGTTTCGCCGAAGGCTCGTCCGCGCCCGTCTTGAGCTGGGTTCGTGTGCAGCAGCTGGCGGTGTGCGCAATGGTTCTTGATGCCATTGTCAATGACCGAGACTATGAGTTTTTGGAGCGTGAGCTGATAGCCGATTGGCGCGTTCACTACGCGAGGGCCTGCATGAAGATCAAGGACACGGCATTGCAAGCCTTGCGGCGTGTGCTCGAACACGATCGACGTGCGGACCCGGAAGCCGCAGCCGAACTGGAAACTCTGATCGATCGATTGGCGGGGCCCTGATGCGAGCGCTCTTGGCGGCCGTCGTTCTGATGCTGTGCGCCTGCGCGACCTCCGCGCCCAAACCGTCCGCGCCGTCCGCGCCGCCAGCGGCGCCCCTGGATGCGTCCTACGATTGGCATGTCCTCCTGGTCGTCCCGTTCGGCAGCGTATTAAAAGATGTTCCCTTGACACTGCACGAGGTGTTCTTGTTTCGCGATGACGCGCAGAGGGCGGCGCCGACCGAGGAGCTGGAGTGCTACGCCGTCGACGGAAACCGTCCGAGGTTTGTCGCTCGATCGCCTACCTCGTACCTGCTTTGCTTCAAGCACGACCGGCTTTCCCGGGTGGAGGCCACGGTTGCGCTGCCGGCGGACGAAGCGGCGCGGATTTTCGCCGATGCCTGCGGTCTGTGGATGAAAAACGCCCAAGCGGCGACGGAAGAGTGCGCAGGGTCCGAGGGCGGCACGACATTCTCGGGTCATTTTGAGAATGAGCCGGACGAATCGGCACAATTGAACATCCAGCTCGACGCTGGCGAGCCGGCCGGCCGCGCAGAACATGCGCCGCTGACGGGCTCCTAGTCCATGCGCGCCGGTGAACGCGAGATGCTCGTCTCAGGTGCGAGAGACTTAGGAGTCGAATTAGATCCGGCCCGAGCCGAAGCGCTGCTAACGCTGGTGGATGAGCTGGAGCAGGGAAACGCGCAATTCAATTTGACCGCGATCCGCGACCGCCCCGGCATGCTGCGAAAGCATGTGCTCGACAGCCTGAGCTTGCAGCCGTACTTGCGCGGCGAGCGGCTGGCCGACGTCGGTACCGGCGCGGGCTTTCCGGGTCTGGTATTGGCCGTCGTGAATCCGCAACGCCGCCTCACGCTGATCGAGGCTACTGCTAAGAAGGCCCGATTCGTCGAGCAGACGGCACAGCGGATTGGCTGCGGCAATGTGCTTGTGGTCAATTCCCGCGCGGAAACCTATAGACCTTTCGAACTTTTCGATACAGTGGTCGCCAGGGCCCTATCCTCGCTGGCCGATTTTGTGGCCTATGCCGGCCACTTGTGCGCGCCGGGCGGGCGGTTGCTGGCGATGAAGGGAAAACGGCCTGATGATGAGATATCGGCATTGCCGAGAGTGTTCCGGGTACTGGCGGTGCATCGCTTGAGCGTGCCGGGCCTTCCCGATGAACGGCATCTCGTGGAGATGATTCGAAGCACAACGAAAGTCGAGCAACACTTGAATCGGGCCAGGACATGAAGCGCGTCATCGCAGTGGCCAATCAAAAAGGCGGCGTGGGCAAGACCACGACCGCGGTCAATCTTGCCGCGTCGTTGACGGCGACCAAGCGCCGCGTGCTGCTCATCGATTTGGACCCGCAGGGCAATGCCACCATGGGGTGCGGCATCGACAAACACGCGCAATCGCGCACCAGCTGCGATGTCCTGTTGGGTGATTGCGGTGCCGTCGAGGCCTTGGTCGGGGTCGAGTACGGCGGCTTCATGCTGATGCCGGCCAATCAGGATCTCACCGCGGCCGAAGTGCGCCTGCTCACCATGTCTGTGGGGCGCGAGTTCAAATTGCGCAATGCATTGACTCCGGTGCGCGGCGACTTCGACGTGATCCTGATCGATTGCCCTCCGTCGCTCAACATGCTGACCTTGAATGCGCTCGTGGCCGCAGATTCGGTCATGGTGCCCATGCAATGCGAGTACTACGCGCTCGAAGGCTTGACCGCATTGATGCAGACAGTCGAACAAATCAAGGACAGCATCAATCCGGTTCTGGAAATCGAAGGATTGCTGCGCACCATGTTCGACCCGCGCAATAACCTGGCCAATGAAGTATCTGCGCAACTTACCCAACATTTTGGCGAGAAGGTGTTCCGCACGGTCATCCCACGCAATGTGCGCCTGGCGGAGGCACCAAGCTTCGGCAAACCCGCGCTGTTTCACGACAAGGAATCGCGCGGCGCGTTGGCCTATCTGGCGCTGGCCGGAGAGATGATTCGGCGCGACGAGTTGCCGGGCGGCGAAATGATTCGCAGCGACGATCTGCCGGGCGCGCCCGTATAATCGGCCAATCGGGTCACTGGAAATTGCTATGTCCGGCAAAAAGCCGTCTTTAGGTCGAGGCCTCGCTGAGCTGAGCCCTCTGCTCGCACGGCGAGTCGGCATGCCTGAACCCGAAAAACCGCAGACGCTGGTCGGCGATCGTCTGGCATCGCTGCCGGTTGATCTTTTGCAGCGAGGCAAGTATCAGCCGCGCGCCGATATGCGTCCCGAATCCCTGGGCGAACTTGCCGATTCCATCAAATCGCGTGGCCTGGTGCAGCCCATCCTGGTGCGTCCGTTGCCGCGGCCCAATCCGACCGAATCGCAGCGCTATGAAATCATCGCAGGCGAACGGCGCTGGCGTGCGGCGCAGATGGCGGGACTCGCCGAGATTCCCGCCGTCATTCGCGATGTCCCCGACGAGGACGCCGTCGCCATGGCGCTCATCGAGAACATCCAGCGCGAAAACTTGAATCCGCTGGAAGAGGCCCGTGCGCTATTGCGTCTAATCGAGGAGTTCGGATTGACGCATCAGGCCGCGGCCGAGGCCGTAGGGCGCTCGCGCGCCGCCGTCAGCAATTTGGTGCGGCTGATGGAATTGACCGACGAGGTCAAGGCGATGTTGGAGCACCGCCAGATCGAAATGGGCCACGCGCGCGCCCTGTTGGGGCTCGCAACCCGCCGCCAGCAGATCGAAGTCGCCGCCCTGGTCGCCAAGAAATCCTTGTCAGTGCGCGATACGGAAAATTTGGTGCGGCGCATCATAAACCCTAAGACGGCCGAATCGGTACAGCGTGGCGCGGCGAGGGATCCGGACATTCACCGCCTGGAAACCGAAATCGCCGAGAAGCTGGGCGCCAAAGTCGCCTTTCAACATGCTGCCTCGGGCAAGGGCAAGCTCATCGTCAGTTACAACAGTTTGGACGAGCTGGAAGGCATCCTGGCGCACATCCAATAGGCGACAAAAAGGCCTTAGAAACGCCTTGATGCACCAGGGCCGCCTCTCTATAATGCGCCGGCCATTTTTGGCACAGTACAGCGAAGCGTTGAACTTCGCTCCACGGGATTTAACTTGGTCGCGATCGATTTAGCCCTAGCGCGGCGGCTGGCTCTCAGCGTCGTACTGGGCCAGATGGCCGTGACCGTAGTTTGCGCGCTCGTGAGTTGGTTGATTGCGGGTCCGCATGCGGCATTATCCGCGGCGATGGGCGGCGGCATCAGCACCGCTGCGAGTCTTGTCATGGCATTGCTAGGTTTTGGCGGCAAATCGGCTGCAGATGGGCAGCGGGCGATGCGCGCGTTCTTCATAGGCGAAACCGCCAAGATCGCGATCGTCATCGTGCTGTTCGTGATGGTACTGAAGACGATGAGGGTGGTGCCGCTGGCGATGCTCGGCACTTATGTTGCCACCTTTTTTGTATTTTGGGTGGCGCTGGCGAATGCGCTGCCGCCGCTGGGCGGGACCCATATTCCGCGCGGACGTAAGAAAAAACAGTTGATTTGAGAGGATCGAGACACACATAGAACTTGAAATGGCAGCAGAGCAACCCACCACCGCAAACGAATACATTCTTCATCACCTGACGTTCCTTTCCAACAAGGAACCCAAGGGAATAGTGGATTTCTCCGTCATCCACTTGGACACGGTATTTTTCTCGGTGGCGCTGGCGATTCTCTTCGGCGGAGCGTTTTATTTCGCCGCGCGCACCGCCAAGGCCGGCGTGCCGGGCAAGTTTCAAGCCTTCGTCGAGTTTGTGGTCGAGTTCGTCGATAGCCAAGTCAAGGACAGTTTTCAGGGCAGCAATAAGCTGCTTGCCCCAATGGCATTGACCATTTTCTGTTGGGTGTTCCTGTTCAATGCCATGGATCTTTTGCCGGTCGATCTTCTGCCCTGGGCTGCGCATCACGCCGGCGTCGATCACCTGAAAGTCGTGCCGAGCACGGACCTCAACACGACGTTCGCGATGTCGTTGACGGTATTCGTTCTCATCATCTATTACAGCATCAAGGTGAAGGGCATCGGCGGCTTTTTAGCCGAGCTGACATTGCAGCCCTTTGTCGCCAAAAATATATTCGTAAAAATCCTGCTGGTTCCGGTGAACCTGCTGCTGGAGATCGTGCCATTTTTGGCGCGGCCGGTTTCACTCTCCTTGCGCTTGTACGGCAACCTGTTCGCCGGTGAGATGATTTTCATGCTGCTGGCCGGACTGACGCTGCACGGCGTCTCGCAACTGGCAAGCGCCAGCGGCTGGGCGCTATTGATGGCGCAATTCCTGCTGGCATTCATATGGGCGGTGTTTCACCTGCTGGTGATCACGCTGCAGGCCTTCATATTCATGGTGTTGACGATCGTCTATTTGTCGATGGCGCAGGAACATCATTGATGTCTTTGAGTTCGGTAACAACAATTTCGCTATCCGTTTCGCTTTAGGAGAATTGAATGGAAAACTTTGCACATGTCCAAGCCATGACCGTGTTGGCCGTTGGAATCATCTTCGGCATGGGTGCGCTCGGCACCGCGATCGGCTTCGGCATTCTCGGCGGCCGATTTCTGGAAGGCGCGGCCCGTCAGCCCGAACTCACTCCGATGCTGCAGGTGAAGATGTTCATCGTCGCCGCATTGGTGGACGCGGTCGCCATGATCGGCATCGGCTTTGCGCTGTTCTTTACCTTTGCGAACCCGTTTACCAACGGCCTAACGCACTAAACGTGCTGCCGGTTAAGCTGGTCAGGAGACGGTAGTGAATATCAACCTCACGCTGATCGTGCAGATGCTTGTGTTCGTCCTGCTCATCTGGTTCACGATGAAGTTCGTGTGGCCGATGATCCTTGGGCCGATGGACGAGCGTACACGCAAGATCGCAGCGGGACTTGCCGCCGCCGAGAAGGGCCAGCATGACTTGGTTTCGGCCCATGAACGGGCCGAGGTCATCATGCGCGAAGCGCGCGAACGCGCCGGTCAGATCATCGACCAGGCGCAGCATCGGGCCAACGACATGGTGGAAGAGGCCAAGGGCGCGGCCACCGCTGAAGGTGCGCGGCTGTTGGCGGCGGCACAGGAGCAGATCGATCTCGCCGCCGCGCATGCGCGCGAAGTCTTAAGGCGCGATGTGGCGCAGCTCGCCGTCAGTGCGGCTTCCAAAATCCTGGAGCGCGAAATCGATCCTCGCACGCACAGCGATCTCATCGACAAGCTCGCGGCCCAGATCTAGGACAACCCGGCATGGCTGAAAAAACCACCATCGCGCGGCCCTACGCCAAAGCGGCATTTCAGGAGGCGACTGCCGACATGGATTTGGGGCGCTGGTCCGAGACGCTGCGCGCCGCTGCCACGGCGGTGCGCGATCCGCGGGTGCACGAGCTGCTCGGCAGCCCGAGCGTCAGCGGCGAGGAGCTTGCGCAGTTCGTGATGGGCGTGACGGGAACCGCGATCGATGAACATGGCCAAAACTTTTTTCGCATGCTCGGGGAAAATCATCGCTTAGGGTATCTTCCCGAGATTTCCACGCTGTTCGACGACTACAAAGACGAGGCGGAACGCGTCATCGACGTGACGGTGACGTCCGCTGCGCCCATCGACGGCGCTCAACAGCAGGCGCTGGGAAAGGCGCTCGAGCGCAAGCTCAAACGCTCGGTGCGCCTGCACTGCGCCACGGATCCCAAACTGATCGGCGGCGCCGTGCTGCGCGCCGGCGATACCGTAATCGATGGTTCCCTGCTCACCCGGCTCAAGCGCATTGCGTTCGAGTTGACGGCGTAAACGACCAGTATTGGCTAGAGGATTTAGGTTATGTCCATCAAGGCATCGGAAATCAGCGACCTCATCAAGGCGCGCATCGACAAGTTCAAGTCCGCCACCGAAGCACGCAATGTCGGCACGGTGGTGAGCGTCACCGACGGCATCGTGCGCATCCACGGGCTCGCCGACGCGCGCTACGGCGAAATGTTGGAATTCTCCGGCAACATTTTCGGACTCGCGCTGAATCTCGAGCAGGATTCCGTGGGTTCCGTGGTGCTCGGCGACTACAAAGGTATTTCCGAAGGCGCCGAGGTCAAAACCACCGGGCGGATTCTTGAAGTACCCGTGGGTCCCGAGCTTCTGGGCCGCGTGGTCGACGCCCTGGGAACACCCATCGACGGCAAGGGCCCGGTGAACGCCAAATTGAAGTCGCCGCTGGAGCGTGTGGCGCCGGGCGTCATTTTCCGCAAGAGCGTATCGCAACCCGTGCAAACCGGTCTCAAAGCCATCGATGCGATGGTGCCGATCGGCCGCGGCCAGCGCGAACTCATCATCGGCGATCGCCAGACCGGTAAGACCGCTGTGGCTATTGATACGATCATCAACCAGAAGAGCACCGGCGTGAAGTGCATTTACGTCGCGATCGGTCAGAAGCAAAGCTCCATTGCCAACGTGGTGCGCAAGCTGGAAGAGCACGGCGCGATGGCGCATACCATTGTCGTCGCCGCGTCCGCATCGCTGCCGGCGGCCATGCAGTATCTGGCGCCGTACGGCGGCTGCGCGATGGGCGAATATTTCATGGACAACGGCGAAGACGCGTTGATCGTATACGACGATCTGTCGAAGCAAGCGGTCGCCTATCGCCAAATATCGCTGCTGCTGCGCCGGCCCCCCGGCCGCGAAGCGTATCCGGGCGACGTTTTTTACTTGCACTCGCGGTTGCTCGAGCGCTCGGCGCGAGTGAACGAGGAGTACGTCGAAAAGTTCACCGACGGCAGGGTAAAGGGCAAGACCGGCTCGCTGACGGGTATCCCCATAATCGAGACCCAAGCGGGCGACGTCACGGCGTTCGTGCCCACCAACGTCATTTCCATCACCGACGGGCAAATATTCTTGGAGACCGACCTGTTCAACGCCGGCATGCGCCCGGCCATCAACGCCGGCATCTCCGTGTCCCGCGTCGGCGGCGCGGCGCAGACCAACATCATCAAGAAGCTCGGCGGCGGCGTGCGTTTGGCGCTTGCGCAATATCGTGAACTGGCCGCGTTCTCGCAGTTTGCCTCGGACCTCGATGAAGCCACGCGTAAACAACTCGAACGCGGTCAGCGTGTCACCGAGCTCATGAAACAGAAGCAGTACGCACCCATGTCGGTGGCAGAAATGGCGCTGTCGTTGTTTGCGGCCAATAACGGCTACTTCGACAAGGTCGAGCGCCTCAAGGTGGTCGACACGGAGAGCGCTCTGCAGTCCTTCGCCCGCTCGAGCTACAACGATCTGCTCAAGGGCATCAATTCCAAACCGGATCTGTCGAAGGATGTCGAAGCGGCGCTGAAGAAGTGCTGCGACGAATTCTTCGCCACCGTCTAAGGCCGGTACGAGAAAGCAATGGCAGGCGCAAAAGAAGTCCGCGGCAAGATCGCCAGCATCAAAAATACTCGCAAGATCACCAAAGCCCTGGAGATGGTGGCGGCGAGCAAAATGCGCAAAGCTCAGGAACGCATGCGCGCCGCGCGACCCTATGCGGAGAAGGTGCGCAAAATTATCGGCCACTTGCGCCAGGTGAACCTGGACTACAAGCATCCGTTCACGCTGGAGCGGCCGATCAAAGCGGTCGGCATTGTGGTCATCAGCACCGACCGCGGGCTGGCCGGTTCGCTCAATTTGAATCTGTTCAAGGCCACGCTGACGGCGATTCGAGAGGCGCAGGCTAAAAGTGCCAAGGTCTATCTGTGCGTCATCGGTTCGAAGGCACTGCAGTTCTTCCGCCGGCTGGCCGGCGTGGAAATTGCCGCGTCGGTGACCCACCTTGGGGATCGGCCGCATATCAGCGATCTGATCGGCACCACGAAGGTGATGCTGGATTTCTATCGCGATACGAAGGTCGATCAGCTATTGCTGGCGCACAACGTGTTCGTCAACACCATGACCCAGCAAGGCACCGTCTCTCAGCTGCTGCCCATCCAGACCATTGACAAGGAGGACCTGCAGGAGCGCTGGGACTACATTTACGAGCCGGACTCCGTGGAAATTCTCGACGGAATTCTGATGCGCTACATCGAGGCGCAAATTTTTCAAGGCGCCGTCGAGAATGTCGCCTGCGAAATGGCGGCGCGCATGGTGGCCATGAAGGCTGCTACGGATAATGCAGGCGAGCTCATCGACGAGCTGCAGCTCATATACAACAAGGCGCGCCAGGCAGCGATCACGAAAGAACTTTCGGAAATCGTCGGCGGCGCGGCAGCGGTTTAGGAAAGAGGTTAGCTACTATGTCCAGCGGTAAAATCGTGCAAATCATCGGCGCAGTCATCGACGTGGAATTTCCGCGCGATCAGATCCCCAAGATCTATGACGCTCTGGTGCTCGACGACGTGGATCTCACGCTCGAGGTGCAGCAGCAGCTCGGCGACGGCGTGGTTCGAGCCATTGCCATGGGTCCTTCCGAGGGCCTGCGCAGGGGATTGACGGTCAAGGGCACGGGCAAGGGAATTTCCGTGCCGGTGGGTGCCGGCACGCTGGGCCGAATCATGGACGTGTTGGGCAAACCGCAGGATGAACGCGGTCCGGTGCAAGCCACCGAATATATGCCGATTCACCGTGCCGCGCCGGCTTACGACGAACAGGCGGGAGGGCAGGATCTGCTGGTTACCGGCATCAAGGTGATCGATTTGCTGGTGCCCTTCGCCAAGGGCGGCAAGGTCGGCCTGTTCGGCGGCGCCGGCGTTGGCAAGACGGTGAACATGCTCGAGCTCATCAACAACATCGCGAAGCAGTACAGCGGTTTGTCCGTGTTTGCGGGAGTCGGCGAGCGCACCCGCGAAGGCAACGACTTCTATCACGAGATGATCGAATCCGGGGTCATCGACAAGGACAATCTAAGCAATTCCAAGGTGGCCATGGTTTACGGCCAGATGAACGAGCCGCCGGGCAATCGTCTGCGCGTGGCGCTCACCGGCCTTACCATGGCGGAGTTTTTCCGCGACGAAAAGCAAGCGTCCGGCAAAGGCCGCGACGTGCTTTTCTTCGTCGACAATATCTATCGCTACACCCTGGCTGGCACCGAAGTGTCCGCGCTGCTCGGCCGCATGCCCTCCGCGGTGGGCTATCAACCGACTTTGGCCGAAGAAATGGGCGTGCTCCAGGAGCGCATCACCTCGACCAAAACCGGCTCCATCACCTCCATTCAAGCCGTATACGTTCCCGCGGATGACCTGACCGACCCCTCACCGGCAACGACCTTTGCCCACTTGGACGCCACCGTGGTGCTGTCGCGGCAAATCGCTTCGCTCGGCATTTACCCCGCCGTGGACCCGCTCGATTCCACCAGCCGTCAGCTCGATCCATTGGTCGTCGGCCAGGAACACTACGACACCGCGCGCGCGGTGCAGGCGGTATTGCAGCGGGCCAAGGAATTGCAGGACATTATCGCGATCCTCGGCATGGACGAGTTGTCGGAAGAAGATAAGCTGAGCGTGTATCGCGCGCGCAAGATTACCCGCTTTTTCTCGCAGCCCTTCAATGTGGCGAAGGTGTTCACAGGGGTCGACGGCAAGATCGTGTCCCTCAAGGACACCATCCGCGGCTTCAAGGGGATCATCGCGGGTGAATACGATCACCTCCCGGAGCAGGCCTTCTATATGATCGGCGCTATCGAAGAAGCCGTCGAGAAAGCCAAGACCTTGTCCTAAAAGAGCGATTATGGCCAATACCATTCATGTCGACATCGTCAGCGCCGAAGGACAGATCTTCTCGGGCGAGGCGAGCATGGTGTTCGTACCGGGCTCGCAGGGCGAACTCGGCATCGCGCCGCGCCATGCGCCTTTATTGACCACACTGAAGGCAGGCGAGGTGCGCGTACAGACGGAGGGTCACGAGGAACAGTCGTTCTACGTCGGCGGCGGCGCGCTCGAAGTTCAGCCGCACCTCGTGACCGTTTTGGCTGACACCGCGGCGCGGGCGCGCGACCTTGATGAAGCTGCG
>JBDTAV010000053.1:0-24145 GCA_039924385.1 Steroidobacteraceae bacterium
CGCGGTGGCGGATGCCGCGCGGGTAGCGGACCCGAATCGAAAAGGTACCGTGGAATCTGCGATACAACACACGCAGTCCACGGCTCTCAAAGGCCACAAGTTCGAATCCATTGAGAAGCAGAACGCGTGGCTGGCGCACTGGGAGGAGCGCTGGGCGGCACCGCGCATCCACGGACGCAAGAAACGCCAAGTGCTCGCGATGTTCGCCGCGGAGAAGCCGGCGCTTAAGGCCCTGCCCGCCGAGCGGTTTCGCTACTTTCGCGAAACTTCGAACACGGTCGATGACAGCGGTGTGGTACAGGTCGCGCGCTCGTACTACGCCGCGTTGCCGGCCGCACCCGGCGATATCGTCACGGTGCGCCTCTACGAGCACGATGTCGAGATCTTCGACGGCGCCGGGACGTTGCTGCGTCGCCATCCGCGCTCGAGCGAACCGGGGCACTTTGAGATGCAGGAATCCGACCGCATCTTCAACCCGTCGCGCGAAACGGTGCGCCTCTTGGGTAAAGCGGCGAAGCTTGGACCCCATAGCCTTAAGCTCGCACGCGATATCTTCCTGCGTTTAGGCCGAACAGGCCAAAACGCGCTCTATGGCATGACCAATTTACCGCGCCATTACGCGAAAGAAGACATCGAAATCGCGGCCAGGCGCGTGCTGAGCTTAAGCCAGCCGAGCTATCAGGCTCTGAAGCGCATCCTCGAGCGACAGGCCGCCGACACCGAGCGCCGCGCCACTGCGCCGGATCTACAGCAAACCGGTCCTCATATCCGCGACATCGAGGAATACCACGCCTTCTTTGAAAACGCACAACGCTTCGATGACCATGCGACCGAAATATCGTAAACCAAAGGAGATCATACGAGGACGATGTCAATGACTGAACTGGAACGCCCATTACGGGCGCTGGGATGAGAGCAACACTGCAAAACCGGGCACTGCAAGTTGCGCAGCAGCAGATGGATTTCATCGAAGCCTTCTCCGCCCTCGTGCAAGATGAACTCGATCGCCGGCGCTCACGCCTGATCGAGCGGCACTTCTCGCTCTCAGGGCTGCCGGAGCGAAAAGACCTGAAGGACTTCGACTGGCAGTTCAATCCCAAAATACCGAAGCGCGATATCCTCGAACTCGCCGCGCTCAAGTTCATTGACGAGCGCGAGGACGCGCTGTTTATCGGTTCGCCCGGCGTCGGAAAAAGTCACGCCGCAAAAGCACTCGCGCTACTCGCGGTGCAACGTGGATACACCGTGTTCTATCGAGAGGCGCATGTGCTCATCGACGACATCCATCAAGCTCGCGAACTCGGGGAGATCAAAAAATATCGCGCCTCGCTCAAAGCCGCGGACCCCGTTGTGATCGATGACCTGTTCCTGCGCAAGCTACCGCCGAACGCCGGTGATGAACTCGACGACGTCATCATGAGTCGCTATGAAAAATCCTCCACGCTGATTACTTCGAATCGCGAAATCGAGGACTGAGGAAAACTACTCGGCGATGTATATGGTCGGGGTGACAGGATTTGAACCTGCGACTCCTACGTCCCGAACGGGAGGAGCTTGGATATAATAAGTACCAAATATATATAAATGGTGCTAATATTATCCATCATGACTCAGACTCGCGATATCCAATCCGCCCTCGAAACCTTCCGTCAACACGGCGGCGTGATGAGAACGAGTCAGGCCCTGATGCGGGGTATTCATCCCGCAGCGCTATACAGGCTCGTCGAGAACGGTCAGCTTATGCGACTCGCACGCGGGTTTTATCGACTCACCTCTACCCAAGAGTTCAGCAATCCGGACCTCGCAGTAGCGGCGGCCAAAGCCCCAGATGCGGTCGTGTGCCTGATTTCGGCGCTAGCCTTTCATGGCATCACGACTCAGGTTCCGAGAGTCGTACACCTTGCTGTTCCACGGGGACGATACGCGGGGCTGCGCCTCCGCACGCCTCCGGTGAAAATCTACCGTTTTGATGCTCCGACTTTCTTCCAGGGAATCGAAGTGCATCCTATTGATGGCATTCCGGTTCGCATCTACGGTGTCGCGCGCACGCTAGTTGATTGTTTCAAGTATCGAAACAAGCTCGGTCTGGATGTCGCTATCGAAGCGCTGCGCCTTGCACGCACCCGCAAACGAATCAGCAATCGGGAAGTCCTCCAATGCGCACGCCTGCTGCGACAGGACCGAATTATGGCGCCATACCTGGAAAGCGTTGCGTGACCAAGCCGCCGAAGAATGTCGTAGCCTCTGTTCTCGCGAGGCTACGCAACGTCGCCCAGAAAGCGAGCCTAAGTTTCAACGACATTCTTCAATCTTATGTGATTGAACGATTCTTGGCGCGGCTTGCGCGATCTCCGCACGCCGATACGGTCCTACTCAAAGGTGCGTTGATGCTTCGGGTCTGGGGCGTGCCACGCGCGCGGCCGACGATGGATATCGATCTGCTGCATCGTGGCGTTGCCGATCAGGCAGCACTCGTACGACTCGTCGAACAGTGCGCGGCAATTAGTGATCCTTCTGACGGTGTCATCTTCGAGCCGACGACGATCTACGTCGAATCGATTCGCGACGCGACCGACTACGTTGGTACTCGCATTCGCCTGCAGGCGCGTCTCGACAACGTGCGTCAGACCGTGCAGATCGACTTTGGCGTCGGCGACGCCGTTCATCCGGAGCCGCAGGTAATCGACTATCCGGTAATCTTGACTAGTGCCCCGGTGCGGCTGAACGCGTACCCGGTAGAGGCGGCGATTGCAGAGAAATTTCAGGCCATGGTTCATCTCGATCTGCAGAACAGTCGAATGAAGGATTTCTACGACATCTGGATCTTGTCGCGCACTCTAACCTTTTCTGGCCCGCTTTGAGCCACGCGATCCGTTCGACTTTCAATCGTCGCCAGACCAGCGTGCCTGTAGTGCCGCCGGTGGCATTGACTGCTGAGTTCTACTCTGAGCCTGTTCATGTCCGCCGATGGGCTGCGTTTGTACGTAGGATTGGCGAACCGGCTCTGGCCAACGAGTTCCCGCAAGTCGTTGCCGATCTGGCCGAGTTTCTGGTGCCGGCGGCCAAGGCCGCGTCGATGTCGGATGAATATCCCGTTCTCTGGGAGCCGCTTGGTCCGTGGCAGTACGGATAGCGCTATACAGAGCGCAATTGTCAAAGATCTGAAAATGATGCCGTCGAATCGAATTCCCGTGCTCACGCCGCAGGGGCACCTCATGCTCGCCCCGATGGATGAAGCGCGTATCTTGCCGGACAATTTGCGAGACCGCCTGGAGTCTGCGTTTGAGCGCGGTGCTGGACACGGGCTTCTCGAGCTTGGAATTCGCGAAGTTGGCACGGCTCTGCCTGCGGATTTTGCGTACTGGCGAGATTTCGCAGGCCGCTACGTCACAATACTATGTACGTTTGCGCAACCAGACGGCGGCGCAAGTCCCGCAGCGCTGAGCATCATCGCAGTCCCGCCGGCGGAAACGCTGGCGGCTCTGGCGAGCGCCGCACCGCCGATGCCGGGCGGGGAATACCTGAATGCCGAGGTGCTCGCGGCGCTTTGGGAGCAGATTGATGCGGCTTGTCGCACCGAACGCGCCGATGCGAGACAAACACTGCAGGAGTTCTTGAAAGGGCGGAACCCAGCCTGGCACCTCGTTGGCCGCGTGCATTTCAATCTGGCCGAGAACCGGTCCGATGAAGAAGCGCCCTTCGCGTTCATTGCGACCTACACAACGCGTCTCTCTGCTCAATCTCGCGCGCAGCATCTGCCGCTCGCCAGGCGAGCTCGCGGAGGTGATCGCTGCCAAGCAGGAGAAGATGCTCGTGTTCACGCAGACGCCTTTGCGCCCCATGCCCTCCGCCCTATTGAGGGCTTCCGCGAGTTCCTCGACCGCCCTCTGGTAAAGCGCCGCTTGCGTGGACGGCGCACATCCGCTCCAGCAGGTGTTCGGCTTTCGCTGGTTCATTCCGGAACTGCTCAAACATCGGCGCGTTTGGCGCGACGTGCTGATTGCCTCGCTTTTTATTCAGCTCTTGGCGCTCGGGACCCCGGTATTCACTCAGGTGATCATCGACAAAGTCGTGGTTCATCGGACCCAGAGCACATTGGCGGTCATCGCCATCGGAATGATCATTTTCGCAATTTTTTCGGCGTTGCTCTCCTGGGTCAGACAGTACCTGGTGCTGCATACCGGTAACCGAGTCGACGCGGTCTTGGGATCCGCGGTGTTCGAACACGTATTGAAGCTGCCGCCCCGCTATTTTGAGACGCGGCCGACCGGAGTCATCACCGCACGCCTTCGCGGTGTTGAGAACATACGGGAGTTCATTGCCAGCGCGGCGGTCACCTTGGTGCTCGATTTGCCTTTTCTATTCATCTTTGTCGCGATCATGTTCGCCTACAACGTTCCACTTACCGTCATGGCGCTCGGCATCATCGCGGTGATTGTCATACTGAGCTTGGTCGTGGCGCCCATTTTTCGTTCACGACTGAATGAACAATTCCTCTTAGGCGCGCGCAATCAGGCATTTACCACCGAATACATTGCGGGTCTGGAGACGGTGAAAAGTTTACAGATGGAGCCTCAGGTCAAAGCTCGATATGACGACTATCTGGCGGAGTATTTGCGCTCTGGATTCTCTGTTCGACAAATCGCTAACACCTATAACGTTGTCGCAAATGCTCTCGAGCAGACATTAAGCCTTTTGATTCTAGTCGTAGGGGCTATGTATGTCATGAACGGCACGACGTTTACGATTGGCATGCTGGTGGCGTTTCAGATGTTTGCGAGTCGCGTATCGCAGCCCATGATGCGCTTGGTAGGTCTTTGGCAACAATTCCAGCAAGCGAGCCTTTCTGTCCTGCGTCTCGGCGACATCATGAATGCGCCCATGGAGCCCTACTCATTGGTGCCGGGCCGGGTCAGAGAGGGTCGAGGCAAAATCGAAATCGAAGGATTGAGTTTCCGCTACGCGGAAAATCTTCCGTTACTTCTTAAAAGTCTAGACTTGAAAATCGAGCCAGGACGAGTCGTGGCTTTTATGGGCCCGTCGGGCTGTGGGAAAAGCACACTGGCGAAGTTGCTTCAGGGGCTGTATCGACCGAGCGAAGGCCGGATCAAGCTCGACGGCAATGACATTAATTATTTGGCCGCAAACGAGCTACGCATCAATTTTGGCGTCGTGCCGCAGGAGACGATTCTATTCTCCGGCACCGTCTATGAAAATTTAATCTCCGCGCACCCGCATGCGAGCTTTGAGCAAATCACCAGGGCCTGCCAAATCGCAGAAATTCACGACATGATCGAGCGCTTGCCAAAGGGGTATCAAACTGAAATCGGGGAGCGCGGCGTGGGGCTTTCCGGGGGTCAGAAACAGCGTCTCGCGATCGCGCGGGCCTTGATCAAGCAGCCGAAAATTTTGATCTTTGATGAGGCGACCAGCAGTCTTGATACGGCAACTGCCGAACATTTTTGCGCGACTATTAATCAGTTGAAAGGCAAAGTAACAATGCTGTTCATCACGCATGTGTTACCAAAGAATTTGCAGGTGGACGAGATTGTGCAAATCGGCGCTAAATCGGTAGCAGAATCACAGCAGAATTCCCTACAGATCGTTGGAGCGCCAGCATGAGAGCCTTGCTTGCGTGCGAGTTGGGTTCACAATCGCGGGGTTGTGGCGCCTGGCGGTAGCCTGATGAAACTTCAAGTGCTGGAGAAACCATGCAGGGGATTAGTAAAGGTCTGCAATCATGAGAAATGACGTTGTATCTTTGACGCGTATGCTGGCAATCGTTGGCACTCTCGTTTTTGCAGCGGTATTACCGTGCTCTGGACAAACCCCTCAGGGGATTTCGTCCTTCTCAAAAATGTTTAAGTCAAAGGATACCTACATGGGGCCGGTCGCCACAAAGATTGCAGAGTTTAAAGAAGATTCTCCGGTTGGTGGCTTGGCATTTAATGCTGATGGCACCCGCTTGGCAGTGAATCCGACATTTGCTGATCCCGATCTGCATGTTTGGGACTGGAGCACTTCTAAAAGAATAGAGCGCGTGTTCCACAACGTCGGACCGCCTGGAGTCGGAAATGCAATTCAATATAGCGTAGACGGGTCATTGCTCGCCGTTGGGCACGAGCGGGCCAGTCCGCAAAATGCATTCGAGATTATTCGTATTTGGAACGCCCGTGACGCCAGTATTAGGAATAGCATCAATGAGCCAACCGGCGGCGCCAGCAAAAGCATTGGATTCACTCCAGATGGTACCTTTTTCGTTCGTACGATAAGCCACGCTGGTAACCCGCGCGACAATTTGATCATCCATCGCGTCGACAACTGGAGCGTTGCCTGGGGGTTGCGCACATTTCCGTTGGTTCCACGCTCGCTAGCGCTGAGTGCCGACAGTCGATTTGCTGCAGTCGGCGGAGAGACCTATCCTGCCGGCCCAACAATAAACACACATCCACAGATACTAATCGTAGATCTGTCGAGGCATGAAATCGTACGAACCATTGATGGAGTCTTCCCTGACCATAACCAAGTCTTGACGCTAGCTTGGAGCCCAAGCGGAAAAGCAATCGCGGCGGGTGCGGTGGTGGGGGGAACTTCTCCCGGCCCAGATGCAGTCAAGATATTCGATCCGACTACCGGGATTCAGACTGCTCGTGAACCAACAGTTAGGCCTGCTTACGTCAGCGGACTGGCGTTCACGCCGGATGGTCGGTATTTGATAGAAGCATTCATAGATGGTCATGCACGGATTTGGGACAGCCAGCATAGGTCTCTCCTGCAATCGATCCCCGTTGATGATCACTTCCACCCAGCCGTCGCAGTTTCACGCGATAGTCGCCATGTGGCGCTTGCGTCGGGCATAAACGTCTCCGTTTGGGCGATTCAATAATTCCCGGATCACTCAGGTAACGCAAAATGCAAACTGTAGCGATCGGGCAACTTTCAATATTTGCCGACTCAATTTACGACAACGGTCCCATTCCTTCGGGATTCACGGTGCTCGACGTCGCGATTAACGAGCCAGACGGATTTTATGCAGAGGCATGGATAAACAACACGACTAAGGAAATTGTGATTGCATATCGAGGGACAGTTCCCTCGAATTTCTCAACGCTTGAACAAGATGCATACGTTGCGTCCGGAAGGATAGCCCCGGGAGCAATTGATGCGGCGAATTTTGCGGATGCGGTCGCAACCAAAACTCTAAATGAATTTCCTGGCTACACATTGAGCGTTACTGGTCACTCGCTTGGCGGATACGAAGCCCAAGTTGCATTAGCGACACTTGATAGAAATCAGGAAAACACCGTGTTATCGCCGTACGCGGTTGTGTTCAATTCGCCCGGCATCCCCGCTTCATATCTAGCGGGGATACCGACGACCTCTTACAACGCTCTTGCTATATATGTTCGCAGGGCGATGTCGTTCACCTCACAGGTGGAGTTTACCTCGGCCAGTTACCTCCCGTATCCGTACCCGCCGGACCGACCATTCTTTCTGAATTCAGTTCTGCTGCGGCTTCTTTCGGCGTCGGTCTGCTTGGTGGTCAGACTCCGCGTCCCCAGGCCTTGGCTTTGTTCGAAGGCCTCTTGTTGGTCCCCACGAGTGAATCGCTACGCCAGGATTCCCCGCTAGACCTACCGACGGGACTCGTCCACATGAGCGGGACTGGACCCCAATTGGACCCCAGCGCCCATTTTGCACCTGGACCCCAGAGAGATTGCTCGCAGAAAAATCGAGTGGAATCAATGGTCGGGGTGACAGGATTTGAACCTGCGACTCCTACGTCCCGAACGTAGTAGGTTTCAAAAGGGCCGCACTTTGGCTTCCCATAGGATGTGACATCCTATAGGATGTTATTATATGAGTATTCCCCGCATTGTCGTGGATACGTCGGTACTCATCGCTGGACTTCGCAGTCAGTTCGGCGCAAGCAATCGTGTGCTCACGCTCGTGGCCGAGCGGCGCCTGGTACCGCTGCTGACGACAGCCTTGTTTTTGGAGTATGAGGACGCCCTCAATCGGCCGGAGCAGCGACTGGCGACGGGCATGTCAAAGGAGGACGCGATTGGCTTTTTGGCCGCTCTGGCGAGCGCCGCGGAGCCTGTCGACGTCCATTTCATGTGGCGGCCGCAGTTGGCAGATCCTGCTGATGAGTTGGTGCTGGAGGCGGCGGTGAATGGTCGAGCGTCCGCCATCGTCACGCACAACCTACGCGACTTCTTGTCGGCCGCGAATACCTTTGCGATTGAAGTGATCACACCGGGCGCTATGCTCGAGAGGATGAGGAAATGAGCAAGAATACCTATCCACTGAAACTTCCCACGTCGGTGAAAAAGGCGGCAGCGGAACTGGCAGCGACCGACGGTGTTTCGTTGAACCAGTTCATCGCTGCAGCGGTAGCAGAGAAGGTGGGTTCTTTGCGCGCAGCGGATGATTTTCTCCGTGAAAGGGCCGGATCGGCGAAACCCAAGGATATGCTCAAGTATTTGCGTCGTGCGCCGAAGGTCGCTCCGGACGCTGACGATGCATAAAACATAGGCGAGTTGTGGGAGGCGAATTACTAGTCGCGAACATTAGCGCGACGCCTGCTCGCGCAGGGCATTCGCGAGGCGTACGACGATCTCTTCAGGGTCAACAAGGAGGCGTACAAGCTCGATGAGAGCGAAGTGAAGAATAAGTTGAAGACTCTGACTCGTGGTGAGAAGTCGGAAAATGTGGTGGGTCTCATGGCGAAGACCTTTGTGTCCCTATGCGCGCTCGCCGACTGGAGCAGGACGGACACAACTGTGGAGCAGCCTGCGACGACGCTTGTTAAGGGCGGCGCTATTCCCGCTGGTGCCACGGCTGATGCTGTTCCTGTTGCGGCTGGCGTCGGGAATGCAGGTAAGAAGTTTGAGCCAATGGGCCTTCATTACAACATCCAGATACATCTTCCGGCGAGCCGCGATCCCGCTGTTTACGACGCGATCTTCAAGAGCCTCAAGGATCACGTTCTATCGTGAGTACACCAGATCCATATGCATTTGTGTTCAAGGGGCTTCTTGCAGAGGAGGCGCTCGACAAGGCGGGCCGAGCGGTTGCGCGCAGGTCTGATGATATCCGGCTTGCGGAATTGGAAGGCGTGCTGGCGCTCACGTTCGTAGACGACGAATTTCGCGTCCCCGCCAGAGAGAGGGCGGTTGTATATACGGCAATCGCGTCCTTCGAGAACTTCGTGAGGAGCCTTGTAAAGAAGGTACTACTTGACGAGTACAAGCTGATTGGTGGATCAAAGGAGTTAGCGAGGGCATTCGCAAGAAAGCCGAGTCGCGTCAGCAAGAAGAGCAGACTATCAAATGGCACGCGAATCGGGGCGACGGTCCGATGTACTTCATCGACTTTTCTCAGCTCAATAGCATCATCGTGAGTAACTGGAGACTATTCGAGATCCTACTTCGCCGACAGGTCTGGGTGCAGGCGATATTTGAGACGATGGAGCGTTCGCGCAACGTGATAATGCATAGCGGCGAATTGCCCGACGAAGATATCGAGAGGGTTGGAACCAACCTTCGCGACTGGATGAAGCAAACCGGCGGCTGACCTTTGAGCCGCCGGTGCATATGCAAAGAGCTTGTGAGGAAATAGCGGTGTAGCTCAGTCTGGATAGAGCGCCCTACGCCGCTGGTCCCGTTGGTTAGCGCCCCGGGGTACCGGCAGGGAGGTCGTGGGTTCAAATCCCGCCACCGCTTTCACGAGAATTCTACCGTGCTCCTTGAATCACTGCCTGGCACCGCAAGTTTGCTGGCGGGCAGGAAACTCCAGGGACTGGGGATGCGATGTAGGCATCAAAAAAGAAGCGGGCGCTTAGGAGAGTGTGACCGGCTTGGATATTTACCGAGTAAATCAATGGTCTGGGCGACAGAATTGAGCTTTGCGCCTCCCCACGTCCCGAAGGATTTAGGTTAAGTACCGATCCCACTCCGCGTGCGTGCGGGTGCCAGCTTGCTAAGCGGCAGGACTATTTGTGTGAGTAAAGATACATAGGTGCATGTAACTATGTATAATTATTCACGTGAAATCAAGTCTCCGACAGATTGCTGCATCTGCGCGCTCGAAGGCTGTCCTGCAACCTCGAGATTTTGCACGACTGCGCATACATCCACAGGAGATAAGCCGCCTCGTGGGCAAAGGACAGCTTATCCGCGTGGGTCGCGGGAGGTACGTGCTGCCGCAGGCCGAGCACTCCGAGAATCTCGGACTCGCGCTTGTCGCGGCTGGGGTTCCGCAGTCGGTAATCTGTCTACTTTCAGCCCTTCGGTTTCATGGCATTGGCACCCAGGCTCCTCATGAAGTCTGGATCGCCGTAGCACAGGGAGCGGCACGGCCTCGGCTCGACTACCCACCGGTTCTTGTGACGCTAGTCTCCGGTTCGGCGTTTACATTCGGTGTTGAGCGCCATCAGGTCGATGGTGTGCCAGTACGCATCTATTCTCCAGCGAAGACAGTGGCCGATTGTTTCAAATTTCGAAACAAGATTGGTCTTGAAGTAGCGATCGAGGCGCTTCGTGAGGCGCTGCGCGCAAAGCGTTGTACCCGGGAAGAACTCTGGACGGCGGGAAAAGTTTGCCGCGTGACGACAGTGATTCGCCCTTATCTCGAAGCAATGTAGTGGCTGCCTTGACCATGGCAAAAGACAAACCGAGAAATACGTCAGCGTCCATCCGCCAGCGGCTGTTGAATCACTCAACTGCAATCAAGACGGATCCAAACCTCGTACTCATCTGGTACGGACTCGAGCGATTTCTTTATCGTCTTTCCGTCTCGACCCATAGCGAACGATTCGTCCTCAAGGGCGCGATGCTTTTTCGCCTTTGGGGCGACGCGAGTTTCCGATCGACAAAAGACCTCGATTTGGAGGGGTTTCTGCAGGACGAGGCTGAGGTGGTTCAGGAGGTTTTCGCCTCCATCTGCGTGCAACCCGTCGAAGATGATGGACTAGTTTTCGATGCATCGAGTGTGAAGGTTACCGAAATTCGCGATACGCAGGAATACGGCGGCTTTCGGGTGCTGCTGACCGCGAGGCTCGGAACCGCCATCTTGCGCCTACAGATCGACGTGGGATTCGGAGATGCAATCACGCCGGCGCCGGTCATCACTGAATTTCCGTCGATTCTCGGCCAGTCACTCCCTCGCATCCGCACCTATCCGCGAGAGACGGTTGTCGCCGAGAAGTTCGAGGCCATGGTGCAACTCGGAATGACAAACAGCCGAATGAAGGATTATTACGACCTTTGGTTCATGTCAAACCACTTTGAATTCGAGGGGCCGACGCTTGCCGCCGCGGTGCGGGCAACGTTCGAGCGCCGTGGGACGGTGATTCCACGGCGGTCGCCGATCGCGCTGACGGTGGAGTATGCAGCCGACCTTAATCACGTGCGACAGTGGGCGGCGTTCACCAAGAGTCTCGGTGTTGAAGCTACACCGGGCTTGGGAGTCGTTATTGACAAGATTTCCGAATTCGTCTTGCCGCCCGCGATTGCTGCGGCAACCGAGCTGCCGTTCAACCAGTATTGGGAAGTCCAAAATCGGTGGCAACCAGTCAGGTGATGTCCATCGTTTTTTTTGACGGAACGATATGCTTTCACTTTGTTGTACGAAAATAATTCGAAACCGACTAGGTCTCCCAGCGCAACTACCTGCGCCCGTGCAGCCGAGCACAAGACTCGGCAATTGGTATGTGCACCTTGCACGGTTCGGACATCAACAGATCGTGCTCGCGACCAGTGAGCGTTCTTTGCTGACCGTATTCCTACCTGTACGTCAATTGCGGGAGAGCATCGAAATCAATTTCCAGGCTGCGGTTGCTGAACTCTTGGCGGCGCTTCAATTGCCGGCGCAAATCGTGAGCCGGGAGCATTAGTCGGCGGTAGAGCAGGCGTCCGGCGCGATTCTCATGCGCCGAAACTGGACCCCAATTAGACCCCAGTGGATGTTGAAGATGGACCCCAGAACGCCTGGCCCAAGAAAAATATTAACGAATTCAATGGTCGGGGTGACAGGATTTGAACCTGCGACTCCTACGTCCCGAACGTAGCGGCAGAGTTTGTGAATAATTATCCATAGAAATATATAACTGTGTATAATTGCTCACATCATGACTCTTCGTCAGCGCAAACAGCTTGCAGCATCTGCCCAGTCGAAGGCTGTACTGCAGCCTCGTGATTTTGCGCGCCTGCGCCTACATCCGCAGGAAATTAGTCGTCTCGTAGAGAAAGGCGAACTCATCCGCGTCGGTCGTGGCCGCTATGTGCTGCCCCAGGCTGAGCTCTCCGAAAACCTCGGTCTCGCTCTGGTTTCCGCAGCGGTGCCACGATCCACGATATGCCTGGTCTCTGCCCTGCGGTTTCATGACATCGGTGCGCAGGCTCCTCACCAAGTCTGGATTGCGGTAGAGCAGGGGGCCGCACGGCCTCGACTCGACTACCCGCCCATTCGCGTGACAATAGTGTCCGGTGCTGCATTTTCATTCGGTGTCGAGCGACACCAGATCGACGGCGTTTCGGTACGCGTGTATTCCCCCGCGAAGACCGTTGCCGACTGCTTCAAATTCCGCAACAAGATTGGGCTTGATGTGGCGATCGAGGCTCTACGCGAGGCCCTGCGTGCAAAACGCTTCACTCGGGATGAACTATGGGTCGCGGCGAAAATCTGTCGTGTGACGAAGGTTATGCGTCCCTATATCGAAGCAACTTAACTGGAGTCTCTCGGTATGACAACAGACAAACCGAGGAATATGCCCGCCTCCATTCGACAGCGGCTGTTGAATCATTCGACTGAAACCAAGACAGATCCGAACCTGGTGCTTATCTGGTATGGATTGGAGCGCCTTCTCTATCGACTCTCCGTATCGGGTTATTCCGACCGATTTGTACTCAAAGGGGCAATGCTCTTTCGTCTCTGGGGCAACGCGGATTTCCGCCCAACAAAGGATCTCGACTTGGAGGGTTTCGTACAAAATGAGGCTCAAGCGCTTCGCGAGGTTTTCGCTTCCGTCTGCACTCATCCCGTCGAAGACGACGGACTGATCTTCGACGCGTCGAGTTTAATGGTTGCTCCAATTCGCGAGACGCAGGAATACGGGGGTCTCCGCGTTTCGCTGACCGCAAGGCTCGGAGTCGCTGTATTGCGCCTTCAAGTCGATGTGGGATTCGGCGATGCAATCACACCGTCGCCGAGCACGATTGAATTTCCGTCGATTCTCAAGCAGTCGCGTCCCCGCATTCGGGTCTATCCAAAGGAAACGGTGGTCGCTGAAAAATTCGAGGCGATGGTTCAACTCGGAATGACGAATAGCCGGATGAAGGACTACTACGATCTTTGGTTCATGTCGCGCCACTTCGAATTCGAAGGTTCGACGCTTGCTACCGCATTGCGTGGAACGTTCGATCGGCGAAAGACGATGATTCCTCAGCAAGCCCCCGTAGCCCTGTCGCTGGAGTACGCGGATGATGCGAGTCATGTACGACAATGGGCGGCGTTCATTAAGCGCTCTGGCGTCGAAAAATCGCCGGGTCTGGATGCCGTGATTGACGAGGTGGCCGATTTCGTCTTGCCGCCCGCTTTTGCCGCAGCAAACGAGCAGCCGTTCGATCAGCAATGGAAACCCCCATATCGATGGCGGCGAGTGGCCTGACGTCTCTCGCATGACGAAACCATGCTGACTCTGTGCTGCACAAAGGTAGTTCGAGACAGATTGCGCTTGCCAGCGCAGCTGCCTGCGCCGGTCCGGGCCGAGTGCTCGACTTGGCAATTGGTATTTGCATCTTGCTCGCTTCGGTCGGCAACAGATTGTGCTTGCAACCAGCGAGCGCTCTTTGCTCACCGTGCTCCTGCCGCTCCGACAGTTGCGCGAAAATATCGAAGCCAATTTCCAGGCTGCGGTTGCCGATTTGTTGATTGCGCTTCAAGTGCCGGAGTACATAGTGAGCCGCGAGTTAGCCGCTATGCAGCCGCTATCGTTCGCCGCTGCCTCCAACCGACGCGTTATAGGCTCGATCAACGAATTTGTTTGGCAGCTCGAGAACTACATCAGGCGGACCAACGATCCGTTGAGCCTGTCGCTGCAGCTGAGCGACACGCCGATGTCTGCCATCGGAACTAAATCGAACCTCGGTTTTCCCTATCTGGTCGCGCGAGACCTGCTTGTGAATTGCGAAAATTAGAGCCATTCACTTTATTGACCATGTGCAAACTTCCGCGAACGTCCAAGGATTGCCATAGCTGCGTGCGGCATTCTCTGTGGGTGTCGCGAATTTCAAGAATATCTTTGTTCAATTAAATTGGATTGTTATCCGTTCTATGCGAGGACCGCACGCCCCATCAATTTCAAATTCACGTCGGTGACGGCGATACGGAACTGAATATTCGCCCCTTATGCCGAAGAACGTACTTTCGCCCTTGCGCGAAGTGCTTCGACAATGAGTGCGAATGCGGGCGTCATCTGCCGACGGCTCGGATCTGGTACCAAGCGGCAGTGCGCCAAAAGTCCGGCCGAATCGTTACGCTTGGCAAAGCCTTCGAGCTCACGTTTGAGCCGGTCGAAGGCGTGCTCAACGACCGCGCCGACGATGCCTATCGCGCTAAGTACCACGACAGTAGCTATCTAAAGACAATGATTAGCCTGCGAGCCCGTGGCGCAACGGTTAAAGTCATGCCGCGTGGAATTCAGCAGCCATAACTATCGACTCGCAGCCTCTAGCCGGTTCCGTCATTCGGGGTCCCCCGTGAATTAGACTGGACCCCAATTAGACCCAGTGGATTTGAAGATGGACCCCAGAACGCCTGTCCCAAGAAAAATATTAACGAATTCAATGGTCGGGGTGACAGGATTTGAACCTGCGACTCCTACGTCCCGAACGTAGTGCTCTACCAGGCTGAGCTACACCCCGAAATCGGCCGCCGATTCAGTTCTTACGCGCTACTGCGAACTTCGCAAGTTCGCTTAAACCTTCTTTGAATGCAGTCTCGGGAAGGGGCGCCAGAGCCGCAAGCGCCTGATCTGCCTCGCATTGAGCGAGGTGCGCAGTGTACGCAAGCCCCCCAAGGCTTGCAACGGCACGCGTGATTTCTTCCAAATGATCCAAACCGCCGTTTTCGATGGCATGGCGGATCATGGTCCTTTGGGTTTCGTTTCCGTGCTGCATTGCGTAGATCAGCGGAAGGGTGGGTTTCCCTTCCGCCAGGTCGTCGCCCAGGTGTTTCCCCAGACTGGCTTCGTCAGCCTGGTAATCGAGCGCATCGTCGACAAGCTGGAAAGCGGTCCCAATGTGACGCCCGTACAGAGCCAGGGATTCCTCCATCGCCGGCGGTGCATCGCTCAAGACCGCGGCGATCTGCGCACCGGCCTCGAACAGCCGGGCGGTCTTGCGCCGGATTACATCGATATAACGCGCCTCGGTGGTATTGGGGTCGCGGGCGTTCATGAGCTGCAGCACTTCGCCCTCGGCGATGGCATTGGTGGCGTCCGCCAGAATTTGCATAATCCGCATGCGGTCCAGCGTCACCATCATCTGGAAGGCCCGGGAATAGAGAAAATCACCCACCAACACGCTGGTGGCATTGCCGAATACCTCATTGGCGGTATCGCGGCCGCGGCGCAGGGACGATTCATCGACAACATCGTCGTGCAGCAGCGTGGCGGTGTGGATGAACTCAATGATGGCCGCCGCATCGATGTGCCGCTCGCCCGAATGTCCGCAGGCGCGAGCCGCGAGCAGCACCAAAAGAGGGCGCAGGCGTTTGCCGCCGGCATAAATGATGTACTTGGCGACCTGGTCGACCAACGCCACTTTGCTGTGTAAACGCTGTTTAACGACCCGATCGACGGCCTCGAAATCAGCGGTTACCAATCCACGAATCTGTTCTAGTGTCATGCAGCCTCAAAGAATGCGCCATGGTACCTAAGATCGGCCGGACTGGCGCGATGCCCTCGGAAGCACGCCGTAGGTTGGTGCTGGGCCGCAGTCTAGCGGCGAATTAGGATAACGCCTGCCAACAGTAGGACCGCACTCTGCAGCCTTGGGGCGCTAACCGGATTTTGTACCATACCGAAGATTCCATAATGGTCTGCAATCAGCGATGCGAGCATTTGACCGGCGACCAGGAAAGCCACAAAGGTCGCCGTGCCCAACCGCGGCACGAGCATGATGGAAATGTATATCGCGCCAAAGAAGCCGCCGCTCCAAGCCCACCAATTGGCGCGGGCCGCTATCCCGGCGGCGGGCATGGGATCTCGCACGGCCAAAGCGAGCACCAACATGCACAACGTGCCGCCCAGATAACTGATAAAACCCACCCAGCTGGCTGAGCCCAGCATCGATCGCAACTCCGGATTGACCGCCTGCTGTACGACGAAGCTGCCGCGAAAACCGCGGCAAACGATAGCGTGAAAAGAGCTGCGATTTGTGCCATTTCATCCCCTTTTGCGCGAAACTAGCCCGGTTTGACCCGCCGGTCACCACCCGATACAATTCGCGGCTCTTTTGCGGCCCCATCGGCCGCCCCGGAGTTGCAACAATGTATGCCGTGATCGCCACGGGCGGTAAACAGTACCGCGTCCAAGAAGGTGCCGTGGTGCGTGTCGAGAAGCTCGATGCGGACCAGGGTGCGAGCGTTGAATTTAATCAGGTTCTGCTGGTCGGCGCCGGGTCCTCCGTCACCATCGGCGCCCCCTACGTCGGCACGGCGAAAGTGACCGCGACGGTCGAAAGTCATGGCAAGGGCGACAAGGTGCGAATCGTGAAGTTTCGCCGCCGCAAGCATTACAAGCGCGAAAAGACTCATCGGCAGCCCTATACCGATGTGAAGATCACTTCGATCGTCGCTTAAGAGTCGGAGACTACTTATATGGCACACAAAAAAGCTGGCGGCAGTACTCGCAACGGCCGCGATTCGCATTCCAAGCGATTGGGCGTCAAGAAGTTCGGCGGTGAGGATGTGCTCGCGGGCAACATTTTGATCCGCCAGCGCGGCACGCAATATCGTCCCGGCGTCAACGTCGGTATCGGCACGGATCACACCTTGTTCGCAAAGGCTCACGGCACGGTGGAATTTCGCGTCAAGGGCATTGAGCAGCACACCTACGTCAACGTCATTCGAAGGTAATGCGTTCGGGCGAGCGTCAAGCGCGCCATAGAATCGAAGGGGGCAGGGCAACCGCGCCCCCTTATTTTTTGCGAAATCATCATGAAATTTGTCGATGAAGCCAAACTCAAAGTGCAGGCCGGCAACGGCGGCCGCGGCTGCGTGAGTTTCCGGCGCGAAAAATTTGTTCCATTCGGCGGCCCCGACGGCGGCGACGGCGGTCTCGGCGGCAGCGTTTATTTGAAAGCAGTCGAGGGCATGAACACGCTGGCCGACTTTCGTATTTCTCGCACCTACAAGGGTCAGAGCGGCGAGGGCGGCGGCGGCAATGACTGCACCGGTCACGGCGGTGATGACACCTACGTGTCCATTCCGATCGGCACGGTGGTCACCGACAAGGACACCGGCGAGACCTTGGGCGATTTGACCGTCGAAGGTCAGACGCTGCTGGTGGCCAAAGGCGGCAAGGGCGGTTGGGGAAACACGCGCTTTAAGTCCAGCACCAATCGCACACCGCGCAAGTCCGGTTTAGGTCTGCCGGGAGAGAAGCGCGAACTGCAGCTCGAGCTGAAATTGATTGCCGATGTGGGCTTGCTGGGGCTGCCCAATGCAGGCAAATCCACCTTGATCCGGGCTGTTTCGGCGGCGCGGCCGAAAGTCGCCGATTATCCTTTCACCACTTTGCATCCGAATTTGGGCGTCGTGTCCGTGGGTTTGGGGCGCAGTTTCGTCATGGCCGATATTCCTGGGTTAATCGAGGGCGCCGCGGATGGCGCAGGCTTGGGGATTCGTTTTCTGAAGCACTTGCAGCGAACGCGCGTATTGCTGCATCTGATCGATATTGCCCCGCCGGACCCGGCTGCGGATCCGGTCAAGGATGCGCGCACCATCGTCGCGGAGCTGAAGAAGTTTGCCGCGGACTTAGGCAAGAAGGAGCGCTGGCTGCTCATCAATAAGATCGACCTGTTGGACTCCAAGGAAGCACAGCGGCGCGCCAAGGAAATCGTGCGGCGCTTGCGCTGGAAGGGGCCGGTCTTGCTGATTTCCGGCGCGACGGGCGAGGGCACGGAGGATCTCAAACAGGCGGTGATGGGATACTTGGAAGAGCACCCGAGGACGCCAGTGAGATCCGCGGCCACGCCGGACGCTTCAATCCAATAAAAAAGCCGGCATCGCAGGCTTCTCTTAAGCTCGCAAGCCCTTAAGGCTTATTTCGCGAGAGCGCGAACCTGCTTGGTCAGACGGCTCTTGTGCCGCGCAGCCTTGTTGCGATGAATAATGCCTTTGTTGACCATGCTGTCGATGACCGGCGTCGCTTCGTTGAGCGCCGTTGCCGCCTCGGCGTGCTTGCCGGCTTTGAGCGCCAGGGTTGCCTTGCGGATGGCGCTGCGCAGCTGCGAGGTGAGTGCGTCGTTCCGGGCGCGATGCACGGTCGACTGTCGGGCAGCCTTTTCAGCAGATTTCGTATTCGCCAAGCGAGACACTCCTTTAAAAGAGCCGCGTAGCTTGCCGATTGCCCTCGCTGTTGTCAATTCGCAGCCCGGACGCTCCTGCGGGGCTTGCTATAGTGGGGTCACTGAACAGCAGAAAACCTGAGTATAATCTGAGGTTTCGCCATGGAACTAGTTCGCGGTCTGCATAACATGTCGCAGCGCCCAAAGGGCTGCGTGCTTACCGTAGGCAATTACGATGGTGTGCATTTAGGGCACCAAAAGATGATCGGCGTGCTGAAGCAGCGCGCCTCGGAATTATGCTCGGCGGCCACGGTCCTGGTCTTTGAGCCGAGCTCCAAGGAGTTCATCGACCCCGAGGGCGCGCCGCCGCGCCTCACCCGTTGGCGAGAGAAGTATCTTGCGCTGGCGGCGCAGGGCGTCGATCGTCTGTTGACTTTGCGGTTTGATGGGACCATGCGCGCGATGATGCCCGCGAGCTTTGTCGATCTGATTGTCGAGGGCTTAGGCGCTCGGCACATCGTGGTCGGAAATGATTTTCGCTATGGATGCAACGCCGGCGGCACCATCGACAGCCTGCGCGCAGCCGGCGAGGCACGCGGCTTTGGCGTCGAGCAAATTGCACCGTTCTTCTTCGATGGGGTGCGCGTCAGCAGTACGGCGGTGCGCGAGCGATTAGGCCGCAGCGATTTCGCCGGGGCGCAGCGCCTGTTGGGGCGGCCTTATCGCATGCTCGGCCGAGTCGTGCACGGCACCGAATTGGGCCGCACGTTGGGGTTTCCGACGGCGAACCTGCGGCTCATGCGGCGCAGGCCGCCGGTCCAGGGTGTCATGGCGGCACGTGTTTTCGGCATTGCGCCGCAGGCGCTGATTGCCGTGGCGAGTTTGGGAACTCGGCCTACCGTCGATGGCAGCGATATGTTGCTGGAAGTGCATGTTTTTGATTTCGCCGAGGACCTGTATGGGCGAGAGATCGAAGTGGAGTTCGTCGCCAAGCTGCGCGATGAGGTCAAGTTCGATTCGTTGGACGCGCTGATTGCGCAAATGAAGATCGATGCCGCTCAGGCGCGCGATCTGCTGTCGAAGGTGAGCTGTGACTGACTACAAGAGTACGATTAATTTGCCGGTGACGGGCTTTCCCATGAAAGCTGACCTTGCCAAGCGCGAGGCTGAAATGCTTGCGGCGTGGGAGCGCGACGATGTGTACGGCAAGATCCGCAAGGTCGCGAAGGGCCGGCCAACGTTCATTCTCACCGACGGACCGCCGTACGCGAACGGCGCACTGCATCTAGGACACTCGCTCAACAAGATTCTCAAGGACATCATCGTCAAATCGCGCACGTTGGATGGCTACGATGCGCCGTATGTGCCCGGCTGGGACTGCCACGGGCTGCCGATTGAAATGCAGGTCGAGAAGACTCATGGCCGCGTCGGCCAGAAAATCAGCGCCAAATCGTTTCGCGCGGCTTGCCGCGAATATGCGCTCAAGCAAGTCGATTTGCAGCGCTCCGAATTCAAGCGCTTGGGCGTGCTCGGCGATTGGGATCATCCGTATCTCACCATGGCGCCGCGCTTTGAAGCCGAGCAGCTGCGCGCCTTCTCGCTGATCATCAAAAATGGACACTTGTATAAGGGTTTCAAGCCGGTGCACTGGTGCCTGAACTGCCGCTCGGCACTGGCCGAGGCCGAAGTGGAGTACGAGGACAAAACCTCCCCGAGCGTCTATGTGCGATTCGCGGTTCTCGATCACGCGGACCTGGCGCGCCGCTTGGGGATCTCAGTTGAACAGCAGCAGGCGCTGTCGGAGGAGCCAACATCGATCGCCATTTGGACCACGACGCCCTGGACCCTGCCGGCGAATCGCGCGGTGGCAGTGCATCCGCAATTCTACTACTCGCTGGTGGAATTCGAGTTGGGCGGCAGGCGCGAGCGGTTGCTCTTGGCCGACGAGCTCGTCGCCTCAGTGATGCAGGCTCTGGGAGTGACCACTTGGGTAGCGATTGCGCAGGCCAAGGGCGAAGTACTCGAGTATCTGGTTCTGCAGCATCCGTTTTATGAGCGCCAGGTGCCGGTCATCCTGGGCGATCATGTGACGCTCGATACCGGAACGGGCGCCGTGCACACTTCGCCGGGCCATGGCCTCGAGGATTACATCGTCGGTCGGCGCTACAACTTGGAAATCGACAACCCCGTCGGCGGCGATGGCCGCTTCCTGCCCGGCACGCCGCTTTTCGAAGGCGAACAGGTGTTCGATGCGAATGCACACGTCATCAAGGTTCTCATTGAAAATGAACATCTGCTGAAGGACGAGCCTTATCATCACTCCTACCCGCATTGCTGGCGCCACAAAACCCCGGTGATTTTCCGCGCGACGCCGCAGTGGTTCATCAGCATGGAGCAAGCGGGATTACGCAAGGCGGCGCTCGAGGCGATTTCGCATGTCGACTGGATGCCGACCTGGGGAGAGCAGCGCATCACCAGCATGATTGCCGCGCGCCCGGATTGGTGCGTCTCGCGGCAAAGGACTTGGGGGGTACCAATTCCGTTGTTTGTCGACAAGGAGTCGGGCGAGCTGCATCCGCGTACGCAGGAGTTGATCGCGGAAGTGGCCAAACTGGTGGAACGCGATGGCATCGAAGCGTGGTTTGATCTGGATGCATCGGCGCAGTTGGGCGTCGACTTGAATCAGTATGACAAAGCCACCGACGTCATGGACGTGTGGTTCGATTCCGGCGTGGTGCATCACTGCGTCTCGGTCATTCGGCCGGAAATTACCTCACCAAGCGATTTGTATTTGGAGGGGTCGGACCAGCACCGCGGATGGTTTCACAGCTCGTTGCTGACCTCGGTGGCCATGCACGGCCGCGCGCCCTACCGCGGTGTGCTCACCCATGGTTTCACGGTGGACGAGAACGGCCGCAAGATGTCCAAGTCGCTCGGCAACATTCTGGCGCCGCAAAAGCTGACCAGCACCTTGGGCGCGGACGTGATTCGGTTATGGGTTGCCGCAACCGACTATGCCAACGAGATGAGCGTCTCGGAGGAGATCTTCAAGCGGATCGGCGATTCCTATCGGCGCATGCGCAACACGCTGCGGTTTCTGTTGGGAAATCTGCATGGATTTGATCCGAAAGCGCACGCCGTGCCGTTCGATGACCTGGTGGCGATTGATCAATGGGTGATCGCGAAGACTTTTCACTTGCAAAACGACGTCGTGACGGCGTATCGAAATTACGAGTTTCACAAGATCTATCAGGAAATCCACAATTTTTGCGTGGTGGAGTTGGGCGGCTTTTACCTCGACATCATCAAGGACCGGCTGTACACCACGGGAACGGCGAGCGCGCCGCGGCGCTCGGCGCAGACCGCCCTGAATCACCTGGCCCAGGCGATGGTGCGATGGCTCGCGCCCATCTTGAGCTTCACCGCGGAAGAGGCATGGAATCATCTGCCGGGAATTCCCAATGAATCGGTATTCTTCAATGCCTGGCATCAATTTCCCCCGGGAGCCGAGCGCGTTTCCACGATCAATTGGCCGGCGCTGATTGCGCTCAAGGCCGACGTCGCGCGCGAACTCGAACGATTGCGGACCTTGGGCTCGTTGGGTTCGTCGATGGAAGCCGACGTCACCGTTTTCGTGCCCGATGCGCTCGCTGCGCAATTCGCGGCGATGCACGACGAGCTGCGCTTCTTGCTGATCACAGGAGACGCCAAGATCGTCAATTTGAACGCCATGCCGGCCACGACGGTGAAAGCTTCTCAAGAAGAAGTCTGGATCGAAGTCAAGCCCAGCACCAGTCCAAAGTGCGTGCGCTGTTATCAGCTGCGTGCCGACGTCGGCAGCAATCCGAATCACCCGCAGATCTGCTCGCGCTGCGTGATCAACGTGGAGGGGCCGGGCGAGGAGCGACGCTTCGCATGAATACCGCAGCGCAACGCAATCGGGCAGCGCGGTGGCTGTTCTTATCGGCTTGCATCGTGTTGGCGGACCAGATCAGCAAGAGCTATATCGCGCAGCGCTTCGGAGAATTCGAGCACATCAGCGTGCTGCCGATTCTGGACATTACCCGAATGCACAATGTGGGGGCGGCGTTCAGCTTCTTGGCTTCCGCATCCGGCTGGCAACGCTGGCTGTTCATCGGTCTTGCGGCGGTCGTGAGCAGCGGCATCATTGTCTGGCTGCTGCGATTAAAAAGCGCAGCGCATGGGTTGCTGGCCTGCGGGCTCGCCCTGGTGCTCGCCGGCGCGCTCGGCAATCTCATCGATCGCATCCGCTTAGGGTATGTCGTCGATTTCATTCACTTTCATTGGAATGGAGCGTATTTTCCTGCCTTCAACGTGGCCGATTCAGCTATCACGGTAGGCGCGGCCTGTCTTCTGTTGGATGCCTTGTTTGAAGGGCGGCAAAAACCTGATGAAAATACTACTAGCTAATCCTCGCGGCTTCTGCGCCGGCGTGGATCGCGCCATCGATATTGTCGAACGGGCGGTCACGCTGTTTGGCAAGCCCATCTATGTGCGCCATGAAGTCGTGCATAACAAGTATGTCGTGGACCGGTTGCGCACCATCGGCGCGGTATTCGTCGAGGAATTGAACCAAGTGCCGGATAACGCCACGGTCATATTCAGCGCACACGGCGTGCCGCGCGCGGTCCAGCAGGAAGCCAAGCGCCGCTCGCTCAATGTGTTCGATGCCACCTGTCCCTTGGTGACCAAGGTGCACATGGAAATCACACGCTATGCGCGCGAAGCCCGCGAAGTCTTCTTGATAGGCCATGCGGGGCATCCGGAAGTGGAGGGGACGGTCGGTCAATTCGACGACTCCCTCGGCGGTTCAATTTATCTGGTGCAAACCGTCGAAGACGTTGCCGCCTTAAAGGTGCGAAATCCCGAGCACGTTGCGTTCGTCACGCAGACAACGTTGTCGGTGGACGATACCGCTTGCATTGTTGCGGCACTGCGCGCCCGCTTCCCAGGCCTTAAGGCGCCGGTGAAAGAGGACATTTGCTATGCAACGCAAAATCGTCAGGATGCCGTGAAGGACTTGATCGGCCGCTGCGAAGTCCTGGTGGTGGTCGGTTCGAAATCCAGCTCCAATTCCAATCGACTGCGCGAGATGGCGGGCAAAAACGTCAAGCCCGGCTACTTGGTCGACGGGCCTGAGGATTTGCGCCGCGAGTGGTTCGAGGGGATCAAGACGGTCGGCGTGACGGCCGGCGCGTCAGCTCCCGAGGTTTTGGTGCAGGGCGTGATCGCCCAGTTGCGCGAGTGGGGCGGCGAAGTGGCGGCAGAATTGGACGGGCGCAAGGAACACGTGATCTTCGCGCTGCCCAAAGCGCTGCGCGATGTGGAAAAGCTGAGTACCAGTCTGACGTCAGGCGATATCCCGGGTTAGAATGCCACCCGTTTCGAAAACGCCGCAATAGCTCAGTTGGTAGAGCAACGCATTCGTAATGCGTGGGTCAGGGGTTCGAATCCTCTTTGCGGCACCAAAAAAATCAATACCTTACGGCTTTCTAAGTTGGTTCCGAGTACCCCGTGTGAGGACTTTTGTACCACAGCGAATCGGCTGG
>JBDTAV010000054.1:0-21743 GCA_039924385.1 Steroidobacteraceae bacterium
GCTTGTAAATTAATTATTCGTGTATATACTCGGACCCCGGACTAACCCGATAACGGAGTTTCTATCATGGCAGCGAAAGCAAAGAAGGCGAAGAAGAAGGTAGCAAAGAAAAAGGCCGCTAAGAAAAAGTAAGCCTTCGAAAGTAATCAACTGTGCCCGCGTAAGCGGGCACAGTTGTTTCTGAAGCCAGGAAATCCCGCTTGTCATCGGACCCGTCAACGGAAAAAAAACGCCGCGCCGCAGAAGCCGCGGTCCGCTATATCGAAAGCGGCATGGTGCTGGGGATAGGCACCGGTTCCACCGTCAATCAACTCATCGAAGTGCTGAAAGACCGCAAAATCCAGCTCTCCGGCGCAGTCTCGAGTTCGCGCCAAACATCCGAGAAGTTGCGCGCCGCGGGGATTCCGGTACTCGAATTGAATACGTCCGGCGATCTGAATCTCTATATCGACGGCGCCGATGAGGCCACCGCCGACGGCGTGCTCATCAAGGGCGGCGGCGCCGCGCTGACGCGCGAAAAAGTGATCGCCGCCGCCTCGAAACGCTTCGTCTGCATCATCGACGACTCCAAGCTGGTGCCCGTGCTGGGTGCCTTCCCGCTCCCGGTCGAAGTCATACCCATGGCCCGTTCCTATGTCGCGCGGCAGCTGGTGAAGCTCGGCGGGCAGCCGCTATGGCGCGAGGGGATACTCACCGACAACGGCAATCCGATCTTGGATGTGCACGCTCTCAAGATCACCGACCCCAAAACCTTGGAATCCGCCATGAATCAAATCGCGGGCGTCGTGACCGTGGGGTTGTTCGCCCGCCGCCGCGCGGACGTGCTCATCATCGCCGGAGACGCCGGCGTCAGAACCCTAGATCTCTAGGCGGGTGCCGATCTCGACCACCCGGTTGTGCGGCAAGCCGTAGTAATCGCCGATGACCTGCGCGTTGCGCGCCATCTGCATGAATGCGCGGCGGCGCAGCGGCGGCAGGTCGGAGCGGCGGCCGGGAAGCAATTCCTCGCGGCTCAAGAAATACGTGGTCGTCTCCGGATCATATGGCACACCGTGGCTCTCCGCCTCGCGCAAGATGGCGGTGATGTTCGGCTTCTCCATGAACCCAACCTGGGCGACGACCCGGACAATCCCTTCGCAAACGGGCGTGACGGTCAAGCGCTTGGCGGCGGAGACGCGCGGCACTTCGCGGGTCACGAGGGTCAATAGCACGACACGCTCGTGCATCACTCGATTGAACTTGATGTTGTTGAGCAAGGCGCGCGGAATGCCCGACGCCTTTTGATCGAGGAAAATCGACGTGCCAGCGACGCGTACCGGCGGATCCAGCTTCAAATCCTCGATGAAGTCGCGCACCGGCTTTTGTTCGCGCAGCAATCGGGCCATGAGCGAGGCGCGGCCGCTTTGCCAGGTTTGCATCAGCCAGAAAATCGTCAGACCGGATACCAGCGGCACCCAGCCACCTTCCTCGAGTTTGGTCAGATTGGCGAGCAGGAAAGCGATGTCGACGATGAACAGCAGCGACAATCCGGTGCGCAGCAGACGGCTGTTCTTGCCCGTCCGGGATTTGATGAGACTCAAGGTCAACGGGGTCACGATGGTCATGGCGCCAGACACCGCCAGGCCATACGCTCCGCCCAACGCCGCCGAGCTGCCAAAACCGACGACCAACGCCAGCGCCGCAACCATGAGAATCCAATTCATGGTCGGCACATAAATCTGACCGACCACATCCGCCGAGGAGTGCTCGACGCGCAGGCGCGGCAACAGCCCTAAGCTCACCGCCTGCGTGGTGACCGAAAAGACCCCGGAGATGACCGCCTGAGAGGCGATGGCGCTGGCCGCGGTTGCCAGGATCACCAGCGGCCACAATGACCACGCGGGTGCCATCAAATAAAACGGGTTGCTGATGGCTGCCGGATTTTCAATCAGCATCGCGCCCTGTCCAAAATAATTGCAGACCAGCGCCGGCATGACGATGCACATCCAGCCCAGGCGAATCGGCGCCTTGCCGAAATGACCCATGTCAGCGTAGAGCGCTTCGCCGCCGGTCACGCACAAAAATACACCGGCGAGTACGGCGAGCGAGCCGACTTGATGCTGCGCCAGCAAGCCGATCGCGCGCCGCGGATCGATCGCGAACAACACGCCAGGCTCGCGCACGATCCAAGAGACACCGAGCACCGCTAGGACCGCGAACCAGAACAGCATGACCGGCCCAAATACTTTTCCAACCGAGCCCGTGCCATTTTTTTGAATGACGAACAGCAGGACCAATACCGCCAGGGTGATCGGCAGCACTGGAATCTGGGCGTCGGGTGCCGCGATATGCAGGCCTTCGACGGCGCTCAATACCGTGATCGCGGGCGTGATGGCGCCATCGGCGAAAAAGAGCGATGCGCCCAAGATGCCCAAGGTCCCGTAAAGTTTTCGGCGCGGACTCGCCCGGACCGTGTTGACCACCAGGGCGGTCAGCGCCAGCACGCCGCCCTCGCCTTTGTTATCGGCGTTGAGCACCACCAGCACGTACTTGAGCAGGATGACGAGAACCAGCGACCAAAAGATCAGCGACAGCACGCCCAGGACATGGTCGGGGGTGACGGCAATTCCGGGGCCTACAAAACAGGCCGACACGGCATATAGCGGGCTGGTGCCGATGTCGCCAAACACAACGCCGAGCGCCGCAAGCGCCATGGGCGCGAGCCGTTGACTCGAATTGTGCTCTCCCGACATCTAGGAGCCTGTCTCCGTTAAGAAAAGGGCCCACAACGGTGGGCCCTGTTTGGCTGGGGGACTAGGATTCGAACCTAGGTAAACGGTGTCAGAGACCGTTGTCCTACCACTAGACGATCCCCCAAAATCCGATCGATCGTTTAGCTTAGGAGGCCGAATGCGCTCTCGTGACTATCGTTTGGAGAACTGGGTGCCGCGACGCGCCTTGCGCCGGCCAACCTTCTTGCGCTCCACTTCGCGCGCATCGCGCGTAACAAAGCCGGCTTTACGCAATTGCGGACGCAGCGTCTCATCATAAGCCATGAGCGCACGCGTAATGCCGTGGCGAATCGCACCGGCCTGGCCGGTGATTCCGCCGCCTTCGACGTGCGCTTCCACATCGAATTTGCCATCGAGTTGCACCGCGCCAAAAGGTTGCTGCACGATCATGCGGCCGGTTTCGCGGCCAAAGAACTCATCCAAGGATCGACCGTTGATCATTACCTTGCCGGTGCCTTGACGCAGGTAAACCCGCGCACTGGAAGATTTGCGGCGGCCGGTGCCGTAATAAGAGTTGGCGGCTGTATTTGCCATTGATTGTCCTAAAAATTAAATTTCCAGCGCCTTGGGCTGCTGTGCTTGATGGGGATGATCTTTGCCGCCGAATACATGCAGCTTCTTATACATGCGGCGGCCCAGCGGCCCCTTCGGCAGCATGCCTTTGACGGCGAATTGAATCGCTCGTTCCGGGTGCTCCTGCAGAAGCTTGCCCAACGAGATGCTCTTCAAGTTGCCGACGTAGCCGGTGTGCTGGTGATAGAACTTGTCGGTGAGCTTGGCGCCCGTGACGCGCACCTCGCCAGCGTTGACGACCACGATATGATCGCCAAGATCTTGATGCGGCGCATAATTTGGCTTGTGCTTGCCTTTCAAGCGGTGCGCGATCTCTGAGGCCAAGCGGCCCAGGGTTTTGCCTGCGGCGTCGACCAGGTACCAGTCGCCGCGAGTTTCTTCAGGCTTTGAAAATACGGTATACATGGAGTGCTCAACAAATAGGGTCTTGACGAAAGGCGCGAAAGTGTACAGAACAGCGCGGGTAGATGCCAGCCTTAGAATCCGCAGCGGTACGCACCTATAATATAATGTATCCATGGATACACGCAGGCTAGGGTTTTTGGACCGCTTAATTGGCGAAATAGACAAGGTTATCAAAATCTTAACTCTATCACCGCGCTCCACCCGAGGGGCTCCGCACGCCTCTCCGGAAGAGGTGCTGCCGGAAGCCGAACGCGCAGTATCGGTGCGTCTGATGCGCGTAAACCACGCCGGAGAGGTGGCTGCCCAGGCCCTGTACCTAGGCCAGGCGCTCACCGCACGCGATCCTGAGGTCAAAGCCGCGATGCATGAGGCTGCCGCCGAGGAAATCGATCATTTAGCCTGGTGCGAACAGCGCCTGAAGGAATTGAAAGGGCGCACCAGTCTTTTGAACCCGCTGTGGTATGCAGGGTCGCTGACGCTCGGCGCCTTGGCGGGTGCACTCGGCGATCGCGCGAGTCTTGGCTTCATCGCTGAGACTGAAAAACAGGTCGAATCGCATCTGCGCGATCACTTGCAACGTTTGAGCCCGCAGGATCACCGCAGCCGCGCCATCCTGACCCAGATGACCCACGATGAGATGAAGCACGGTGCGAAAGCCGCCTCGATGGGAGGTAAACCGTTGCCGTTTCCAATAACATTGGCGATGCGCGCGACATCGCGGCTGATGACCCGCGGATCGTATTGGATCTAGATGCTTGCCTTTAGTGCTTGCGATTCCGGGACTTATGTAATAAAACGTGCGCCAGCATCGGCGTTTAACCGACGAAAAAACCAGCGGGAGTGAACATGGAAGAAGGGGCAAAAGCCTTAAGCGATATCCCAGCGATCAATCGTTTCTTGAGCTACTGCCGCATTCGGACAGTCCCTTCAAAGACCGTGATCATTCACGCCGGCGATTTGCCGGACATTTTGTACTACATCATTTCCGGCTCCGTCGAAGTCATGATCGAAGACGAGGACGGCAACGAAATGGTTCTCGCTTATTTGAACAAGGGCCAGTTCTTCGGCGAGATGGGCTTGTTCTACGAACAGCCGACACGCAGCGCGTGGGTCCGTACCCGCCAGCAATCCGAACTCGCCGAAATGACTTATCCGCGCTTTCGCCAGATCGCCGCTGAAAGCCCCGGCTTGATTTTTGAGTTGGCGACGCAGTTGGCAACGCGATTGGATCGGACCAACCGCAAGCTCGGTGATCTTGCCTTTGTTGATGTCACCGGCCGCGTGGCGCACGCCATCATGGATTTGTGCGGTGAACCCGATGCGATGACGCATCCCGAAGGCATGCAGATCAAAGTCAGCCGGCAAGAACTATCACGGCTGGTGGGCTGTTCCCGCGAGATGGCCGGACGCGTGCTCAAGGTATTGGAAGAACAGGGACTGTTGCGCGCCACGGGAAAAACCATCGTGGTGTTCAACGCGCGGCCCAAGGTCAAGACGCGTCCGCTGATCGTTCCGGTGAAAGCGGGTGTAAACGTAGGAGCGGTTAAGAGCACGCGTACCGAGCAGCCCGACGATGACGACGATGAGGATGACGAGGACGACGACGAGTAGGCGTTGGGAGCCTGTGCCGGGCTTATTTTCCCGCGATTTCGATTTGCGCGCGCATGGCCTTGATGGTGCGCGCGTAATTCGCGCTGCCGAAAATCGCCGAGCCCGCGACGAACGTGTCGGCACCCGCCTTGGCAATGCTCGCGGCATTCTCGACTTTTACGCCGCCGTCGATTTCCAGACGAATGTCGCGCCCGGCGGCTTGGATTCGCGTCCGCGCTTCCTTAAGTTTCGGCAGGACTTCCGGAATGAATTCCTGACCGCCGAATCCCGGATTCACGGACATCAGTAATATCACATCGATTTTATCGATCACGTAGTCCAGCCAATTCAACGATGTCGCCGGGTTGAACACCAGGCCCGGCTTGCAGCCCGAATGGCGGATGAGCTGGATGGTGCGATCCACATGCTGCGTGGCTTCCGGATGAAAACTGATGTTGGTGGCGCCGGCCTTCGCGAAGTCCACCACCAGAGGATCGACGGGCGACACCATGAGATGCACATCGATGGGCGCCTGCACCCCGGCCTTGCGCAATGCCTGGCAAACTACAGGGCCGACCGTGAGATTCGGCACGTAGTGATTATCCATCACGTCGAAATGGATCCAGTCCGCCCCGGCGGCCAGTACCGAATTAACCTCTTCGCCAAGGCGCGCGAAGTCCGCGGACAGAATCGACGGTGCAATGATGATGCTCATGGAATTAGCGCATGCCTCGCGCCGCGCGTATGCCCTCGTAAGCTTCCTGGATCCGCTGAGTTTTCTCTTTTGCCATTTGTGCCATTGACTCCGGCAGGCCGTTCGCCACGAGCTTATCAGGGTGATGCCGGCTCATCTGGCGCCGATACGCCTTGACGAGATCCGCATCGCTGATGCCGGCGTCAACCTCGAGTTCTGCATAGCATTCTGCCAAGTTATCGGTTCGCGCGCGCGGCCCATTCTGCCGCGCGCGCAAGGACGCCTCCATGTTCGCAAACTCGAGGTCCGAAAGCCCGAGCCGCTGCGCGATTCGCTGGAGTATCCGCCGCGCCGGGGGCGAAATGCCGTTGCCGGCCAGCGCCGCGCGCAGCTGCAGATCCACGAATGCGCGCAGCAGGTCATGGCGGAAGCCGCACGACTCGCGCAGCCGCTCAACGCTTAAGTTTGCGTCATAACCGGCTGACTTGCCCGTTGTGAAGCACGCGATGGCGGCGCTGATGTCAGCAGGTCCCAATTGCAGCTCCCGCATCACCCGCCGCGCCGCAGCGATTTCAGCCTCGGATACGCGGCCGTCCGATTTGGCGACATAGCCCATGGTCTCAAAGGTGGTGCGAAAAAATTCGCTGGAGATCGATGCCGCGCCATTGGGGCTCGCAAACCGGACTCCCGCCTTCGGAACCAGCATGTAGCCGATGATGGCGCCGGCCACTGCTCCCCAGGCGCTCCGGGTGAGCAGAAAACCAATCATTGCCCCGAATAGAATGCCATTCCAACTCATTCGCGTTGACCTACACGCCGTGTCCCGCCACAATCGCCGACCTTCAATGGTAGCAGTCGCGAGCGCTTGCACATGGAACAGGTTTCGCATTCGGCACCGCTTTTCGAGACGCACCTGCGCGATCTTAAAAAAATCCACCAGGGAAAGGTGCGCGATATTTACGATGTGGATGATCAGCACTTGCTCATCGTCGCCACGGACCGGCTGTCGGCGTTCGACGTGGTGCTGCCCGATCCGATCCCCTTCAAAGGCCAGGTATTGACCCAGATTTCGCTGTTCTGGTTTGGCAGGACAGCCCACATTGCACCCAACCATCTCTCGGACCTGTGCGTCGAGGATGTGGTCAGCGACGTTCAAGAGCGCGCACAGCTCAAGGACCGCGCCATGGTGGTGAAGAAGCTCAATGCTCTGCCGCTTGAAGCAGTGGTGCGGGGTTATCTCATCGGCTCAGGGTTCAAGGACTACAAGTCGCACGGCTCGATCTGCGGCATTCCTCTGCCCGCCGGGCTCGCCTTGGCGGCGCGTCTGCCCGAGCCGCTATTCACGCCCGCTTCAAAAGCGCCGGCGGGCGCCCACGACGAGAACATCGAATACGATGCCATCGTCAAGCTGGTGGGCAGGGAGTGCGCCGCAGACATTCGACGCATTGCACTCGAGGTTTATCGATTCGCCGCCGAACATGCGCGTGCACGCAACATCATCATCGCCGATACGAAATTCGAATTTGGCGTCGACAAGTCCGGCAAGCTGTTTCTCATCGATGAGGCCTTGACGCCGGATTCTTCGCGGTTCTGGCCGATGGCTTCCTACAAACCCGGGATCAGTCCGCCGAGCTTCGACAAGCAGTTCGTGCGCGATTACCTGGAGTCATTGCACTGGAACAAGAAGCCGCCGGCGCCGCATCTGCCGCCGGAAATCTTGGCGCGCACCAGCGATAATTACCGTGAGGCGCTCAAGCTGCTCACGGCGTAAGCTCGAGCCATGTTCAAATGGCTCGAGAGCATCGAAAATAGCCTGTTCACCGGCTCGCGCAGCAGGCCGCCTCCCTGGGGCCCCGTGCTGCGCGTGGTGCGTTATCCCGCGGCGCTGATACGCGACTGGCTGCGCGGCGAGATCAGTGTGCGCGCAATGAGCCTCGCCTATACGACGCTGCTGTCTATCGTGCCGCTGCTGGTCTTCAGTTTCGCCATCTTGAAAAGCCTCGGCGCGCGCGGCGATCTGCGCTTCATTCTTTCGCAATTCTTTGCGCCGATGGGCGGTGCAGCGGATCAGCTGACGGAAAGCGTCTTGCAGTTCGTGCGCAATATGCGCAGCGATCTGTTGGGTTCGATCGGCCTGGTCTTCCTGGTGTACACCGTCGTCACGACGATTCAGAAGGTGGAAAAGAGCTTTAATTTCTTGTGGCGTGTCGATCGGCCGCGCAGTTTCGTGCGGCGTTTCACCGAATATTTGGCGGTGATGATATTGGGACCGATCCTGCTCGCCGTCGCGCTGGGCCTTCTGGCGGGCGCCGAACGCAGTCCCTTCGCACAGTGGGTCAATGGGATCACCCCGCTGGCCTGGACGTTGAGCGCCGTCGGCAAAATCCTGCCGTACGTGATCGTCACCATCATCTTCACCTTCATGTATGTCTTCATCCCCAACACCAAGGTGCAAATACGCGCCGCACTGATCGGCGGCATTACCGCCGGGGTGGTATGGGCACTGGTCGGCAAGGTGTTCACGGCGTTCATTGTTTACGCTTCTTCATTGGTGGCGATCTACACCGGATTCGCCATCGTGCTGACCACGCTCATCTGGGTTTACTTGAGTTGGCTGATCCTGCTCATCGGCGCGCAGCTCGCCTTCTACCTGCAATTTCCGCAATACCTGCGCCACGGCCAAGAATCCTTCGAACTCACCGGCAGGGATCGCGAGCAGGTGGCGTTGTCGATCATGTACCTGGTGGGCCGGGATTATTCAGCCGGCAAGACCTCATGGTCGGCGCATGCGCTGGCCACGGAACTCGACATTCCCAGCATCGCCTTGGCGCCCGTGCTGCATTGCCTGGAACAGAATGGAATGCTCCTGGCAACCGAACACGAGCAATTCGTGCCGGGCCGTGAGATCGCGGCGATTCGCCTGGCCGAAATTTTCGAAGTCGTTCGCGCCCTGCACAGCGGTCGACTGGCCATTGCCATCCACAACGTGGGTCCTGCAGTTGCGCTCTTGAACGAGGTCGAAGGTTCGATGGAGGAGCCCTTGAAAGGCCGGACACTCAAGAATTTGATCGAAACGAAGTTCTAGGAGCGTGTCTCAGTAATCCGCATGGCCGCGAGTCATTCGCCGGCAATGGTCATTTCCTGCACCAATATCGAGCCGACGCGCACGCCGCCGCGGCCGTCAACGTCATCGCCCGCCGCGGCAATCCCTTCGAACATCGCTCTTAAGTTTCCCGCAATGGTGATTTCCGCCACGGGATATTGAATCGCGCCGTTCTCGACCCAGAACCCCGCCGCGCCGCGCGAGTAGTCGCCGGTCACGATGTTCACGCCCTGTCCCATCAATTCGTTGAGCAGCAATCCGGTTCCGAGGCGTGCCAGCATTGCGGTAACGCCGCCGGCCAGGGTCGGCGCCACCAACAGGTTGTGCGCACCGCCGGCATTGCCGGTGGTCTGCAATCCCAGCTTGCGCGCCGAATAGCTCGACAGAATGTAGCCGCTCAAGACTCCGTCAGCGATCAATTCGCGCTCATGCGTCGCAACACCCTCATCATCGAACGGCGCGCTGCCCATCGCTTTGGGTATGTGCGGCCGCTCTGCGATGGAGAATCCGGCGGGGAAAATCCTTTGTCCTATCGAGTTGAGCAGGAAGGACGCCTGCCGGTACTGGCTGCTGCCGCGGATTGCCGCGACGAAATGCCCGATGAGGCCCCGCGCCAGCTCCGGCACGAACATTACCGGCGCGCGGCGGGTGCTGATTTTCCGCGGTCCAAGACGGGCAATGGTGCGCCGCGCGCTCTCCCGGCCAACCGCTTCCGCATCCTGGAGCTCGCGCCAGTCGCGTGAACTGCTGTACCAATAGTCGCGCTGCATGTCCTCCCCGGTCCCGGCCAGGACCACGCAGCTTAAGCTGTGCGAGGTGGTGGGGTAGCCGCCGACGAACCCATGCGTGTTTCCGTAGACATGCAGGCCTTGGTGGCTGCTGACCGATGAACCCTCGGAATTGTTGATGCGCGAGTCGAATGCCAGCGCTGCGGCCTCGCTGGCTTTGGCGATCTCGATGGCCCGGTCCGCGCTGACATTCCAGGGATGCGATAGATCGAGATTCGGCGGCGAGCGCGCCATCAGCGCGACATCGGCCAGGCCGGCGCTCGCGTCCTCCGCGGTAAAGCGGGCGATGCTGCAGGCCTTGGCGACGGTCGCGCGCACGGCGTCCATGGAGAAATCGGCGGTGCTCGCCGAACCCTTGCGCTGTCCGAAATACACCGTCACGCCCATGCTGCGATCGCGCTGGTGCTCCAGGGTCTCCACTTCGCCCAATCGCACGCTGACCGACAGGCCCGTATCCTGGCTGACGGCCGCTTCGGCCTGGGACGCCCCGCGCGCCCGGGCCTCCTCGAGCGCGCGCTCGATAATTGACTCCAAGTCGGTTTGGGTCAGTCGGACGGGGGTTTGGGTAGCGGTCATAGGGTGATTCTACCGGCCCGAGTGATAGCATGGGGAATATGAGCAGCGAGAATGAAGTCCAGAATTCCGGGGAATCCGAGGAGCAGCGGTTAAGCAAAAGCGCCCGCAAGCGGGAAGCCGCGTCTTTGCAGGAATTGGGCGTAAAACTGTCCGCCCTGCCGGATCAAGAGATCAAGGCCCTGGACTTGCCGGAAAACCTGTTTGTCGCCTTGCGCGACCTGCGCCGCCTGCCTTCGCACGGTGCGCAAGTCCGGCAACGGCAGTACATCGGTAAATTGATGCGCAACATCGATCCGGAACCGGTGCTCGCCAAGATGGCGGAGCGCAAGCAGCGCCATGATCTGGAGATTCGCCATTTCCAGCAGATTGAGCGATGGCGCGATCGCTTGCTGTCGGAACCTGGCGTGGCCTTGAGTGAATTGCTCGAGGAATATCCAAAAGCCGATCGTGCCGCCTTGAGCAGATTGCTGGAAAAGGCAGAAAAAGAACGCGCGGAACAGCGTTCGCCGGTCGGCGCGCGGGAACTTTTCGCGTTTCTGCGCCAGTTGCTCGGATAGCTTGGTAAACTTGGCTCCGATGAAAGCCGTGGTCGGTGTCATTATGGGATCGTCTTCCGACTGGGAAACGATGCAGGCTGCGGCCGACACATTGACCCGATTAAATATTGCGCACGAAGTTCGCGTGATCTCGGCGCATCGCACGCCCGATCTCTTGTTCGAGTATGCCGCCTCCGCGCGTGCGCGGGGCCTGAAAGCCATCATTGCCGGTGCCGGCGGCGCGGCTCACCTGCCGGGAATGACCGCGGCCAAGACCTCGGTTCCCGTGCTCGGCGTACCGATTCAATCCAAAGCCTTGAATGGCCTCGATTCCTTTCTTTCGATCGCGCAAATGCCGAGCGGCGTTCCGGTCGCAACTTTTGCCATCGGGGTCGCCGGCGCGACCAATGCGGCCCTCTTTGCGGCCGCGATGCTCGCCAATGAAGATACCGGCGTCCGCGCCGCCCTGGATGAATTTCGCCAGGCGCAAACCGCGGCGGTTATCGCCACGCCGGATCCGCGCCGCTCTTGAAATTGGTGCACGTCGGTATCGTCGGAGCCGGACAGCTGGGACGCATGCTGGCGCTGTCCGGATATCCCATCGGGGTGCGCTGCCTGTTCCTCGACCGCAGCGCCGACACACCCGGCGCGCAAGTCGCGCCCAGCCTCATCGGCGATCTAGAGGACGCGACGCTGCTCGCCGACCTGGCCTCGCGCAGCGATGTCGTCACCTTTGACTGGGAAAACATTTCGGGCAGCGCGCTCAAGCCTCTCGAGAAGATCACGCGGGTTCGCCCGCCGCGCGCGGCGCTCGAGGTATCGCAAGATCGCCTCGCGGAGAAAGCGCTGTTTAGCCGCCTCAAAATCCCGGTTGCCGCGCACTGCGCCATCGACAGCCGCGACGAATTGATCCGGGCAACCCAAAAAATCGGGCTTCCCGGCATTTTGAAAACGCGGCATCTGGGTTATGACGGCAAGGGACAATGCGTGCTGCGCGCGGCGGCAGATGTCGATCAGGCTTGGGCCACGAGCGGCGCCGCGGGGCTGATCTACGAAAAATTTCAGGATTTTTCCCGCGAAGTGTCGCTGGTGGCTGTGCGCTCGGCGCGCGGACAGATTGTGTTTTATCCGCTCTCCTGCAATACGCATGGGGGAGGGATCTTACGGCACAGTATTGCGCCGTTTGTCAATGCACGGCTGCAACGCAGCGCGCGGCTGTATATGAAGCGCGTCATGGGCGTCCTCGACTACATCGGCGTGCTGACCATCGAGTTCTTCGTGGTGCGAGGATCTTTGATCGCCAATGAGATGGCGCCGCGGGTGCACAACTCGGGCCACTGGACCATCGAGGGCTGCGTTACCAGTCAGTTCGAGAATCACCTGCGCGCCGTCTGCGATATGCCGCTCGGCAGTACACGGGCGCTGGGGCACACGGCGATGATCAATTTTTTAGGACTGATGCCGGATCGCGAACGCTTGCTGGTCATCGACGGATTGGCGTATCACGATTACGGCAAAACACCGCGCCCGGGCCGAAAATTGGGCCATTGCACCATCCTCAAGCGCCTGCGCAAAGATCGCGATATCGCCCTCGCGGATACCCTAAAATCGATCGAATGGGCCTAAACTGCCTTACTTTGAGACAGAATCAACGCTTTTAATTGACGGGTACATGTATTTAGAACTCTTCAAATTGCATGAATTGCCGTTTCGGCTCAGCCCGGACCCGCAATTTTTGTATTTGAGCAAACAGCATGCCCGCGCCAAGGCGTATATGGAGTCGACCATCTGGTTCACTGACGGTTTCGTCGTGATTACGGGTGAGATCGGCGCCGGCAAGACCACCTTGATCGAGACTTTTTTACGTGAGTTGCAAAGCGACGCGATCGTGGCGCAAATCAACCAAACGCAATTGTCTCCCACCGCGTTTCTGCAAAGCGTACTGGTGCAGTTCGGCTTTTCGCCGTTCAACATGAAAAAGCCAGAAGTGCTGGCGACGTTGAATCAATTTTTAACGGAACAGTACAGCAACGGTCGCAAGGTTCTGCTGATCATCGATGAGGCGCAGAATTTGAGCAACCGCGCGCTCGAGGAAGTGCGCATGCTGTCGGGCGTGGAGACCACCAAGGAAAAGGTGCTGCGCATCATTCTCGCCGGACAGCCGGAGCTGAACGACAAGCTGAATTCTCAAGAGCTGGTTCAACTCACGCAGCGCGTGCGCCTGCGTTTTCATCTCACCGCCCTGAGCAAGGCGGAAACCAACGCCTACATCGATCACCGTCTCGAGGTCGCCGGCTCGCAAGGGCGGCGCATATTCGCCGAGGACACTTACGCCACCATCTACAAATATACCGGCGGCGTGCCGCGCTTGATCAACACGCTATGCGACACCTGCCTCATGGCGGCATTCGGCAAGGATAAAGACACCGTCAGCATGGAGGAACTCCACGCGGCGATAAGCGAGTTGCAGTGGGTCGAATTCGCCGCGGGCACCAATCGGATGAGGGTGCCGAATATGGAGCACGCACTCCAACCGCACGCCGAATTCGCGCAAGTGGTCGGGCGGATCCTGCTCGCCAGCGAAGGTAAGACAGTCGTGGAGCGCGAGCTGAAACCGGGGCGGCTGGTGATCGGGCGCACGTCGGACAATGATTTGCAGATCGACAGCAAGTTCATCAGCCGGCATCACTGCCAAATCGTGACGCAACAAGACTCCTGTCTGATCGAAGATCTCAACAGCACCAACGGTATATTCGTGCAGTCGAAACGCGTGCGGCGCCACAACTTGAATGACGGCGACGTCGTGCAGGTGGGCCAGCACGAAATCATGTATATCGATGAGCGCACGCCGCGGGTAAGAAACGCCCTGGATGCCGTGGACACCGGCGTGGTAACCGGCGACGCCGAAAACCCAAAGGTGGGTTCGAGCGGCTAGTTAGACTGTCCGAGGCTCCCACCTAGTTGAGATTCGACGGCAGGTCGATCGTCTCGCCGCTGTATTCGCGGCTCAATTCGCGGCAGTCCCGGCGCCGCAGAAACAACGTGAGCGCCGCGGTTTCGGCGAATACGCCGATCAGAAAGGCTGCCTTGCCGGCAAATCCCAACGGATTGATGTAGAAAAGAAAGATTGCGGCGGCGCCGATCAGCATATAAATGAACGGCAGGCCTTCGTAAACAGGACGAGCAAGGCGCATGGGTATTCCCTCCCCTGGCGCCATGATAATGCGGATGCCCGGACGGCAGCCCACCTATTTGACTTAAAGCTGGAATTTCAGCCGACGCCTACCCTCTCAAGTAAGCTCATCCTACGCGGCTTTCTAGTCCTGTCCGACTAGCCTTTCCACAAGGCGCGACAGCCATGAATTGCGCCAGCCCTCGACATGCAATCGATCCGTCTTCGGTTTGCTGCGCTTAGCTTCGGACAACAGATCCTGGGGGATCTTAAAAGTGCCCGTCATTGAATTGTCGGCCATGGAAACTCCGTCGTGTGATGTCGGAGTGCAGACTACCGAGTCGGCCAACGTGGCTGATGAGACTTGGCGCACGCTCCGTTGGATTCGCACGCGTGAGCACATCGCCGCGTCGCGGAGAAGCGACGCATTCGCCGCTTCCCAGGTTATGACAGTGCGTTATGCCAGCGCGCCGGTGTCAGCGCGCAAGCCCGTGAAGTCGAGTCGCTTCGAACTCATCTCCCGGCAGCCAATTCACGCTGCTCTTCGCCAGCATGGCTTGCCAACCCAAGGCAAAACCGAATTTAGCCATTGCCGCGTCGCTGGTGAAATCCATCGTCGGGCTGTATTCGTCGCTCGGGCGGTGGTAGCGTTTTGCCGTGTATTCCTCGTGCTGAGCCTTGCCCCACTCCGGCGTGTGACCGGCGAATTTAACGCCGGTATTGATCGAGAACGCCGGCACACCCGCTCGCGCCATGCTGAAGTGATCGGAACGATAGTAATGGCCGGCGCCGGGTTCGGCGTCGGTTTGAATCTCGAATCCAAAAGCGGCCGCGGTCTTTTCAACCGTGGGATAAAAAGACGTGCGCTCCGCGCCCGTCACATTGACCGATTGCGGCATGCCCATCGGCAGAATGGCGTCGTAGTTCAGATCCAGCGCGATTTTGGCAGCCGCAATGGGCAGGTGTTTACCGAGATAATTTGAGCCCAGCAATCCCTTCTCCTCGGCCGTCACCGCGGCGAACAGCACCGCTGAGGGCGGCCGCACCGTGGAGGTGGTGAAGGCGTGCGCCATTTCGAGCAAGATCCCGCAACCCGTGCCGTTATCGACCGCACCGTTGTAGATGTTGTCGCCGCTCAATGCAGGATCGATGCCGAGGTGGTCGTAATGCGCCGAGTAAACCACGGCTTGCGCGCCGCCTTGCTTGTCCGGCAACAGGCCCAAAACGTTGTAGGAAACGAATTTTCGCACCGTGCTGTCAATATGCGCCTTGAAACGCACCGGCAATTGCCTGGCCTGAAATTGCCGCGTGCCGGCGGCCGCAACCATTTCGTCCAGATTGAGATTGGCCGCGCTCATCAATTTTCTGGCGACCTCGAGCTGGATCCACGCGGCAGCTTTGAGCTTCGGATCCCGGTCATTGCCCAGCGACACCTGCTCGGCGCCCCAGGAATTACGCACCACGTCCCAGCCGTAGCTCGCAAGATCCGTGCGGTGAATGATCAACGCGCCGACTGCTCCCTTGCGCGCGGCCTCTTCGTACTTGTAGGTCCAGCGGCCGTAATACGTCAGCGCATCGCCGTTGAAGAATTTCGGATCCTTCGACGGCGGTTCATTCACGATCACGAGAACAACCTTGCCCTTGACGTCCACGCCCTTGAAGTCGTCCCACTTGTATTCAGGCGCTTCGATGCCATAGCCCACGAAGACGATGGGCGCATCGATGTCGGCGCTCTCGGTCTGGGTTTGGTTGCCGGCCACATAGTCGTCCGCGAGCTTTAAGTCCATTGCGGCGCCGTGCGCCGGCTGCAAAGAGGCGGTGGTGCCCGGCAAAGTCTTCATGCCCACAAAGTCGACTTTCTGCAAATACGTGCCGTTGTCGCCCGCGGGTTTCAAGCCGTATAATGCAAATTGAGCGGCGATGTAGTTCGCCGCAATATCCCCGCCGCGTGTGCCCGTACCGCGACCCTCGAGCAAATCGCTGGCGAGGAATTGGACGTGATCGGCAATGCGGTGCGGATCGATGCCATGCATCGAAGCCATGACATCGCCCGGCAGTCCCAGCTGCGGCGCCGACTCGGCTGCCTGAGCACTCGACCACAATCCCGCGCAAAAGCCGAAAATCAGCGCTGCCGGCCGGTAGAATTTCATCGCGTCCCACCTTTCGCAAAACCCCGATCATGTCATAGTCTGCGCACTGCGGGGCTCGGAGATGCGCCAAAACGGCTTGTTTTAGCCGGTGCCGCCGACCGTGAGCGCGTCGATGCGCAGTGTGGGCTGGCCGACGCCGACGGGAATCGATTGTCCTTCCTTACCGCAGGTCCCAACGCCGCTGTCGAGCTTCAGATCATTGCCCACCATGCTGACTCGCGTCAGCACATCGGGCCCGTTGCCGATCAGGGTTGCGCCTTTGACGGGCGGCCCGATCTTGCCGTTCTCGATCAAGTACGCCTCGCTCGCGGAAAACACGAACTTGCCCGAGGTGATATCGACCTGACCGCCGCCGAAATTCACCGCATACAGACCCTGGTCCACGGAAGCGATGATCTCTTCGGGCGCACGCGAGCCGGCGCGCATGTACGTATTGGTCATACGCGGCAAAGTCATGTGCGCGAAGGATTCGCGCCGGCCGTTGCCGGTCGACGCCATGCCCATCAGCTTGGCGTTCATCTTGTCTTGAATGTAGCCGCGCAAAATGCCGTTCTCGATGAGCGTCGTGCATTGCGTCGGTGTACCTTCGTCGTCGACGTTCAGCGAGCCGCGCCGCCGATTGAGGGTGCCGTCATCAACCACCGTGACATCGTCGGCGCCGACTTTCTGGCCGATGCGATTGGAGAATGCCGACGTACCCTTGCGGTTGAAGTCGCCTTCCAATCCATGACCAATCGCTTCGTGCAGCAGAATACCGGGCCAGCCCGGGCCCAGCACCACAGTCATGGAGCCCGCCGGCGCGGCCACGGCTTCCAGATTGACCAGCGCCTGGCGCACCGCTTCGCGCCCATGCTCAAACGGGGCTTCGCCCTGCAGCAGTTCATCGAGCCCGAAGCGCCCGCCGCCGCCGCTATAGCCTTGCTCGCGCCTGCCGTTCTGTTCGACGATGACCGACACATTGACGCGCACCAAGGGCCGCACATCCGCCGTCAGCGTGCCGTCGCTCGAGGCGATCAGCACGATCTCGTGCACCGCAGCCAGCGAGGCCATCACTTGCTTGACGCGCGGATCGAGGCGGCGCGTATCGGCGTCGATGCGCATCAACCAGGCGACTTTGTCCTCGTCTTTGATGGCATCGAGCGGATCGATGGGCAGATAGAGCCGGTGCGTCAAGGGCCGCTGCCAGGCTTTCACGCCATTCTTTCCGCCGCTGCGCGTAATCGCGCGCGCCGCGTCGGAGGCCTCGAGCAAGGCGGGCAACAACACCTCGTCGGTGTAGGCAAAGCCGGTTTTCTCGCCGCTGATCGCGCGCACACCCACGCCTTGTTCGATGCTGTGCGCACCTTCCTTGACGATGCCATCCTCGAGCGACCAAGACTCCTCGCGCGACAGTGCGAAATACAGGTCCGCGTAGTCCACGCCGCGGCTCATGACGGTGTCGAGCACCTGGCTCAAGCGCCGCTCATCGAGGCCGGAAGGCGCCAAGATCATTTTCTCGGCCACCGCGAAGCTCGGCTGAATCAATTCTGCGCTGCGCGCGTTCATGCCGGCACCACCGCGGCGCTCGCCACGCCCAGCTGGCGATTGTCGAGCGCGGGAAAACGCGCCCGCGATTCCGCCTGGCTGGCTAGGTCGATGTCCGCTGTGATCACGCCGGTACCCTTTGCCAAGCGCGATAGCACCTGGCCCCAATAGTCCACGATCAACGAATCGCCGTAGGTCTCACGGCCGCTGGTGTGCAGGCCGGCCTGGGCCGGCGCAACGACGTAGCACAAATTTTCAATGGCTCGCGCGCGCAGCAAGGTTTCCCAATGCGCGCGTCCGGTCGGTACTGTGAACGCCGCGGGCATCGCCAGCCATTCCGCGCCGCGCGATACCAACTCGCGGTAGAGTTCCGGAAAGCGCATGTCATAGCACACCGACAGGCCGAGCTTGCCCACCGGCGTGTCAGCAATCACCGGCTCCCGGCCGGGAAGCACATGGGTGGATTCTCGATACTGCTCGTTGCGGCCCGGAATGATGACATCGAACAGGTGAATCTTGTCATAGCGCGCCACCCGCTTTCCGGCCGCATCGATCAACAGCGAGGCGTTTGCTACCCGGTTGGCGTCTTTGGTCCGGACGACGATCGTGCCGCCCAGGATCCACATGTTCAGCTGCTTTGCGGTGTCTCTCAAGAATGCTTGAACGGCGCCGTCGCCATCCGCTTCCGCGACTTGCAACTTGTCCGCGTCCTTCAGGCCGATGAAGGAAAAGTTCTCCGGCAGACAGGCGATCAGCGCCCCCGCTTCCTTGGCCTCGCGCAGCAGCGCGCCGGCCGCGGCGAGATTGTCAGCCACGACATGGCTCGAGGTCATTTGTACTGCGGCGACTTTACCCATTTATTTCGGTGCCTCGGCAGTCGCTGCGGCTGCGGCTGCGCTCTTGATGCGTTCGACGGTGGGATTATCCCAACTGCCGGTGATGCGATAATACCCTCGCGCCAGGCCCCTCAGCGGCTGTTTGAACACCTGCGTGAATAACAGCACGGCGGCCCCGACCACGGGACCGCCCATCAGGGCGCTGGCGACGGGGATCGACAGCGAGTTGCCGACGCTACCTGTTACTACTGCAGTTTGGTCGTAATCCTTGTTTTTCAAGCCAACCCGGCCAATCAGGCCGATTTCAGCCGCAGGCCCCTTCAGCAGTACATTTTCTGTATAGGCATTGCCGTCGCGCAAATCGAAATCGCCATGAACGCTGTCAAATGCCAGCCCCTTGTCGGTCAAGTCACTGAAATCAAGCGCCAGCCGCCGGGGTAGCGCTGCGATACTCGCCAATCCCAGCACCCGGCCGGCGCCGGGCTTGAGGCCGACGACCTGACCCTTCTCCATCGACAACTGGACGCGGCCTATCACTTGGGCGAGAGCGGCACTCGTCGGCGCGCCGAGCCAGGTTAGATCAAATCCCATTTTGCCGCTCTTGGCCTGAATCACATCAGCGTAGCCCAAATCCTTCAGGGTGCCCTGCACATCGGTGCTGATTAACGTGCCCTTGATGCGGCTGACGCCCTCTGTTTTGGCGCGCCACTCACCCTGAGCGCTGACGGCAAAAGTGGGCGCCGTGACGCTCAAGGACTTGAGGGCGATGCCCTCCTGCTGTTTCGCCAGCGTCGCAGTCACATCGCCGAACTGCCGCTCGCCCCAAATCAATTGCTTGGCGTGGAAATTGATGGCCGGAATGGCATGCGGATCGGCATCGACCGGGACGCTTTCGCTGCCGCTGCCCTCAGCGGCATCCGCCACCTCGAAGTGCAACCGGTCAAACTGCAGGTTCCAGGCTTCAGTTGAATTCTCAGCGCTCGGAATTGTGATCTCGCCGCTCACGTTGGGACCGCCGACAGTGACGCGCCAGCTGCGCTCGCCTACCAAGAGATCAAGCGACACATCGCGAAACGCCAGGCCCAGGTAATCCAGTTCGGCCACATTGAGTTTGGCGTTGCGCATGTAGTACGAGAGCGGCTTGGCATCTTTGCCGGGCGCGCTCAAGCGCAACCAGCCGCCCAAATCCAGGCGCTGCACGGAGCCGCCGATGTTCAAGATTTGTGCATCGCCGGCGCCGGATTCGCTGGCGCCGAAGCTCATGGATGCGTGCGCGAGGCGCAAACCTGCGGGGTCCGGCTCCAACGCGTAGGAACTGCTGACCAGGGAGCCGAGCGCGAAGCTTCCGTGCGGTCCTCCCGTTTCCGGCCATTGGATTTCGAGCCATGAAGGCAGCGGTGTGTCGGCGTTCTTGTCCAAGGGCGCCGGCAGCTTCATGTCGAATCCCACCAGAGTGCTGCTGATCCGCAAGGAGCGCTCATGCGCCGGCTCGGGGGTAATCTTCAGGACCGCTCGCCAGTCGGTTTGGCCGCCGATGGACATGGATGCCGGCATCTCGAGCGCCGCGCGCACGGCGTCGGCCGCCACCGTGCCGCGGAATTCAAGCTGCGTGCGCGTGACCGGCTTGTTGCGCGGCGCGCGCGCCTGCATTTGGAAAGCGCCGCCCAGCAGTTGTCCGCGAATATCGGCGCGAGCCACCTGGCCGCCGTCGATATCGAACTCACCCGTCACATCGGTGGCCATCGTCGGCGAACCTGTGCGGGTGACGCTGGCGCCGTCCAAGCGGCCATGAATCAGTACTTGGCGATGCTCGAATTCCTTGAACGGCAAAAATAGATCCACCGAGGCCTTGAGCGGCCCGCGTGCCTCGACGCTCGAAAAGGCATGTTCAGCGAGCGCGTCAAGCGGTGTCGCGCGCAGATAGCTCAGTGCGCCGGCCGCATCGCCGTGCGCGTTGGCATGAATATTCAATTCGCCGGTGCTGAAATCGGGAAAGTGCGCGTCGCCCGATTCCAGCATCAGATCGCCAATGTGCGCGCCCGACAGATGTGCGCTCATTCCCTCATTGCGAAACTCAGCCGTCGCGGTCAGATTTTCCACGGGGGCCCATCCCTCGCTGTAGTCCAAGGTCATTCCCTCGATCAGGCAGCGCGCCAGGAATATGCCGCCGCCCTGCCGGAACGGGAAATCGCGCACCGGACCTTGAAACAAAACGCTTGCGTGCGCCAGGCGACCGGCGACGAAGGCACGATTCAGCCATTCGAGCGCCGAGGGCGCGATCAATCCCTTGGGCAGATAATTTCGCGCACTGCCGACATTGCCGTTTTGAATGTTGCCGACCAAGGTGAGCCCAGGCGACGAACCGTCGGCGGGCTGGTGCCACGCCGCTTGACCGTGAATGTCGCCGTCGCGAGTTTTCACTTCCCAGTCGGGCGAGGCGATCAACAGCTCCTGCGGCGTTCTTTTCCAGTACAAGTTCGCTTTGAGCCGCTGCATCTCGAGCGGGTGCGGAAATTGCGTCGGCCAGTGAAATACGCCCACATGGGTATCAATGGTGACTTGTCCGCCGCGCTCGTTGCCGGCGATCGAGCCGGCGATGCCGCGTAGTCCCGGCACGCCGTTCACCGCGGCATAGCCCGCATGCTGAAACTTGGCCTGCACGTGCATGCGCCACGGATCGGTAAGCTGAGCGCGTTCCAGGGCGATCGACACATCGGTCCATTCGCCGCTCGGCGCAATCTCGCGCAGACGGTTGCGCAGCTCCTTCTGCGGCAGAAATCCTGTCAGCGGCAGCAATGATTCGGCGCGCAGATAGTCGGCGTGACCGCGAACGTTGAGCAGTCCACTCGGCGTTTCCTGCCAGGCTGCATCGAATGCCGACTCCGGCTCGCGGCGCCCCACGCGCACGCGCCGGCCGCTCAAGCTCCACTGATCGCCCGTATGAGTCAGGGTCAAAGCGCCGCTCATTTGATCGAACTTGTCGACCGGTCCCTCCGGCAGCTGCATCACGAGGTTGGTTGCGCCG
>JBDTAV010000055.1:0-7511 GCA_039924385.1 Steroidobacteraceae bacterium
GCTCACCGCCGCAGTCCACGATGTACACCGAGGCTTCCTTGCCGCTTTTGAGACTGCGCACCACCGTGTCGACCATGCCGTCATCGACCAGCGGCTGCAAGCCTTTGGAAATTTTCATGCGGCGGGAGTGTAGAGGGATTCGCGAGCATCGGCCCGGGAGTCGCGCGGCCCCGACCCCGCCGCCGCGACATTTTCCAGACTTTACATAGAGATATAGGTATCGTTGGGCCCAAATAAAGGAAGCCCTTGCATGACTTCAAATGAAACGCGCGAACTGCACCGCGGAATCGGCACCCGGCAACTGAGCATGATCGCCATCGGCGGCGCGATTGGCACCGGATTGTTCTTTGCCAGCGGCGCGGCCATCGCTCAAGCGGGCCCCGGCGGGGCGCTGTTGGCGTATGCCACGATGGGGCTTGCCGTGTACTGCATGATGCAGTCTCTGGGCGAGATGGCCACGCAATTGCCGATACCCGGCTCCTTCGAAGCGTATGCGGAGCGCTTCGTCGATCCGTCGCTGGCCTTTGCGGTCGGCTGGAATTATTGGTTCAGCTGGGCCATTACCCTGGCCGCCGAGCTGGTTGCAGGCGCCCTCATCGTCCAGTTCTGGTTTCCGCATTCGAATTCCGCTCTCTGGGCCATGGGATTTTTCGTGGTCCTGCTGGCCTTGAATCTCCTGTCAGTGAAGGCGTATGCCGAGGCCGAATACTGGTTCGCGGGCATCAAAGTGGTCACGGTGATCATCTTCGTGGCGGTCGGCTTCTTGATGATCGCCGGCATGTTCGGCAATCACAGCAGCGGGTTTCATAACTGGAGCTTGACCGACCCTAAAACCGGCACGCATGCGCCGTTTGTCGGCGGATTCACCAGCATGCTCACCGTATTCCTGGTGGCGGGCTTTTCCTTCCAGGGCACGGAGGGCGTGGGTCTTGCCGCTGCCGAAACCGAGAATCCCGCCAAGAACGTGCCGAAGGCAATTCGTACCGTGTTCTGGCGCATTTTGCTGTTTTATATCGGCGCGATTTTCGTTGCCGGCACCCTGATCCCTTATACGGACCCGAATTTGCTCAATGCAGACGAAAGCCACATTGCCTACTCGCCGTTCACCATGGTCTTGCAGCTGTTGCCGACGGTTGGCTACTACGCGGCGAATCTCATGAACGCGGTGATCCTCTCCTCGGTGTTGTCCTGCGGAAATTCATCCATGTATGTGGCTTCACGCATGCTGCATGCCATGGCCCATAGCCGCAAAGCCCCGAAACTGTTCGGCATGCTGAATCGACGAGGCGTACCCGTGTTGGCGCTGCTGGCGACCGGCTCGGTGAGCGCCATGGCGTTTTTCTCCACGGTGGTAGGCGACAAGAAAATTTATCAATTGTTCTACAACGCCTCGAGCTTGAGCGGATTTCTCATCTGGCTGGGTATCGCGGTTTGTCATTTGCGCTTTCGCAAGGCATGGGTCGCGCAGGGCCGCAGCCTGGATGATCTTAAGTTCAAATCCAAGTTCTACCCTTACGGCCCGTGGCTTGCCTTGGCGCTGTTCCTCATTGTTCTGTTCGGCGCCAACATCGGTGTGTTCCAGACTCCGGTGTTCTCCTGGTTCGACTTCGTGACCGACTACCTCATCATTCCGACCGTCGCCGTCTTGTATCTGGGCCACAAGATTGTGAACAAGACGCACCTCGTGCCTCTCAAGGAGTGCGATTTCGATTCGGGAAGCACTGAAACTGCGCCGGATTCCCGGCATTAAAGGCTATTTCTTGCTCTGCCAGCAGTCGCGCATCAGTTCGTGCGACCAAGCCGGCTGGCGAATTTCCTGGCGTGGCAAAAACTCCGTGAGCACGGGCTTGATATCGAGCACCGGCGTGCCGTCGATCGCATCCAATTCGCTGACGAACAGGTTGGTTCCTTCGACGCGCACGATCCGGCAGATGGTAGTGCCGATACGATTCGGCCGATTCTTGCCGCGTTGCGCGAAGATGCCGACCGCGGGCCATTCCAAGTTGTTTCGCGGGCGGCTCTTGATGAAATAGAAACAGCACCTCGGCATGCGAAAAACTTGCCAATCCCTCCAGGGCCTCCGAGGTAAATGGTTCGCTTAGAGAAATGCAGGCATCTTCTCCACCCAAAAGTCGTCCTCGGCGAGCATTCGTCCTGCTTTCACGAAGCCGATCGGTTTTATGTCGATATCCACGGGTCATACCCTACAATGCCGTGCGGTCACAAGGAAAAGCGTATGGGATCACTGAATACCGCGCTCGCGCAACACGGCTATGCCATCCTCGCCGTCATCGTCTTTCTGGAAGCCATCGGCGTGCCGGTGCCGGCCGCGGTGGCCTTGCTGATCGCCGGCGGTGCGGTGGCGCGCGGACTGCTGCAAGCTCAGTATGTGCTCGGCATTGCCCTGTTCGCGATGCTCGCCGGCGACACGCTGATGTTTATCCTGGGCCGCTACACCGGATGGTGGCTGCTCGGGCTGCTGTGTCGAATTTCGCTCAATCCAGAGTCCTGCATCCTGCGATCGGCAGACTCCTTTTATCGGCGCGGTCGAACGCTGCTGGTGATCGCCAAATTCATCCCTGGGATCAACACGCTGGCGCCACCGCTGGCGGGCAGCATGAACATGCGCACCGCCACGTTTTTACGCTTGGATTTCGCGGGTGCGGTGCTCTACGCGGGTTCCTATCTGATCGCCGGCTACATTTTCAGCGGCGCACTGGAAGCGGTGACGCGCGGCTACGATTCCGCCGGGCGCATCATCGGCTGGATAATTCTGGCGCTGGTGATCGGCTATTTGCTATTTCGCGTGTGGCTGTGGGTCAAGGGACGCGCCTTGAGCGTCGTTCCGTCCGCCCATCCCGAAGAGGCCGCACGCGAATTGGCGACAGGCGCTCCGGTCTATGATGTTCGCAGCCACGGTTACTTTGATCCCAAGGCGAAGCGAATTCAGGGCTCTCGGCGCCTCGATCCCAATGCGCTGCATCAGAGCGGCGTGGAAATGCCGGAAGCAGGCAGCGTTTTTGTTTACTGCACCTGTGTGCGGCAGGCGACCAGCACCAAGGTGGCGCGCGAACTGCAAACGATGCTCCTGGGAAAGAAGGTACGCGTGACGGTGATTCAGGGCGGCCTGCGCGCTTGGGTGAAGGCGGGACTGCCGGTGGAAGATGTGCCGCCGGAAGAACTCGCCAACCTTCCGACATTCGAATAGCGCTGGTTGCGGCGCCGAGTTGAATTCATGAAACCGCGAATCCCGCCCCCCATCATCTGGTTGCTTGCCGCCGTGCTGATGTGGACCTTGCACCGCTGGATGCCGCTTGGGCAATTCATCATGAGTCCTTGGGCCCGGCTCGGGCTGCTTCCCGCAGCCGCCGGCGCCGGCCTCATCTATGCGGCAAGCGCGCGCTTTCGTCGGGCGCAGACGACGATCAATCCTTTGAGACCTGAGTTGGCCTCGAGTCTCGTAATGCACGGCATCTATGCCATCACCCGCAATCCCATGTATTTGGGTCTGACGCTGTTGTTGATGGCGTGGGCGCTGTGGCTCGGAACGCTAAGCCCCTGGATCGCAGTGGTGCTATTTCCAATCATCATCACTGCCTTGCAGATTATTCCCGAGGAGCGAGCGCTCGAAGCGCTCTTCGGCGAGACCTATCTAGATTACCGCAAGCGCGTGGCGCGCTGGATCGGCCGGCGCCGGGTTTAGCCGGTATTCGAATCACTGCGTACCTGCACGCCGCGTGCCGCTCCAGGTACTGTTGATGCTTGAGCCTGATCTGCTTGGATGCACTTGAGTGACCGGAGACCGAGATGGGAACATTTAGCGCCTGCGGCTTTGCTTTGGTGTCGCTGGTCGTGTTTCAGAATACGCACGCCGAGCCGGCGGATTCCGCTGTCTCCAAAACCGTCGTCTACGCTGGGGCCACCGTCATTGACGGGGATCCCACGATTGAACGACGCAATGTGGTGATCCGGACTCAGGGCAATCAGATAATTGCGGTTCAGCCGGCTGACGGGTTTCACCCCGAATCGAGTTGGGAGATCGTCGATGTCAGCGGCAAATTCGTCATTCCCGGGCTCATCAACACGCACGTTCATCTTGCTACATCTCCGAATCCAGAGATCGCAAAGGTCTATTTGCGCCGTGAGCTTTACAGTGGGGTGACGACCGTACGGGACATGGCAGGCGATGCACGTCTCCTGAGCGAGTTGAAGCGCGAAGCGGAGTTCGACGAAATTGCGTCTCCGGATATTTACTATGCCGCGTTGATGGCTGGCCCGGGATTTTTCGTGGATCCACGCACTCACGAAAGCTCGCGCGGCCGAGTAGCTGGCCATGTGCCCTGGATGCAGGCGATTACGGCGAGAACCGATTTGCGCCTCGCGGTGGCGCAAGCGCGCGCAACGGACGCAACCGGTATAAAAATCTATGCTGATCTATCCGCAGCGCTGGTGAAGGCCATCACGATGGAAGCACACCACCAGAATATGCTCGTGTGGGCCCATGCGGCCGTGTTTCCGGCCCGCCCGAGTGATGTCATTGATGCTGGGGTGGACGTCGTGAGTCATGCCGATTTCGTTGCCTACCAGTTGTCTGAACATATGCCAGAGTCTTTCGAGTCCATGACGGCGGTGGATCCTCGAGCGTGGCACGCTCAGCCGGAGATGACGGCGTTGTTCAAGCGGATGAGGACTCGAGGAACTATTCTTGACGCAACCATAGACGTTGGATATCGCTATCCGTCATCGAAGTGGCCTGCGGGTATGGCCGCATTCATCACTGGAGAGGCTTACCGCCAGGGCGTCAATATATCGACGGGTACCGACGATGATCCGGATTGGACCGACACGGACAGTGTGCTCGATTCTGAAATCGTGCGTTTGGTGCGCGACGCGGGCATGACACCAGCAGACGTCATCCGATCAGCAACCGTCATAGGTGCGCGTACGGTTGGCCAGAAGAAAACACGTGTTGCGATCGACGCCGGCAAGCTTGCAAATATGGTTGTGCTCAATAAGAACCCGCTGGACGACATTGACAACATACGAAGCATTGCCTTCGTGGTCAAGCACGGCATTCGCTACCAGCGCAGCCAGTATAAACCTGTTTCCGTGGAAGAGATGAAGCGTGCTGCTCATTGACTGCGCCATATCGTTCTCTAAAGCGATAGATGGCCCGCTGACCTGCCGGGCAGCGATACTCATCCTTCTTGGGCAGGTATTGAAAGTCGCGCTTGTCAACAGACTCTTGGCGTGATTGTTCGAGGTCATCGTCTTCGGCATATCGCGTCGATACCGCTCTGCTCGCACTTCAGGATTTGTGCGCCACTGAAGTAGCCGCGATCGGCAATGGCGGTCAATTTCTCCGTACCCATCGCCTCACGCGCCTTGGCACAGCGCAATGAACTGGCTACAGACCCCGCGGATCGTCAGGCCGTTGTCCTTACGGAAATACGCGATGGTCTTGAAATCCGGACGCAAACGGCCAGTCAACCACACCAGTTCGATGTTGCGCTGAGTCTCCCGCTCGAGGCGACGGCTCGACTGGATGCGGTTCAAATAGCCGTAGATGTAAAGCTTGAGCAGCGTCGCTGGGTGGTGTGCGGGTCGACCCGTCTCTTGCGGCTCAATCCCGTCGAATCCAAGGGACTTCAAATCGAGTTGCGGACACCCGCCTCGGCGATACGCCGGAAATTGTTACACGTCGATTCGGTGTCCCGCCAAATGTTGAGTTTCTGCACTCAAGTTCCTTTATGGGATTTACGATGTTCCCATGTACGTCGCCCTGTGAACATCGATTGTGGTGGAATGATCCAACTCGTGTATTTCGGAGTCAGGCTTACTATTTCGAGTTCGATGTCAAGCGGCACCTCATTCGCAAAACTCATTACGAACATCTGGATGAAGCGTACTTGCGATGGAAAGAGCGATCGGAAGAAGGGATGAAGCGCATGCACGATGCGCGCTTGGACTGGTCAGGTACTGAAGCAGATCGCTTTCGCGTTGCTGAAAGTTGCAGTGCTCGTCCGCTTACTCGAGCCACCTCAAGTCGATCCGGGAGACCCCAGTTGAGGCCCGCTATCCAAGTTTCTCGTAATGCGCTCGTGGACGGCTCCGTTCTCTGCGGGCAGTACCATTACTGCTGCCACAACGCCACAACGGCTATGTACTTTGGACCAAGCTGTACGGCTCTCCTGATCCCTAAGCAAGCCGGACAGTTGGCGGTGATTTTTAGCCTCGGAGATGTGCGACCCATCTATCCGATAATCTACGGTTATGGAGCTGACGAAGCTCAAGTTGAGAAGGCAACACAGGAGCTGGATGCGCTTGCGGCCTTTGGAGCTGCGGGTCGTGACTTGCCGATGCCGACTCTCGCAGGAAATTGGAGCGCGAATTGGCGCTGTCGGCCACAACCAGATGTCCATGGGTTGACGCGAAATCCTCCACAACGGACGCTCGCAGAGTCTCCCGCGCCCGTGTAATGTGTGCCACGTCCGGAACGATTCCAAGGGGACCGTCGGTCGCACCGATACACGAAAGATGCATGACACATGCGAAAGCGCAAACACGGCACTCGTTTTGGCAATTTCCACGGCGTACTGTCTGGTCCCAAGTGGGCACATCCAATGGGCTGTCGGTTAGAGAGGCTCCAGCCCGCGGGTTGCAGTTCTACAGATGTCGCCGACCAGCAAGCCACGCGATGACGTTACGGCGACGGAGGAGGCCGGGGCTACATGAGGCGCTTTCCTGTCTTCGTACAGATCTGGCTCCTGTCATTCGTGGTTTGCGCCGCGGTAGTGGCGCTTTCATTTGCTTACATAGATGTGCCGATAGCGCTGCATTTCTGGAAAGTCGGTCGGTTCCTCAGCCCCTTAAACACGGCTTTCGGCGCTGCCGCCATTTTGTCTTTGCAATCGGCAATGGCCTTATTCGTGATTCTAGCTCGCGTGGTGCGGGGACATATCTCGCGATTCTGGGAGGGTTTGGCGATAGCCTGCCTCGCCTCGATATGTAGCTATGGCATCAACAGCGAGGTATTGAAGCCATTTTTTGGGGTTCCGATCCCTGCTGAAGTAATGGAAGGCGCGACACATGCTTTCAATTTACTGAAGGGTTCCGGAAATAGCAGCTTCCCCTCCGGGCACATGGTACTGGCTGGCGCGTTTGCGGGGGCTTTCATGAGCCTCCGCAGAGCCAGCGTCTGGCCGCTTGCCGCATTGCTGGTGCTCGCCGCGGGTCTGTTGGTTGTCGGAGACTGGCATTTCCTCAGCGATGTGATCGCGGGGACATTTGTCGGCGTATCCGCCGGAATTCTGGCCGGAGAAGCGTGGACCGTTCGCTCCAGGCTGCCGCCATAGTCGCTGTTCGGCGCCAATGTCCGTAAATGGTAAATTAATGGGATGGACCCATCCTCCTCTCTCGAGGCGGATGATTTAGGACGGCGATCAAGCGTGAGCACGTTTGAGCGGCACGCGGCGGCGACGAGCCGCGCGCCCGACGTCGGTGTCGATGAG
>JBDTAV010000056.1:0-7012 GCA_039924385.1 Steroidobacteraceae bacterium
GTCGACAGATTCGGTAGCACCCATCATGGCTACTACTCCCGAGCGAAGGCTCCAGCGACGTCGCCATGACCTTCTTCTCGTTCTCTTCCTTGACCTCGTACGAACAATACCGGATTGCCGCGTCGTCCGATCCGGACTGCCAGGCGGCGATGAATTATTACAAACAGACAAAATGCTTCAAGTGTTACGAACGATCTTTCTTTCGGCCATTGTTTCGTTAGAGTGGATGCGTTTACGCCCCTTGCATACGCGGAATTGGGTTGCATCTTGAGTACCGCTTTCGGACATACCGTGTGGTCCGTGCCAGCGGCAGCTGTTGGCTGAAACTTCCACGACCAGCCGACCGGCAGGTGAGCGCCCTCGAACCGGCAAATACGCGATACGCTGGGGGCTGTCCCCAGAAAGGCTGTCGTAGCCAATGCTAATTTTACCTTTCCGGGGGTCGGGCACTAACAGAGGGGAAGACACGGTTGCGGCTTGGAAATGCCGCATTGTTCTAGCGGGTGCGAATCCCGCCCCGGTAGCCGCTAGCCACGGGGCGCCAATGCCATCATCCACTACGACACCCTGCTATTATCCCGAGTCTATGAGCAGAAGCTAGCCACCGGCGACATGGACGCCATCAAAGTTCTTAGGGGCGTTTCGCCCGTCGCCTGGAGGAACGTCCAACTGATCGGTGCCTTTGATTTCACCTCGGCGCTCATCGGTCGACATCGAGGCCCTGGCAGCTCGCTTCAGCGACCCGGGATTCTGGCACAGCTCGATGAAGGAAGAGGATGACGAGGGACCTAACCTATGCTCCTTTTGTCTTTTGAGGGGTTGGGCATTAATAGCCATTTTCGAAGGCGCTGCGGAAGTGCGACCCATTGTTTTCATCTCAAAAGCGATCATCTTAGAATTGTCGTGATGCCCCGCGTGATTTGCGCCTCGCTCGTCTTCGCCACCCCTGCTTTCGCAGCCACTGCCGATCCGGCCGCACACATCCTCGATGTCGATAACCGCGTAGGCAAGTTCGAGAAGTTCTATGGGGATGCGACAGCGAAGCCTATGGATGGGACGGCGCGTTTTCAACTCTGGCAGAAAGAGGATGGCCTTGCAGCGGTGCCGCCGGGGCCGGACGGCGAGGCGATGGCGCGAAAGCTCCTCGACGACGCGTGGGACAAATATCCTGCGCTGGTATCACAGCTGCCCGTGCTGACGAAGACTGCGGCAGACACGGCGCGCATAATGTTCGCGAAGGACAATGCGATATTGGAAACAGCGAACGATCCGATCCATTCACGGCTGATCCTTTATGTCGGCCAGTTCGACAACAACGCCTTCACCATGCCAGCGATGGATGGAAGGCCGGTCACAGTTCTGATGTCGGTGGAGAATACGAATCTGAAACTCATCCTCGCGCATGAATTGACTCATTCGATCCATTTGCAACTTGCGCATGTGAAGAATTCCTTTGGTGCGCCGGTAGGAGAGACCATGTTTCTTGAAGGCCTCGCCATGCGAACGGCGCAGCGCGCGGTACCAGGTCTGCCAGATGCCGCCTACGTCGCAATGCCGGGCGACGAGAAATGGTTCTTAAACTGCATGGCGAGGAAGGAAGCTGTGCTGAGGGGCATCGCCCGCGATCTCAAGAAGGGCGGCCGCGAGATCGCGATTAAGTACACATTCGGCCAGGGCAACACCGGTATGCAGCGCGAATCCTACTGCGCGGCATGGATCGTGATGGGGCAGATTCTTAACAGCGGCGAGACACTGCCGCAATTGGCCCGCATTCCGGAAGGCAAGATGGTTTCAACGATCAGCAGTGCGATGAAAGACCGTGAGAAGGAGTGATGACAAACCGTATCGCTAAAGAGTTGCCACAAATGTACGCTCGGATCGGGCCTCTGTCCGAGGCAACATAGGGCGCATCTGACGGACTAGACTAATATACTCTGTGATCACTGCGGCGCCTCGCTGATTCTTCGCGGAAACTTTGACTTGAAGTCAAAAAGCGTTGCAGCGGTTACCGGCGGGAGAATAATCAGCCACATCGCTGCGTAGTCATTGCCGTTTTTGTCGACATAACTCAGTGGAATAAGCGCGAGCGTGCCGACAATTCCAGGCAATAGCCAGTGGCGGAACACTGTCTTGGCAGCAAAACTCTTCCACGGCACCAACAATGCGGATCCGAATCCCCAACCGCCAAATACCAGAAATACGGGGCCTTGCCCGATCCCGGAGAGAGCTCTCAGCGCAATGAACACTGCGCTGATAATCGCCACTGCTATCAGCAAGCAGCCCAGCAACCGACGCCATAAAGCGATGGCCACGCTTGCTCTGCACGGCAGTACCTCCGGATCTGCGGCACGAATGACACGCAGCACCCAAATCGAAGACGCGGTGTAGTACAGAAACCCGACCAGACAAATGATCACCCTAATCAGCATGCAAAGATGCAGATATCCGGCGACAGCGGCGCTGTCGGCCCCGTTGCCGCTGTAGTCTGGGTGCTGGATAATTATCATCATCTGCACGCCGAGATAGGGAACTCCGAAAATCGCGCACCAGGTGAAGAAATATCGTACGCGACTCAACGCGGCTTGGCGTCTTACAAGCAAGAAATAGACAGTAAAGCCGAACACCACGGTGAGCAGCGGCGCAATCCCGTTCATTAAGGCGAGCTGTGTTGGGCCGTACTGCTGCGTGTCAATATCGGTCGGCAATCCGACAGCCGTAAGGTTGGTAAATACCGCAGGGATGCGGGCCATTCGCCCGACCAGCAGATGAACCAGTTCGTGCAAACTCAAAATAGCAAATATGCACACCGCCACCAGTACACTGCGCGTAATCACAAGGATTTCGTCCTTGAATTGGTTTGATTGACCTGACCTGTAAGTGACAAACATTCTTGGTTACAGCTCCGCTCGAGTTCCGAGATAAACACGTAATATCTACCAGGTCGAAAAGACCAGGAGACATCGGCGCTAGGTTATCGCCACAATCGGTGGACTGGTTTCGCGCCTCCAACCCCTGAGGCTCGGACTGAAGATCGCCACCAAGCCTGCGGCCACGAGCGTCATCACTATAGACTCCAGCCGAATGACGTCGCCGCGGAATACACCCGCGTCGAAAAGCAAGTTGATCATCAAGTGCGGGATGACGCCGGCGACGAGGACATTGCCGTTCGCGTTGACGAAGATCCAGGTCATTACTACCGTCTGGGCCGCGGTACCTAGCAGGAACCAACCGAAAGCGAACTGCGATTGCGACAGGTCGGAGACAAAAAAGGCAGGCAGATGCCAAATGCCCCAAATCAGACCGAGGAGGATCGCCGCGGTCAAAGGTCGACAGAGCATCAGCAGGCGCGGCAAGGCGAAGCCTCGCCAGCCGGCCTCCTCGCCGAGGCCACCCGGATCAGAGACCAGCGCCAGCGTGGTAAAGGCCAGCACCGGCGCTCCGACGCCCAGGGCGTGCAGGTCGAGACCGCCGCCCACTCCGAGCGCCCGCATTGCAAATTCGCTGATCGCAAAGGCTGCTGGCCATGTGAGCACTGCGATCAGAACCCAAATCGGTCGCATCGGTCGAACGAATCGAAGCGCCAAGGCCTTGACGCCGCCCCATCCGCCGAACGCGAGACTTAGCATCACTGCCGAGATCGTCGGCGCGCAGACCGCCACATAATAGAGCCAGTGATGATTGATCGGACCCATTGGGCCAAGCGCCGCCTCGAGCTGCGGTTTTGCGAAGATCAGCAGCGCGCCGAGCCCCCAAGTGATCGCAAACGTCAGACCGAAAAAGGCAGCCAACTGAGGGACGGCCCGACCTCGATCCTCCAGTTCCGCGGTGGTTTCGAAAGTCATCGCTTAAGTCCCCCTTGTGATCGCTGTTGAACGATAACGAGACGATTGCCGAGAATTGTCGGCGTAAACGCGATTCGGACGATTACCAAAGCACGCGCCTTATTGCGGCGCAGCGCGAAAAATGGGATGCAGTTCCTCTGCTTACAATCGCAAACATAAGCAATCCTCCCTTCGCACTGTCAATTAATCGCCCGACTTTGAGCGGACGATGCTCGGTAAGTGAACCGCCCAAAAAAACGCCTACGCTGCGCCCTAACCTTCCCAACCGCCCAACTATCGAGCTGCTCGCAAACGAGAGGGCAGAGTCCAGAAACCAAATGTGAGACTCCACATCCTTAGCCACGCTCTGATCACGTTGGCATGCGATTGAATTGATTCTCTCCCTAGCAGGGAGTTGAAAAAGATTTCGCGTGATCATTTTCAGCGGAATTTCCTGCTCCGAAAACGTTTTTCAACACCCTGCTAGAACGAAAATGGTTAGACATTTAGCACACGCCGGCGTCGCTACGGCCGAGCATTATGTCGAACGACCGCTGAGCGGAGCCCCAGACATTCGATTGGGTTCTACAGTTGCAGCCGCTAACCGCCGTCCGCTGCCAGCGCCAGGATGTTACCGTGCATATCCGCGGTACAAGTCGCGCGCGCCAATGATGATCGGCTATTTGCGCCGTTCGCTTGCAAGTAGAAGCGGTATTGCGGAGTAGAGTAGTAGTAAGCCAACGTGTCCGTTGAGTAGTCGCCTCGATATTTCAGTTTGAAGTTCGCAGCGGGTGAGACCATACCCAGACTCGATGCGAATGCGCGCGCGCAAAGAGCTGCCGCGACACTTTCAGGAGATGCATAAGATATCGTTGGAGAGATTGCGGCGATCGACGCCATACTGATGACGAGCTTTCGAATGTCCATGATTGTATCCTAGATGTGGATTGCTTGAGATTCCCACGTTAGAGTCGGCGAGAGCCCAAAAGGTTTGCAGCAAAATGTCTATCTTCTCCCACGACCCAACGAGTTGGTCCAAGGTATGCTGTTTGCGTCTGGCATTAGCCGCCAGCCATCAAGGCGAAGCGTCCCCAAAGGTTGACAAAGACTCTTGCGTTTAGTAGTCCATGTGCACTAGGGAAACTGGGGCCTTGGGCGCCGTGGAAGTGGAAGATGTGGGTGCGCGGAGAGTCGCTAAGGAGGTGTCCGGAGTGGTGGCAAATATCCGGGATTTGCCGCGCCCCTGGCGCTGCAGAGCACCGTGATGCTGCTCCTCGCTGAGCTTTGTCGCGATGCCTCTATGCCTCGTACCATCGGCACTTGTTGCGACCGCATATCGATGATCGTCAGGCGCGCACCGCCATGCGCTATAGCTCAAGAAATTATCGCGTGCCTTGGATGAGTTCGGCACTTACATTCAAAACAACGCTAATGGCATCGTCAACTATGGCGAACGGTATCGCTGCGGTGAGCGAATCTCGACCGGCTTTGGCGCCCATCGGTGCGCCGAGTAATGCGGATGGCCGATAAGTACGAGGACCCATCTATCCCAGTGGGATGGGGCCGCCCTTTGAAAGACGGCCTTGGTTTTCCCCTCAACGTGTTAAGTACTTTTCGAGCGGCTCCCAGTAGTTGCCGTACCAGCCCTGTGTGAGGCCGGCGCCACCACCTTTCGGGAAGCCAGCATGATCGAAGCTGATTTTCGTCCCGCGCGGATCATGGGACAATTCGAATTTCACAATCGAATAAACGCCGGGCTGCCAACTCATCTCACGCCAGGCCTGCACGATTCGCAGGTTGGGTACCAGCTCCAGATTGCGACCGACAACGTGGCCGCCGAACAGAACGAACGTCGTGCCGACTTCGGGGCTGAGCACCGTGGGGGCGGTAGAGGACTTCAAGATCGTTTGCATCGCGATGCCGAGCTTTTCGACCGAGTCGTACTGTTTCGCATTGGTGAGCGCTTCATATACCTGACTAGGCGGTGCATCGATAATGACTTCCTGGTGGATCGATTCGCCATCCCGGGCAAGCCCGGGAGTTCCCGTGGGAGCAGCTGCGGCAAAGCGCGACCATTGCAAAGCGCAAAGAGCGAGCGCCCCGATGATGGAGCCAATTTTAAGCGATGTCCGGGCGAATGAATGATTATGTTGTCGCATCTTAAATCTCCTTAAACGATGTAATAGTGAACATGAACTCGACTGAGCCCGCACTACGAAGCGCTTGCCTTACCCGTCAACAGGGGGCGTACTTCAACGAAACCGCCCGTGAGAAAATTTGGGCACTTCCAGGTCAACTCAATGGCGTGAGCCAAATTCTTAGCACTCACAATCGAGTAGCCGCCAATGGCGTACTTTTCACGCGTTGTCGCCGCACGTTTGGCGGGGCTCTTGACCAACTTGCCGATTCGGCTCAGCGGAAAGCCGCGATCGAGCAAATGACCATCCCTCGTCAGTTGTCGAAACCACGCGCCCCAAAGGCGCCCCTCACTGCGCAGCGCCGCAGCAGACGCCGGCGGGCCCCACCCGCGATACAAGAAAATGAAAGATGTCATCGCATTACCTCCTATGTGAAACCCATCGCGATTCGATGGCGTTTCCAAGACGACGCGTGACGCTCCTAAGGCCGGACATCTTTCTGATGCGCCCCTCGCAATGAGAGCCCGCACGCTTGCAGGCCGAATCGCTTGACTCGGAGAACTAGCCTTGAGAAAAATAATTGTCCGGCAGGCCAGGACTGGCGCGTCGGACTATTGATGCCTCAATGCATCGCCCAATAATCAGCTATGGAGGAATTGATATGAGCCAGTTTGTTTACTTCTACCGCGGCTGGGAGGCCCCTGCCTCGCCGTCCGAAATGCAGCAGCAAGTCAAAAAATGGTCGGCTTGGTTTAGGCAGCTCTCCGAAGCCGGGCATCTTAAGGATCGGGGATATCCCCTGGAACACTCCGGCAAGCTCGTCAAGGGCAAATCAAAAACGGTAACCGATGGCCCTTACGCAGAATCGAAGGATAGCGTCGGCGGCTATTCGATTGTCGATGCGCGGGATATCGACGAAGCGGTGGCGCTGGCCAAGGGTTGCCCTAACTTTGAGACCGGCGGGTTCGTAGAGGTGAGGCCTTTGCTGACCATGAATCCGTAGTGGACCACGTCGACCTACTGGTTGATAACCTATTCCGGCACGAATCCGGC
>JBDTAV010000057.1:0-57627 GCA_039924385.1 Steroidobacteraceae bacterium
CCCCTGAGTAATTCCAATACGCACGTCTCGCTGGCGCGCGATGCGCAGCTGGAGCACTACCGCGTTTATGCTACGGGCTCGGGCGCCACCCACCTGGATTCGCTGGACATCCACCAGTCTCAGGATAGCCAGTGCAAGCAATTCACCATCGTTTTGGGGGGCGGCTTGGTGCGTTCGTCCCTGGAAGCGCGTTTGCACCAACCGGGCGCGAGCCTCGATAGCTATTCGTTGCTGGTCGGACACCAAGATCGGCACGTGGACTGCGTGAATATCGTGACCCACGCGGCGCCCAACACGCTCAGCCGGCAAACAGCCCGCGCCATTGCCAGCGATATCAGCCGCGTGATTTTCAACAGCAAGGTTATCGTAAATGCGGGCGCGAACAATTCTGATTCGAAACAGTCCTGCCGCGGCTTGCTGTTATCGCCCAACGCTGAGATCGACACGCGGCCACAACTTGAAATTCACGCCGACGAGGTCAAGTGCGCGCACGGCGCCACCACCGGCCGGCTGGATCCGGATATGTTGTTCTACTTGCTGTCGCGCGGGCTGGATCGGGAAACCGCGCAAAGCCTGCTCGTCTACGCGTTTCTCGCCGATGTGCTTACCGGCATGTCCGTGAGCTCGGCGCGTTCCGCGATCGAGAACGCACTGATCAGCCAATTACCCGACGCGCAAATCCTGCGGAAATTCAGATGAACAATATTGCACTGGCCGAAACCAACCGGATCTTCGATGTCGAGGCCGCTCGGCGGGAATTCCCGATCCTGACCCGCATGATCCACGGCAGGCCTCTTGCCTATCTGGACAACGGCGCCTCCGCGCAGCGCGCGCAATGCGTGATCGATGCGGTGGATGATTACGAACGGCACCACCACGCCAATATTCATCGCGGCGTGCACACCTTGAGCCAGGAAGCCACAGCGATGTACGAGGGCGCCAGAGAGCGCGTGCAGCGCTTCATCAATGCGCGCTCGCGCAACGAAATCATCTTCGTGCGCGGCACAACCGAGGCGATCAACCTGGTGGCGCAAAGTTATGCGAGACCGATATTGCGGCCCGGCGATGAAGTCCTGATCACGCATCTGGAACACCACGCGAACATCGTGCCCTGGCAAATGGTATGCGAGCAGACCGGCGCCAAACTCGTGGTGGCGCCGATGGACGCACAGGGCGAGGTTCATTTGGAAGCGGTCGTTTCCCTGATGAGCGCCCGCACCAAGATCCTGGCCTGCGCCCATGTCTCGAATGCCTTGGGCACCATTTTGCCGGTGCGCCGTATTGTTGCCGCCGCCAAAGCCCGCGGCATCATCGCCCTGATCGACGGTGCTCAGGCCATCTCGCACATGCCGGTGGATGTGCAGGAACTGGGCTGCGATTTCTATGCCTTTTCCAGTCACAAAATGTACGGCCCCACCGGGATCGGCGTGCTCTATGGCCGCGAGCAGCTGCTCGAGCGCATGCCGCCGTGGCAGGGCGGCGGCGAAATGATTCTTAAAGTGACCTTCGCGGGAACGACCTACAACGCCCTGCCGAATAAGTTCGAAGCCGGCACGCCCAATATTTCCGGCGGGATCGGTTTGGGCGCCGCGGTCGATTTTTTGTCGGGTCTGGATCGGGAGGCCGCGCATGCACACGAAGATGCCCTGCTGCGGCACGCCACCGCGATACTCAACAAAATACCCGGGCTGCGCGTCGTGGGCACGGCGCCCGACAAGGCCAGCCTCGTCTCGTTCGTGGTCGAGGGCGTGCATCCGCACGATCTGGGCACGATCTTGGATGAGGACGGTATTGCGGTCCGCACCGGCCATCACTGCGCCATGCCAGTGATGGACTTCTTCAAGTTGCCGGCAACGGCGCGCGCCTCGTTCGCGTTTTATAACACTTTCGATGAGATCGGCCGGCTTGCCTCAGGGATAGAACGCGCACGCCGGATGTTCGCCTGAGGCTCCCTGTGGAACTGAACGATCTTTACCGCGACGTGATCCTGGACCACAACCGCCGGCCGCGGAACTTTGGCAGCTTGGATTCGGCCGACGCCAGCGTCGAGGGATTCAATCCCCTATGCGGCGATCATCTGACGCTGCGTCTGAAGCTGCACGATGACACCATCAGCGACATTCGCTTCGAAGGCCAGGGCTGCGCCATTTCGACCGCCTCTGCCTCGCTGATGACCGAGGCGGTCAAGGGCAAGAGCCGCGAAGCGGCGCTGGAACTGTTCGATCGCGTGCATCAGTTGCTGACCGACGATGCCGCTCCGCCCGCTGAAGAATTGGGCAAGCTTGCGGCGCTGTCCGGCGTGCGGGAATATCCCGCGCGGGTTAAGTGCGCGAGTCTGTGCTGGCACACGCTGGCATCCGCGCTCAAAGCCGCGAATCTGAAGTCCTTGCCCCCAGTATCGACCGAGTGAACCGCTGAAATGCGCAGCTACGAAAATGAACCCATCGTCGTGCAGCGCGACGTCAAGGCAGTGGCCATACCTGCGGGTGCCGAAGTCAACTTGAAGCTTGGACAGGTCGGCTACATCACCCAGGCCCTGGGCGGAAGTTTCACGGTCTACATCGACGGCAATCTATTTCGCATCGCGGGTCAGGACGCCGATGCCATCGGTAAAACCTCGGCAAAGCCCCCCGAGGTGCCGGAGGGCGCGTCTGAAGAGGACATCAAGAATATTATTTGGCAGCAGCTGAAGACTTGCTATGACCCTGAAATACCCGTGAACATCGTCGATCTGGGCTTGGTCTACGAGTGCGATGTCAGCAAGAACGCAGACGCGACACGCACGGTCGAGATCAAGATGACCCTGACTGCGCCGGGTTGCGGCATGGGCGAGGTGCTGGTGCAAGATGTGCGCGACAAGGTGCAAATCATCCCCACCGTGGCGCAAGCCAATGTGGAACTGGTATTTGATCCGCCTTGGAATCAGACCATGATGTCCGACGAGGCGCGCCTGCAGACGGGGATGATGTGAGTTGGATTGATGCCGGTCTCGCCCACGATTTGCCGGACGGTCAGGCCAAGTCGATACCTGTCGGGCGCCGCATGGTTGCCATTGTGCGCAACGGCGAGAACTTTTACGCCATTGATGATATCTGTACTCATGATGGGGCACAGTTGACCGGTGGTGAAATCGAGGGCAATGAGATCATCTGTCCGCGCCATGGTGCACGGTTTTGCCTGCGGACGGGCGAAGCATTGACGCCGCCTGCCTACGAGCCTGTGCGCGTGTTCCAAACCAAAATTGAGAACGGTCATCTGTGGGTACGCGCAGACTGACGCTGCTCAGGCACGGTAAAGCGGAACCCGCCGACGCGTATCCGGAGGATTACGAGCGCCCGCTCACCCACCGCGGCTGCATCGAGGCGCTGGAGATGGCCTCACGCCTCGTCAAGCGCAATCTCGTTCCCGATCTTATGCTGGTGAGTCCGGCGGAGCGTGCGTGGGCGACGGCGGAAATCATCGCCAGGACCTGCGAGCTCGATGCGAAACAGGTCCAATGTGCGCGTGAACTATATTTGGCGAGCCCCGAGAGAACCTGGCAGCTGCTGGCGCATCGCGCGGCCTCCCTGACTCATATCATGATTTGCGGCCACAACCCCGGCTTGAGCGCCGTTGCCAGTCGATTCGGACCCAAGCCGGAGCGGCGCGAGCTCCCCACTGCCGGCATCGCCACCGCCGTTTGGCATCATGCGGACTGGGCTACGCTGCAGCCGGAGACCGCCGAGAGCTGCGAAATGAGCGACCCGGAAGACATGGACGAGCTCTTGGACTAAGGTTCAGCGCAGTTCATCAGTCCTTGAGCAGCGTACCTTTCCCCTCGCGGATTGCCCGTTCGATGATGGGCTTCAGCTGACGCCTGACATCCTCGACAATCTTGCGCTGCTGTTCGCCCAGCATCGCCTGCTGCTCGCCCAATTTAGCTTGTTGCTCGCCGAGCTTGCCCTGCTTCTCGCCGAACTGACCTTGCTGCGCGCCGAATTCGGTTTGCAATTCCCCAATGCGAGCCTGAATCTCAGCGAGGTGGGCCTGCACTTCGGCGAGCGCCTGCTGATCGATTTGCGCGGTCAGGCGCGGCAGGTCAATTTCCTTGATGTGCTTTTGCAATTCCGCCATTTGCTGCTTGAATTCCGGCGACTCGGTCACCTTCATGGCCCGCTCGCTTGAACGCAGCATGCGTTGCTGGGCACGCAACAATGCCTGCTGATCGCCGAGCATCCGCTGCTTCTCCCCCAGCGCCTTCATGGGTTCGAGCAATGCCTGCGTTTTTGCGATGATCTGCGGGTCCTTGATGAAGTACGGCTTACCGTCGTGCTGGAAATAAATGTAATCGCCGCTCTTGGCAGGCAACCGATCGCCGCTATCGAACATCATGTTCGAATGTCCCGAATGAATGGCGAGCACGCCGGCTGCAATGAACCGCAGGCGTCGCGCCGGTCCATATGATCGTTCGAAGCCCTGATCGTTCAGCAATCTTTCAATGCGCGGCGTTAAATTGCTGGCGCACGCCATCGCGACAGCCGCCAGCCGCCAGCGGCCGACGGGCTCGCGTGGCGAATGCCAGCAGGATTTCGGCATAACCCGTGCGGCTTTCCGCGTGCTCCACGGCCGCGCAATCGCTCAACGCCTCGCCCAGTTCCGCGAGCTGGCGCTGCAGCCACCAGCTGAACGGGTTGAACCAGAACAACGCGCAATGCAGTCCGGCGAGTGCATGGATCAAGAAATCCTTCTGGCGCACGTGCGTCCGCTCATGCGACAACACATTGCGCAGCGTCGCGCCGTCCCAGCAGCGGTAATTGTTGGGCAACAGCACGCTGGAGCCGATCGTCACGGGACTCGCGACGCGGGCGCTGGTGCGCACATCCAATTCCGGATCGAACGGGAAAACGACCCGCTCGGCGCCATTGCGCAGGCGCAACGCAAACCCCACGCCGGCGCACAGGCGCAGCGACAGCACCGCGGCGACGACGCAATAGCCAAACAAGGCAAGCGAGAAGGCCGCATCGGCGAACGCTGCGGCGCCGCGGTCGCCCCCGACCGCCTGCGGTGCACTATGCGTCGGGGTGTCGTTGGTCATTCCAGCATGCAATTCGGATAAGCGGCCGCGGTAATCTCCATACACGGATCGCAGCGCTTGAGCTTGATCGGGCGACGCCGTGGTCTGCGCGGCGCGCGATGCGACGAACGAGAGTTCCGGCAGCAGACGCGGTCCAATCTGTGCATTCACCAGGACGGGCATGACCATTGCGCCGGCGAGCGCCAGCAACCAAGCCGTGCGCCGGGCGCGAACCTGTTTAATGCGCAGCAGGCGCAGCGCGACCAAGATAATTGCGCCCATCACCAGGGAACGCACGGCAGCCTCAAGCAGCAGATGAGTACTCATGATTTCTTCCCCTTCTTCGATGCGGCGATGCGTTCGGCGAGGCGTTGAAGTTCCTTACGGTCGAGCACCGCGGAATCCACCATGCCGGCGAGAAGCGTCTCCACGGATCCTTCGCAAAACCAATCGACGATGCGTTGTACCGCCCGCCCGGCAACCGCCTGCCGCGATGCCGCGGGACGATACAGAAAAGTGCGGTTCTCGATGGCGTGGGACAAATAGCCCTTCTCCTCGAGCCGGCGCAGCACGGTGCGAATGGTGGATTCCTTGAGCGGGCGACCCTGCGTGAGGAGATGCTCCCGCACCTGGTCGGCGCTCTGCACGCCATGCTCCCAGATGAGTTCGAGAACCGCCCGTTCAAGCTCGCCCAGTTCGCCTGGGTCGTGACTTTGAGTAGTGTTACTGCGCATAGTGTTACTGACTGCAACGCACTAAATGGCCAACGCAAGTTTTTTAAGTTTGGTCCCGATGCAGCTTCATCAGCTGCCGGCGCTCGCGCTTGTCCGGCCGGGTGTCGGAACGCGGCCGGGATTGATTCGCGAGACGCTGCTGCTCTTTGAGCACGACTCGACGCGCAGCGCTTGCCGGGGTTTCTGCATAGTGGGTCAGCGCCAGCGCCGCAGGGCCGCGTCGCGTGGGAAGCCCGAGAACTTCAAATTCCCCCACGATACCCAGCAACGACAAACTCACACGATCGCCGACGCGCAACTTATGCGCAGGCTTGACGCGTTCCGCATTGAGATGGACCTTGCCGCCGTTGATGGCCGCCGTTGCCAGGCTGCGCGTCTTGAAAAAACGGCTGTGCCAAAGCCATTTATCGAGACGATGGTTATCAGCTCTTGCCTCGATTGTCATAAGTACTCGATCTTCAGAGAACCCTTAGAGCGGACCGGGGCGAAACCGCTATAATAGCGTGATGTACGGTAATGAATTTCGAGAGCGCCTGGAGCGCGATACGGAGGCGCTGGACTCGGCGGGACTGCTGAAGCGCGAGCGAGTCATCGGCACGGCGCAGGGCCCGGTGATCAAGCTTCAAGACGGGCAGGAGATGATCAATCTCTGCGCCAATAATTATCTGGGGCTGGCCAATCATCCTGCCGTGCTCAAAGCCGCCCACGAGGGCTTGGCGCGCTATGGCTACGGCATGGCGTCGGTGCGCTTCATCTGCGGCACTCAGAGCGTGCACCGCGAGTTGGAGGAGCGCTTGAGCACCTACCTGTCGATGGACGACACGATTCTCTATTCCTCCTGCTTCGATGCCAATGGCGGATTGTTCGAAACGCTGCTCGACGAGAAGGACGCGGTCATCAGCGATGCGCTGAATCATGCCAGCATCATCGACGGCATTCGGCTGTGCAAAGCGCGCCGCCTGCGCTACGCCAACAACGACATGAATGAATTGGAGCAAGCCCTCAAGGACTCGCAGGATTCACGCGTGCGCCTCATCGCCACCGACGGCGTGTTTTCCATGGATGGTTGCATCGCGCGGCTCAATGAGATTTGCGACCTGGCCGAGCGCTACGCTGCATTGGTGATGGTCGATGATTCACATGCGACCGGCTTCGTCGGCGCCAGCGGCCGCGGCTCGCACGAATACCGCGGCGTCATGGGGCGCGTCGACATATTGACCAGCACCTTGGGTAAGGCGCTCGGCGGCGCCAGCGGCGGCTTCGTCTCGGCGCGCAAGCAAATCGTGGCGTGGCTGCGGCAGCGCTCGCGGCCGTATTTGTTTTCGAACAGCATCGCGCCCACGGTCGCGGCTGCCACCATCCAAGTACTGGACCTGCTGGAGAGTTCCCCGGAGTTGCGCCACCGCCTGCACGCCAATGCCCGGCACTTTCGCACAGCCATGCAGGCCTTGGGCTTCAATCTGGTTCCCGGCGAACATCCCATTATCCCGGTGATGCTGGGAGATGCGCCGCTGGCCGTGCGTCTCGCCGAGCGCATGCAGCAACAGGGAATTTACGTTGTCGCATTCGCATTTCCGGTCGTACCCCATGGAAAAGCGCGGATTCGCACCCAAATGAATGCTGCGCACACTATTCAACAACTCGATCAAGTGGTTGCAGCGTTTGGTCGTTCGGCACGCGACCTCGGCGTCATACACTAAAACTCAGATCATTCACAGGCAAGCCATGAAAGCACTCGTCAAGGCCCGCGCCGAACCCGGCATCTGGATGCAGGACGTGCCGGAACCCTCGGTCGGTCACAACGATGTCCTCATCAAGGTCCATCGTTCCGCCATCTGCGGCACGGACATGCATATTTACAACTGGGATGCGTGGGCGCAAAAGACCGTGCCGGTGCCGATGACAGTCGGACATGAATATTCCGGCGAAATCGTCGAAATCGGCAGCGAGGTGCGCGGCTTCAGCACCGGCGACCGCGTCTCCGGCGAAGGCCACATCACCTGCGGCCATTGCCGCAATTGCCGCGCCGGACGGCGCCACCTGTGCCGCAACACCTCCGGGGTGGGCGTGAATCGCCCGGGCGCGTTCGCGGAGTATCTGACGATTCCGGCCTCCAATGTCTTCAAGCTGCCGATTGCCATCGACGATGAAATCGCCTCCATCCTCGACCCGCTCGGCAATGCCACGCACACGGCGCTCGCTTTCAATGTGGTCGGCGAGGATGTGCTCATCACGGGCGCCGGTCCCATCGGCGTCATGGCTGTGGCCATTGCTCGCCATGCCGGCGCGCGGCATGTGGTCATTACCGACGTGAATGACTATAGGTTGGAGCTGGCCAAGAAAATGGGCGCCTCGCGGGCGCTGAATATTTCGCGTGAGTCACTCGATGATGCCATGCGCGATTTAGGCATGGAAGAAGGCTTCGACGTTGGGTTTGAGATGTCCGGCAACCCCGCGGCGCTGCGTGAGATGCTGCGGACCATGAATAATGGCGGCAGCGTATCCATGCTCGGCATTCCGCCCGGCGAGACCGCGATCGATTGGAACCAGGTCATATTTAAGGGCCTGACCATCAAAGGCATCTACGGCCGGGAAATGTTCGAAACCTGGTACAAAATGTCGAGCATGCTGCAAAGCGGACTCGACATTCGGCCGGTGATCACCCATCGACTGGGGATCAACGATTATCTGGAAGGGTTTCAAATCATGAATTCCGGCAAATCCGGAAAAGTGACGCTCGACTGGTCGAGCCTTTAGGAGCGCAAGTCTTCGCGGACTCCAGCGGCCTCTAGCGTTCGCTCGGTTCGCGGCACCAACAATAAGAGTACAGCCCGCGCGGATCTTTGAGCCGGGCAATGATGCGTGCCTGTTCGAGCAAAGGATCGAGCATGCGCTCGATCTCGGTACGTTCCGGAATGAGTCCTGCCAATTCGCCCACAAGCACGGCCTGCGAGCGGATCTGCATCAGCAGCTGCTCCTTCAGGCTCAACTCGGTTTCGATGTAATCCACATCGTAGTCCGAACCCAATTCGGCCAATTTCGCGGCCGCATCGGTGGCGTCCTTCAGTCCGCCGAGATGATCCACCAGGCCGATGCGCTGCGCATCCACTCCTGCCCAGACCCTGCCCTGCGCAATCTTGTCCACATCTTCAACGGGCTTTTTCCGCCCATCCGCCACGCGCCGCAGAAATTGCTGATAGGCGTGATCGACCGTTGCCTGTAGCACCTGCTTGGTGACCGGACCCAAGGCGCGGTCGAAGCGCATGTCGCCGGCAAGCGGCGTGGTGCCGATGCCGTCGACTTTGACGCCGATTTTCTCCAGGGTGCGCTGAAAGGTCGGGATATAAGAAAACACGCCGATCGATCCGGTGATGGTCGTGGGACTCGCAAATATTTGGTTGGCGGCGGCCGCGATGTAATAGCCGCCGGAAGCCGCATAGCTGCTCATGGACACGACCACGGGTTTGCCCGCCTTACGCAGCGCCTGCACCTCGCGCAGGATTTTCTCGGATGCGAATTCGCTGCCGCCGGGACTGTCGACGCGCAGCACTACCGCTTTCACAGCGTTATCGTAGCGCGCCTCGCGCAGCAGATCCGAGGTGCTCTCCCCGCCGATCTTGCCCGGCAACTGGCGGCCATCGAAGATTTCGCCGGAGGCCACCACAATCCCGACCCTGGCATCCGATTTTGACTTCAACGCGTGCTTGGAGCGCACTGACGCCAAGTACTGGCTCATGCCAATCCCATTGAAGGAATGATTGCTGTCGTCCTCGCCCACCAGGCCCTTCAGATCGTCCGCGACCTGCCGGCGGGTTTTGAGTGCAGTCACCAAACCACGCTGCACAGCCATTTTTGCAAGATCGCCGTTGACGGCCTGGACGGATGCGGGTTGCGCAGCGATGAAATCCTTCAGCGCGGTGGCGGGCAGCGAGCGGGCACGCGTGACGTCCTGGCTATACGCATTCCACAAGGACTCGAGCCACAGAGAAGTCTCTTCACGCTCGGCCGGCGCCATGTCGCTGCGCGAAAATTGATCGGTATAGCTCTTGAAGGTGCCGGCCTTGAACACGTTCGAATCGATCTCGAGCTTGTCGATCGCGTCCTTGTAGTACATGCGGTAGTAGCTGAAGCCGTGCACGGACACTTCGCCCATGGGATCGAGGTACACCTCGCCGGCCTGGGCGGCCAGGTAGTACTGCACCTGGCTGAAAGAGTCGCCCATCGCAATCACGCGCTTGCCGGAGGCGCGAAAGTCGCGCAGCGCCGTGGCGATCTCCTGCAGCTTCGAGAGGCCCGATGCGTCGAGCTCATCGAGATCGAGAACGATCAACTTGATGCGTGAATCGGTTTTGGCGGCGGCAATCGCCTCCGTCACGTCCCTCAGCAGGGTTTCCGGATTCGGGCCGCCGGAGGCTTCGTCGAGCGCGCGCCGTACGGAGTCGCCGGACAGCTGCTCGACCAATTCGCCCTGCGGCGCAATGACGAGGGCCGCGCTGCGCGGCACGATCGGAATGGAGGAATGCAGGGCCGCGAGCACGAACCCAAAAATAATGAGCATCAGCGCCAGGTGCAGCACCTTGCGGATCCCATCCAGGATTCGCCAGACCAGCCCGAAGAATCCTCTAAGAGCGGATCCGGCGCTCATTCAATGCTCAGACCTTCTCATCGATGCGGGCGGCTTTACCTGACAGCTCGCGCAGGTAGTAAAGCTTGGCGCGGCGCACATTGCCGCGGCGCTTCACGCTGACTTCGCTGATCGAGGGGCTGAAAGTCTGGAACACGCGTTCCACCCCCTCACCGTGCGAAATCTTGCGCACCGTGAAGGAGGAATTGAGGCCGCGGTTCTTCTTCGCGATGACCACGCCCTCGTAGGCTTGAACGCGCTCGCGATCACCTTCCACCACTTTGACTTGCACGACGATGGTATCGCCGGGATTGAAGTCCGGAAGCTTGCGTGTCGCCCGCTCGCCGTTGAGTTCTTGGATGATCTTATTCATAACGATTGCCTCGCACGTTCACTCTTAAATTTTTCCAACAATTCACGCTCTTCATCGCTCATGCCGCGCCGCTCGAGCAGCTCCGGCCGGCGTAACCAGGTGCGTCCGAGCGCCTGCTGCAACCGCCAGCGATGAATCGCCGCATGATCGCCTGACGCCAAGACCGCCGGCACTCCGTGCCCCTCCCAATCTTGCGGCCGTGTGTAATGCGGCCAGTCCACCAATCCGTCGCTGAACGACTCCTGCAGCGCCGATTCCGAACTGCCCAAGGTGCCCGGCATCAATCGCGCGATCGCATCGATGACCACCAGCGCCGGCAGCTCGCCGCCCGACAACACGTAGTCGCCGATGGACCATTGCTCATCGACTTCCTGCTCGATGAAGCGCTCATCGATCCCTTCGTAGCGTCCTGCGACCAACACCAACCCCGGCCACGCACAGGCCTCGCGCGCCAGGCTTTGCTCAAACCTGCGACCGTCAGCGCCCAAATAGACCCGCCGGCTGCCTGGCGGCAGAACCTTAACCGCGTCGCGCAGAGCGCTTCGCACGGGCTCCACCTTCATCACCATCCCCGGCCCACCGCCGTACGGGCGGTCATCGACCGTTCGGTGAGGGTCGCTGGTGTAGTCGCGCGGGTCGAAGCACTCGACCTGAAACACCCCCCGTTCCAGCGCCCGGCCAACCACGCCGATGTTCAGCGCCTCGCGAATCATCTGCGGAAACAGCGATACCACCGCAATTCGCATACTCAATCCGACGGGGCGTCCCAGTCCACCACTATGAGCCGAGCCGTCAAATCCACTCGCCGCAGGTGCTTAGGCTTAGCCGGCACCCAGTATTCATGTTCCCCGCGAACCACCATCAGAGCTTGCGCTGGGGTTTCTACAAAATGCTGCACTACACCCAAGCCGACGCCCGCCAGATTCACCACCTCGCAGCCAATCAAGTCAGCGCGGTAGAAATCCCTATCATCCCGCTGCGGCAATTCCGCGCGCGGCACCCGGATCTCTGAGCCTCGCAAGGCCATCGCCTGATCCCGGTCCTCTACGCCGGCCAATTTGACCGTCAATGCGCCGCCGCTGCGGCCGCTTTGCTCAATGCGATAGCTGCGCCAAGCACCCTCTCGTCCGATCTGCAGATTGCGGTGTTCCAGCAGGCGATCGGGAGGATCCGTATGTGAGCGTAGCTTGACCCAACCTCGGACGCCGAACGGGGCGCCCACAAACCCTAGTTGGATGAGCGCCGATGATTCGCCGCTCATCGTGCCTTCTAAGCCTTTACGCGGCCTGCTTACGGAAGCTGGTGAGAAGAAATTTGACTCGGTCGGACATGTGAGCGCCCTTGCTCAGCCAATGCTCGATGCGGGCGACGTCCATGCGCAGTTTGACTTCTCCGCCGCGCGCGATCGGATTGAAGAGGCCGACGCTCTCGAGGCTGGTGCCGCCCTGACGCTTGCGGCTGTCGGTTACTACGACATGATAAAAGGGCGTCTTCTTGCCGCCGCGTCGAGTCAAACGGATCGTCACCATCGTAAATCCACCTTAAGAATGCCAAGCCGCTAATTGTAATGACAATCAGGGGTTAAGAGCAACCGATCCTTGGCAAAGCCGCAGTTTTACCGTCCGAAACCGCCGGGTCCGAACCCACCTGGGGGCATGCGGCCGGCCATCCCGCGCATCATGTTCTTCAGCATCCCGCCTTTCACCATCTTTTTCATGGTTTTCTGCATTTGGTCAAACTGCTTCAGCAGGCGGTTGACTTCCGGCAGCGGCACGCCCGCCCCGTTGGCGATGCGGCGCTTGCGCGAGTTATCGATGATATCCGGACGTCGCCGCTCCTTGGGGGTCATCGAATCGATGATACCCATCTGCCGCTTGAGGGTCTTGGGGTTGACCGCACCGGCTGCGGCCGCGGCATTGGCCTGCATTTGAGCCGGCAGCTTGTCGAGCAAGGCGGCCATGCCGCCCATGTTCTGCAGCTGAGTCAGCTGATCGCGCAGGTCCATCAAATCAAAGGACTTGCCCTTGGTGATTTTCTTGGCGAGCTTTTCGGCTTTTTCCTGATCGACCTGGCCCTGAACCTGCTCGACCAGAGACAGCACATCGCCCATGCCGAGGATGCGGGAGGCAATGCGTTCCGGGTGAAACAGCTCCAACGCTTCGGACTTCTCGCCCGTGCCCACGAAGAGAATCGGCTTGCCGGTGACATGGCGGACCGACAGCGCAGCGCCGCCGCGCGCATCGCCATCGGCCTTGGTGAGGATGATGCCGGTAAGACTCAGGGCATCGTTGAATGCCTTGGCTGCGTTGACGGCGTCCTGGCCCGCCATGCTGTCAACCACGAAGAGGCGCTCGTGCGGTTGAATCGCGGCCTCGAGTTCGCGCACTTCCGCCATCATCTCTGCATCGACATGCAATCGTCCCGCGGTGTCGAGCAGCAGCACGTCGTAAGCCTGCAGTGTCGCCTCGGTCAGCGCGCGCTTCGCGATCGCCACGGGTGCTTCGCTCGCGTCGGCGGCCGCAAAACCTGCTCCCACCTGCGAGGCCAGGGTCTGTAATTGCAAAATGGCGGCGGGTCGATACACGTCGGTGCTGACCATCAACACTTTCTTGTTTTGCTTTTCTTTCAGCCAGCGAGCGAGTTTGCCGGCGCTCGTGGTCTTGCCGGCGCCTTGCAGGCCGGCGAGCATCACGACGACCGGACGCTGCGCGCGCAGGTTGAGGCCGGTGCTCGGCTCGCCCATGAGGCGGGTCAGTTCTTCATGCACCACCTTGATGAATGCCTGACCGGGCGTGAGGCTTTTCGTCACCTCCACACCGACCGCACGCGCCTTGACGGCGTCGGTGAAACTCTTGACGACCGGCAACGCGACATCGGCGTCGAGCAGCGCGAGACGAACCTCGCGCACGGTTTCGGATATGTTGTCCTCGGTCAGCCGGCCGCGGCCGGAAAGCGACTTGAGCGCCGAGGTAAGGCTGCTGGTCAATCGGTCAAACATAGTGCGGCTATTATACTACTTGTGTCATCATCGGAACGTCACACATTAGGCCAGCCGTGATTCGTGCCACCATTTTGTTTGTGCTTTACGCGCTAAGCGCTTGGGCCATGTTGCGCAGTGTGAAACAGCCGCGGCTGGAACCGATCGCGTGGATCCTCATCCTCATTGCCATCATCGGCCACAGCGACGTCATCATGCTTATGATGCGCGTGAATGCGCACTTCTCCATCGGCTTGCTCGAGGCAATGTCGCTGCTCGGCTGGACGCTCGCGGTGCTGGCCTGCTTGATTTCCATCGACAAGCATAATCGCGTGCTCGGCGCCATCCTGATGTTGAGCGCGGCGGTGGGCGCCGCGGCCGGCACCGCTCTGGGCGTTGGGCGCAGCTACGCCGAAGCCACGGCGGGTTGGGAACTCACTGCGCACATATTGCTGTCCATGGGCGCAGCGGCCCTGCTGTTTGCAGCGGCGGTCACCGCCATATTGCTGGTGATTCTGGATCGTCGGTTGCGCATGCGTCGCATCGTCGATCTATCGAGTTCCTTGCCGCCGCTCGATGCCCTGGAAAAAATCATGTTCAGGCTGGTCGCGGCGGGGTTCGGATTGCTGACCCTCGCGCTCATCACCGGCTTCGTCTTTGTCACCAATCTGTTCACGCAGAACCTGGTGCAGAAGACGGTGTTGTCGCTGATCGCCTGGCTGATCTTCGGCGTGCTGCTCATCGGTCGTCTGCGCTTTGGTTGGCGCGGCCGTTCGGCGGTGCGCTGGACCTTGAGCGGCTTCGGGGTTTTGGCGGTCGCGTACTTCGGCGTGAAATTCGTCCTCGAGTATATGTTCGGGCGGCATTGGGGCTAGGCGCCCCCGGTTGATTTTCGACGAATGGAACACCCGTCCCTAAAACTCTTGTTCGCAGCGCTGGCGGGACTACTGATCCTCGCCGCATTTTTCGCCGGCAGTGAAACCGCTTTGATGAGCATGAACCGCTATCGCCTGCGGCACCGGGCAAGTGAAGGCAGCCGCGGCGCGCGCCTGGCTGAGGCGCTGCTCAAGCGCCCGGATCGTCTGATCGGATTGATCCTGCTGCTCTCCACGCTGGTCAACGTGGCGGCGCCGATTCTGGTCGGGTTCATCGCCTTGAGGTTGGGCGGCGAATTTCTGGTCGCCCTTGGCGCGGCCTTGTTGGCGTTCGTGCTGTTAATTTTTTGCGAGGTGGCGCCGAAGACCTTCGGGGCCCTGCATCCGGAAAGCCTGGCTTTGCCGGCCGCGTACATTTACACGCCGCTGCTGTTTCTGCTGTATCCCTTTGTGTGGGTGACGAATCTCTTCGCCAATGGCGTGCTGCGAATGTTCGGTGTCTCAAGGCAACTGGCCGCGAACTCCCTGAGCAGCGAGGAATTGCGCACGGTTGTGGCCGAGGCCGGCGCGATGATTCCGCGGCGGCACCAGCAAATGCTCGTGAGCATCCTGGATCTGGAGAATGCCACCGTAGAGGACATCATGGTGCCGCGAAACGAAATCGTCGGCATCGACATCGATGATGGTTGGGACCGGATCGTGGAACAACTGCGTCAGAGTCAGCACACCCGCTTGCCGGTGTATCAAGGCGAAATCGACCGCATCATCGGCCTGTTGCACATGAAGCAAGTCGTGCACGAATTGGCGCGCGGGCGACTTGACCTCGACACCTTGACGGCAGCAGCCCAGGCGCGCGAGCCGTACTTCGTTCCTTCCGGGACGACGCTAAACACGCAACTGTTGAATTTTCAGCGCGACAAGCGCCGAATCGCATTCGTGGTCGATGAGTACGGCGACATTCAGGGCTTGGTCACGATCGATGACATTCTGGAAGAAATCGTCGGCGAATTCACGACCGACCCCGCGACCATGATGCACAAGGACGTGCATGCGGAGACCGACGGCAGTTTCGTCGCCAGCGCCTCAGCCACAATTCGCGCGCTGAATCGTTCGATGCGTTGGAACCTGCCGACGGATGGACCGAAGACTTTGAACGGACTGATCGTCGAGTTTCTCGAGACCATCCCCGAACCGGGCACCACCTTGAAGATGGCCGACTACATGCTCGAGGTGCTGCAAACCGGCGATAACGCCATCAAGACCGTGCGCATCCGACCGCCGCTGGCCGCGCCGCCTTAGGGCCCGGCGCCGCCTTAAGGCCCGGCGCTGCTAGAACGCCTCCAAGGCCTGGTTCAACCGCGTCGCGCCGCGCACGCTCATTCCGTCGGGGGGCCGCTTCGGCACATTGGCTTCAGGAACCAGCGCCGTCTTGAAGCCGTGTTTTGCAGCCTCGCGCAGCCGTTCCTCGCCGAACGGCACCGGACGAATCTCGCCGGCGAGCCCGATCTCGCCAAAGACAATCAGCGAAGACGGCACGGGCGAGTTGTTCAGAGAGGAACGCGCGGCCATGATGATCGCCAGGTCGCCCGCCGTCTCCGCGAGACGCACACCGCCGACCACATTCGCAAACACGTCCTGTCCATGCAGCATCAGTCCGCCGTGGCGATGCGCGACGGCAAGCAGCATGGTCAGACGATTGCCGTCGATGCCGACCGCGACGCGACGCGGATTCGCACCCAGGCTGTCGTCCGCCAGCACCTGCACCTCGATCAGCAGCGATCGCGTTCCCTCGCGCATCACCGTGATGACGCTGCCCGGGACCGGCTCGGTGTGCCGCGACAGGAAAATCGCCGACGGGTTCGTCACCTCCCGCAGGCCCTGCTCCAGCATGGCAAACACTCCGATTTCATTCGCTGCGCCGAACCGATTTTTCACCGAACGCAGCACGCGATACCGGCTGCCCGTATCGCTTTCAAAATACAGCACGGTGTCGACCATGTGTTCGAGCACGCGCGGTCCGGCGATTTGACCTTCCTTGGTGACGTGCCCGACCAGCAGCACCGCCGTGCCGCTCGACTTCGCGAAGCGCACCAATTCCGCGGTGCACTCGCGCAATTGCGACACGGCACCGGGCACTGCCTCCACCCGATCGGAATGCATGGTCTGAATGGAATCGATGATGAGAACATGCGCCTTGAGCGTCGACGCGGCGCCGACGATATTCTCGACACAAGTCTCGGCAATCAACCGAGCGGTTGCCGCTGTAAGTCCCAAGCGCCGCGCCCGCAACGCCACTTGCTTCACCGACTCCTCGCCGGTCGCGTACAGCACCGCCCCCGATGCGTTGAGTGCCGCGGCAGCTTGCAGCATCAGCGTGGATTTGCCGATGCCCGGATCGCCGCCGATCAAGGTCACGGAGCCCGCCACCAGACCGCCGCCCAGCACGCGGTCGAGTTCTCCCGAGCCCGTTGACAGGCGCGGCGATTCAGTTTCGGCCAGGGCGGCCAGCGATGATGAGTCGTCTTTAGCACGGCTCGCGTGACTCGATTTGCGGGGATTTGCCGTTAGAATCTCGGCGACAAGCGTGTTCCATTCTCCGCAGGCCGCGCACTGCCCCTGCCATTTCGGCGAACTAGCGCCGCAGTTCTGGCAGACATATATCTCTTTCGACTTCGCCATGGCCTTTCTTAGCACCGATATGTGAATTTAGGATTGCTGATATTGTCGCCCGATCACCTATACTGCCGGGCTTGTTGACTCGGATTATGTCTATTGCATGCGGAAATTTGGACTGATCGCAGCGATTGTGGGCTTTGGGATCCTCGCAGCCGGCCTTTTGCTCCGATTGCTTGCCACGAGTCCCTCTCTGACCTGGCTGTGGATGCCCGGCGCGGGTCTGTTGGCGGCGGGCGGCGCGCTTTTCATTTGGGCCCGCATGGGGAAAAGCGCCCCGGCCGTTCCGATGCCGAATGCCAGAACCGCGGTGGGTACCGATACCGCGCGGCTGCTCGACAACTTCGAACAGCGATTCGCCGAGCTTAAGGGCCGAAAGCCCAACGTCACCGTCTTACAAGATCTCTACGCCCTCGGCAACCAGTTGGAACAGCGCGGCCGCATCCCCCAGGCCACCGCGGTCTACCGCCATTTGGCGAGATTCGACAACACCTACAAAGACGTCGCCGCGCGCTTACGGCGCCTCATGGACGCGGACCGCGTCAAACCCAAGGCAGCCACCACGTCAACCCCGGTATCACTGGCTGCGGCCCAGGGCGCGACGACGCCGAACTTGCACGCGGCCCCGAAGGATCGCCCCGCCTCCGCCGCCGTTGCCGCGGTGGTGCCAGAATCCGAGCGGCTCGGACGCTATCAGCTCGAACGCGAAATCGGCCGCGGCGCCATGGGCGTGGTTTATCTGGGACGCGATACGGCGATCAATCGCATGGTGGCGATCAAAGCCATACCGCTCGCAGCGGAGTTCAGCGACGCCGAACTGGTGGAGGCAAGGTCGCGCTTTTTTCGCGAAGCCGAAACCGCTGGCCGGCTCAATCATCCGAATATCGTCACGATCTACGATGTGGGCGAAGAACGCGGCCTGGCGTATATCGCGATGGAATACTTGAAGGGCCGCCATTTGAGCGACTATGCGAAATCCAACAATTTACTGGAACCGCGCAGAGTGCTGGAAATCGTCAGCCGCACCGCCGAAGCCCTGGGATTTGCGCACAAGCAGCAGGTGGTACACCGCGACATCAAGCCCGCAAATCTTATGTACGACCCGAGCACCGACGTCTTGAAAATCACCGATTTTGGGATTGCGCGCTTGAGCGGCGCGGGCAGTACCAGAACGGGAATTGTTCTCGGAACGCCAAGCTTTATGTCGCCCGAACAGCTCGAAGGACGAACTGTGACAGGTCACTCGGACTTGTTTTCCCTGGGTGTTAGCCTATTTCAATTGTTGACCGGCCAGCTTCCGTTCACAGCAGATTCGATGACCGGCCTGATGCAGCAGATCGCCGAAGCGCCGCATCCGCCGCTTCGGGCAATCCGACCGGACTTACCCGCCTGCGTCGAGATCGTCATCGATCGAGCACTGGCCAAGAATCCTGAAGCACGGTATGACTCAGGCGCGCAAATGGCGGCAGCCCTGGATGACTGTCGGGCACGAATCGCCAGCGGGTCGCCTTGAGTGGATATAACTACATGAGCAAAGCGGCAAAGGAAGCATGAGTTTGAAGGGGAAAATCGCCAGCGTTGCGCTGACGGACACCGGCAAGGTCCGCGAGCACAACGAAGACATGATCGGCAGCGAGGCCGACATCGGGCTATTCGTGCTCGCCGACGGCATGGGCGGCTACAACGCCGGCGAAGTGGCTAGCGGCATCGCCGTCAAAACCATCATCAACCTGGTTCGGGACGCGTTCATGCGCGAGGACCTGACGGTGCGCGACCCCGAGTCTGGCCTCACGCGGCCCAGCATCATCCTGCGTGACGCGATTCACAGAGCCAACAAAATCATCTACCACACCTCGAAAACCCAGCCGCAGTGTGAGGGCATGGGTACCACCGTGGTTGCCTGTCTTTTCCACGACAACAAGGTCTCGATCGCCCACGTCGGCGATTCCCGGGCTTATAGGCTCAGGGACAACCGGTTCGAGCAAATGACCTTGGATCATTCGCTGCTGCAGGAGCTGGTCGACCGGGGGTTCTATTCCCAACAGGAAGCGCAGCGCGCCACCAACAAGAATTATGTTACACGGGCCCTCGGGGTGGAGCAGAATGTGGAAGTCGAAATCCACGAGCAGCCGGCGCAGAAAAGTGACTACTACGTACTGTGTTCGGATGGCCTTTCTGACATGATCGAGGACGAGGACATTCACTTAACAATCAGCACCTTTAGTGCTAATCTTGATACGGTTGCTAAGCAGCTGATACAGCTGTCGAACGATAACGGCGGCCGGGATAATGTCTCTGTGATAATGGCGCACGTCCAGGAGCCGTTCCCGGCGCACCGGCGTATATTTGACAAAATCTTGGGATGGTTCGGCTAGCGAAATGGAGTCTGAATGGCACGCCTGATGCTCAGCCTGGACGGCAACGTCCTCGCGGAATACAACATGAACAAAGAGCGCTACACGATTGGGCGCCTTCCGGACAACGATATTCGTATCGACAATCCGGCAGTGAGCGGTCATCACTCACTCATCATCAACATTCTGAACGACTCCTTCTTGGAGGACTTGAACAGCACCAATGGCACCTACGTCAATGGCAAGCTGATCAAGAAGCACGCGATGCAGCACGGCGATGTAATCACCGTCGGGCATCACCAATTACGTTTTGTCGACAGCCAGGATGGCGAGGTTGAGCAGGACGAATTCGAAAAGACCATGGTCATCACGCCCAGTTCGCAGGGCGAAGACCGCATTCGCAAGGTCACCGCAGCAGTGGATCAGGCGGCCAAGGCCGTCGCTTCCAAGCGGCCAAGCATGCCAGCCAATGCGACAGCACTACCCAAGGCGAAACTGCAGGTGCTCAGCGGCGCATTCGCCGGCCGGGAACTCGAGCTGACCAAGGCGCTCACTACCTTAGGCCGCCCCGGCGTGCAGGTCGCCGCGATCACGCGCCGATCCGAAGGCTATTTCATCGTGCACGTCGATAGCGGCAAAGAGAACGACTATCCGCAGGTCAACGGCGTACCCATCGGGCCACAAGCGCGCCGCCTGAACGACAACGATGTCGTGCAGCTGGCCGGCGTGAAAATGGGGTTCTTCGAAAGCTAGGCATCTAAGGCGCAAGACCTCGCGCGCTGAATGGCGCCGCAATGTGCGGCGCTATCTTGACGGCTTCCGCAATGTCGCTTTCGCCTTCCGCAGTTTTGTTCTTGCGTATTTTCGCAACACCGCGGCCATAGAGCGCGAAAGCATTCTTTGGCATCGTTTTTAGCGCCGCGTCAAAATCCAAGATGGCCTTGTCATAGTTCGCTTGGCGCAGCTCAAGCAGCCCGCGATTTTCAAACAGATGGCCGTAATTCGGATTTTTTTTGTCGCCGACGCTCAGCGCCTTATTGCAATCGGTGAGCGCTACGCCAAGATCTTCGTTCTCAATGGCGCTGGCCCGGCATCGCGACCCGAGCGCCATCGCGATCTTCGAATCGACCGGATGATTCGCAATCCATAGATCATACTGCGCGATTGCCCTGGAAAATCGATTCACCTGCTCGTAACGTTCGGCCAACACGAACCTCAGGTCAGCTTGCTTGGGAGCCAGTCGATCCACAGCGTCGAGATCCGCAATGGCGCCGTCGACATCTTTCTCATGAAGTCGGATTTCCGCCCGCGGCAGGTAGGCCCACATAAAATCCGGATTGAGCGTAATCACCTTATCGAGGTCGGCGGCCGCCAAGGTGGCCTCCCCGCTCTGCCGGTAAACCAGCGCACGCTGGTACAAGTATTCTGGGTCATCGGGACGCAGGTAAACGGCCTTCGACAAGTCTGCAAGCGCGTGTTCGAAATCGCGCCGCGCCGCGTACGCTTCGCCACGGCGCGCGAGTGCGTCCACCTCGAGATGCTCCTCCGCTGCCGCGCTGACCGGATGCTCGCTCGCCGCCCCGTCTTTCGGCGCTTCGTCCTTGGGTGTTTCGGTAGCCTGAGCCGCAGTAACCGAATGTGTTTTCGCCAAGTTGAAGACCGGGCCGCCGTTGTAAGTCAGATAAAGTTTGCGCTGACTATTCGCGACGAATATATGGTGGGATACGAAGAAATCGGCTCCCAGCAACATATCGGTATCCACCAAATCAAGATCTTCGATGCGCAATCGAGCGTTTTTGATTTCCTCGCCGTCGCCTATCTTGAAACTCGATGCCGTAGCGATGTAGGTCTTTACCAAGCCCCGGCCAATTCCACTGCTATAGCCGGCATCCTCCACGCCGGGCGAATCGATTTTTATTCCCGCCCGTGCAGCAGCACGCAGCGAAAGAGCCGAATTGTATGCGCCGGTGTCAAATGTGACACGGATGCGATGGCCATTGACATAGCCCTCACCGATTGTGTGGACGCGCGACTGCGCCACGGACTCAATGTCCGTCTCCGAGTAGGACTGGCCGGGGGATTTCCAATAGGCCAAATGGCTTTTCCGACAGCCTTCCACCTTGAACAGCCGCACCACGCCCTTGGAAAAATCGTATTCCACGTCCCACTGGTGCAGGAAGTTCTGCCCGATCAGCCCTTCGCTGCCGACCTCGCTGCCGCCCACCAGGAACTCAACGTTGTGGATGAGTGCGCCCGCCAGGCCGAACTCCTTAACGGTCGCCAGCTGGGCGTTCACCGTGCCGCCAATGCCTTGAAGCCTCAAGCCGCTCGGAGCCATCTGCAATCTCAAGTTGTATTCGGCGGCGGTCGCCGCGCTGATCATGCTGTAGAACGCGCCGCTGTCTAAGACAAATCGGGCATCTTGACCGTTGATTTTTGCAGCGATGAGCGGGCGAAACCCGGCCATTGTTATGGGTATCTCCGCGACCCTGCCCAATGTGCAGCCCTCGGCAGCGTGCGTCCGGGGCGCCATCGATAGCGAGATGAGCGCGCCCGCAGCGATTTGCGCTAACAACAATGCCGTCCGTGCTGGCCATCCCATGCTGCAATTCTGCAGCGAAGCCCCGGCTCCGTCAAAGTGAGCGCGGTCGAACCGGTCAGGCGCCTCGCTACAAAAACCTCGCCGCCACGCGTTGATTGATACCGCAGAGCAACGTGTAGGGAATGGTTTCAGCCCAAAGCGCAACTTCCTCGATCGGCAGCCCCTCGCCCCACAGAACTACCGGGTCGCCCACCTTTGGCTCGCGCTGCAAATCCGTCGTGTCGATGCCAATCATATCCATCGATACGCGGCCGGCCAAGGCTGCGTGTTCGCCGCCGACCAGCACCGGCGTACCTGAACTGGCGCTGCGCGGATATCCATCGCCATATCCCACTGCCGCGACCGCCAGACGCGTGGGACGAGTCGCAGTCCAGTCGCCGCCGTAGCCCACCTGGTCTCCGACGACAAGGTCTTTGACTGAAATAATCTGCGAGCGCAGGGTCATGACAGGCAGCAGATCGTGGTCCGCGCCGGTTGAACCTCTGAATGGCGAGACACCGTACAACAACAATCCCGGCCGCACCCAATCGGCGTGCGAATCAGGAAAGCCGAGCAGTGCCGCGGAGCTTTCAAGACTCCGCTCTCCCGCCAAGGATCGCGTCGCCGCAGCAAATACCATCAGCTGTTCCGCGGTATTCGGCAATTCCGGCGTATCGGCGCAAGCGAGATGCGTGATCAAGTTGACCGGCGCCTTGATGGCCGATGCCGCGCTCAGCGCCGCGTGGGCCGCACGAAATGCCTCTGCCTTAAACCCCAGACGGTTCATGCCGCTGTCGAGCTTGAGCCAAACTTTGAAGCGCGCGTCGGGCGGCGCGCCCAGCAGCAGTTCTATTTGTTCGAGAGTGTGCACGACCAGCTCAAAATCGGCGGCGGCGGCGGCGGCAAGTTGTTCGCTGTCGAAGACTCCCTCGAGAAGCACGATGGCCGTTTTGATGCCGGCTTCGCGCAATACAATGGCCTCGCCTATTCGAGCAACCGCGAACGCATCCGCTGACTCGAGCGCTTTTGCCACGCCGACGAGGCCGTGTCCGTAGGCGTTGGCTTTGATGACCGCCATCACACGGGATTTCGGCGCAAGGCGCCGAATTACTTGCAGGTTATGTCGTAGCGCGGCCGTGTCGATGGTCACGCTGACCATGGGTGTCACCGAAAGACGCCCTCGGCGTAGGACTCCGGCGCGAAATTCTCGAATTTGGTGTATTGACCCAGGAACGTCAGCTGCACATCGCCGATCGGGCCATTGCGCTGCTTGGCAATGATGATGTCTGCGATGCCCTTCCGCGTGGTGTTGACGTCGTAAACTTCTTCACGATATATCAATAGAATGAGGTCACTATCCTGTTCAATTGATCCGCTTTCTCGAAGATCCGACATTACTGGTTTCTTCTCGACTCGCTGCTCTACCGCGCGATTCAGCTGCGACAGCGCAATAACGGGCACCTTCAATTCTTTGGCGAGCGCCTTGAGCGATCGTGAGATCTCAGAAATCTCCGTCGCGCGATTCTCTTTCGTGCCCGCCACCTGCATGAGCTGCAGATAATCCACCACGATGAGATCCAATCCGCGCTCGCGCTTCAAGCGGCGCGAACGCGCGCGGATTTCCGTCGGCGTCAGTCCGGGGGTCTCGTCGATAAAGATCTTGGCGTTGCTCAACTGCGTCATCGCCGAATCGATCCGCGGCCAGTCCTGCTCATCGAGACGTCCGGAGCGCAAATTGCTCTGATTGATCCTGCCGAGCGAGGAGATCATGCGTAGCGTGAGTGATTCCGCCGACATTTCCATGCTGAAGATCGCGGCCGACTTGTTTGAGCCCAAAGCCGCGTTTTCCGCAATGTTTACCGCAAGCGTGCTCTTGCCCATCGACGGCCGGCCGGCGATGATGATGAGGTCGCCGGGCTGAAGTCCCGATGTCATCTCGTCGAGCTTTTTGAATCCAGTCGAGATGCCGGTAATCGAGCCGTCCGAGTGATACAGCTCGTCAATGCGGTTGACCACATCCGGCAGAATGCTCTTCACCGTTCGAAAGCCGATCTTACCGCGCGAGCCCCGCTCTGCGATTTCGAACACGGCACGCTCGGCCTCATCGACCACCTCACGCGCTTCGCGCCCTTCCGGATCCAAGGCCGTGCTGACAATCTGATTTCCGGCCGTGATCAGCTGGCGGAGGACCGAGCGCTCGCGAACGATGTCCGCATAGGCGCGTATGTTCGCCGTGGTGGGCGTATCGCGGGCCAGGCCCCCCAAGTAGGACAAGCCGCCGACCTGGTCCAGCAGCCCGAGACTCTCCAAGTGACCTGAGAGGGTCACCGCATCGCAGGGCTGGCTGCGCTCGATCAGTACGGCGGCTGCTTCAAATATCAGCCGGTGATCGTTGCGGTAGAAATCTTCCGCCGTGACGCGATCTGCGATTTGATCCCAGGCCGCGGCATCAAGCATCAAACCGCCGAGTACGGACTGCTCGGCCTCGATGGAATGCGGCGGCAGGCGCAGGCCGTCGCTGGCACCCAAGGTTCGATTGATGACGCGAGCGGACATGCGCTTCGCGAGCCCGCCGCTACTCTTCGGCGACGATTGTGACCAACAAGGTCACGTCAACGTCAGTGTGCAAATGCAGCTGGACTGAGGTGTCGCCGGTGACGCGAATCGGACCCGTCGGCATGCGTACTTCGCTGCGGCTGATCGGTTGGCCCGCTTTGACAGCCGCCTCGGCAATATCGGCGGTGCCGATGGAACCGAATAGCTTGCCCTCTGCCCCCGCCTTGGCTTTAAGTTCGAGCTTGAAGTTCTCGAACTTCAAGGCGCGAGCTTGCGCCGCAGCCAATTCTTGGCCCGCCTTGGCTTCGAGTTCATGGCGCTGCGCTTCGAACTTGGCAATGTTCGCGGACGTTGCCATGGTGGCGCGTCCGGTAGGAACCAGAAAATTTCGGGCGTACCCGGATTTGACCTTGACGCGATCGCCGATCTGTCCGAGGTTCGCGACCTTCTGCAACAATATGATGTCCATGTGCGTTCGCCGGCTCAGTGCTGGTCTGTGTAGGGCAGCAAGGCAAGAAAGCGTGCGCGGCGAATCGCGAGCTGCAGCTGGCGCTGATAGTGCGCGCGCGTGCCCGTGATGCGGCTCGGAACGATCTTGCCGGTTTCAGTGATATAGCTCTTGAGCGTGGCGAGATCTTTGTAGTCGATCTGCTTGACGTCATCTGCCGTGAATCGGCAGAACTTCTTGCGACGGAAAAAACGTGCCATGAATGTGCTCCTTTACCGCATGCCCATGGGCATGTCGTCGTCATCGCTTTCGTCACCAAAATCGTCATGACGGCGGGCGCTTTCATCCGGGGCTCGCGCCATCGGCGAGGCCTCTGTGACCGCCTCGTCCATCTTGACCACCAGACTGCGCAGCACCGCGTCGCTGAAGCGGAACGAGCCCGTCAGCTCAGCAAGGGTCTTTTGATCGCACTCGATGTTCAAGAGCATATAGTGCGCTTTGTGCACTTTGGAGATCGGGAAGGTCAGCTGACGCCGGCCCCAATCTTCGAAGCGATGCACGGCGCCGCCGCCGGCAGCGATCATGCCTTTGTAGCGATCGACCATCGCAGGGACTTGCTCGCTCTGGTCCGGATGGACCAGAAGCACAATTTCATAATGTCGCATTGTGTTTCCCTATGGATTGAGCCTCCCGTTGCGAGCGGTGAGGCAAGGAATAAAGCCGGTCACCCGGCAAAAAAGAGCGCGAAGGATACGTTTAAAGGGAGTTTTGGTCAACCGGCCCGTTGACGCAACACTTCAAATAACGCGATTCCTGCAGCAACCGAGACATTCAGCGATTCCATATGGCCCGCCATGGGTATGCGCACCAGAAAATCGCACTTTTCCCGGGTTAAACGCCGCATGCCGCTGCCTTCGGCCCCCAGAACCAGGGCCAGTGGACGCTTGAAATCGACCGAATAGATCGATTGGGCCGCCTCGCCCTCCGTCCCCACGATCCAGACACCCCGCTGCTTGAGCGCCTCCAGGGTGCGGGCCAAATTGGTCACGCTGGCGACCGGGATGAATTCGGCCGCACCGGCGGCCACCTTGCGAGCCACGCTGTCCAGAGTCGCTGCCCGGTCCTTGGGGATGATCACTGCATGAGCCCCGGCGGCATCCGCCGTCCGCAAGCAGGCGCCGAGGTTATGCGGGTCGGTAATCCCATCCAGGATGAGCAACAGCGGATCGACTTTAAGCTGATCGAGCAAGTCGTCCAGATCGTGCTCATTCCAGGCCTGCAAGGGGCGCATGGCCGCAACGGCGCCTTGATGCACCACGTCGCCCACCAGCTTCAGGAGAAGATCCGGCGCTGCCGCGTGAATGTGCGCGCCCGCGCGCTGTGCCCGCTCTTTCAGTGCACGAATCCGCACTTCCGCGTCTCGCGCCTGCGCAATCCAGAGTTCCAACACACGTTCGGGCGCCCGCTCGAGCGCGGCGTTCACCGCATGTAGACCATAGATATAGTTGCGCTTTGAATCAGCCACGACCGCCGCGTCCGCCGCGCTTGCCGCCGCTTTGGGCTCGCCGGCTTGGCGCGCCACGGCGCGCACCACGCGGGCCTTGGCCCTGCCTCGGCGCACGCACCGTGCCGCGGCTTGCCGAAGCATTGGCATCGACCAGTTCGAAGTCGATCTGGCGCTGCGTCAGGTCGACGCGATTCAGGCGCACCCGCACCGAGTCGCCCAATTGCCAGCGCCGGCCGGTACGCTGCCCCACCAAACCCATGCCGCCCGCCTCGAGTTCCCAATAGTCTCCGGGAATCGCCGAGATGTGCACCAGGCCGTCGACGGGCATTTCCTTCAGCTGGACGAACAGGCCGAATTCCAGCGCGCTGGAAATCGTCGCATCAAAGATCTCGCCGATGCGGGGCTGCATGTACAGGCACTTGAGATAGCCCATGACATCGCGCGATGCATCGTCGGCGCGCCGCTCGCGCTGCGAACTTTCAGCGCCGAGGACTTGCAGCTCCGCCGCGGTGTAGCGACGGCCCGATGGCGACTGCGGCAGCGCCGCCGCCTTGATGGCTCGGTGCACCAACAGGTCCGGATAGCGGCGAATCGGCGAGGTGAAGTGCGCGTACTCCTCCAGCGCGAGACCGAAATGCCCTATGTTGGTTTGCTGATACACGGCTTGCGCGAGCGAGCGGATGACCAAACCTTCGAGCAGCAGTCCGTCGGGCCGCGAGGTGAGGCGTTCGACCAGCTGCCGAAATTCGCGGGGTGTCGGCTTTTCGGAGAACTGTGCGTTGACCTGCAGTGCGGTCAACACCTTCTGCAGCTCCGTGACCCGCTTATCCTCGGGTTGGCCGTGTACGCGGTACAAGCCCTTGGATTTCGAGGAACGCAGCGCCACCGCGGCTTCCACGTTGGCGGCGATCATGCACTCCTCGATCAGGCGATGCGCGTCGTTGCGCGTGACCGCATAAAATCCCTCGATGGTGCCATTCTCGCCGATGCGCGCCTTGACCTCGCCGCCGCGGAAATCCAATGCGCCGCGCGCATCGCGTGCGTGCTTGAGCGCGCCATATATGGCATACAAAGTTTGCAGCGACGCACCCACCGCCGGCGCCACATCGCCGGCGTGCTTTTTGGGGTTCTCCAAATAGCTCCATGCCTGGTTATAGGTCAGGCGTGCATGCGAGATAATGACCGCCTCGTAGAATCGGGACTTGCTTAATTTGCCGGTCTTGCTCACATGCATGTCGCAGACGAATGCCAATCGTTCGACGCGTGGCATCAGCGAACAGAGATGATTCGACAGATGTTCCGGCAGCATCGATATGACCCGATCCGGAAAGTACACGGAGGTGGCGCGCGCCCGCGCTTCCAAGTCGAGCGGCGTGCCGTAGCGCACGTAATTGCTGACATCCGCGATCGCGACGATCAGCCGCCAACCACCGCCAGGCTGCGCCTCCGCGTACACGGCGTCATCAAAATCCCGCGCATCCTCGCCGTCGATCGTCACCAGCGGCAGAGCGCGCAAATCCACGCGCCCCTCGATAGCTTCCGCCGACACATCAGGGGCAAAGCGATTCGCCTGCTGCAACACCTCCGGCGGGAATTCCTGCGGCAGATCGTGCCTCAAAATGGCAAACCGAGCCGCGAGATCCGAGGGCCGCAGGTCATTGAGCACTTCGACGATACGGCCCTGTGCCGGGGATTCTCCTTGCGGACGCTTGGTCATCTCGACGATGACCTCATCGCCTTCGCGCGCGCCGTGCCGATCACCCGGCGACACGTCAACCCGATACCAGTGGCCCGGATCCTCCGGCTCAACCCGGCCGCCGCTCGCGCCGGCATGCCAGACCCCGCCGATCAGCGCCGGTGCATCGCCGATGCGCTGGATCAATCGCGCGATGCGCCTGCCGCGTTCATTCATGCCGACGGCGAGCACTTCGACGCGATCGTTGTGCATCAGGGTCGCCGTATCGGCCCGCGCCAATACCAGCGGGGCCGAAGCGTCATCGGGCAGCACGAGCACGTCGCCGTTCGCCCGGCCGCGAACACGCCCGGCGACGCGCTCGCCATCGCCCGCGATCGCGAATCCATTTGGACCTTCAATGGCTTGACCGTCGCGCACCATGGCGCCTAAGCGCTTGGCCAGCGCTTGACGTTGCGTGTCGGTGTTCATTGCCAATCGCTTGGCGAGCCGCGCTGCACTCAAAGGTTCCGGCGCCTCGCGCAAATGCTTCAGCAGCAGCTCGCGGCTCGCGATCGGATCAGCGTAGCGCGACTTTTCGTGTTCTAGGTTCGGGTCCTCGCCGCGCCAATTGGCGGCGGGTTTTGCAGTGCGGTGGGTTTTAGGGCGTGATGGGCCGCTCGATCCGCGTCGTGTCATAGGGTGCTAAAAGTGGAAATCGGACAATGCCTTCGTTGGCAGGATGCAGGGATTTGCCAAGGCAGGTTATCAGCTTTGCGCTGCGGCAGGCGCAAATTGGCGCAATGGTCGCTCGCTATGCCTGCACGCGCGACTCGGTGGTCCCGAAGAACGTGCGGCAGTGGGCTATAAATTCCAATGCCATCGGGCTTAAGCGGCGGCTGGCCAAGGTCGCGAGCACGAGCCGGCTGTTGCTCACCACGACGCTCAAGGGCCGCGCGACCAATGCGCGTCCATCGTAGGTCATGTTATTGGCGGGCTTGGTTGCCAAGATGCTGTAGCCGAGACCGTGACCCACGAAGCCGCGCACCATTTCCAGCGATTTGGTGCGAAATCCGATCGTGGGTTCGAGGCCGCGGCTCTTAAAGAGAGACAAAAAATAGTCGCGGCTCGGTTCCGTATCGAGCAGCGCCATTGGTTCCTGCACCAAATCTTCGAGCGTGATGCCGGCGGCGAGACTTAAGGGATGACCCTCGGGCAGCAAGACATAGGGACTCAATTCCGCCAGGGGCGTGATGCTCAAATCGCTGTTTAGATTGAAATCGTAGAGCAGCGCGACCTCCACATCATTGCGGCGCAGACTTGCAATCAAGTGCTCCTGATCGGACTCGAGCAGCGTCAGGACGATGCCGGGATGCAACCTCGTGAGCCGCGCAACCAGCGCCGGAACAATGAAAGGCGCGAACACCTGGTAGCATCCGAGGGTCAGCGTCAAATTCGCCGCCGCGCTGCGTGCTCTGCGCCGTTGATGAAAGCGCCGCGGCACGCCGTAGGCGCGATTCGCATAGATTAGCGGCGCACCGGTGCCGGCAACGTGGATGTCCTGAACGGAACCGAACACCACAAAATGCGAACCGACGCGTTCGCTGGCAGTGACACGGCAGTCGAATGCCACCAGGGAATCGAGCACGCGCGGCGCACCCGTCACCTGGGTGGTCCATTCGGTGCAGTCAAACTTCGCGGCGCCGCGCGCACTGCTGCGGCCTGCAAAATTATCCGAGATATGCGCTTGGTCGTCGCGCAATACATTGACGCAGAAAACGCCGTTTTCGAGGACCGCGGCGGCGACCGCGCTGCGATGATGAATGCACACGAGCAGCGTGGGCTGCGGCGTATCGGCTGACACCGACACCATCGCGGAGACCGTCACCCCGTGTCGGCCCGCGGCGCCGTCCGTGGTAACCACATTCACGGTGCACGCGGCGTGGCTCATGCCGTGCAGGAATCGCTGTCTCAGCGCGGGATCAATCTCGGTGGGTTGCGCGCCGGCTTTCTTATCGCTCATTCGCCCATTTGCTCGTTCTGACACCCCACTTTTGAGTTTAGCATGGGGCAGAATGACTCCCTTTGACGCCCCAGGGACCTTCGATTGACAAGCACCAATCCAGTGCGTACATTTCTGCGCCTCGCGTAAGGCGGATCCATCTTGCCCAGGTGGCGGAACTGGTAGACGCGCTGGTTTCAGGTACCAGTGGAGCAATTCGTGGAGGTTCGAGTCCTCTCCTGGGCACCACCGCACTAGAGCCGACATAACGGTGAGCGACCGCAAATACGACCTCGTTCTGTACGGAGCCTCCGGATTCACCGGCAGGCAGACAGTTGAGTATTGCAGGCAATTCGCCCCAGGCGGGTTGCGCTGGGCAATCGCGGGAAGAAATCGATCCAAGCTCGATAGCGTCAATATGGCGGGCGCCGATGTCTTGGTTGCAGACGCCCAGGATGACAACGCGCTGGATAATCTGGCACGACAGACCCGGATCGTCGCCAGCACCGCCGGACCTTTCGATCTTTACGGCTCAAAACTGGTTGACGCGTGCGTGCGCAACCGGACCCATTACTGCGATATCACCGGCGAGACCCCTTGGATCCGTCGGCAGATCGATCGGCATCACGCGCAAGCGGCCGCCGACGGCACGCGAATCGTCCCCGGCTGCGGCTTCGATTCCATACCATCGGATTTCGGCGCGTGGCTCATTTGCCGGCACATGCGCGACGCGCTGCACTCGGAAGTCTTGAGCGTATCGGCATATTTTCGAGTCGGCGGCGGCATCAATGGCGGAACGTTGGCCTCGTTGTTCCATATGCTGGAAACAAATCAACTCATCGTTTCCAGAGATCCCTTTCTTTTGGACCCTGACCCGGCTGCGCATTCGGCGGAGGAACGCCGGCGCAATGCGGACCCTGCCGGCGTTCGATACGACGCGTACCTGAAGAAATGGGTGGCTCCGTTTCTCATGGGATCGATCAATACGCGTGTCGTGCGCCGCACGCAGGCGCTCCTCGGTACCCGTTTCGAGTATCAGGAATATTCCAAGTACGGCAGTGCAAGAACGGCGCGCGGCATGACGATCGGCGGCAAGGTATTCGAATCGATCGCGGCGTCGGGTTTCGGACGCGGAGTTCTCAAGCGGCTGCTGCCGAAATGCGGCGAGGGACCGTCGGAGAAGGTCATGAACGAGGGCTTCTTCGAGTGTGAGTTCATCGCCGCGGATAAAAACGGCGACCGTGTGCGCGCGGTCCTCAAAGGACAAGGTGATGCCGGCAACCGCATCACCGTCAAGTGCCTGTGCGAATCCGCGTTTCAGTTGGCGGACTTAGGCACAGCGACCACGCCGCCCAAGCCGTTCGGCGGCGGCGGAGTGCTCACGCCCGTGACCGGATTGGGAGAAGACCTGGTCACCCGTCTGGCAAAAGCGGGAATCACGTTCGGCATCGTCTAGAGACTTCGAAGCGCTCAATACATCTGCTCGCTCCAGCCGGATTTGATGGATCAGAATTTTGTGCCGGAGTCATGTCAAATCCCTGCCGCTTATCGGCGCGCGACCGCTCCTGATCACTGACGCGTGGCACGCCGAATCCCTGATGTCGTCAGGAACTTCTCATCGGCGATGCGCACCAGATCGCGCCCGTCGTTCTTCGCCAAATAAAGTGCGGCATCCGCACGCGCTATGAGCTCATCCAGCGAGCGCACTTGCTTCTCACGCATTGCCAGTCCCGCGCTCAGGCTGACGCGCAGGCCCGCACCCGACGGCGGTAAATTAATGCCGAATACCAGCGTGCGCAGTCGTTCGAGCGTCGCCATCGCCACATCCGACGTGGCGTCCGGCATGATCAACAGGAATTCTTCACCGCCCCAGCGGCCGAGCACATCGCTGGCGCGAATCGACTCACGCCCCAGGCGCGCGAACTCCCGCAGCACATAGTCGCCGGTCGCGTGACCGCAGCGATCGTTGATGAACTTGAAGTGGTCCATGTCGATGATGGCAACCGTGAGCGGCTTTTCCGATGCGGTCGCCGCCGCGAGCGCGTCGGTGGCCAGTTCAGCCGTGCGGCGCCGGTTCGGCAATCCCGTCAATCCGTCCAGGCTGGCGAGGCGCACCAGCTGTTGCCGGAAACGCAGGTTAGTGACCAAAAAATAAATGAGCAGCGCGATCACCAGCACCGCAGAAACAGCGGCTATGGCGTTCCAGCGCAACTGCTGCGCCTGGCGTTGAGACTGTTCATGCGACAGGTCCAATTCGCGCTTGAGCAGCGCATTGCGCTCAATCTCGCGATCCGTCTCGAATCGAGCGCGCAGCGCAACCGCCTGTTTGGTGCGGTCAGAGTCGTTGGTCGCGACGTAGCGGCGCATGTATTCGGCAAGATCGTTGTACGCGTCTTTGTAGTTATGCAGGGCGGCATTGGTGCGCGCGCGCCATTGATACAACGAGGCAACGCGGTATGGCAGCACGTCCGTGCCGCTGTGATCGAGCACTTCGTTCAAAGTCGCCAGCGCCTTTTCAGGATGACCTTCCGCCAAGTCGATGCGCGCGAGTAGCGCTTCGGTCTCCTTGACCTCATCTGAAAACCGCGAGGCGATGAAAGTGAACAACGCATTCTCGCAGGTCGAGCGCGCCTTGATGAGCTGGCCCAACTCGATGCGGGCATCGCACATCCGCACATCGGCAAACGCCACACCCTGGGTATCGCCGAGCATCGCGCTCAACCTGCGCGCATCCTCGAATTCGTCAATCGCCTGCGGATACTTTTGCATCAGAATCAGAATTCGGCCGCGCAAGAATCGGTCGACCGACAGCGCCAGGGGCGCATGCTGTGCGGTGTCCCAATCGATCGCTTCCTGATTCAAGGCCAAGGCTTGCGGGTAATCGCCCATGCTGCGCAAGACCGTCGCGAGCACTGCGGCGGCGAGCACATGGGGCTCAGCAAAGGCTGGTGTGGTGCTGGAGCGATACGCCTGGGTGAGGCTGCCGATCGCGAGGTCCTCGCGGTCCTCTCGATATTGCAGCAGGCCGCGCCCGATCAGCAAGCAGATATCCTCGAGCGAGCCACGGTTTTGCACCGCTTGCGCCTCTTCGGTTACTTTCACGGCCGCTGCGATGCCGGCCTGGTCGTACACATTCTCCGCATATAGCGACAGCAGCATGATGCGCACCGGATCAGTGTTGTCGGTCGCAAATTTCAGCCCCTTGAACACAGAATCGCGGGCCTTGGATTCCAGCTCGAGGATGCTGTAGGCCTGGGCTTGTACGCTATACAGCGAGGCGAGGCGTTGTGGGTTGGCAACAGGGCTTGCCAGTTCAGTCTTCAGGAGCGTGGCGACTTTTCTCAGTGCGGCATTGGCATCCTGATCCACCAGCATTTGCAGTGCCCGGATCGCCGGATCCGCATTCGGTAGACAGGCAGCCGCGGCCGGCTGGAACGCGAGCGCCCACGACAGCAACAGCAGGGCTAAAACACCCGCTATTCCCGCTCGGGAAGCACGCTGGCCCGCACACCTGGGATTACACATGATCGGCAGGAAATTACGGGTTTCCCCGGGGCGGTTCGTTACCTAATGTCACGGTTTTTAACTTCTACGCATTGGCGCCGTGAAGCGCAGCCCAAGCGCCGGCCGAGTGTGACCCAAGTCGCAGGCCAAGGCGCCGTCCTGCGAATGAGAATGGTGACAAAATCGTGGGAAATGGAGCATATTGGACAGCGCGTATCACATATATCTCGCCCCGCAACAAAGCATAAAGAGGGATAGGGCTGCTTATGTCATCATTTCTTGATCGCGAGAACACGATTGCGGGCCCCGGTTTTAACCGCTTCTTGGTGCCGCCGGCGGCCCTGGCGGTGCACCTTTGCATAGGTCAAGCCTACGCTTTTTCCACGTTTAATCTGCCGCTTACACGGCTCATCGGCCTGACCGAATCGGCGCCGGGCGACTGGAATCTAAAGGATGTCGGGTGGATTTTTTCCATCGCCATCGTGTTCTTGGGACTGTCATCCGCGGTCTTCGGCCGGTGGGTGGAACGGGTCGGACCGCGCAAATCCATGTTCACGGCCGCGCTGTGTTTTGCCGGCGGATTTCTCATTTCAGCGGTTGGCATCCAGCTGCATCAGCTGTGGATCCTGTATTTAGGCTACGGCGTTCTAGGTGGCTGCGGACTCGGAATCGGCTACATCTCGCCGGTCTCAACCCTGATCAAATGGTTCCCCGACCGCCCGGGCATGGCCACCGGGATGGCCATCATGGGATTTGGCGGCGGCGCCCTGATCGCTGCGCCTCTGTCGGTGCTGCTGATGAAACATTTTGCGACGCCGACCTCCAGGGGCGTGCTGGAAACCTTTGTCACCATGGGCGTCATCTATTTCATGTTCATGATGATCGGCGTGATCACCGTGCGTGTTCCCGCGCCCGGTTGGAAGCCGGCCGGCTGGGTGGCATCCGCGCACCCCAGACCGTTGGTGACCGCGGCAAACGTATCGGCCGCCGTGGCCTGGCGTACCCCGCAATTCTGGCTGCTGTGGATGGTGTTGTGCATGAACGTGACCGCCGGAATCGGCGTCCTCGGTCAGGCATCGCCGATGATCCAGGAAATGTTTCCCGGCCGCATCACCGCCATCGTCGCTGCGAGCTTCGTCGGATTGATGAGCCTGTTCAATATGCTCGGCCGGTTTTTCTGGGCCAGCACTTCCGACTTCATCGGCCGGCGCAATACCTACATGGTGTTCTTCGTACTCGGGATCGTGCTGTATTTCCTCGTGCCCACCGCCGGCCACATCGGCTCCATACCGCTGTTCGTCGGCGCGTTCTGCATCATCATCTCCATGTACGGCGGCGGCTTCTCGACCGTCCCCGCTTATTTGCGCGATGTCTTCGGCACGATGGAGGTCGGCGCAATTCACGGCGCGCTGCTGACGGCGTGGTCGGCCGCCGGCGTATTAGGTCCCGTGTTGGTCAATTACATTCGCGCATATCAGATTGCGCATGGCGTGCCCAAGGCGCAGGCATACACCGTGACCATGTACATCATGTGTGCGTTGCTGCTGTTGGGGCTGATATGCAATTTCCTTATGCGTCCGGTTAACTCCAAGTATCATCATCAGGCTGGTTCGCCCGACGCGGCGCCGGCCGGGAGTAAGTAGTCATGAAAGCGCGGCTTGGAATCATGTGGCTTGTGGTTGGAATTCCGTTATTGTGGGGAGCGTGGAACACGCTGCAAAATGCTTTGAAATTATTTCAATAACGCGCCGGGGCGGCTCCCGGCGAGACGGAGCACGCAATGAATATTAATTTGAGTCTCGCGCCGCTGGTCGCGCTGATTGCCGGCATTCTGATTCTGGTCATGCCGAAATTATTGAATTACATCGTCGCGCTGTACTTGATCGTCATTGGGTTGTTGGGTCTGTTCGGCACAGGCGGCTCATTTCATTTCAGATGAGGTTGCGCAGCGCGGCGCCGTTGGGGCTGCCTAGTCCCGTGCAGGCGTCCCAGCCCGCGGCCGCCGCAAAGTCGCCGTTGTTGCCGGAAGTGATGTCACGCAACGCCGCGGGCGCTTGGTAGAGCTTGGGATTGATCAGTCCCGCCGGCTTGCCCGATATTTGGTTCAAGCGGGTCAGCAGCGCCGCCCATAGAGGCGCCACCGCGCTCGTGCCGCCGATGACGCCGGCGGTGCCGTCGACTCGAACCTCATAGCCTGTTTCAGGATCGGCATTGCCGGCGATGTCTGGCACGCCGCGCTTCGCCAGAAGTGTGCGTGCGCCTTGAGCCGTCACGGCGTTTAAAGAGGCCTGCCAAGCGGGCGTCGCGAAGAATGCGCTGATGCCCCCGCCGCTCGCACCGCCGCTCGCGCCGTCATTCCAAACCACTTCGCCGCTGATGGCGCCCGTCGTGACCCGAAGACTGGTGCCGCCGCAAGCGAGCGCGAACGGACTAGAGGCGGGGAAATCAACGTGATCGCTGCCGTCGGTGACGCCATCGCTGGAACCGTTATCGCCCGAGGCAATGCAGACCGTCACGCCCAAGGTCGCAGCTGCCTGAAAGGCATTGTCCATGGCCGTCATGGCCTGCGAGGTCCAGCTCGATTCCGCCCCGCCCCAACTGATGGAAATGACCGACGGCTTATTGGTGGTGTCATGAATGGCCGTGGTAATGGCGTCGAGAAAGCCGGCATCGGTATTCGGCGCAAAGTACACCGCGATCGTGGCTTGCGGCACGATCGCTCCCACTACTTCGATGTCGAGCATCACTTCGCCGTCCGGACCGTTCGCATCGCCCGTGGGCGTATTCTGAGCATGATCGACCGACACCGCGATGACACTGGGCGAACTCACTCCGAGGCCCTTGAAATACGTGTCCAGGTCCGCCGGGCGGAATCCACCGCCCAATTCGATGATTGCCACGCACTGGCCCACACCGGTGCCGGCGGGAAAACCATACAGAGAAGCGACTTGTGTCGGCGTGAACGAGGTGGCTGTGCTGGCCGCAGGGCGAACCCTGAAGTGCGTCTGCGCCTGCGGCCGGCTGTCGAGACCCAGCACCGCCTCGATCACACCCTGAAGCGAACTCGGCAACTCGATGCTGCCGGTACGGCCGCGGTAACTGCAGCTATCGTGTTGCATACGCTGCAATTGAACATTGAAGGTCGCATTGAACTGCGCCACAGTGCCCGAAAGCATTACGGTGCGCCGTGCCGCATGCTCCAGCACCACGATGAGGCCGTGCGCCGCTGCGAATGCGCGCACTGCCGCGAAATCAGCGGCATCGGCGCCGTGCCGCGCGGCGAACTCTTCATGGGTCAGAGGCGCGCTCGCATGACCTGCTGCAAGCTGGGCCGCGCGAGCCTGCAACTGCTCGCATGCGCGCCGGCGCAGCAACACCGTCACTTCGAGGCGTTCAGTCGGATCCGCCGGCGCCATTACGCGGGCGCCCGGCATGGCACCGCGCTCGCTGCCTATTAATGGAATGTTTGCCACGATAGCCTCCTGCCAGACGGCGAGACCTAAGTGTACTCAGTGCGAGATTAGTCGCTATGTCGCCGCTTCGCGACCCGAACGGAAAGTCGGTTGGGCGCTCGCCGGCACCGGCCGTCTGGCAAACCACCCAAACAAAAGAATGCCGCAATAACAGGCCGCCGGCACGGCCAGCGCGTATTTCAAGCCCCACAAATCGGCCGCGTTGCCGGTGACCAATGGGACGATGGCACCGCCCACGATCGCCATGCAAATTACCCCGGATCCTTCCGCCGCGCGTTCGCCGAGACCTTCGTTGGCGAGCGTGAAGATGGTCGGAAACATGATGGAGTTGAACAAGCCAATCGCGAGCAGCGACCAGGCGGATACCGCGCCGGTCGTGTTGGCCGAAATCGTCAGCAAGGCAATCACGGTCGCTGCGACGCATGCCAGGACCTTGCCCGGCGAAAAGAGCCGCAGCACATAGGAGCCGATGAATCGCCCCACCATGGCCCCGCCCCAGTAGAACTGGAGGTGCTTGCCGGCAGCCTCGGCGGCCAGCCCCAACGTATTGGGTTGCATGAGGTAATTGACGATGAGCGATCCAATCGCCACCTCACCACCGACGTAGAGAAATATGCACAACGTTCCGAATGCGAATCGCGGACGCGTCAGCAGATTGAACGCGCGCAGGATCGGCGTGTGCGAGACCGGCCGCTCGACCAAAGCTTTGCGGCGCCACCATACGACCGCCGCGATCAGCGCCAACACGATCGCGAGCCCGACATAGGTGTGCACGATAACGCGTGTTTCCGTGCTGCGAAAAGCATCGAGCGCGGCGCCCGACAAGGTCTTCGGATCAACCTTCGCCAAGGTTCCCAAAATCAGTATCGACCCGACGATGGGGAATATGGTCGTGCCGAGTGAATTGAATGCCTGCGCGAAGGTCAATCGGCTGCTGGTCGTGGAGGGCTTTCCCAACATGGAAATCAGCGGATTGGCCACGACTTGGACCGTGGTGATCCCGGCCGCCAGAACGAATAAGGCCAGCAGAAACAGGCCGAACAGGCTTTGCGATGAGGCTGGAATGAATAAAACGCATCCGGCTGTCATGATCAGCAGTCCGGTAACAGCGGATCGCATGTAGCCGATGCGCCTGACCAGCGCGGCGGCAGGGATTGAAATCAAGAAGTAGGCGGCGAAAAATGCCGACTGAACCAACATCACCTCGCCATAGGTCAAGGTGAACAAATCCTTGAGCTTCGGAATCAATACATCGTTCAGGCTGGTGATGCCGCCGAAGGCGAAAAACAAGACGAAAACGAAAGCCTGCAAATCCGGCGCGTAAGCGGCTTGGACCGGCTCGTTCGGGTTACTGGATGCGACGTGCATTAGGCGAAGGGATTCTGACGAATGATCGTCTGTTCGCGATCGGGCCCCGTTGAAATGAGGGTGATCGGCACGCCCACCAGCGTTTGCAGGCGCTCCAAATATTTTTGCGCATTCACCGGCAGGTCATCGTAGCTCGTAATCCCCACGGTGCTCTCCTTCCAGCCCGGCATGTCCTCATACACCGCCGCGCAGGCGCCGAAATCCCCCGACAGCAGCGGCGGCGTGGTCGCAATGCCGGCGCCGGTGTCGTAGCCCACGCAAACGCGAATCGTCTCCAAGCCATCCAGCACGTCCAGCTTGGTCACGCACAGCAACGAGCAACTGTTATGCACGATAGAACGGCGCAACGCAACCGCATCGAACCAACCGCAGCGCCGCCGTCGCCCGGTGACCGAGCCGAATTCATGGCCAACACGCGACAGATACTCGCCGGTGTCGTCGCGCAGTTCGGTTGGAAAGGGACCGGCGCCGACGCGAGTGGCATACGCCTTGACGATGCCCAGCACCTCGTGCAGCCGCCGCGGCCCGATCCCGGAGCCGGCCGCCGCGCCGCCCGCCGTGGTGGTCGAGGAGGTCACGAACGGATAAGTGCCCAGGTCGACATCGAGCATCGCGCCCTGCGCACCCTCGAACAGCACATTGCGGCCGTCCACGCTCAACTGCTCGAGGATTCCCGCCACATCGGCCACCAGGGGTTTCAAGCGCTCGCCCAAGGCTAAATTGGATTCCAGGACCTGCTGAAAGTCGACCGGCGCCGTTTGGAAATAACGCTGCAAGATGAAGTTGTGATAGTCGAGGATTTCGCCGAGCCTCGCGGCGAACCGCTCGCGATGGAATAAATCGGCGACCCGCAGCGCGCGACGCGCCACTTTGTCTTCATACGCCGGCCCTATGCCGCGCCCCGTCGTGCCGATGGCATTCTCGCCCTGCGCCTTTTCGCGCGCCTTGTCGAGCGCGACGTGCGATGACAGGATCAGCGGACAGGCCGGGCTCACCCGCAGGCGTTCGAACACCGGCACGCCCTGCCTGATCAGCATTTCCGCTTCCTTGAAAAATGCCTCCAGCGACAGCACCACGCCGTTGCCAATCAGGCATTGGACGTGTGCGTGCAGGATTCCGGAAGGAATCAGCGACAGAACCGTTTTTTTACCGCCGATGACCAGCGTATGTCCGGCATTGTGGCCGCCTTGAAAGCGCACCACCGCCTGCACTTGATCGGTCAGAAGATCGACGACTTTGCCCTTGCCTTCGTCGCCCCACTGCAAACCGATCACGACCAAATTCTTAGCCACTACGCACCATCCACAGCAATGCGAGCCCAGCCACCATGCTGATGAGTCCACCCCAGCGCAGCTGCGCCGGCTCGGCCTTTGCAAGTTTGGACATCAGCCGCTGTGCGGCGGCCGGATTGACGAAGGGCAGTATTCCCTCGAGCACCAAGTATAAAGCGAACGCGCCACCCAAATAGCGCGCAAGTTCAGTCCAACCGATATCCATCATGAATTACGGTTTCAGCGCGACGGCGGCTGCGGTTGCGGCTTGTTGAAATACTTGAAGTACGCGCTGTCGGGTGCAATCACCAGCATATCGCCCGGCGTGCCGATCGCCTCGCGGTAGGACTGCATGCTGCGATAGAAGCTGTAGAACTCCGCGTTCTTGGAATAGGACTTGGCGTATACCTCGCTCGCCGAGGCATCGCCCTGTCCGCGAGTCTGCGCCGCCTGCTTTGCGGCATCGGCCAGAATCTCGGTTTGCGCCTTATTCGCCTCGGCGCGGATTTTCTCCGCGGCCTCCACGCCCTCGGCGCGCAGCTTGGCGGCCTGCGCCTTGAAGGTGGATCGCATGCGGTCGAATACCGAGTCCTGCACCTGCTGCGGCAAATCAATCTTGGTGATGCGCACATCCACCAGTTCGATGCCCAGCTGCTCGGCAAGCGGACGCGCAGTCTTCATCATGGCATCGGTGAATTCCGTGCGCTCCGCGGTGATCACCTGCTGCAGGGTACGCTGCGTCACGACGCTCTTGATGCTGTCCTTGACGGTTTCGCCCAGGCGGGCATTGGCCACATCCTCGTTGCCGCCGGTGGACTCGTAGTAGCGGCGCAGATTCTGGATGCGCCATTTGACGTAGAAATCCACGTTGAGCTGTTCCTGCTCGCGCGTCAGAAAATGCTCCGAGGGATACATCTGGGTCAGAATGCGCGCATCGTAGCGGCTCACTTCGTTTACCAGCGGAATCTTAAAATGCAGTCCCGGCTGGTAATTCGAATTGACGATTTCGCCGCCGATCGATTTGATGGCGAGTTGTCCCTCGCTCACCGTGAACGTGCTCGCGCGCACGATCAAAATCACCGCCACCAGCGCCAGCAATATATACAGCAGTCGGTTTTGCATCAGCGTCCCCCACGCGCGCGGCCGGGATCTTCCACCGGCGTCACCTGAATTTCCGGCAGCCGCGTCGAGGGCGCCACGGTCATGGTGTCGTTGGGATTGGAAATTGACTGCGGTGTGGTGGAAATCAATTTCTCCAGGGGCAGATACATCATGTTGTTGCTGCCCTTGGTATCGACGATGACCTTGCGAGAATTCTTGTAGACATTCTCCATGGCCTCGAGGTACATGCGTTCGCGCGTAACGGCGGGCGCATGCTCGTACTGCGTCAAGACCTGATCGAATCGAGAGGTGTCGCCCTGCGCAATTGCCAGCACCTGCAGGCGATACGCCTCGGCATCGAGCAGATTCTTCGCGGCTTGGCCTCGGGCACGGGGCACGACATCGTTGCGGTAGGTTTCCGCGTCTTGTTGATAGCGCTGACGGTCCTTATCCGCCTTGATGGCGTCGCGCTGCGCATCTTGCACCGGCTCCGGAACGATGACGTCGTTCAATTGGACGCTGATGATGTTGACGCCCAGATCGTAATTATCGAGCGTCTTTTGCAACAGCTTCTTGGCGCGGTCGGTGATCGACGGATCGAAGGCCAGCGCCTTGTCGATCGAAGCCTGTCCCACCGCCTCGCGCATTGCGCTTTCGCTCACCTGCACCAGCGTCTCTTCGACATTGTTGACCTTGAACAAATACTTGCGCGGATCGGGTTTGGTGTACTGCACCGCCGATTTAACCTCGACCAAATTGGTATCCGCGGTCAACATGCGGGCATCGTCCGTAATGCTGAGCTGCTGCGAGACGTTGACGATGCGCTTCTGCTCGATCGGCCAGGGCAGATGCCAGTTGTACCCGGGTCCCGTGGTCTGCATGTACTTGCCGAAGCGCAGAATGACGGCGCGCTCCTGCGCGTCAACCCGATACAACCCGCTGCCGATCCATACCGCCGCGATCAGCACCAAAATGCTGCTCACGCCCTTGCCGAAGCCGGGTGAACTCTGACCGCTGCCGAGGCTGCCGCCTCCGCCGCCGCGTCCAAACAGCGCGCTCAGGCGGCGCTGAAAATTTCGCAGCACATCATCCAGATCGTTTTGCGATTGCTGGGGTCGGTTCCACGGGTTGCGTTTTTCCCCGCCAGGTTCATTCCAAGCCATTCGATATGCCTTGTTATAAGAAGCCGAGCATTCTATCAGGCGGGCCGCTGCCTAACCTAGGAGCCTGTCCTTAAGAACTCAGGCCACGCGCTGCTGCACACGCGCGCGAGCAGATTCCAGGAGATTGACGCCCTTGGCGCCCGACAATTTGGCAACTTCGTTCAGGTCCAACTCAACTTCCATATCCCAGCTGCCGTCCTCGCACTGCCGCTCGGCGCGCACGGCATTGCGCGTGTACAACTCAGATCTGACGGCGGCCGCTTGCAGCTGCAAGTGAAACGTCCGGCGGACACGGTTCGGACGAACGGCGCGCGCCAGCGCCTCGCGCAATCCGTCAAGCCCCTCGCCGTTCGCCGCAGACGCCCACACCTGCGAAGCGACCCCATCTGGCCCCTCGATAATTCGCGGCTTATCGCCGGTCAAATCGATCTTGTTGAAAACCAGCAGCTCGCGAATCTCGCCGGCACCGATGCCTTTGAGGACCTCGCGCACCTGGTCAGTGCGCTCGTCACGCAAGGGATCGCTGGCATCGACGACATGCAGCAGTAAATCTGCGTCGCGCGCCTCTTGCAGGGTTGAACGAAATGCGGCGATGAGCTCGTGCGGCAACGCTCGCACAAATCCCACCGTATCCGCCAACACCACCTCGCCGACGCCGTCCAATTTGACCCGCCGCACCGTGGGATCGAGCGTCGCGAACAGTTGATCAGCGACGAAGCTGTCCGAGCCGGTGAGTGCATTGAACAGCGTAGACTTGCCGGCATTGGTATAGCCGACCAGCGCGACCGTGGGCACCGGCACTTCGCGCCGCACATGGCGTCCGGTGTCGCGCTGCCGATCCAGCTTCTCCAAACGCGAGCGCAGCGTGCGAATGCGCTTGGCGATCAAGCGCCGATCGGTCTCCAACTGGGTTTCGCCCGGGCCGCGCAACCCGATGCCGCCCTTTTGGCGCTCAAGGTGAGTCCAACCTCGCACCAAGCGCGTGGCCAGATGCGACAGCTGGGCCAGTTCAACTTGCAGCTTGCCCTCGAAACTACGAGCGCGCTGCGCGAAGATGTCTAAAATCAGACCGTTACGGTCCAATACTCGACGACCGGTTAATTTCTCGAGATTGCGCTCCTGACTGGGCGTGAGGGTTTGGTCGATCAGGACCAAATCCGCGTGATGCGCCTCGGCAAAGGCATGGATCTCCTCCGCTTTGCCTGAGCCGACGAAGTATTTCGGGTCGGGACGTGCGCGCGAAGCCAGCACGGTACCGACTGCGACGGTCCCGGCGGAGGCGGCCAGCGCCGCAAATTCAGCAATGTCATTCGGATCAACCGGATGCCCGATGCCGACACCGACCAAAACGGCGCGCTCGCCGCCCTGCGGGCGTTCAAATAATTGCAGAACGCCACCCACTCATTCGACGATAGCCGGTTCCGTCACTTCGCCGTCCTCACCGGTCGGCAATCGCACATTGCGTGCGGGCACAACCGTGGAGATGGCATGTTTGTAAACCATCTGACTAACACTGTTTCTCAACAAAACGACGAACTGGTCGAATGAATCGATCTGTCCTTGTAATTTAATGCCGTTCACCAGATAGATTGAAACTGGCACCCTTTCTTTGCGCAGGGCATTCAAAAATGGATCCTGCAGAGACTGGCCACGGGCCATGAGTAAAGCTCCTTGTTTTTAGTGTCGTTTGTACTGCCGTATCACTTCCGTGCGGCACGAGGCACATACCCGATTAATGCTAGCACAGCCCAATGGCCGACGTTTAAAGGAAGACCGTTACGCAAATCCGCCCCCTGATAGTGCATCAATAATCGCGCGAGCAACCTCCGGACGCGCGGAATCTAACCACCGTGCATTAGTGCGCCGACGTAGCCAGGTCAATTGCCGCTTGGCCAGTTGTCGCGTTGCCGCAATAGCCTGATTTTCGGCTTCAATCAACGCACATTGTCCCGTCAAATATCGCCACAGCTGTCGATATCCGACCGCACGCATGGATGGATGTTCCGGGCTCAAATCGCCTCTTTCGTACAAACTCCTCACTTCATCCACGAAGCCGGCATCGAGCATTGCCTTAAACCGCAATTCGATCTTGGTGTGTAACTCGGCGCGTTCAAGGGGGGCAATCGCAAATTCCATGACATTTACGTCGGCAAACACCGACATGCGCGCTTGTTGCAGTTTTGTGATGGTCTCACCCGTGATGCGATGGACCTCGAGCGCCCGCTGGATGCGCTGCGGATCGTTGTTGTGAATGCGCGCCGCGGCGTCGGGATCAACTGCGGCCAGCGTCCGGTGAACCGCCGCCCACCCTTCTTTCGCTGCCTGCGCATCGATTTCGGCACGCACCCTGAAATTCGCCTCCGGCAGATCCGCAATTCCGGATGTTAACGCATGGAAGTACATCATGGTGCCGCCGACCAGCAGCGGTTGATGGCCGCGCGACCAGATCTTAAGCATCGCCTGCTGCGCGTCGAGGATGAATTCGCCCACCGAATAGCCGGCGGTGGGTTCGCGAATGTCGATCAAATGATGCGCAATGCGTGCGCGTGTGCTCGCAGAGGGCTTGGCGGTACCGATGTCCATGCCGCGGTACACCAGCGCCGAATCCACACTGATGATCTCCAGCGGCAACTGTTCGGCCAGCCGAACCGCCAAGTCGGATTTGCCCGAACCCGTCGGTCCCATCAACAACACCGCCGAGCGCGTAGGCTTGGGGTCGTTCACCGTCCGCGCAAAAACAGTCGATCCAGCTCGCTCATGGACAAGCGCACCCAGGTCGGGCGGCCGTGATTGCACTGATCGGCGCGCTCCGTACCCTCCATTTCGCGCAGCAACGCATTCATTTCCGGCAGACTCAAAGATCGCTGGGCGCGAACGGCAGCATGGCAGGCCATGGTAGCGAGCAGATGATTGATGGACTCCTCGACACGGCGCGAGTGGCCCGACTCCAGCAAATCCGAAAGCACGTCGCGCACGATGCCGGCCGGATCCCGGCCCGCCAGCAAAGTGGGGATCGCTCGCAACGCCAGCTGATCGGGGCCCAGCCGTGTAACACCGAATCCTAAGGCGGAAAATTCCTGCTGGTGTTCTTCCGCCATGTCGGCCTGCGCCGTCGTCACGTGCAACACCTCAGGCATCAGCAGTTGCTGCTGCGAGGCGTGCCCCGCCAGTAATTTCTTCATTCCCTCGTACATGATGCGTTCATGCGCCGCATGCATGTCGACCAGCACCATGCCATCGGCGGCCTGCGCCAAGATATACACGCCATGAAGCTGCGCGATCGCATAACCCAGGGGCGCCGAGGTACCCTGAGGGGCACCGCCGTTCAACGGGAGCTGCGTCAAGGGCTCGTCCCGGACTTGCCGGACTTGCGCGGCCGAGCCGCTCAAATAGGACCGGTACGCGTCGGCCGAGGCACGATGCACCGCCTCCGGCAGGGATAAATGCGCTTGGGAAGGAGCGCCGGCGGCGAAGTTTGACGCGCCGGTGAGCCAGTCCGCGGGCGCGCTGCCGGCGGATTCCGCAGACGGCCGGGTGTCCGCCAGCACTCTTTCCAAGGTTCGAAATACGAAGTCATGCACGCGGCGCGAATCGCGAAACCGGACTTCCAACTTTTGTGGATGTGCGTTGACATCGACCTGGCTGGGATCCATCTGCAGATACAGCACATAGGCGCAAAAGCGGCCGTGGAACAGCACATCGCGGTAGGCAAGGCGCGCGGCGCCCACCATGAGCTTATCGCGCACAAAACGTCCGTTCACATAGGCGAACTGCAGGTCCGCCTGACTGCGGGAAAACGTCGGCTGCGCCAGCCAGCCGTCGAGCCGTAACGATTCGGTTTCATGGCGCAGCTCGATGACATGCGCCGCGAATTCCACGCCGCAAATCCTGGCGACGCGCTCGAGCCGCTGCACGCTGCTTTGCGCGCTGCTCAGGGTCCAGACGTTCCTGCCGTTATGGATGAGCGCAAATGCCACGTCGAAGCGCGACAGCACCATGCGTTCCAGCATGCGCACGATGTGCTGGTACTCGGTGTTCTCGGTGCGCAAGAATTTGCGCCGTGCCGGAACGTTAAAGAACAAGTCCCGAACCTCGATGCGCGTTCCCAGGCCGTGCGAGGCGGGCGCGGGCGCACCGATCTTGCCGTCGCGCGCATCGACGACCCAGGCATGCGCCGCTTGGGCGGTGCGCGATGCCAATGACAAGCGGGAAACGGAGGCGATACTCGGCAGCGCTTCGCCGCGAAAGCCCAAGGTGGCGACGTTCTCGAGGTCCTTCTGCGAGGCAATCTTGCTGGTTGCATGCCGAGCCAACGCCAGGCCCAGGTCGGTTGCCTCGATGCCGATGCCATCGTCTGAAACGCGGATCAGCCCGCACCCGCCGCGCTCGAGCTGCACCTCGATGCGCCGCGCGCCCGCATCCAGCGCGTTTTCGACCAGCTCCTTGACCACGGAAGCCGGACGCTCGATCACCTCGCCTGCCGCGATTTGGTTGATGAGGGAATCGGAAAGTAATTGAATGGGCAATGGCGACCTCGAGTCGCGCATTTTCGCACAAGCTTAAGGGTTTAAGGGCGCGCGATCCCTTGGGGCGCGAAAGCCCCTACTGGCCCGCGCCGCCTGCACCGGCGGCCGTTGCCAGCACCGGCCTTGCGGAGTTGGCGGAGGCGAGTTGCGCGATACGGGTTCCCGTCGGCGGGTTGGCGTAAAAATAATCGTGCACGCCTTGATGAATCGCAGCGGCGAGCTTGGCCTGATGCGCCGGGGTGCGCAGCCGCAGCTCTTCTGAAGGGTTTGAAATATAGGCCGTTTCAACCAGCATCGAAGGAATGTCGGGCGACTTCAGCACCACGAAGCGCGCCTGCTGAACGTCCGGCTTGCGAACTTCGCCGGCCTGAGCCAATTCGTGCAGCACCCGTGCGGCCGCCACTTGGCTGGCATTCAACGACGCGGATTGCGACAGATCGAGCAGCACGGATGCCAGGACATCGTCCTTGTCATCCAAGGATACGCCGCCAATCAAGTCCGAAGCATTCTCGCGCTCCGCGAGCCATCGCGACGCCTCGTCGGTCGCGCCCCGCTGCGACAAAATGTACACCGAGGAACCGTCGATGCTGCGGTCGCGGATCGAATCGGCGTGAATGGACACAAACAAATCCGCCTGCTGCGCGCGTGCACGGCGCATCCGATCGCGAAGCGGCACGAAGTAATCGCCGCCACGCGTGAGGACGGCCTTCATTCCCGTCTCCGCATTGATCTTGAGCGCCAGTTCGCGCGCGATCGCCAGCACGACGTCTTTCTCGCGCGTGCCGTTCTTGCCGATGGCGCCAGGATCCTCGCCGCCGTGTCCGGCATCAACGGCGATGATGAGATCGCGTGCGCCCGACGGCGCATGTTTCACTCTGACCGGCTTGTCGACGCGATTAGCGGCGCGACCGGCGCCGTCGAGATCGACGACCAGGCGATAGCCGTAATGCGCGTTCGGCGCGCTTAGGAAACTCTTGGCTTGACTGGGGCGGGCCAGATCCAGCACCAGCCGAAAATTACCCGATGGATTGTGCGACATGCGCACACTTTTGACCGCGCCCGCCGCGCGGGGCGCGCTGTGCGCAGACTTGGCAAGGTGCGCACCCGAGACGTCGAGTACGACGCGCTCCGGATTATGCAACAGAAGCAAGCTGTGCTGCGCGGTTCCTGAAAGATCCACGACGACACGCGTGCTATCGGGACCTGCCCACAGACGAATGGCGCGAACATCGACCGCGCGAGCGGGCTGCAGCAAGAGCATTGCCAGCAACATTCCGCCGGCCCACTGGCAGAGCAGTCGATTCATGGCAATAAGTTAACGCCGAATCGGTACTTTTTTCAAGCTAAATTAGATACATAGGGCACCAAGCTAGTGTCAATTGCTAGCCTTGACAACCAGTCGCTCCCCGTTGCACTCGCTGCGCCCAGGGCAGCCGAGCGAGCTTCGCCGTTGTAGTTCAGCTGCAGAAGCAGGTCGGCCGGCGGGACAGCGACGCCGCCTTTCTCCGGCCACTCGATCAGCATGAGGTAGCCAGGTCCGGTCATATCGCGCAGCCCCAGCTCCTCAACCTCGGTGCCGGTCTGCACTCGATACAGATCGACGTGCACGCAGGTCATGCCGGCCACGCTGTAAGTGTCGACCAGCGTATAAGTCGGGCTGCGAACGGGCGCCGTGACGCCGATGGCATGCAGCAGGCTGCGTGCACAAGTGGTTTTGCCGCTGCCCAACTCGCCGCGCAAATGAACAATCGCGCCCGAGTCTGCGCCGGGAAAGGTCTTGGCGAGTGATGCGCCCAAGGCCTCCGTGGCGCCGCTATCGGGCAGGTCAAAACTTAAGGGGGCTTTCGGCATGGGTTTATTATACGGACCACCGTGACAGCCACCGCACTACCCGCCCAGCCCGCTCCCGCGGCTCTCCTGTCGTCGTTGCGAACTTGGTCGGCGGAGCTGGGCTTTACAGGCCTTGGTGTGGCCGCCATCGAGCTGCCGGCCGATGAGGCCCATTTTCTCGAGTGGCTGCGCGCGGGGTTCAACGGCGAGATGGGGTACATGTCGCGCCATGGTGTCAAGCGGTCGCGGCCATCGGAATTGATTCCCGGCACGGTCAGCTGCATCAGCGTTCGCATGGACTATTGGCCGCCGCAAGCAGCCAACGCCGAGGAAACCTTGGGCGAAGGCAGCACCGGCTACATTTCGCGCTACGCCCTTGGACGCGACTATCACAAGCTGCTGCGCTCGCGCCTGCAGAAACTTTGCGGCCGCATTCAGGAGGCGATCGGACCCTTCGGTTATCGAGTCTTCACCGACAGCGCACCGGTGCTGGAAAAGGCCCTGGCGCGCAATGCGGGATTGGGCTGGATCGGCAAACATACGAATTTAATCGATCGCAATGCCGGTTCGTATTTTTTTCTCGGCGAGATTTATCTGGATTTTGAATTGCCGCCGGACAAGCCGAGCACGGCGCACTGCGGCTCGTGCAGCGCCTGCATGCCCGCGTGCCCCACCGGCGCCATCGTCGCGCCCTACCGTCTCGATGCGCGGCGCTGCATCTCTTATCTGACGATTGAACTCGCCGGGAATATCCCTGAAGAATTTCGCCGCGCCATCGGCAACCGCATCTATGGCTGCGATGACTGCCAGTTGGTGTGCCCTTGGAACAAGTTCGCGCGGCCCGCGGCCGAGAAGGATTTTGCGGTCCGGCATGGATTGGACCGGGCGCAGCTCACCGATCTTTTTGCCTGGAGTGAAGCGGAGTTTGAGGAAAGGACCAGCGGCAGCGCCATCCGGCGCATCGGCTATGAACGCTGGCTGCGCAATGTTGCCGTTGCACTCGGCAACGCACCCGCCTCACCCGCCGTGATTTCCGCACTCGCAGCCCGCGAACGGCATCCATCGGCGATGGTGCGCGAACACGTTCAGTGGGCGCTGGCCCAGCACCGAACCGCGCAAGCTCGCTCGCCTGGCTCGCCGCCTCGGGCCGCCGGCTAGCCAGCCGGCAACAAGGAACTTCCGGCGGGATTGAAGAAATGCCTGCCCCGCCGCGCTTTAGCGATCTCGGCAAACAATTGCGCGTAATCATTCTCGCTGCTGACCGGATCGATGGCCGCCGAATTGACGATCAGCAGCGGCGAGGCGTCATAGCTGTGGAAGAACCGCGCATAGGCCTGCGTAAGTTTCTCGAGGTAAGCGCGCTCGATGTGCTGCTCGTAGCGAATGCCGCGTTTGCTGATGCGGTCCACCAGTACGTCCACGGGCGCCTGCAGATAAACCACCAAATCCGGCTTGGGTGCATCCACCACCACCCGTTCATAAACCCTTTCGTAGAGCGCGTATTCCGCGTCGTCCAACGTGACGCGTGCAAACAACCGGTCCTTCTCCAATAAATAATCCGCCACGCGCACCGCACCGAACAGGTCCTCCTGGCGAACATCCTCCAATTGACGCGCACGTTGAAACAAAAAGAACAACTGGGTCTGAAATGCAGCCGCGCGTGGATTCTTGTAGAAGCGCTCGAGAAAAGGATTCTGCTCAGCTTGCTCCAGCACCAGCTGGCCGCCCAATGACTGGCTCAAACGGCGCGCCAAGCTGGTCTTGCCGACTCCGATCGGCCCCTCGACGACAATAAAGCGGTGCGGTACTGCAACTGGCATTCAAAGACTCTTGTTATTCCAAGACCGAGATCCCATCGCCGCCCACGTTGCGCTTCAGATCGAGCACAGTTCCCGTCCCGGGAATCATGATCGTCGGGGCAATATCCGCCAGAGGATACAGGACGAAGTTGCGTATCGACACTCCGGGATGCGGCACCATAAGACCCGGCTCGTCCACCGCCGCATCAACCATCCACACCAAATCCAAGTCAATCACGCGCGGGCCCCAGCGTTCACGCTGAGTGCGCCCCATGCTGCGTTCGATCTCGAGCAGTCCCGCGAGCAATTCCTGAGGAGTCAGCCGGGTCAACAAACCCGCGGCGGCGTTAATGAAATCCGGTTGGTCCTGTGGGCCCATGGGACGTGAGAGATACAGACGCGATCGCAGCAGCGTGTCCGCGGCGCTCAAAGAAGCTAGTCGCTGCATCGCCTCGAGCACACGATCGCGCGGGGACCCTAAGTTGCTGCCGATCGCCACGTACGCGGGGCGCCAGAGCGTGCTCATTGCTAACTGCGCGCCGCTCCGCCGCGTCGACGGCGGCGCCGCCTCCGGCCGGGCGCCGGCGATCCTTCCGCAGCGGGTTCAGGCGGCCGCGCCTGCACCAGCGCCAGCCGTTCTTCCTGCGGCAGCACTTGAATATCCGTCCACCACTTTGCCAGCTCCGGATCCGCGACGCCGGATTGTGCGCGCAGCAACAGAAAATCATAGGCTGCGCGAAAGCGCGGGTGTTGCAGCAGACTCAAGGATTTGACGCCGCTGCGCCGATTGAAGCGGGGCTGCAGCATCAGCAGTTCGCGCATCGGGATGGAAAAGCGGCGTGGAATGGAGACGCGCGATTGCTGGACTCGAAGCACGCCGTCGCAAGCCTGCATCAGTAGCGCGATATCCGGCGTGGGACCCGCCTGTCGCTCATTGAGCTCGCGCAGCACTGCGCTCCACAGCAGCACCGCAAACAAAAATGTCGGCGTAACCGGCTTGTCAGCGGCGATGCGCGCATCGGTATTGGAGAGTCCCAGCTTGAGCATGTCCGCGGCATAGGCGTACGGCGGCAAGGCGAAGGCAGCGGCCGATTGCGGAAACAGATGTTCAAACAGCCCGTATTGCTGCAGCAGTTCGTGCGCCTTCGCGCCAAATCCCGAAAGAAATAATTTCAGGACTTCGTCAAAGAGCCGAGCCGGCGGAACTCCGTCCAGCAAGTAGGCCAGCCGCCTGATCGGACCTTCGGTATTGGGCTCGATGGAGAAGTCGAGTTTGGCCGCGAAGCGAACTGCTCTTAGCATGCGCACCGGGTCCTCGCGATAGCGGGTCTCAGGATCGCCGATCATCTTGAGGCGACGCGCCTTGACATCGCTGACGCCGTCGACGAAATCCCAAATCGAGAAATCTTCGATGTTGTAGTACAGCCCGTTCGCCGCGAAATCGCGCCGCCAAACATCTTCTTCGATGGTGCCGTAAATGTTGTCGCGAAGAATCCGGCCGCGCGTGTCGAAGGCACGATGCTCGGAATCGGACGGCGCTGTGAACTCCGCGACGGGTTCGTCGGCCCTCGGCTCTGCGACTTCGCCACCGTCCGCGCCGCCATCGGAGCCGCCTTCGGCATCCAGATCTTCTGCGTCTTCGCGCTCCGGCGCCGCGGCCGCGCGGAAAGTCGCCACTTCGATGATCTCGTTGCCGAAAAACACATGCGCCAGGCGAAAACGACGGCCGATCAGGCGGCAATTGCGAAACAGCCGCCGCACCTCTTCGGGCAATGCATTGGTCGCCACGTCGAAGTCCTTCGGCCTTAAGCCCAGCAACAAGTCGCGTACCGCCCCGCCGACCAGGAAGCCCTGATAACCGGCCTCTTTGAGCCGGTACAGCACTTTCAGCGCATTCGGCGAAATGGACGCACGCGATATCGAATGCTCAGAGCGGGGAACGACTACGGGCGGGAGTGGCGTCGGCGATGAGTTCAAAAAGAGGGTTCCGCTTGAGTCCAAAAAATTGGCCCGTATACTACCAGCCCTCTTAAGGGTCGAAGGCCCAAAGATCCGCCAGTCCGCTCCCTTCGTCTAGAGGCCTAGGACACGGCCCTCTCAAGGCTGTAACACGGGTTCGAATCCCGTAGGGAGCGCCATATTCGAAGCAAAAGACGGGTAGGCGCGCGCCGAGTAATCTCGTAGCCATGCGCAGATAATCAACGAGTTACGTGATACTGGCTTGGTAGGGACGCGTACTTCGGATATCCGCGACGACATCCCGTCACGGATACCTGAGCATCGCCGCAGCGAGACTGTGCAAATGGGTAACATGAGGCCCCTCAGGGGGGGCGCAGCGCAAAAATCCGATTCGATCGCTAGATGCAACTTTTCTCGACCAAACGGGTTTTATATGCTCCGGCGCGCCCTTCTACGCAGAAGTGCCCTATGCATCTTGGCGGCGCGGGAATTTTCCATTCGCAAAATGGGGAGAGCCAGTCAATGACCCCTCTTTATAAACGATCCATCGTCCATCGACCGGCCATCATCGGCATGGCGTTTCTCGTCAGCGGCCTGTTTGCCGCCGCGGTGCATGCGGATGACTACGCCAAAACCTACACCGTTTCGAATCGAGCCACGGTGCGAGTCGACACGGACGACGGCAGTGTCAGTGTCACGACCGGAGACACCAAGGAGGTTGAATTCCGCGTCGAATATCAGGGCTATACGCTGGACAAGTCGCTGCACATCGATTCCAGCCAACACGGAGATGAGATTGAGTTGACCGCGCGCATTCCCCGTGGATGGCATTTCTCCATCGGCATGAGTCGAAGATTGCACATTGAGGTTCGCATGCCGAAGGACGCGGACCTGCAGGTCAGAACGGGGGACGGCTCGATCAAGGCCAACAACGTTTCAGGCACCGTTGATCTGCACAGCGGCGATGGCGCTCTCAGCGTGGGTTCCCTCAAGGGGGCGGTTCGCCTTCACACGGGTGATGGGTCCATTGAGGCCAACGATCTGGATGGCAAATGCGACGCCAGCTCCGGCGATGGGCGTATCCGTCTCTCGGGAAGGTTTGATGTGCTGAACGTGAAGAGCGGCGACGGCAGTATCAGCGTGGACGCGCTGCATGGTTCCAAATTGGATTCAAGCTGGAGCATCGTTTCGGGTGACGGCCACATCGACGTGGGTCTGCCTCCCGACATGCCCGCGAATATCGAGGCCAGCTCGGGCGACGGACGCATCACCACTGACATCCCCCTCACGATGGATGGCGTCATGAGCAAATCGCGGGTCCACGGCAAAATGAACGGCGGCGGCTCGACGCTCACCATCCATACCGGCGACGGCTCAATTCATCTGAAGCAAGTATAACGGCGATCACCGCATCCAGCAGCGGGCGCTTATAGGCTCGCCGCATTTATTCGTTGTAAAGTGTCCGTCTGTAACTTCCATGGGACTTTTGCAACGCTATGGCAATCACTCACAATTTTGCGGATTCCACCGATCTTGCGGGCGGCTGGTCTGACGACAATGGCAAGCCGGTTTGCACATGGAGCTGGGAGCAGGCTTCAGGACACATTGTCGTCACCTGCGGCACCGCCGTGCGAAGGCTTAAGTTGGCTCACAGCGAGGCGGATTTGCGCGGGGAGCAATTGCGCAAGCATTTGGCCCGTACCGCGCTGCATCTGGCCGAAGACATCAATAAAACGAAATATCCGACTTAAGGCCGCGACATTAATTAGGATGCGGGTTGCAGATGACCACACATTTTTGTGCGGCCTCTTGTTCTTCTTTTGCGCAACTCGCCTGCGCCTGTCCGCTTTGCAGACATTTTCGATATTGCACCTGGATATCGTGCGTGCATTTCTCGCACGTCGCGTCGGCCAGTGCACTGCCCATTCCGGCCAGAAAGGACACAGCGCCAATGAATCCCATCAGTATTTTCAATTTATTGACTCCGGTGGAGGCCCATTGCTGTCGATGCGCACGCTCCATAGGTCAGCGTCGGTGGCCAGATACATCAGCGTGCACGAATCAAGTGCTGCATCCGTCCGAGTAGCTCGGTGAGCTGATTCATCGAGGGCCTTGGCATCCCGCTTAGGTTCGATCCGATCAAGATAGCGCATCCGTTGCTGCAGTGCCATGCCGGACGGAAAAATTCTGCGCCGGCGAGCGCACAAGCACCGCCACAGGCCAGCCGCGTCTTACAGCTTGTCAATGAAGTCGCGCCCGCGGCGCGCGCTGCGGTGATCGCGCCTTCGCACCTGCGCCGCCGGTGAAGCTATCCGAAACGTTGGCGAGTGTCGCGTTCGGGCACGCCGACGACATGGCCGAGCACAACTATTTTGAACGCGAAGATCGCACCGGACACTCGCCGGCCGATCGGGTGCGCGCCGTCGGCTATCAGGAAAAATTGGTTGGAGAGAATATCGCCTACGGGCCGAAGTCCGCTGACGAAGTCGTGCAAGGCTGGCTCGACAGCCCCAGTCGCTGCGAAAACATCATGGATCCGCGATTCGCAGAAATGGGCATTGCTTACGCGACCGGTCATGCCGCGAGACGCGGCCTGTTCTGGGTGCAATTGCTGGTCGTGCCGAAAGCCTGATTCCAGGCGGCGCGGGCTACTCTTCTTTCGCGACGACCGGCGCGGCGTGCTCCACCGCGGCGCGCATGTAGGCGGGATCCTTCGCATCCATGCAGACGAACGTCAGGTCTTCCTGTTTCGGCGACCAGGCATGCTCGCTCGTTTCCGTGGATCGACGAAACATCACATGCTTGCCCAACTGATCGCAGTATTGATTGGCGGCACTGAGCGCCTTGAGATTCGTATCCGTCTGCGTTTCATAGCGTGCGCCGACTACGCTCACATGATAGGCATCCTGGCCGCCGGGAACAACGCCGGAAGGCGTCGACGCACAGCCTGCCATCGTTGCGGATGCAATGAATCCCAACACCCACGGCGATTTGCGGCTTGTCATAAGAACTCCTTTGGGTCGCATCTCGCACGATAGCGCGGCCGCCCCTGGTGCGCTCGTGATGTAAAGCACGATTGGCGGTGCTTAAAGTGAGACCGCCATCACGCGCTAATCACGACAGCCGATCGCATGCGCGATACGGCGCGCAATCCTTGCCTACGCGACCTGCCGTGCGCTCACAAACATCATGTCGCTTTTTTCCTACAGCCTCCTCTCGTGCCGCGCGTGTCAACGCGAGTCTGCACGCGCCGTTGATGCTTGCATTGGCGGCGCTGAGCAGTGCGCCAACATTCGACAAGAATCAATTATGGTTAATTTAGAGGAGTAACCAGTCATGCTCTCGATTAAATCTCGACTGTTGGCGATGAGTCTCGCCAGCGCCGTGCTAGCCGCCTGCGGCGGCGGCGGTTCCAGCGGAGGCTCCATGAACCCGCCGCCCTCTGCACCGCAAAGTGCGGACGTGGCCATGCTCATCAGCGACGCCTCGAGCGAGGATTGGGCTACCATCGGCGTCAAGGTTCTTTCCATCGCCCTGGTACCGCAAGGTGGCGGCAGCAACGTCACCGTGTATACGGCACCGACTCCGGCTCCCGTGGTCAACCTGGCGGAACTCGATCAAATCGCCGAAATCCTCGGCAATGTGAGCGTGCCGGTCGGCACTTATACCGGTGCCATGCTGACGATCAGCGCCAACCCGGGCGATGTTCTGCTGACGACCTCGGCGGATCCGGAAACCGGATTTGCGGCCGCCGCGTCAACGACGATTCCTGCCGCGGAAATTCAGATCCAGCACACCATGGGTACCACGGCAAATCTCACCGTGCCGGTGAATGTCAATTTCGTGGCGCCACTGGCCGTGAGCGCGAATCAGTACAATGCGTTGGATCTTGAATTTGACCTGGCGCATCCCGCGTTCCTCGTCGGGCATGTGCCGCCGGGCGCGGGCACGACGCTTTGGGCCGTCAACTTCAACGGCCCGGTGCGGCATCACCCGCTGCATGATTTGGCGCGTCTCGTGTTGCGCCACACGTACGGCGATGTGACAGCGATCGCGAGCGACAATACCAGCATCACCATCACCAAGGAATTTCCGACCGAACCGGTCGTTACGCCTGAAACAGCCATCGCCGGAGCGCAATCTCTGCAAATCTTGGCAGACGCAACCAACGGCACGATCTTCTATGACGTCGATGCGAAGACCCGCACCGTCATCAAGGATTTCACCTCGGAAGCGTCGGTCAATGGGAAATTCGTGCGGGTGGCGGCGCGCTACCAGGAAAACGGCACGCTGGTCGCGACGCGCATCTGGGCGAGCAGCCAATTCAACAATGTGTGGCTGAGTCCGGAAGGCCATGTGCTGCATGTCAACACCGGTACCGACGTGATGACGGTTGAAAACGAATCAGGCCGAGGCGTGGACCTGGTGGTCGATGCGAACACGCAGTTCTTCTTCCGCCAGCCGCAGAACGGCCTCGCGGACGCGACGCCGATCGGCACCGGCACGGTGTTTCTCACGAACCACGATTTGGTACGCGGCTTCAAGGTCCATGCCAGCGTGGTCGATCCCTTGGCGACGCCGCTGGTTGCGCAGACCGTGGATATCGAAGTCGCCAAGTACGACGGCAAGATCTCTGCGCCCGACATGACGGGCTTCACTTACACCCGGGTGTTTGCGACCGCCAAGGACGACTACACGATTGCTCTGAACTACATCGACAGTGCGACCGCCAACGGTGCGGACCCGATGGGCAATGCCATCGCCGGCTACCGGTGGTGGAACTTTGCCTATCCGACCGTGGTGACGAGCGGCGCGAACGCCGTCAGCGAGTTCATCGCGGCCACCAGCGACAGCGTCAACTTCGGCGGAACGGTGGGTGCGGCGCCCTCTCGCGGCGTCAGCTTCGCGATCTGGAACGACCCGGCCAATGCCAACGGCTGGTCGGCAGCCGCGACAATTCTGACGCCCTCGACACTGCCCTTGGGGTTTGTGGCCAGCGGATTAGCCGGCAATGCCTTCATCATGACCATACCCGGCGGCGCCAATGCCGCCACGGTGGATGTCAGTACAAGCTCGGGTAGCGCGACCCTGGTGTACCAGGTCGATCTCACGAACGGCGTCTTGACGGTCAGCCCGATCGACGTCACGACTTCGAGTGGGCTCGCAGCGCTGACCAACAACTTGACGGCGGGTGAACCGGTAAA
>JBDTAV010000058.1:0-5589 GCA_039924385.1 Steroidobacteraceae bacterium
CAACGACGCGCCTTCGACCTAGTCGATCAAATCACCCTGTAGTCAGAATCAACACACTCCAAAATCATCTATGTCGTTGTCAGCGATAAGAAAATCCGTCAGGCCAGGGTAGGAACTTCAGACTAGACACCCCCGGTGGATGAGTTGTTTCATCCAGATTCTTACGGGTACCGTCCCGGGAAATCAGCCAAACAAGCCCTCGCCATCACGCGCAACCGGTGCTGGAAGTATGACTGGGTTGTGGAGTTCGATGTCAAAGGCGCTTTTGACAATCTTGATCACGATCTCTTGATGAAAGCGGTTCGTACGCGAGTCAAGGATCGCTGGGTATTGCTGTACATCGAGCGCTGGTTAACTGCTCCCTTCGAAACCGTGGATGGGGAATTGACCCATCGCGGGAAGGGTACACCGCAAGGTGGCGTGGTGAGTCCTTTGCTCATGAACTTGTTCATGCACTTCTGTTTTGATCACTGGATGCAGAGGACGTATCCGCAGTGTCCGTTCGCCCGATATGCTGACGACGCGGTCGTTCACTGCCACAGCCAGGCTGAGGCGGAGAACCTGTTAGCCGCAATCGGACAGCGATTGGCGCATTGCAAGCTGACGATGCATCCCTCCAAGTCAAAAATCGTGTATTGCAAGGACAGCAATCGACGCGGTGAATATTCGCAGGTTCAATTTACGTTCCTGGGATTTACGTTCATGCCGCGTTCCGCCGTCAATAAGCGCGGGCAGCACTATACGAGCTACCTGCCGGCTGTGAGCCGAGAGGCGCTGATTGGCATGATGCGGACGATCAAGAGTTGGCAGCTCCGACAACAAACTTCGGTGACCATTGAGGATCTATCGAGGCGATATAATCCCGTGCTACGCGGCTGGTGGAACTATTACGGCGTCTTTTACCGGTCCGCCATGACCCGCATTGCCCATCACCTCGATGGGAAGCTGGCCTCATGGGTTCGGCGAAAGTACAAACGCCTGGCAGGTCATCTGCAATTGAGTCTGCAATGGCTTGATCGCATTGCCCGTCGCCAACCGGCGCTGTTTACCCACTGGCAAGCTTCATGGAAATCCAGCGACCCCGCAATGGGAGCCGTATGACGCGAGAGTGTCACGTACGGTTCTGCGAGAGGCTCGGGGCGAAACTCCCCTGGTCTACTTACCTCTTCGGGTCCAGTAGTCCGGCCGCCGAGAGTGTATTGGGCCCAAGGATAGCCGCCGAGAGCAGCGGCGCGCAGCTGCGCATCGCTGAGCTTCGGAATATTGGTGCCACCAAACATCCATAGAGAGTACTCGCTCGCCGGATCGCCATTTGCCGCGGCCGCAGTCCCCCAGGTATCAATTTCGCTCTTGTCCAGCGATTGATCACAGCTGCTGACGATCTGCTGCCTGAATGAATTGCGAGCTTCGAGTACGGCGCGAAACCAGTCGCGATCCGAAGGCGGCAAGGAGTTACTGTCGAGGAGCTGTGATGCCTGAGAGTTGCTTTGTGGACCATCGACGCGGGCGAATCCACAGGTGAAGTGCGCGAGGTAATCCAATTGGTTGGCGGCTGAGGCGTCACCGGCCCGTGCCTGCGCCTTGAGCTGGGAGAAGGCGCCATCGATGTCTCCATTGGCTAAACGCTCGATGATGTCGAGGCTGCCACCCAGGGGTGCCAAGCTCGCGCCGATTCTGCAACGCTGGATATTTCGCGCTGCGACTGCGGGCGAAGGCCGCGTCCATAAACCCTTCACCGGCTCGGCCATGACAGCGGCGCGAGAAGTGTGTAGCGGAGGTGTCGCAGCAAGAACAAGGTCGCTCGTCTTGCTTGTCGCCGGCAACGGGGGCGAGGATCGCGAGGTGGAATGCCGCCACACTACGGCGCCGCCCGCCAGCAACAAGACGATGCCCGCAGCAACAGCGCGCCGAGTGCTACTCACCGGTGGGCTCCGAGAGGCCGGTTAGAAATCGCCAGTCGTTCACGTACTGCCTCCGACACGGTTCTATCACGCCCCGAAATTCTACGGGTTCTTCTGGTGTCGCGGCCAGGACAGATCCGGCCCTAAGATTCTTAAAATGGAGCCGCGCGCGATTTTACGGGCGGTTAGAGGTCGATCGCCGCCGGCCATCGGGCACTTCCCCGCCAGTCCCACCACTGGCGAAAGTCGGCCAGGTGCAGACCCAAGCAAGGTCAGATAGGCTTAGCGGATGCGGGCATTCAAAAGTGCTGCTTTGCTAACGCATTTGCGTATTGCACTTTGCGTAGGTGTACTCTTTTTCGGTTGCGTCGAAGCCGACCAGGTTGACGATGTGGTGAGTGCCGAAATGGCGCGGCAGCATATTCCGGGTGTGAGCATCGCCGTCGTCAAGAATGGCAAGATCGTCAAAGAGAAAGGCTACGGCATTGCCAATGTGGAACATCAGGTACCGGTAACCTCGAGTACTGTCTTCCAGTCCGGCTCAGTGGGAAAACAGTTCACCGCTGCGCTCACGATGCTGCTGGTCGAGGACGGCAAGATAAAGCTGGACGAGCCCATTTCGGCGTACCTGCCCACTACCCCCGCGAGTTGGTCAAAGATCACCGTTCGGCACCTGCTTACGCATACTTCCGGCATGGCGGCAGTCGACAAATCGATTGATATGCGCAAGGACTATTCTGAAGAAGAGCTTCTGCAGCACATTGAAAACGTGCCTTTACTGAGCCCGCCTGGCGAGAAATGGGCGTACAGCAATATGGGCTATCAGGTTCTCGGCATCCTCTGCTCGCGGGTTGGCGGCTCGTTTTATGGCGACCAACTGCGTGAGCGGCTATTCAAGCCCATCGGCATGGGCACCCGTATCATCAGCGAGCGTGACATCGTGCCTCATCGCGCCGCCGGATACGATCGCGTAGGCGAAGTGCTTTATAACCAAGAATGGGTTTCGCCCACGCTGAACAGCACGGGTGACGGCAGCTTGTACTTAACCGCGCACGACCTTGCGCTCTGGTCCATCGCGCTAGAGGGCGACCAGGTCCTAAGCAAGTCCATGAAGGACATCAGTTGGACACCGGCAAAACTGAACGATGGCAGTACCACGAATTACGGCTTCGGCTGGTTCGTAGAGTCAAAGAACGGCCATCGGCGCGTCGGGCACGGTGGTGCTTGGCAAGGATTTACTACTGTGATCACCCGCTTCATTGATGACGGACTCGCCGTGATTGTGTTGACCAATCGCTCTCACTCACGCCCGGACCTGATCGTAGATGAAATCGCGGCGCGCTATGTCCCAGGGCTGATTTCCAAGACCGCCCAGCCCACGGCAGGATTATTTGCATCGATTCCGATTTATGTGCGCGGAACTATGAACGGCTGGAGCCTTCGCGACCGGATGCAGAAGGCGGATCAATCAATCTATGAAGCGGAGCTCACGCTCGAGACGGGCAGCAACGCGTTTTTTATTGAATCCGAGGATGGGGAGGAGGTCGAGCTCGGCGCGCCCTTCGACGAGCAAGCAACTTATCTAGACAAGCCTAAGCCATTGGACTTAAAAGCCGACATCCTTATTCTTGAAGTGTCGAAGCTGGGCCGGTATGTGTTTCGCGTCGATGTCAGAGATCCGCACAAACCGCTCTTAACGGTGCGACCAAAGGCCGGCCTGAACTGAGCGTAAGCGGACAACACAATCGGCGGTTTTGGGCACTTAGTACTCATTGACGAGATCGCGCTCTCGGCCATGGTTTGCCGTTCGGTCGCACCTCTCACACTCCCACATGGCGGACGGTCAACGTTTGCGTCGCGTCGAATGAATCTCTTTCCGAGAATATTGCTAGCGCCTTCCGGGTAAGACCAGAAGCATTCCGACGCGGTTCGCATATTTGCTGTACGCCTCGGCCAGCGGACTCCTCGCCATTGTGCGCTCGTCATCCAACGCCATGTAGACAAAGAGGGCTACGTTACAGACAAAGACCACAGCTGCGACGACGGACGGGGTTGCTACCAACATTGCCAGGAATGCGAGCATGTAGCTCATGTAAAAAGGGTGCCGCATGTACCTATATGGTCCCGATTCGCACAGGGCGCCAGGCACTTCGCCAGCCAAAGCGATATAGAAATTTCGCCCCGCGACAGTCCGGCGCGCCCACTCGTAAAGTGAAATCGAGAGCACAGCAATCGCAACGCCTGTGACGCCGTTGGTAATGTGGATGCCTTCGTGCAGTCCAGTCCAAAAAACAGCGATCGAACCGGAAATGAATGAGGTCTGACCCCATGCTGCACCGGCATCTGCTAGCTCGGGCACATTAAAAGTCTTGGCGCCGGCGACCAAGAAATACAGGAACGGCGCGGCCAGGAGCATCGAAAACGCAAATGAAGCTGGATTCAACGGGGCGCCATCGATCCCTCTTTGGGACAGGCCATAACAGGCAAGCCGCGCCATAGTACCGGCAGCACACCGCGGGTGCACCATGCGCGCCGCATTTCCGGTAATGTCTGCTTCCCAACATCTGAAGGTCCGCAATTGGGCGGCACAAACTTCCGCTTCGGACACGAGCACTCAATCGGCGTTATCCTACCGAATCCATACGACGACGCGACTCGAGCCGTGCCTTGACAGGGATCGCCCCTCCGCTGTACGGTTGATCAAGGCTCGGTGCAGCCTGCCGCTTGCGCTCCGATTCGGAGTACAGTGAATGCATCCGCAGTTGAATCTTTGATCCTTAACCGCCCGGCGAACGGATCAGCAAGGCAAGCGCTGATCATGCATGGTTCGCCGTGTCAGGAGGATCAGACCAATGCCCACACAGAAAGATGCCAAAACAATGGCGAAGTCTCTTCGAGACGCTCTGGCCCACCGAAACGTCTCGTCGACACCCCATTCCGCGGTCAGGGGAACCCGTGGGCACACTTTCTGCCGCGGAGCACATTGCGATGCAACACATAATGACGAAGCCAGGCGGTCCGCCATGCTTGCGTCAAATTGTTTGGGGATGGGTGAGGGTCTTTTTGTTTGAACGTCGCTTACTTTGGTGGAACTTCATTTTCGGTCTCAAAGTTTCGTCGCTAGTAGTTCGTGAGGGGAAGAACATGCAGAAGTGTTTGTACCCGATTCGGGCCGTTCTGACGATGGCCCTAGTACTAGCCGGTTTCGGCGAGGGAATAGCGGAACCGGTTTTCATCAATCCGAAATTTCCGATTGTTGGCGGCAATACCGGCGGCCGCTCAACCCTGTCACCGCCGATCATTACGGCCGTTGATAACTGCTCGACTCACGTGTTTGTACAATCCTTCATTCCGAAGGCGACCGTGCGAATCTACTTGAGTGGCAGTACAGTCATTGGATCTGCTACACCCCGCTTCGCATTTGAGGCCATCCCGCTTACGCAACCGTTGAAAGTTGGCGACAAGCTGACGGCGACTCAAAGCGTAAATGGCCTGGTCAGTGTGCCATCCTTCCCGGCGACGATTGTTGGATCGCTCCCCGCAACGTTACCCTCACCGGTGGTGGACAAGCATATCTACGCCTGCGGGCACATCGTGCCCGTGGGAAATCTGCTCCCGGGCGTGACGGTCTCCGTGAACGACCAGAGCAATGGCGGCGCGGCGATCGGCAACGGATTTACGCCCAACG
>JBDTAV010000059.1:0-12644 GCA_039924385.1 Steroidobacteraceae bacterium
TTGATCACAAAAAACGGGAACGCCGGCACCAGACGGATACTGAAAAGATAGAAACCACCTTCGCGCGCGATGCCCTCGTCGATGCGCTTGAAGCGAGCGCCGAAACGCCGGCGCACCCAATCGCGCAGGATGAAGCGACTGCTCAGCATGGCTAGGGTCGCACCGAGGGTGGAGGCGAACGACACCAGTATCGTTCCCTCGAACACACCGAAGATTGCGCCGCCGGCCAGAGTCAGGATGGCCGCCCCAGGAAGCGACAGGGCGGCCACGAGAACATAGATCGCGAAGAAGGCCCCGGGCAGCAGCCACGGATGAATGTCGCGCCACGTTTGCAGCACGTGCTGCTGCTCCTTGAGGGTCTGAAGGTTGAGGTACCGGTGCAGGTCAAAGACAAAAAACGCCGCAATGGCGGCACCGATCAGGGCAAGCAGCAGCAGACGGGGCAAGGCGCTGCGCAGCTTCATTCGACGCCAGGTGTGCGGATGGGCGCGATCTGGATTTGCAGGATCCTGGCGTACATGTTTAACATCAGTTCATTGTGACAATGGATTACACGGATAGAAAGACCGGAGGTGCGGCACTTTTGTTGCAGGCGCCCTATCCGGGAGCCGCTATGACAGCCACGGGGCAGGCGGCCCTGAAGGGGCGAGCGCTTTCGTGCGGCTGCAGAAAGTGCCGCAGCTCGGCCGGCTCACGCTGGTAACCTGTGACATCAAGCGGTTTCGCGGCAATGGCCTCTGCTCGCCGTTGACTTGGACTCCGCAATGCCGCGAAAATCCAGTTAGAAAAGAGGCCGTGAAATCTATTGGTAATGGCGCGTCAGGTGCCCTTGAGAATCCAAGTTAAAAGACCGGTGTTTAATGGCGGGATATGCCCCATAGGTCGCGCTGCAAATCGTCTTCGCTGAACCAGCGGCCGCGCAGCATCACGCCATCTTGTCGAAATGCATTGGAAATATCGGTAGTTGGGTCGGCGCTCAACAATACGAGGTCGGCAGTTTTGCCAGGTGCTATGACACCCACATTGCTGCTCGGCCCGAGGAAGCGTCCGGCATTTGCCGTGGCGGCTTTCAGAACACAATAAGGCGTCAAGCCGGCCTCCTGCAGTTGCTCCATTTCGTCCTTGTCCGCAAAGCCAGGCAGTTGCATGGGGACCATATCATCGGTGCCCAAGAGCAGAGGCACACCGGCGTCGTTCAGACCGCGAACCAGCCGCTGCATGACGGCGTATTGCGCTCGAAAGTAAGGAATATCTGCAAGCTTCCAATGCCGCAGGTAGGGATTACGCTCCGGGTGCCAATCGGCAATTGCCTCCGGGGGCAGAAGCTTCAACTCTGGCCGATCGAGCAGCGCTTCGGCATCAGCAACCTGAGCGATGATCTGACGAAACACCGACAGCGTCGGTTGAACATAGACGCCCGCTTTCGCGGTGTGCCGTGCAACCTCGCGAACCATCCTGTCGATCTCGGACGGCTCCGTTGGAAGCTTGCGTTTGAATTCGAAATAGGTCTGCAGATAGGATTCCGCATGCGCGATCATCACCTGCCCGCCGTCGAGTGCCGCATCCATTCCGAGATTGTTTGGCACATGACCGACAACACGCAGATGCACTTGCTTGGCCGTCGCGAGCAACGCCGCGTAGGTCTCTGCAGGCATCGCTCCGTGAACTTTCACAAAGTCATAGCCGAGATTCTTTTCGGCAATGATTTCCTTGCGTATCTCCGCCGGCGTTTCGAAGGTACGCCGGCCCGGCAGTTCGCCCGTATTTGGCGCCTGGATGAGCGGACCCGTGCTGTAAAGTCTTGGCCCCTCGATTTGGCCCTCCAAGATCGCCTGGCGCAAATGAAGGATGGCGGGGGAGCCTTCCATCACCACAGTCGTCGTCACCCCGTTGGCAAGCAGCATCCGCAATATCGACTGTTCGGTTTTCCGATCACCTTCACCCGCCTTCGAATAGCCAAAGAAATGGACGTGCGTATCCACAAGGCCCGGAATGAGATAGCGACCGCGACCATCGATACGTTGGCAATCCGGCGGCACAACGATCTTGGCCACGGGACCCATTGTCGCAATCGCGCTGCCGCGAGTTAAGACGGTACTGTGCCTATCGGTCCCCGGATGCGCCATTGAAAGCACAGCAACATCGACAAAGGCCGTACAGGTCGGCGCGGCCCGTACGAGGGCGCCCAAAAATGGAAATCCAAGTCCAAATGCAAAAGCGATCCATTTATTTATAGGATTTTCCTCACAGAGTGGGACGGTGCGGGACGGTTATGAATGGGACCGAAAAAAGGCTTCGGCGTCTGCGCGCGCTTCTTGGGGATGCTGCATCCACATCTGATGGCCCGCGTCCTGAAATATGATGCGCCGGTTGTCGGGAAGAAGCTTGGCCAACTCGCTGTCGATAAGTCCGAGGAACGCGTATGATTTCCCACCGGACATGATCAACATTGGCACATGGATGGCGTGAATGGCCGATGGCGCCAATTCCGGAAATAGTGTCCCCCTAGTCATCATTACATCCCACTCGCGGGCGTCCTTCATCGTATCCGCTCGGGACGAAGGGACCATTTTGTTCCAACCCTGTGGATCATCGAATACATAGTCGATGAAAGTCGCGACGCCCCGCTCCCTGTCGCCGCGGGCGAAGGCGGCGCGCATCGGCGCCACCATGCGGGCCTGGATGTCGGCATACAGTGCTTTCCCTCGCTGCGTGTCGGGACCAGAGAGATCGCGTAGAAGGGGGATCGCCGGCGCTTCCGCTAGAACGACGGCCTCCAACATTTGAGGATGACGCGCGGCCATAAACAGGGCCGTGAGCGCGCCGTAGGAGTGTCCGATCACATAGACCCGGCCGAGATGAAGTTTGGTGATTAGCGCAGCGAGATCCTCTGCGTCGGTTATGGCCGAATAGCCAGGCCGGGCCGGATTGCTGTTCGGCCAATTGTAGCGGCGGCTGTACGCAATCACACGGTAATGTTGCGCGAAAGGTCCGATCTGCTCCTGCCAATAGGTGTAATCGCTGATTGAGCCGTGAATCATAATGAGCGTCGGACCGCTACCCTGCTCGACATAATGCAAGACGATTCCATCGCCGATATTCACGGCTTTGAACGCGGGAGCCTCTGCAGGGGCCGCCACGGAATCCGGCAGAACCAGCATCAGGCACCCGAAACATAAAAAGAAAAGTTTCCAAAACATACGCATTGAGGAATACCTACGGTGATGACGCCATCGTATAAGTTCCGTTACCGAAGTTACAACGCTATTTTTGTTCGGCGTTCTCGCGGATACACCCGCGCCTCAGGCAGAGTTGTGATCCGCAATTATTCGATCACGCGGGAGCGGATGCGAAGGAGTATTCGTGATGTCGGCCGCCCAGGATTGACTTGGCGCAGACGGTATACGATTCGTCACGTCGATGGCGTGAACGAGCCCTTTGTTGGTCCTGGTGTTTGGGGCTCGGGTCGGGAACACCTGGACCGAGGGACATGTGGGGACCGCCGGCATTGTAATGGGTGATCCACGATTTATGGATGGAGCGCAGATGCGACTCAGACAACGGGATCAGCCAGTCCAAAATGGGATGCACTCAGAATCCAATCTCTGGTTTCCGGGAATCAGAGTATCGAGCGAAGAAAGGGGATTCGTCTGAAGACTAATGCACTGAGGGAAAAGGATAGAACTACGCCGATTGTAGTCAGTAGTAGGAACTTAAGGATGGGCTGCCATAGGACCCCGTGCAACAATCGCGCGCCCACAATTAGCAGCGGAGGATGAAATACATAAACGCTAAACGCATTGTCGGATAGACATTTGGCTATCCGTCCTTGCGTGTTGAAATACTCCCGGAAAAGCACCAGAAGGCCAAAGCAGATACCGACGCAAGTAAATGCCTCCCAGAGATTGACGCTCGCGCTTTGCCAATGCCACCCGCCCGAATAAGCAAGCGTTCCGTCCTTAAGGGCACCACCTATTATGATGAGCGCAAGCCACGCCGGAAACCCGATCGACAGAGTCAACGCCATCCATCGTGTCCCGCTTGAGAATTGCAACTTTGGTAGCCATTGACGGCGCGCCGCGAGAATTCCCGCGCTGAACAAGAGGATGTATTGTGGAAAGTCGCCAAGATGCATGTTGAGCACCGTGAGCGATCCTGCGAGTCTGACCATGAAAGTCAGAGCGGCCATAATGAAAACAAAGCCGATCAGCTGCAAAGTCCGGGGTGGCTCGCCATCAACTGGTAGCTGTTTTGCCCCGCTCCCGAATAGCGCGTACACGGTCGAAAAGATTAATAGTGCGAGACAAAACCATAACGGTCCGTTTTCCTGAAGAAACTCGCCATCGCGGATGTGTTTCAACCATTCGTTCCCGAAGGAAGTAGGTAGCGTCGACGTCCACGAGTGTGCCGCATAGTACTCGGTGATTGGGCCTAAGATGAACATATAGAAGATTACCGGAAGGCCCAAGCGAAAGACGCGATCCCTCACGAATGCCGAGGGACCTTTGCGATCGAACGATGCAGGCACGAAGTAGCCGGCGACAAAAAAGAGCAGGCCCATGAAGAAAGATTGCAAGTACATCTGCCATGCTGCAAAGAACAGCAATTCCGTCATGGAGAGAGGCACTCGGTCCACAAAGTACCAGTTGCCGAGCGCGCTGTAGGTATCCGCCGCGTGCATGCTGATGACCAACAGAATCATGGTCCAGCGCAAATTGTCGATGAACGATAGGCGCACTATGTCGGATCATCCACTAGACAATACTCATCCGAGAGGCTGGACAGCTGCGATCAATGCCAAAGTAATGGAAGGATAATGCAGTTTCGAAACACACACCAAAGGATGATGGGGTTTAGCCATGAAGAAAATCACTCCTTTTGCTGTTGATATTAACAAACGCGGCGCTAGCCGATCTCAAGTTTCGTCTCGAATTGACCCGATGGCCAGACGAGCTCAACGCGAGCGCGTGGGACTACGGTTTGGAGCGATGGTGATGGCTAACTCACCAGCGGTTCGAGATCGATGAGTTGCTGACGAATGTTTCCAGGTGACCTGCCTGGCGTTTGCCGTACCAGTTAAAATTTAAGAAAATGGCTCGAGGAACTCCGCATAGCCGTGCACACCGCCGACACCCTCAGGCGGGCAGGCATTGGCGCCCTCGCTGCAGTAAAATTTCGTAGTTCAGTGGCTCCAACAGGCCCCGCGGGCAAGAAGCTACAATATGAGGACATTTAGGCCCGCTCCCCGAGCGTCTCAGACTTCAATATCGGCGTGTCCGGGTGTACGTAGGCCCAGGCACAGACGTCCTCAAGCCGGCCCCACTTTCGCACGCGCTGACGCAGGAGCCCCTCCTGCTGAAACCCAAGACGCGCCAGAGTCTTTCCTCACGCCGGATTCCGTGTCATGTGATAGCCGACAATACGATGGAGACCTAGCTCAGCCAGACCGTAGTCAAGGACACGCCGCGCCGCCTCGGTCGCGTACCCGCGGCCCCAGTACGCAGAATCGAACCAGAACGAAATCTCGGCTTGGCCATGTTTCATATCAACGTCTCGAAGCGATACCGCACCGATAAGCTCGCCGCTCGATGACTCGATGACTCGATAAACGCGAAGGACTTTGCATTCGAAGTTTCAGTGGCTAGGTTTCCTGCGATCCATTCGCGCGCGCGAAAGCATCGAGCGCTACTGCCTGGAGGAATGCGCCGCCAAACAAAGGTCGAACGGTGAGTGCGAGTTGCGGGTGCTCTACAGCAGCGAGGAGGACCTCGACGAGACGATGTACGAGCTGCTGGGCGATATTGTCAATCAGGCCGATGACCGCCACTGCTTCTCGGAAAGTGATGCACGCATGGAAGGCACCGACCGGCAGTGGTAATGGCGTTTTTATTTTCTCGATGGGTTGGGCATTAATAGCCAAGAATCTACAGCGCGTGGCGAAGCCTTCCAACGGGCTATCGAAGCGGCCATGCGGGCTCAAGAGTCTCCCTCTAATAGCGGGACATCGGGCGTGCTTGCGTGTATCTAGACACGACGGATTTTAGTGACAGAGGGACTACCAAATGAAAAGCATCATCCTGTTGGCTGTGCTGTGCGCATTACCATCATTTTTCGTACAAGCCGCCGCCACGCAGGCGCAGAACAGTAAGGATCGGCATACCGAGGCGGAGGTGCGGCAACTGAATGCCGAAGAAGTCACCGCTTTCCTGAACAAAGACTCCAAGACACGGCGCGCTTATGGTCCGATGATTTCGTCGTCACCAATCCATTAAATAGATTCGTGACCAAACAGCAGGTTCTGGGGATGATGGAATCTGGCTTCCTAATAATAACCTCCAACCAAAGACAGATCGAGCATATCCGCGTCTACGGAGACACCGTGATCGTGGTGGGCAGCGAGACGGTTCTATGGGGTGGGAAGATGCCGAATGCGGAAAAACGGAACACCTGCGTTTCACGGGTATTTGGATGAAGCAAGAGGGTCGATGGCAGGAGGTTGCCCGGCACGCGAACGTTGTGGCGGCGAGCAGCACGCGGCAGTGATCGCAGTCACGATGTTCAATCGTGGCGATGAATGATTTCTACAATGCAGATTGTACGCTGTCTCGCACAAGCGCCCGTCACCCGCCACTGGCTCGCGACGCACTATTGGGTCCGAAGCGGGCATTCACAGGGGAACCCAGTGTCTATCGTCTACGGCTTCTGGCTGAGGATTGCCACCGCCTCTGTCTAGCTGCTAGTGAAACGGGGGAACGGGAAGGACACCCAATTGGCGCATTACCCCATTTGGTCGAACAACCCCCAATGTTCCCTGATCCGAGATTACCCGCGATACGACAGATATCGAACACTTCGATGCGAATCGATTTTCCGGTCGGGCGCAATACCGAAATATTCGCCGTGTTGAGTCACACCGAAGCAATTGAGGCGACCGGTCGGGTAGGGGCACGCAAAAGCGGGGGCTGAGAATTTTTTCGCACACAAAATCAATAACTTACCTGCAGCGGACCGACACGGCTTTGCCACGCCGTTCGCCCGAATGTTAGGCGGACTGCCAGCAAATAATTCAATGGGGCAGACAGCGACTGCAGCCGGCATGACGCAGCCCCGCCTTTGCGTAGTCCCTGCGTAGGCCGCCCGCGTGTTGGGATTGCGGATTGTGGGGGTAAAGAATTCGGCGAAGCGCCGCGCTGCCTTACGTTGGGGGAAAAATCGCGGGAAAGCTGTTTCTGTATAGCGTTTAGACGCGCTAATACCCGCTTCGTGCCCTAAGCGGGTACTTCGCGCACTCGCTGAGGAGATAATGAAGGTCGTCCGTTGGACATCATATCGAAGGCGACGCGAGCATCGGCGAATGTTGATTGAGGTTGCCTGCAGGTTGTCGATTTCTCGATTGCGGGCGAGTGAGCCATCGCGCCTGAGAGGCAGGCAGACCTTTCGGCTTTAAGAATTTGCCTGCGGACGGAACTGTCGGCGTCATCGGCGGGGCGACGGGCGGACTGCCGACCTGCATTTTGTGTAGTAAAGCTCATTCGGGGGCCGAGAACGGAGGAACAAAACGGACTGACGATAGTCCAATCAGTAACATCTGAATGAAAGGGAGCGCGAAGCTCGTGCGACGCCCACGCATTGATACACTGATACGGTTACGCCGGCGGTTCAGTTTCTCATCCGCATCGACCCGAACACGCCTCGTTCTGGCCAAACGTCGGTGGTGCAAGGGCGACGGCGTAACGACCGCGATAATACTGCCCTTGTTGGCGATATGTCTGTCGGGGCGCGCCCAAGCGGCGCTCGGCGAACACGTGAGTTCCGTGGCACACGACCACGCCGCTTTACACGGCTCGCTGATATCGACACCGATGCAGCAATACGACGTGCAGGAGATGATGACCGATACAGGTACCAGAGTGCGAGAATACTCAGCGCACGGGGGACCGGTATTCGCAGTGACTTGGAGCGGCGCGCAAGTACCCGACCTCAAATTGCTCTTGGGCACCTATTTCGATAGGTATGTCGCGGCTGCGAAGGTCCATCGAACGGGACATCATGTGCTATCGGTCAACACGCCCAGCCTCGCGATGTCCATTGTCCGATTCCAGCGCTCGGCCTCCGGACAAGTCTATGTGCCCTCTCTGATGCCTCACGGCGTTACCCGCCGCGAGCTGCGCTAGGTATCTCATGCGAGCTGCTCTCATGCACCACTCATCGATTGGAATCATGCTCGTCGCGCTATCTCTCGTCACCGCCTGCAGTGGCGGTCATGACAATGGGTTTGTTGGCATCGCCGGCCCAGGTCCAGGCTCCGGCGGTGGGCCCAGCCCAGGCACTGGCATGAATACCTTGCCCGTCATCGTAGACAATGGACCGGCGGCGGCCGGAGGCACGGTGAACACGCTGTTCACGACGGTGACGATCTGCGCGCCGGGGAGCACGGGTGCATGCCAGACCATCGATCATGTACAAGTCGACACCGGGTCGACGGGATTTCGTATCTTCGCCTCCGCACTCGGCGGTGCACTGGCTGCCCAATTGCCGCAGGCCCAGGACGGCTACGGCAATTCGCTCGATGAATGCATCCAGTTTGCGGACGGCTATATTTGGGGAACCGTAAGGACGGCGGATCTTGAAATCGGCGCCGAGACGGCGAGCGGCATTCCGATTCAGGTCATTGGGGATGCAGCCGCACCGGCGGTTCCGGCGCCCTGTGTATCAGGCCCTGCGGAGAATACGGTCGCCAGTTTCGGTGCGAATGCCGTATTGGGGGTCGGCAATTTCTTGACCGACTGCGGCAGTGCCTGTGAATCAAGCGCCATTCCGGGCACTTATTACGCCTGTTCCATGAACGCTAATTGCGTGCCGACCGCCATTGCAATCACGCAGCAGTTGCAGAATCCGGTGTCGTTCTTCGCCAACGACAACAACGGGGTGATTATCACGCTGCCGAGTGCGACAGCATCGAGTCCGGGCTTGAATGGAACTCTGATCTTCGGGATAGGCACACAGTCGAATAATTCCCTGATGAATGCCCAGATTTACACGGTAGATCCCAATGATGGGACCTTCAATACGAGCTACAACGGCACACTCTATGGCTCGAGCTACATCGATGCGGGTTCGAGCGGGTATTATTTCACCGACGACACCATCCCACTCTGTAGCGATCAACCTGCATTCTATTGCCCCCCATCGGCGTTGCCGCTCAGCGCGACGATTCAGGGCACGAACGGGACCGTGGCGGCCATTGCGTTCTCTGTCGATAACGCCGATGCCGATTTTTCGACCAACGAGCCGGTGCTGCCGAATCTTGCGGGACCGGCCGATAGCGGCATGAACACCTTCGATTGGGGATTGCCGTTTTTCTATGGGCGAAGCGTGTACGTGGCCTTCGAGGCGTCGGACGCCGCGGGTGTCGCCGGTCCTTGGGTCGGTTTCTAGAGAGGATTGTTTTGACACCGGTGGACGGATCAGGAGATGGATGATGATAAAACTTAGGCTCATCCCATACGTGATTATTCTCTTGTTGGGCACAGCCCCGATTGCCCAGGCTCAATGGGCGAGCGGCCCGCGCTGGGACGTGACCGCCGGATACAGCGATACGTTAGGCAAGACTGCCAACTACCTGCAAGGCGGCTACGCATTCGGCGCGGGGCTGACCCTGTCGCCGGCCTGGATGCATCCCTTCGACATACGCTTTGACGTGAACTACAGCCAGTACAACGCGACCATCGCGCTCCTCAACAACGGGCAGCAGGCCACGAATCAGCCCATCGATTCCGGCACCGGCAGCATTCTGTCGGGAAACGCCAGCTTGCTGTACCGCATCCCGATTGCCTACGGCGTTCGGGCCTATGGCATGGCCGGGGTGGGTGCGTACTACACTCGCATCGAGCTTGACCAGGCATTGCCCTTCTATGGGGGCGACGGATACGGATATGGTTATGGCTATGGATACGGTTATGGCTACGGATACGGCTACGGTGAGGCGCAAGTCGCGGCCCATGGGGTCACGAATTTCGGATGGAATGCCGGCGCTGGCGTGGAATTCGCGCTGCCGTCAGGTCATTCCTGGTTCATCGAGGCTCGCTACGAGCATGTCAATTCGTCGGGACCGGTCGCAGTGCTTCCCATCGAGGTCGGATTTCGGTTCTAATTATCTACCATTGCACGCCGGGGTACAGGCTCGGCAGTCGTTGCGAACGATACAGGTCCACCCCGGGCGTCATCGCCTGCCAGACGATGGCAGGCGATGTCTCCACGATACCCGCGCCCGGCTGAAACTCCTGAACGACGGCGCCCGCCTTGGCGGCGCCGAAATCCGCCTCGATATCGCCATTGGCCAGCAGGTCGACTTGACCTCCAAAAAAGCTATAGAAGGCCGCAGGCGCAATGTAGTGGTGCAGCAGGGTGGCCGTCATCGCCGATTCATCCACCAGCAGCACCGGGACAGTCGAGTAGTTACACGAGGGCGCTCCGGCCGCCCCGCAGGTCACTCCCGAGGGAAACAGGCGGTCATCGCCATCGTCCAAGACGCCGAGTTGGAATGCACCACTGGTGTTGATGCTGAAGAAATTCATACCGTGCTGCGCGTAAAACCAATCCGTCGGGTCCACGCCCCCGATGAGCCGAAAGTCGCCACCTTCGCCAAGACGCCAGAGAACGTTGCCGGTTCCCGCTCCATCGTTGAAATCGATTTTGATGATCCAGTTCTGATTGCGGACCGACAGCAGCAGATCGTGATCATCGCTCGAGTACAGGAGTGCATCGCTATGAGTCCAGTCGGGAAACTGGAACGGATGCCGATTGACGTCGAGGTGATCGAAGGCGCTCCAAACCCAGTCGGGCTTGTAATTCTGATCGACGTCGATGAGCACATCGCCCGCCACGTTCGTGGTGCCGGGATAGCCCGTGACGTTCGGCACCTCCTTGGCCATGGCGGCAAGAAAAACATAGTGCCCATCGGGCAGCACCAGGAAATCGCGGCTGAACGCAAAGAGATTGAGGCCGGTGAACCCATTGGCGGCGAGCGCCTGATTGAGCGTCGTCACGGTGAGATCGTGGACGGTATTGCCGGCGAGGTCGATCTCACGGATTTCGTTGGGGGTGCCCGACGGAATGGGCGGCCCGTTCGGCGGCGTGGTCACCGTGAGATTGAGGAGGAAGTGCCCGTTGGGCAAAAGCTTGATCGGCGTGATGACGTTCGCCGGAGTTCCGCTGTATCGGTACGTCCAGATCACATTACCCTGAAGATCCGTGGCAAAGGCTTGGGCCAGCGCTGGATTGTAGGCGGTTGAACCGAACAAGACCGAATCGAACAGTTGAATTCCCGCCTGCGGTGTCAGCCCGCTGGGAGTACTGATCTCGAGCGGCGCCGTGGGCGGAGGCAGGCCCGTACCGAACGTGTGGTCGGCATCTTTGTACGTGACGCCATTCGCCAGTGTGACCATTGCTTGCAAGTGATAGTTGGTCGCGCCGCGCATGCCCGCCACTTCGATGCTCACCTGGCCCCCATAATTGACCGGAGTCGAAGGGGTCGGCTGCGCCCAGGTGTTCATGCCATAGCGCGTATCCAACCCAAACTGCACGCTGACCGTCCCGGCCTGCGGCAGAACCATGGTGTACAGGGCCACCTGAGGATTGGCCGTCGGCTGCACCTGGCCGGCCTGGATCAGCGCCACCGTCGCCGTGGCGAAATTCGTCTGAGGTGCGGAGGTCAACGCGGCTTGGACGACGATGTTGGTGCTGTGAGAAATTGCGGGCGCCGTATAGTTGCCCGCGGCATCCACCGTCCCCGCCATGGCGTTCCCCCCCGCGACGCCGTTCACGGACCATGTAAGCGTTCCGCCGCCGCTGGATGTCGCGCCAAACTGCATCGACTGCGCTGCCGACAACGCCGCATTCTGCGGACTGATCGTCACCGAACCCATCTGTTGCGGCGCCGGCGGCGGATGGGCCGGCAGTCCCGCACTTGGCGGCCCCGGCATCGCAGAGCCGCCACAGCTCGCCAGCACAATCAAAGCGAGAATCCAGGCATACCGCATTGAATGGAGCCTGGATCGCGGTGCTACTCTGCGGAAGCGATTGCCGGCCTGTCTGTGTTGATTCCCGCGGGAGCATGTATTAGAGCTGGGCGATGACATCGCACTAGGATAAACTCGTTGTGACAAATCGTCAGTACGCCTTGATAGCGGAGTAATGAACATTACCTCGGGCCGGCGCATCCTCGCCGCTTCATGAAGTGCTACATGCTGCGGTCGAATGGGGCTTGATACGCTACGCGCCTAAGGTGCCCCTCGCGAAGCTCAAAGACTCAGAACCGAGGTTCATCACACGCGAGCAATTTGCGAAACTGCTTATTGAGCTACCCGCACACATGCGACCCGTTGCCGAGTTTGCGGTACTGGCGTACTCGAAACTCACCGCATAAGGCGTGCACCAGGGACACCAGGAGCTGTGGTCGCCGTTGGGGGCCCCAGCGACGGGAACTCACGACATGACCCTACATCCCGCTCGATGCCCAGCCGATTCGCTGTGGTACAAAAGTCCTCACACGGGGTACTCGGAACCAACTTAGAAAGCCGTAAGGTATTGATTTTTTTGGTGCCGCAAAGAGGATTCGAACCCCTGACCCACGCATTACGAAT
>JBDTAV010000060.1:0-121962 GCA_039924385.1 Steroidobacteraceae bacterium
GTAAATCCAGTTGACGCCGAGCCAAAGAACCAAAACCACGAGCGCTGCCATGATGAACTTCGCCGTCCGGGGCGCGGGCCGCCACCAGCGCCGGACCCGACGCCACAATCTGACGCTGCCGCGCCAAAGTTTTTTCATGCGCCGGCCAAAGCTGCCTGATTGTCGCGCGGGCTTAGCGGGCATAATCTACCGAAGGTAGCCCAATGTACGCAACCGTGGTCATCGCACTGCTGCTGGCATTTCCGCTGATCTCGATCGTAGCAAATCGTTTTGACGGATCACGGCGCGCCGCACGTCGCCTCGAACGAAATGATTCTAAGGTTGAAAGGCGCGGAGTCGCTGTTCTTCGTGGCCGCAACCGGTTGCAGAACCTGGCCCTGGTGACCGACCTGTTCGCCGCGGTGATGCTTGCTACCTGCTGCTTTGCCTGACCACGATGGTCACGCTCTCGGATTCAGGGTCAAAAACGATTTTGGCCTCGCCTCGCTTGAGCTGGCTGACGACGCGGGCCACCTTGTCCCCGAGCGAAAATTCTTTTTCGCCGTAGTCAGTACCTTCGCGCAGGACAAAGGATTCGATCACGGCGTGCAGCAGGTCTGCCGACAATTCGCCGTAAGGGACCTCGACAGGTTCGGAAGTTTCGCTGGGCATCGAGCCCAGGGTATCACGGCCTCTTAAGCGTTCCCGGTGTCGGCCCGGGTTGCGAGCATCAAGCGCATCGCCGCATCATCGCCCTCGCGTTGCTCACGGCGATCCGCGGCGCTCTGCTCCTCCTTGCGGAAGCGATCGACCACCCGATTCAAGGACTCTGCTTCGATGCGCTTCTCGCTCCATAGCGAGCGGCGCTTGTCGAATTCCTTGCGGGCAAGATCCAGTGATTTTTGATGCTGATTCAGGGCCTCTCCCAGCCGTTCGAGGAAGGAGCGGTAGTTCTGGAGCTTGACCGCATCCATGGCGCCATTCGACTGAGTGGAGTTGCGCACATATTCGTCGCGGTAGGTCTGAAGCTGTTCGAGCTGGCGCTCCAATTCGGCAACTTTGCGTCCGGCGTCGCCCATGACCCGGCTTAAGTCCCGCGCCGAGGTCGAGGCGATTGCGTGAATGGGCTCAAAGCGTTTGGACTTGATCATGGACGACTCACTATCGGCCCGTTGGCGCGGCCGGCGCCGAGAACTGCGTCACGAGTTGTTTGAGATCCGCGTAACTACGTTCGATTCCAACGGGTTCGTACATGTCCTGACGCAGGAATTCGAGCATTTTGGGCCATTGCTCGACCGCGAGATCCACCCGGGCATCGGAACCGCGCCGGTAGGCCCCGACGGTAATCAAGTCGCGGTTCTGCTGATAAGTCGAATACACCTGCCTGAAGCGATTCACCAGATCGAGCTGCTCGCGCGTTGCGATTTGGTGCATCGCACGACTGATCGATGCCTCCACATCCACGGCTGGGTACAGGCCGTTCTCGGCCAGTCGGCGCGACAGCACAATGTGTCCGTCCAAAATGGCGCGCGCCGCATCAGCGATGGGATCATTCTGATCATCGCCTTCCACCAACACGGTGTAGAACGCCGTGATCGAGCCGACGCCCCGATCGCTGTTGCCCGCGCGTTCGACCAGCTGCGGCAAGCGGGCGAACACGGACGGCGGGTAACCCTTGGTGGCGGGAGGCTCGCCGATGGCCAGCGCGATCTCGCGCTGCGCCTGCGCAAAGCGCGTCAGCGAATCGAGCAGCAGCAATACCTTCATACCGCGATCGCGAAAGTATTCGGCGATAGCGGTCGCCAGCCAGGCGCCGTGCAGGCGCATGAGCGGCGGATTGTCGGCGGGCGTGGCGACGACCACGGCGCGACGCATGCCATCAGGACCCAAGGTATTGCTGACGAAATCCTGGACCTCGCGGCCTCGCTCGCCGATCAACCCAACCACGGTGACATCCGCTTTGGTGTATCGAGTCATCATGCCGAGCAGCACCGACTTGCCTACGCCGGAGCCCGCGAACAAGCCGATTCGCTGTCCGCCGCCGACGGAAAGCAGCGCATTGATGGAGCGCACGCCGACATCGAGCGGATCGCGTATCGCCCGGCGCATGAGCGGATTAAGCGGCTCTCCGGTCAAGGACACGCGATCCGTGCAGCGCAGTTCGCCGAAACCATCGAGCGGCCGCCCCGCGCCGTCCAATACCCGGCCGAGCAATTCATCTCCCACGGGCACGGTAGACTCGCTGTGCGTAGGGATCACGCGCGCGCCCGGCATCAAACCGCGGATGTCTCCCGTCGGCATCAGAAACAGTTTGTCGCCGGAGAAGCCGACGACTTCCGCTTCGATCTGTTTGCCCTCTGCCGTGTCGACCAGGCAGCGCCCGCCGACCGCCGCCTCGCAGCCGACGGCCTCCAGCGTCATGCCGACCATGCGATTCAGCGTGCCTTCGACCACGAATTCGGCGGCGCTCGCCATTCGCTGGCGAGCCTGCACCAAGCCTTCCGCCCATCGTTTGGCGCGCAGCTGCGCGCTTCCCAAGCTCAAGGCGTCCCGCCGCGCGGAGTTGTTGCGTGGCGTTCGGTTCCCAGCAATTCGCTCAAGATGCTGCCCAGGCGCGTCTCCAAACGCGCATCGATGCGTGAGGTGTTGGTCGTGATCTGGCATCCGCCGCGCGCCATGACGGGATCTTCGATGATGGTCCAGGCGCGCTCGTTTTCGGTCGGCGCGAGATGCTGCTTGACCACCGCGGCATCTTCCGGATGCAAGTGGACGCGCACATCGCGCGTAGCGACCGGTAATGCCGCGATCGCTTCACGGATGATGCCGATGATTTGCGTCGGATCGGCTTTCAGTTCACGGCGCACGATTTGCCGCGCCAACGCCATCGCCAAGGTGAGCAGCTCGCGCTCTACCTCGGCATCGAGTGCGTCGAACGGTTTGGCCAGATCGTAGAACATGCCGGCAAGCCGATCCACCTGCGTCTGCACCTCGGCGCGCGCCGCGCTGCGCCCCTCGGCCAGCCCCTGCTCGAAGGCCTCTTTGTGTGCTTCCGCCTGCAGATCGGCGAGACCGCCGACGGTCGCCATTTTTTGCTGCGGAGCCGGGCTCTCCATATCGGGTACCGTCCACAATGCGACAGTCGCGCCGGGCTTTAGGTTGGCGTCAGACAAACTCGCCCGCACCCTTGCCGCCGAGACTGATGGTGCCCTCTTCGGCCATTCGCTGCGCAATCACGATGATTTCCTTTTGCGCCGCTTCCACGTCCGTCAGCTTTACCGGGCCGCGTGCCTCCATATCGTCCTTGAGGATTTCCGCCGCACGCTTCGACATGTTCTTCAAGACCTTCTCCTGGACCTCGGGCTCGCCACCACGCAGAGCCACGGCCAGCGTATCGGAGCCGACCTCGCGCAACAGCGCTTGAATGCCGCGGTCATCGACGTCCAGCAAATTGTCGAAGACGAACAGCAGATCCTTGATTTGCTGATGCATCTCGCCATCCGCTTTCTCGATCTTGCCCATCTCTTCGCTCAGCTTCTCGCGTTCCATGGCGTTCAAGATGTTGGCGGCGCTGCGCGCGCCGCCGACGCGCCGCAGCGGCGCCGGCGCCGCCACATTCGCTTGTTTCTCGACCAGCTGATCGAGCTCGGTCAAGGCGGTTTGCGGCACTTCGTTCAACGACGCGATGCGCATCAGCACTTCGGTGCGCAGATCCTCGTTGAGCAGCGGCAGGATGGCGGCGGACTGTTCGGGCTCGAGGTGCGCCAGCACGATGGCGGCGATCTGCGGGTGTTCGCCGCTGATGATTTGCGCCACCGCCTTGGCTTCCATCCATTTCAAGGCTTCGATGCCTTGCCCCGTCTGGCCGCTCGATACGCGGTCTAGCAGCATGTCGGTCTTCTGTTTGCCCACAGCCTGGGTCAACACGCGCCGTACATAATCTTGCGATCCGCCGGCGATGTTCGCCTTGGCGTCCGCGATGTCGATGAACTTGTCCAGCACTGAGCTCATCTGCTCGCGCGATATCTCCTTGAGCTCGGCCATGGCGATGCCCAATTTCTGCACCTCGCGCGCGCTCAACTGCTTGAGCACATTGGCGGCGTCTTGTTCGCCCAGGCTCATCAGCAGTATGGCGGCGCGCTGCGTGCCGGCGAGTTCGTCGTTAGCCATCCGCGGAGACCCAGTCCTTTACGACCTGTGCTGCACGCCTGGGATCCTGCCCCACCAAGGTTCGCGCCGCCGCGATCTGTTGCTCAAAACTCGGTGAGAGTTTGATGGCCTTGCCCTGCCCCGACAGGCTGAGGCGATCGCCGTCGATATCGTCGCCCGCAGCGGACGATCGCTTGGAGGGCTTGGTGAGCGATTTCATCAGCGGCCGCAACACCAGGAAAGCCACCAGCAGCACCAAGGCCGCGCCGACGATTTGCTTGGCGAGTTGAAGCAGCCATGGTTGTTGCCACAGCGGCAAGCCGTCGACCGGCGGCAACACGGCGTTGCTTTTGAACGCTTGATTCATGACGTTGATCTGATCGCCGCGATCGTCCTTGAGACCAATCGACTCCTTGATGAGCTGCGTGAAACGCTTGATGTCGGTATCGCTCATCGGCGCGGTGGTGACCTTGCCGTCGGCATCGACTTTCTGCCAATCGTCGAGTACCACGCCGACATTGAGACGCTTCAGGGTGCCGACCGGCTGCTTCACGTACGAGAGCGTGCGATCGACCTCGAAATTGCGCGTGCTGCGCTGGGCGCTCGAAGTCGGTCCCGAGTTCGCGGCGCTGGCAGCGCCGGCCGCTGCGTTTGGCGGGGTCAGCGGATTTCCCGGCGTCGCGGCGCCCGGAATGACCGGCGCACCCGACGTGCCGGGTGGTTGGTTGCTCAGGGCTCCGGGGATGCCTTCGGCGCCGTCGCTGCCCTTGCGCATTTCATTGCTGGTCTGCTCGCTGCGCACTGCGCTCTTCTGCGGATCGTAGTTCTCACGTGTCTCCTCAGTGACCGTGTAGTCCATGTCCGCCGTAACCGTGGCACGCACGCGCCCCGCCCCCAGCATCGGCTCGAGCAGCTCGATGATGCGTTGCTGGTAGCTTTCCTCGAGCTTGCGGGTTTCCTCGAAGTGTCGGGTGGTGGCGACTGCTTCGGCGCTTTCGTCCGGAGAGTTGAGCAGAGATCCGGCCTGATCAACCAAGGTCACATCGTTCGCCGACAACTCGGGCACGCTCGAGGCAACGAGGTGCACGATGGCGGCGACCTGTCCGGGGTCGAGGCGCCTGCCGGGATAGAGCTGCAGCATGACCGAGGCCGTGGCCTTGTGCGCATCGCGCAAAAAGACAGAGGGCTTGGGCAGTGCCAAATGCACCCGCGCGCTCTGCACCCCCTGTACCTTGATGATGGTACGGGCCAATTCGGTCTCGAGCACCGACTGATAGCGCACGCTCTCCATCAAGGTGCTGTTGCCGAGCGCCGAATCCTTTTGAATCATCTCGATTCCCATCGAGTCGCTCTGCGGCAGCCCCTGGCTCGCCAGGCGAATGCGCGCTTCCTGAACCTTGGATTCCGGTACGGATACCGCGCCTGAAGGGTTGAGCTTGAATTCGATGCCCGCGGCCGTCAACGCATCCATGACCTGGCCGCTTTCGCGCTCGGAAAGCTGCCCGTAGAGCACCGTGTAATTCTGTCCCTGCGACCAGAGCACCAACCAAATTGCCGCCGCGATCGCCGCCGCGACGCCGACAAGCAAACCAACCTGCTTGAGTCCGGGAATATCGGCCAGGCCGCGTGCCGGAACGGAAGTGGGAACAATGTCAGCCATGGATTAAAACCTCGCGGTCGTTAGACCGACATATTCATTACTTGCGTGTACGCGTCGACGAGCTTGTTGCGCACCTCAGTCATCGCACGAAACGCCAGTGACGCCTTTTGCACTTCCAGCATCACCTTGGTCAGATCGATGCTCTTGTCGCCGGTCTCGTAGGCATCCGCCAGTGCGGTCGCCTGGTTCTGCATGGTCGCCACGTGATCCACCGAATTCTTCAGCAGATTGGCGAAATCCGAGGGTTGCGCTGCTGCAGCCGGCGCCTCGGAGATTCCGGACGCACGCGCCTGCAGCGCGCGCATTTCTGCCAGCACCTGCGAGATTTGCATGCTGCTCATGGTTACACCGTCATGAATTGCTGATGGACGTGCGGCACGCTGACGCCCGCGGCTTTGAACTGCTGCAGCTTGTGGCGCAGAGTGCGGGGACTGATGCCTAAGCGCTCGGCCGTAAGCTTTCGGTTGCCGCCGGTGACGCGCAGCGTCGCCAGGATCAGCTCGCGTTCACGATCCTTGAGATCCCGGTCCAGGCCCGAGTCCAGCGCCGCGGCCGGTTGCGCGGACAAGTTTGCCGCCGCCGATTGGATTTCCTCGGCCGGTGCGGCGGACGTGCCGGTGTCCAGGTCGCCGGCATCGATGCGGCCGCCTGCGGCGAGCCAGGCGGCGCGCTGCACGATGTTATTCAATTCGCGCGCGTTTCCGGGCCAGTCGTGACTCAGCAATTTGCTTTCCGCTTCGGCGGATAAGCTCAATGCGGCTTGGCCCGGACGCGCGCAAGCCTGCAGCGCGCGGCGCGCCAGCGGCAGAATGTCGCCTCGGCGCTCGCGTAGCGCGGGCAGTCGCAGCGACATCACGTTGAGCCGGTAGAAGAGATCGGCGCGGAATCGCGCGGCGTGCACCTCCTCCGGAAGGTCGCGATTCGAGGTCGCGATCACGCGCACATCAAGCGCAATGGTTCTCGTGCTCCCGAGACGCTCTACTTCACGCTCCTGCAGCACCCGCAGAATTTTGGCCTGCAATCCCAAGTCCATCTCGGATATTTCATCGAGCAGCAGCGTGCCGCCCTGCGCCTGTTCAAATTTTCCCGCGTGCGAGGACAGGGCGCCGGTGAAGGCTCCCTTCTCGTGACCGAACAGACTGGCCTCGAGCATGTTTTCGGGAATGGCGGCGCAATTGATTGCCACGAACGGCTTGTCGGCGCGCGGCGAGTTGTCGCGTATGAAGCGCGCGTACACTTCCTTGCCGGTGCCGCTTTCACCGGTGATGAGCACGGTGGCATCGTTCTCGGCAATCTTGCGCGCGAGACCCACCAGCCGCTTCGACTCTGGATCGGCGGCGATCAATTCGTTGGGCGTCATGCGCGCGGCCAGCTGGCGCCGCGCCATGTCGATCAAGGCCTGCGCGTCGAAAGGTTTGACGATGTAGTCGGTCGCGCCGTCGCGCATAGCTGCCACGGCCTGCGCAACCGTGCCATAGGCCGTCATCAGCACCACCGGCAGATAGGGCCGCACGCGCTTGATCGACGACAACAGCTCGTAGCCGTTGGCGCCCGGCATGTGCACGTCGGAAATGACCAGGCCGATGTCTTCGCTCAGCAGCAGCTGCAGCGCCGCTTGGGCATCCGCGGCGCTAAGCGCTGCAAGACCTGCCGCGCGCAGGGTATCGAGCAATGCCTCGCGCAACGCAGCGTCATCCTCGACCACCAGTACCGCATCGTTCAATTTGCTCATGAATTGTCCTCTGCCGGAAGTTCGATGACGAACGTGGCACCGCAGGCCGAGTCAACCAGACAAACGCTGCCGCCATGCGCCTCGACCACGGATTTGACGATCGACAGTCCAATGCCGTTGCCGCGCGCTCGCGTAGTGAAGAAAGGTTCAAAGATGCGTTCCCGGATGTGCGCCGGCACGCCTGGGCCGTTGTCGCTCACGGCGATCTGCGCGCGGCCATCCGCCGTGCGCCGGGCCAGCAATTCCAAATTCAGCGGCGCCGTCGCGGCCTGCAAGGCATTGGTGGCGAGGTTCAATACCGCGGATACCAGCGATGGCGCATTGGCGCGCACCATCAGGTCCGGCGCCTGGGTGCGGATAGTCAAACGGATACCGTCGCGCAAAGCCGGGCGCAGCCATTGCGCCACCTGTTCCAACAGCGCGCTCACGCTGACCGCTTCGCGCGCGGCGCCGCCCTGCGCGAAGGCGAGCATGTCATTCACCAGCTTGTCGAGCTGCTTGAGGCTGCCGACAGTCTTTTCGGCGCAGCGCAACAAATCCGCCGCACTGCGATCCGAGAGGGTCATTTGCGAGGCATACAGCAGCGCCGCGGCCAGCGGCGTGCGGATCTGATGCGCAAGCCCCGCCGCCAATTCGCCCAAGGTCAGCAAACGCTGTTGCCGCGCCAACAGCACCTGCATGACGTGAGACTCGGTCACGTCCGTAAGCAGCACCACCTCGCCGCCATTGTCGAGTTCGCGCCGGGAGATATTGATGAATCGGCCCGTGCGCAGCTCCGTGTGCTCGCCCACCTTGGCAGGATCGACGGCCGCGCGCGCACGCACGGCTGAAAAGTGTTGACCGAGCAGCGGCTCGCCCAGCAGTGCCTGGGCGGCGGGATTGAATTCCAGGATCTCGCCGCAGCCGCCAAGCACCAGCACGCCGCCCGGCAAACCCTTGATCAAGGCCGACAACCGCGCGGCGAGATGCTTGTTGCCTGCGTGCGCCTCCGAAAGATCGGCGCGCAGCTGGGCCACTTCGCCGCGCAACGAGTCGAAGGCCCCCGACAATTGATCGGAAACCGACCCGAAGGCCAAGAATGCCGCCTGAAGTTCGGAGCGACGGTTTTCGATCAGCTCGAGTTTTGTGGCTGCCATGCCTCAGGAGGAAAGCAACTTCTGTGCCTCGGCAGTATTTGCTCTGCCTATCAACTAGTTACGAAGTGTTCAGTTACCGGCTCAAGCGGCGGCGTCAATAATTTGTCAGGCGCTGAGACGGTATTTGCGCAGCTTCTCGACCAGAGTCGTGCGCCGAATGCGCAGCAGCCGCGCCGCACCGGCAACCGTGCCGTCAGCTTCCTCGAGTGCCTTGCGGATGAGGCCGATTTCAATTGCCGACATATGGTCTTTCAAATCGATGCCGCCGCGCGGCAACTCGGCATCCATCATTTCGTATACGACCGCGTCGGACTCGCGTTCCTGCACGGTTTCGGTTTCCGGCTCCTGCGCCGGCGCGGCGTCCTCAATCCGCTCCGATCGCGCATTGATGCGCACCTCGCTGACCAGCCATCCGACGGCCGCGCTATTGCGATAGCGGTCCGGCAGGTCCGCGGCAGTAATCGTCTGCGCGGGAAACAATATCGCCAGCCGCTCCAGCAAGTTGGCGAGTTCGCGTACATTGCCGGGCCAGCGATTGCGGGCAAGACAATGCATCGCGCTCTGATCGAATTGAATCGGCCGCCCGGCGCTGTGGCCCTGCCGCTGCACCAGGTGTTCGATCAACACCGGCAAATCATCGAGCCGCTCGCGCAGCGGCGGCATTTGCAGCGGGAACACGTTCAGCCGGTAGTACAGATCCTCGCGGAAGCGGCCCGCGATAATGGCCGCGTCCAGGTCGCGATGGGTCGCGGCGATGATGCGCACATTGCAGCGGATGGTTTTGTTGCTGCCGACGCGCTCGAAACTGCGCTCCTGCAGCACCCGCAGCAATTTGACTTGCATTTGCAGCGACATGTCGCCGATCTCGTCAAGAAACAACGAGCCGCCCTCGGCAAATTCGAAGCGGCCGAGCCGCGTCGACAGCGCTCCCGTGAACGCGCCTTTCTCGTGGCCGAACAGTTCGCTTTCCAAGAGATCGGCGGGTATCGCGCCGCAGTTCACCGGCACAAACGGATGCGCCGCGCGGCCGGACAGCTCGTGAATGTGACGCGCCACCATTTCCTTGCCGGTGCCCGATTCCCCGAGGATCAAGACATTGGTATCAAACGGCGCGACCTGTTCAATCAAGCGGTGGACGGCGCGCATCGCCTTCGACGCGCCGCTCGGCCGGAATCGATGGGCGCCCGGTTGTGTCGGATGGCCGCTGCGGACGTTCTGCGCCTGATTCAGCACCGCAGACAGGCGCCGTTGCTTGACGGGCGTCTCCAAGTGAAACCAGGCGATATCGCTGCTGGTCTCGGCAATTTTGGGCAGCCCGTCGGCGCTGATGCAAATGATGGGAAGCGGTTGGCGCAGGGCGCGAAGCTGTGTCACGAGCTCTGGGCCGAGCGCGGTGACGGTCTCACGCCGCGCAATCACTGCGACGCACTCAGACGTGTTGCAGTGCGCCGACGAGCGCAACTCGGCCAGATCGCGGATCAGCACCGGTTCCAAGTCCAAAAAATGCAAAAGAGCTTGGAGCGCCGTCGCCTCCAATTCTGAGGGCTCGATCACAATAACTTTTGCTTCAACCACGACTGGGACTCCTTCCCATTAATCAAAGTGTGACGGATCGCACAGATCTCGGGTTCCGCCTTAAGTTCTTCGTCTAACCCTTTGACATAGCTCAATCAATTCCGAGTACGAGGCCATACTAACTGATGAACTTGCGAGAAAAGCAGTTGGCAAACCCCCGCAAAGAGCATAGGGCCTTCCCGCAAAAACCCTCGCGGTGTTTTACCCAGAGAAGACTTCGGGGGTTCTACGCGCCGGCGTGTTTTGTTACGGCGACCAAGCGCCGATGATGACGAAAGATCAGCTTCTCGAGCATGTCGACCACGGCGTCGCTCAATCCGACGAAACGGAATCGTGTGGCGCGCACGCCATCGATGCTCGCCTCGCCGGCGACGATGCTCGGAATCTTGAGCGGCTGCGGCAATGCCGGGTTGATGTAGACCGACAGCATGCCGGTGGTCTCAGCTCGAGCGGCGTGCTCGCCAAACCACTCCAAAGCGCGCGAGGACAAGCGCACTCGCGAGGGCGTAGGCAGTCCGCTGCTGCGCAGCGCGAGTTCGGCGGTCAGGCGCAGGAGAATATTGACCTTGTACTCGAGGCGCTGCAGCTCGTGCAGCAGCGCGGGTGATTCGTCCTTGAGAGCCTCATGCACCCGCACTTCGTCTAGGGACGATTCCGCGCCGAGCAACTGGTGGTTATCCGCGTTGAGCCGCGCAAGCTGCGCTCCGTCGGCGTGCGCACCCGGCGTCCAGGTCACCGGTAGCGATTCCTCGAATATCAGACCATCGCCCAGAAATGATTCAGGCATGGCTCCCTTAAGCCTTCTTGGAAATTCTCAGCGCCGCAGGCGGACACCGGCATACGCTGCGACCGCCTTCCGGCCCACCGTCGCCATATCCAGGTCGCGGCCCTTGCTGCGCCGCTGGTGTTCCAGCATTCCGATCGTCCGGTCGTTCAATCGTGCAATTTCTTGCAGCACGGCTTGCTCGGACGCAGCCACCGGCTGTGCAGCGTTGCGAAAGGACTTTAGCAGTTCCATTCGCTGAAGGTCGAGCGACTCCAGGAATTGTAGCTTGCCGCTTTCGGCGGCGCTCAGCATTTCCCGGGAGAGCGCCAGGGCGCGCGCCAGGCCGGGGTCGAGGTTGCCGCTGCTCATCCGGTATCGACGATCTGATCCCAGCCGGTCTTTACCTTCTGGATCAACGCTGCCACTTCCGAGGCGATTGCCGCATCGTTGGTGACGTTCGCTAGCGTCAACCGAGCCAGCATGTACACGTACAACGCGCGTAAATTCTCGGCGATCTTTTGGCCGCGCTCCATGTCGAGTGTCGCGTTCAGTTGATCGATCAAGCGAATTGCGGTGCCCAGAGACTTGCCTTTGGCAATCACGTCGTGGAGCGGCAGATTGTTCCCGATGCGCACCATACAGCCTTGCGCGATGGCCAGATTCGCCAGAATCTGCTCGAACATGATCTGCACCAGCCTCGTCGGACTGGCCTCAGCGACCAGCCCGTGATTGCTCACTTTGCGGTACTGAGCCGCCGCGCGTTGCGGGTACATTTACCCGCCAACGCCTAAGGTCCCGCTACCTAAACTCGAACTGCTGGACGAGGTGGCCGCCCCCGCATTCGCGCTGGGATTGAACTCGGCGTTGAGAAAGGTCTGAGTTTGCTTGAGCTGGGCGACCGCGGTATCCATCGCATTGTATTCAGCGGTAAGCCGCGCCGAGTACGCGGCCAGCTGCGCCGTGAGCGCGTCCTGTTGCTTCGCAACGCCGCTCAAACTGGTCAGGAGGCCTTTGTTGATGGTGTCCATCAAGCCGCCCGGCTTCGTGTAACCATCGACCAGATTGGCGATTTTAGTTGCAAGACCGTTCGCGCCGCCGAGCAGATTGCCGATCGAGGCCAGGCTCGCGCTCAAAGCATTGCCCAATTTGACGTCATCGGTGGCGTAGGAGCCGCCGACGCCGGCGGTGATGCCGAGATCGGAAAGCGACTTCACCCCGCCCGATGCATTCGTGACCTTGCCGAGGATATTCTGCAGTTGATTCTGGAACGATTGCAGGATCGCATTGCCGTTCAATGGCCCCGCCGTCTGGGTCGAAGGGTCGTATGCAGTCAGAGTACTGATGCTGCTGAGCACCCCGTTGAGCGCGGTCACGAACTTGTCGATCGATGCCTGCGCCGCTGAAGTATCCGGACTTATCGTCAGAGTCGTCGGCGTATTCGCCGCGGAAGCTTGTTGTAAATTAAGGGTGACGCCGCTGATCGCCGTGTTCACCACATTGCTGGCGCTGGTGGTCGGGAATCCGTTGATCGAGAAACTCGCATCTTGCGCCGCTTGCGTCTGAGTCAGCACCAATGACGCCAAGCCGCCGTCGCCGCCCGACGGAGTCACGGTGATGCCATTGGCCGCGCCTGTGGTAGTCCCGCTGAGCACCAGGCGCGAACCCGCGGTGGTGGTGATGATGCTTGCCGACACGCCGGGATTGTTTTGTGCCGAATTGATCGCTGCCGCAATGCCGGAGAGTGAGCTGTTGGTGGCGTCAATGGTGATGGAGGTGGACGCGCCGCCCACCGAGATCGTCAGAGTGCCCGTTCCAAGTGCCGCCGCCGTGCTCGCCATCGGCTGAGAGGTCAACGTCGCGGCGCTCGCCAGATTGTTCACCTGCAGCGAGTATTGACCGGCAACCGCACTCGAAGATGTCGTCGCGGTGGCTATATTCTTGTCGGCCACGGTCGCGTTGAAGCCCGCCAATTGGCTGGGATCCTCCAGCGCGGGCAGCGCCAACTTCAAGGTGTCGAGCGCCGAGGTGAAGGTTCCGTAAGCAGAGACCTGCGAATCCAACGTAGTTTGTTGACTCGTCAGCTGGTTGGTCTGGGCCGCGCCAAATGAACTGGTCAGCGACGCCACGATAGCGCTGATGTTCAATCCCGAGCCAATGCCCGTGGACGTGATCAGTGAGGAGCTGGGAGCGGCCGTGCTAGTGGGAGAGACTGAACTCATAGGCTTGTAGTCCGCGCGTTACGTTGCTCAATATATCGACAAACATCGCCAGGACTTTAAGCAAGCGGCGTACCAAACACCTGAAAACAAGCCCGTCTTCAGGCGTGGCTATCGATCAGGACGCCCGAAATCCCCACGCTGCGTGCCAACGCGGGAAATTCGCTGGCGGGGAACTCGCCAACCACCTCGCCGCTGGCGGGATTCACCTGTTGAATGACTTGGCCGTCAGAGGCCGGATCGACGCGAAACTGATCAGGCTTACCCGAGTCGTTGAGGTATTTATTGAGAAGCGCGACCTGCGCCTGGATACGCGGAGCGGCGGATTCTGCCGCCGGCTTGCCCGGTTGCGGCAGAACCTTGCCGCTGTGTTGAAACGCTGTAGGCGCCTGACTTCCGTGCACGTGGCCTATCGCCGGTAGTTTTACCGTTTGTCCATCGCTAGCCATGGTTACACCTATTTACTGACCGCCATACCTCTGTCGTTTTCGAACTCCATTCGAAGACCACGGCTCGAACCGCTGTCGGGTCGAGCCGTGGATTTATCGCCTACGTCTCAGCTATGGGCTGTTACGCCAAGAGCTTGAGAATCAGCTGGGGCTGTTGGTTGGCTTGCGCCAACACCGAGATACCGGCTTGTTCCAACACCTGTGACTTGGTCAAGTTCGCCGTTTCCGCTGCAAAGTCCGCATCCTGAATGGTGCTGCGCGACTGAGTCAGGTTCTGAGCAGTTGACTGCAGATTGCTGACCGCTGCCGTGAAGCGATTCTGGATGGCGCCCAATTGGCTTTGGAACGCGCTGACCGTCGCGAGGGCCGAATCGACCGAGGAGATGGTGCTATTCGCACCAGCAACCGTCAGTACGTTCTGGTTTGCGAGAGTCGCTGTCGCCCCACCGGCGACCGTGCTGAGGCCCGTGGCCACGCCGCTGCTAAATCCCAGTGCAACCGCACTGCCGCCGCCGCCCACGTCGGTAATCGTCACCGGCTTCGAATCCGTCAAAGTGATCTTACCCTGCGTAGTGACTGCACCCGCGACTGTCGTACCCGCCAATGCAGCCGTGAAACCGCCGCCTGCCGTGGCGCCCGCGCCCTCAGTCACCAACTGCCCAACGGCGATGTCGCTGCCGTCCGTATTGCTCAGCGTGATCGCGCCCACCGGGGACGCGCCGACAGCAACCGCGTTAACGCTCGCCGTGACGCCCGTGGTGCCGGAGAACAAATTGATTTGCGCCGCGACCGCGCTGCTCGTCAATGATGTTCCGACGGCGACGTTTAGTGCCCCAGAATAAATGGCCGTACCGTTGATCGACAAATTGTAAGTACTGGCTGCCGTGCCGCCCTGACCGATGGGTCCGAAAATCGCCGTGTCTGCAGCCTCTGTTGCTGCGCTCGCCGTGACGCCCTGCAGACCCGCGCCGTTGATGGCCGCGGCTTTGGCATACGCAGAAGTCGCGCCTTGATAAATCGTCGAACCGACGAAACCTGAGGTCGCGCCGATGGTTGCCGTCGACGTGCCGTCGCTGATGGTCGCTGTGGCGAGACCCGTCAGTGCTACAGCGGTGACCGCCGTGCCTGTCGCTGTGGAATACTGACCCACCTGGTTAGCGGCCACACCCTGCTGCAAGCTGACGGCAATCGTGTTACCGACGTTGGCGCCGACCTGATAAACAGTCGTGCCGCTGGAGCCGTTGAGGACGTTCAAACCGTTGAACGTGGTCTGCTGCGCGATCTGCGTGATTTCCGCAATCTGCTGCTGCACTTGGTTGTTAAGCGCCGCGCGATCCGAAGCGCTGTTCGATCCGTTGGCCGATTCGACCGCCAGGGTGCGAATGCTCTGCAGATTGTTGACGATGGTATTCAGTGCGCCCGCAGTTGTCTGGGCTTCCGATACGCCATCGTTCGCATTTCTGACGGCCTGATTCGTGCCGTTGATCTGCGTAGTGAATTGCTGACTGATCGCCAGGCCGGCGGCATCGTCCGAGGCGCTATTGATGCGCAAGCCGGATGAGAGACGCTGCAAGGACTGCGCAAGTGATGCTTGCGAACCCGACAGGTTGTTCTGCGCGTTCAGCGAAGCGATATTGGTATTGAGTACAAGTGACATTGATGACTCCTGAAAGTTTAACCACCGGCCCCTCTTAGGCCCTATGTGTTCACTTCACCCACCTAGGGCGGACCGGCGACACATTCAAAGTCTTTATCGGATCGCCCCGGGGGTTCTTGAGCCGCCATCGTCGTTATTGATGGGGCCTTTGTTTGCGCCAAGTCGCAGATTTTGCGAGTCGAATTTGACAGTGCGAAACCGCCTTGAACCCGCGCGGGAATCTGCCTCGACGCCTCTTTTATCGGCCGTACAAGGTCAGACAGGAGGCTGTTTGGAGTATAATTCCGCCTCCTCCGCCACCGTCGAATTAACGTGAAATCCGTCAAACGCAAAAGCCCCAAGGTGGGCTTTGTCAGCCTTGGCTGTCCCAAAGCACTGGTCGATTCCGAGCGCATCCTCACCCGCCTGCGCGCAGAAGGGTATGAAGTGGCGCCGAGCTATGCCGCCGCGGACCTCGTGGTAGTTAACACTTGCGGTTTTATCGACTCGGCAGTGGATGAGTCGTTGGACGCCATCGGCGAAGCCCTGGCCGAGAACGGCAAGGTGATCGTCACCGGCTGCCTGGGCGCCCAGCCGCAGAAAATTCTCGATCGGCATCCGCAGGTGCTCAAGATCACCGGCCCGCAGCGCTACGAAGAAGTAGTCGCGGCAGTGCACCAATATCTGCCGCCGAAACACGAACCCTTCGTTGATCTGGTGCCGGAGCAGGGCATCAAACTCACTCCGCGTCACTATGCGTATTTAAAAATCTCCGAGGGCTGCAACCATCGCTGCAGTTTCTGCATCATTCCCTCCATGCGCGGCGACTTGGTCAGCCGGCCCGTCGGCGAGGTGCTGCGCGAAGCAGAACAGCTGGCGCGCGCGGGCGTGAAGGAAATCCTGGTCATTTCCCAGGATACGAGCGCCTACGGCGTCGACTTGAAATATGCCGCGCAGCCTTGGCGCGATGTGCAGCGCCGGGCGCGCTTTTACGACCTGGCTGAAGCGCTCGGCGAATTGGGCATCTGGATTCGCTTGCACTATGTCTATCCCTATCCGCATGTCGATCATGTCATCGAGCTCATGGCCGAGGGCCGGGTATTGCCGTATCTGGACATCCCCTTCCAACATGCCAGCGCGCGGATTTTGAAATTGATGAAGCGTCCCGCCGCGGCGGAAAACACCCTGGCGCGTATTGCCGCGTGGCGGCGCGTCGTCCCCGACATCACCATTCGCAGCACCTTTATAGTGGGCTTTCCCGGCGAAACCGACGCGGACTTCGAGGAACTGCTCGATTGGCTGCGCGTGGCACAGCTCGATCGCGTCGGTTGCTTCGAGTATTCGCCGGTCGAGGGTGCGGCGGCCAACGCGCTGAAAGAAATGACGGTGCCCTCAGAACTCAAGGCAGAGCGCCGCGCGCGTTTTATGGAACTCGCGGCCGAGATCAGTGCCAAGCGCCTCAAGCAAAAAATCGGCCGCAGAATGCCGGTATTGATCGATAGCATCGATCGCGAGAGCGACGTTGCGATCGCGCGCTCTGCCAGCGATGCGCCGGAGATCGACGGCACGGTCCGCATAGCGGGCCTGCGCGGCGCCGGCGGTATCTTAAGCGTGGGTGCCCTGGTCGACGTGCGGATTACTGCCGCCGGCGACTATGATCTTGAAGCACGACTAAGCGACCCGATTCATTGATCTCGTAAAACCTTGGGGGCCGGGCACCCCTATCGGAGACTCCCGTGGAAATTTCTGCAGACAAAGTCGTTTTGATTCACTACACGCTCAAGGATGATGCCGGAGCCGTGATCGATAGTTCGGCCGGTGGCGAACCGCTTGCCTATATTCAGGGGCACGGCAACCTGGTCCCTGGGTTGGAGAAGGCGCTCGAGGGCAAACAGGACGGCAGCAACGTTGCCGTTTCAGTGAGCCCCGAGGAAGGCTACGGCAAGCATGAAGCCGGATTGATCCAACGCGTGCCGAAGCGCACTTTGCAAGGTTCCGGCGAAGTGAAGAAAGGCATGCAATTTCAGGCCAGAACCGAAGACGGCATGCGCCTTTTCACCGTCACCGGTTTGACGGGCGACATGGTGACTCTCGACGGCAATCATCCGCTGGCCGACAAGACGCTACATTTTGATGTACAGGTCGTGGGCATGCGCGATGCAACGACGGAAGAATTGGAGCACGGCCACGTGCATGGCGCCGGCGGCCATCATCATTAGGAGTCGGGCAGGCTCCTACAGAAATTTGAACAACGACAGGCCTTGTGTCAGGGTGAAGGCCTGCAGCGCTGCGCTCAACGTGGTGTTTTGTTGATCGAGTGTGGTGATCGCCTTGGCGTAGTCCAGCCCCTGCAGATTGGTAATTGACTGCTGCAATTGGGTCTGTTGACTGCTCGCAACCGACTGCTGCGTGGTGATGGAATTCAGACGCCCGCCGATGGTGGCGCGCACGTTGGAAGTCTGGCTCAACGCCTGATCGATGTTGTTGATCGCTCCATTGATGGAATTGTTCAGCGCGGCCGAGGAGGCTGGCGTGGACACGCCAGTTTGCAGCGCGTTGACCAAATTCTGCACGGTGGTGAACAGGCTCTGATTGGAGCTGGGCGCCAGGCTGAATGTGTCGCCGGCTGCCGGCTGCCCGCTCAAGGTCACCTGCACGCCGTTGAACGCAATCGTGCTGCCGTCGGTGTAAGTACCCGTTGTCACGACGGTCGCGCCTTCGGTCACTTGGTAGGCGCCCGGAGCGGTGAAAGTGATCGCGTAGGTGCCACCGTCGTAAGCGGCCGGATTTGACACCGTGGTTGCACCCACAATGCCGGATCCTGTATTGCCTGCCGCCGCGGACACGGTGAAAGTGCCGTTACCAGTTTTGATTTGATTGAAGACCGTGTCGCCATTGTCGCCGTCGGCCACCGTCTGGCCCGCGGCGATTTGCACCTGCCGCTGGCCCTGGTCGCCGTTATACGTCGCGCCGCTGGCGCTCAAGGTGAAAGGCTGCGTCTGCGCAGCGAAGCCGCCGAAAATATATTCGCCGTTGCCGTTCGTGGTATTGGCCAGCGCCAGCAAGCTGTTCTGAACCTGCACGGCCTGGGTCGCAATGGCGCTGCGATTCGAGTTCGTGAGCGCGCCGCTGTTGGCTTCGAGTGCCAAATTGCGCAGCACCTGCAGCTGGCTCTGTACCTGCGACAACGCGTTGTCCTCGGTATTCAAATTGGTTTGGGCGCTGGTCGCATTGGTGCCGTATTGTTGGCTCTGCGCCAGGGCCTGCTTGTAATTGTTCACGCTGCCCGCGGCCGCCGGGTTCTGCGAGGCGGTGGTGAAACTCAATCCGCTCGACATCTGATTCGAAGTCTGATTGACGCCGGATTCCAGCAGATTGATCGCGGCCAGAAACTGCGTTTGATTCAAGCTTTGGGTGACGCGCATGGGTGCAGCTCCTTAAGTTCCTTTAACTGCGGCGATCAAGCTCGCGAACAGGCTGTTGCCGATGGTCAAGGCCTGCGCCGCCGCCTGATAGGCCTGCTGCCATTGCAGGAGGCTCGCCGCCTCCTCATCCAGGTTTACGCCGCCGGTGGACTGCACGCTGGTGAGCGCTTGAGCATTGACCGCGGCTTGAGCGGTTTGCGCAGTATTGATTTGTTGCGCCTGGCTGCCCAGGCCGGTGATCAAGGCACTCACGCCGCCCGTGATGCTGGTGGTGCCGTTTTGCAGCACGCCGACGTTTTGCGCATTCGCCGCGATGAGGGCGTTGCGATTATCGCCGGTTCCGCCCGCGTTGCTGCCGACACTGAAGGTATCGCCGGCCGCCGGCGCACCGCTGATCTGCACTTCCCAGCCGTTCAGCGCGATGTTGCCGCCGCTGGTATAGGCATTGGGCGCGCCGCCATTGATCGTGTAGGTGGTCGGACTGGTGAACGCGATGCTGGCCGGAGAGAGCAAATTCGGATTGGTGGAATCGAGCACCGTGCCGGAACTGATGGTGGCCGCGCCAATGTTCGTGCCCGCCGCCGTTTTGATCGCCCCCGCAGCCGCAATCTGCGTGGGATTGGTGAGCACGACGCGAAGACTACCGGCCGCGGTCACTGTCGGCTGGATCAGAAATTGATCGCCGTTTGCCGGAGCGCCCGTGAGCACAATCGAAACGCCGGCCGCGGTGTACGGACTGGCGACGGTGCCCGCGCCCGCCGGTGTCACGCTGCTGCCGTCGCTGGTGCTGGTGAGTTTGGGCACGCCGCCGACGAAGGACAGCACATAGTCATTCGCCGTCAGGGCGCCGATGCCATTTGGGTTCACGGTGACACCGGCGGTCACCGCATCCGTGTTTCTCGAGGAGGCGGTGCCGAGCGGCGTGCCGACCGCAAATATCGGCACGCCCAATTTGCCGCTCAGGTCCAGGCCCTGCGCTTGCTGCGAATTGACCGTTTGCGACAAGGCCGTGGCGACCTGCCCCAATTGGTTCAGGGCGGGATTGATGATCTGCGTGCGCGCCGACAACAAGCCGCCGAGATCCCCGGACGTGATGTTGCTGCTGATCACCGCGCTGGTGACGGATGTGCTGATTTCCAGCTGCGTCGCGTTGAATGGGTTGGCAACGGTGGTCAACGCGGTGACTTGGCCCTGCAGCACCAGCGGCTGGCCGTTGCCGACGAATACATTGACCGCGCCGCTAGGATCCGTGGTCGTGCTGAAGCCGACCAATTGCGACAAATTGGAAATCAATTGATCGCGCTGGTCGAGCAGTTCATTGGGCGGCTGGCCGCCATCCTGGGCGGTACCGGTCACGATCTGGTTATTCAGCGTCGAGATCGCCTTGGCGATCGAATTGATCTGCGTCACGTCCGCGGTGATGCGTGAATTGACGTCCGTGTTCAACGAATTGAGCTCGGCGCTGGCGTTTTGAAAACTGCTTGCAACGCTCTGCGCCTGACCGATCAGCGCCTGCCGCGACGCCGTGGAGGTGGGATTGTTTGCCACATCGGAAAACGCGCCATAAAAGCCCTGCAGCGCCGTGCTCAAGCCGCCGATCGTGGTTCCAAACAGATTGTCGATCTGACTGCTGTAGTTCTGCAGCGCGCCGAGCTGGCCCAAACTGCTTTGCGAGGTGTTCAATTGATTCGCGGCGGCCTGGCTGAAGGCGCGGTTGATTCCGGAGACAACGACGCCGGCACCAATGGTGGCGGCGCCGTCGGACTGCGGTATCGCTTCGGTCAGGTTGACTGTTTCGCGGTCATAGCCGGGTGTGCTGGCATTCGCCACGTTATTACTGGTGACGTTGATTGCCTGCTGAAATGCCTGCAGCGCAGAGACACTGATTCCAAAGACATCTGACACGTTTCTTCTCCGGTCTTGATGCCCGTATCGGCATCAGGAGAGCTTTCTATAATGCTGCGACGCGGGCGGCCAACGCCGACTGCATGGTTTCGCTGCTGAGGATTCGATTTAACTTATTGCCGTATTCGGGGTCGGTGGCGTACCCGGATTTGCCGATGGCGGCGATGTAGGCGCCGGCATTCCCGCCTGCGGCAATCACTTCCTTATATCGCGGCGAATTTTTCAGTAAGTTGGCGAAATCGTTGACGCTTTGCTCAACCGAGGCGTAAGCGCGGAAGGTCGTGCGACGCGGCGTCGCGACACCGTTGATCACTTCCATGCTGTCGGCGGTCGCGCGGACTCCCAGCCACTCATCGCCCGCCTTGATGCCAAACAGGTTGTGGCTGGAGGAGCCATCGGCAGCGCGCGGCATGCGCTGTCCCCACCCCGTCTCGAGTGCCGCCTGTGCCAGCATCGCGGCAGGATCGACGCCCAGAGCGCTCGCCGCGCGTCGAATCGAGGGCATCATGCGATTCACAAACTCGGCCGGCGAGTGCGCGATGGCCGCCGTGGGCGCTCCGGCCGAAGGCGCGGCCGGCGCCGGTTCGCCCAGGCCCAATTTCACGGCACCGGGCGCTGACTTGCCCGTCAGTTGGCGCTTGAGCAGGCGCCCGATGCCTAAATCGGCATGCTGGCTGATGCTCAATGCGACCTGCTTGTCGAACATATCCTGATACATGCCCATTTCATTACTGTCAGTTTCTTCCGCTGCGGTCGCATCGCGCATGCTCTTTAGCATCATTTGCAGAAACAGGGCTTCGACTTGCTGGGCGACAGCGCTCAAGGCCTCCGGTGAATTGGGATCCCGTTTCAGCGCCGCCAAAGCATTGACGTCCGTGTAGGTCGTCGCCGCCGATAGATCGGTCCGTGCGTCCCCAACCGTGGGCATCATCGGAGAGAGGGGCATGAGCATCGTCATTTAAATGACCACCAATTCCGCCTGGAGCGCGCCCGCCTCTCGCAAGGCTTCCAGAATGGCGACCAGATCGCCGGGCGCGGCGCCGACGTCGTTCACGGCGCGCACGATTTGATCGAGTTCCACGCCGGGCTTGAACAGGAACATGCGGTTCGAGCCTTGATCCACCTTGATGGTCGAATTGTTGAGCACTACGGTCTGGCCCAGCTTGGACAACGGATTCGGTTGGCTGACGGTTTGCTCTTCTTTTATAGTCACCGACAACGAGCCGTGCGATACGGCCGCGGGCGTCACCACGACATGGCTGCTGATGACGACGGTGCCGGTGCGCGAATTGATGATCACCTTAGCGGATGCGGTGCCGGGTTCCACTTGAAGATTCTCGACCATCGACAGAAACGCCACGCGCTGCGTGATATCGATCGGCGCGCGCACGCGGATGGAGCCGCCGTCCATGATGGAGGCAACGCCGTCGCCCATGTCCTTATTCACGCTCGCCACCAAGCGCGTCGCCGTGGTGAAGTCGGGATCATTCAAATTGAAGGTGACTGAATCGCCCTGCGCGATTTGCGAGGGCACCGCACGCTCGACCGTCGCGCCGTTCGGAATGCGGCCCGAGCTCGGCACGTTCACGGTGAGCTTGGATCCGTCGGCGCCCTCCACGCCAAATCCGCTGACGATGAGGTTCCCCTGCGCAATCGCATAGATCTGTCCGTCGAGGCCGTGCAGCGGCGTGACCAGAAGCGATCCGCCGCGAAGACTCTTGGCATTCGCGATCGAATTCACCGTGATATCGATGGTTTGTCCCGGCTTGACGAAGGGCGGCAGCACGGCGTGCACCGCGACCGCCGCCACGTTCTTGAGCTGCGGCGTGACATTGGCCGGCACTGTGATGCCGAGTTGCGCCAACATGTTGTTGAGCGACTGCACGGTAAAGGGCGCTTGGCTGGTTTGATCGCCGGTGCTATCGAGACCGACGACGAGGCCATAGCCGACCAGCTGGTTGGTCCGGACTCCCTGGATCTGCGCCATGTCCTTGATGCGCTCGGCCACCGCCTGCGGCGCGGTGACGAACGCGAACAGCGAGGCCAGAGACAGCTTGATGAGATTTCTTGGGCGCATGATCAGTACGGTGCGAACACGGAGTTGAAGAACCGGGCGAGCCAGCCCATGTTGTTGGAGCTGTTGATGACGCCCTTGCCCGAGTAGCTGATGTGCGCGTCCGCGACCTTGTCGGACGTGACGGTGTTGTCGGTCGCGATATCCGCGGGGCGCACGACGCCCGACACATGTACGAATTCATCGCCTTGATTGAGCTTCAAGTTCTTGTCGCCCTGCACGACCAGATTGCCGTTGGATTGCACTTCCATCACCGTGACGGTGAGACTGCCGGCCAGACTGTTCGCCTGCGTGCTCGAACCTTCGCCGTCGAAGCTATCCGCGCCGGCAAGCGTGGTGGTGAAAATCGGCACACCAGATGCCGTGATGGTCCTGCCCAAGACCGTTGGGCCGGCGTTGTTCACGGCAGTGGTCTTGGCGGTCTTGGTCGTCGCGCTCTTGCTGGCGCTGGTGGTTTCCCTCAAGCGGATAGTCAGCACATCGCCGACGCGGCGCGCCTTTAAGTCGGCGAACAATTCGATTTGTTGGCCCGCTTGATAAATCGCGCCGTCGGTGCGCGGCGTCGGCGGCGGCAGCACGCGCGCGACCACCGGATCCGGCTTCGGCGGCTTATGCGGCATCAGTCCGCAGGCCGAGACCGCGCAACACAACAGAATTGCGGCTAGGCGGATCATGCCAGGTTGGTCGTCAAGAACTGCAGCATCTGATCGGTGGTGCTGATGGCTTTGGAGTTCATTTCGTAGGAACGTTGACACTCGATCATGGATACCAGCTCTGTGACCGAGTTGACATTCGAGGTTTCGAGCGCGCCCTGGGTAAGGGTGCCCAAGCCGTTGGTGCCCGCGGTGCCCACCTGGGGCGAACCACTGGCCGCGGATTCCACCAGCAAGTTGTTGCCGGTGGGCTGCAAGCCTTCTACGTTGATAAAGTCGGCCAGCTGAATTTGGCCCACTTGCGTGCCCTTGGCGTTGGCGGCCGAGGTCACCGTCACCACGCCGTCGTTGCCGATGGTGACCGACTGCGTGCCCGCCGGAATGTTGATGGCGGGCTGCAGCGGATAGCCGCTGGCGGTGACGACGTTGCCCTGGTTGTCGAGCGAGAAGCTGCCGTCGCGCGTGTAGGCAATGGTGCCGTCGGGCATGGTGATCTGCAGAAAGCCGCGGCCATTCACGGTCATGTCCAGCGAGCCGTTGGTCTGCAGAATGCTGCCCTGGGCGTAATCCTTTTCCGTGGCGACGATGCGCACACCGGTGCCCAGCGTCAGTCCCGTGGAGAGCTGCGTATTCTGCGTGCTCTGTGCGCCGACCTGACGAATGTTTTGATACATCAGGTCTTGGAATGCGGCCCGGCCGGCCTTGTATCCCGTGGTGTTGGTATTCGCCAGGTTGTTGGCGATCACCGCCATGCGCGTGTTTTGTGCGTCGAGACCGGTCTTAGCTGCCCAGAGTGCAAGATTCATCGGATATTTCCTTATCTGTTACGAGGTCAACATCATTTTTTCGGCACTTTGTTCATCGGTGTCGGTTGAGTTGATGCTCTTGATCTGAAATTCGTACAGGCGCTGCAGCTCGATCATGTTGATGAGCGACTGCGCCGCGTTGACATTGCTGGACTCCAGCATCCCGGGCGTTACCGAGACGGTGTCGTCGGTTTTCGCCTTGCCGCCGGCTTTCAGGCGCAACAAACCGTCGTCGCCTTTTTGCAGCGTGGCAGTCGGCGGATTGACGAGCTTGATGCGATCGACTTGCGTGACCGCGAGCGGCGCGGAGCCCTGCGGCAGCACCGACACCGTGCCGTCGCTGCCGATGCTCACATTGGTCGAGGGCGGGATGACGAGCGGCCCGCTTTCGGTCAACACCGGCAAGCCGCTCGCCGTGGTGACGGCCCCGGCGGGCGAGACCCGCAGATCGCCGGCGCGCGTGTAGGCTTCACGTCCATCCGAGCCCCGAACCGCAATGAAGCCATTGCCGTTCACCGCGATATCCAGATCGCGTCCGGTGTTCTCCATGGTGCCCGCGGAAAAATCCGTGCCGGCATCGCCGGCCACCGCGTTGACGCGCGTGGCATAGCCCGGCCCGTAGATCGGCTCGCTATCGAAGGACACCGCGTCCGCGCGGAACCCGATGGTGCTGATATTTGCGATGTTGTGATTGTTAACGGCCTGCGCCTGCATGATCTGCTTCGCGCCCGTCATCGCTACGTAGAGTCCTCTGTCCATGATCAATGCGCGATGTTAATGACGGTCTGGGAGAGCTGATTCGCGGTGGTGATGACCTGCGCGTTGGCCTGGAAGGCGCGCTGCGCGGTGATCATGTGCACCAGTTCCGTGGTCAGATCGACGTTGGAAGCCTCGAGCGCTCCCGACTGGATCGAGCCGAAGCCGGCCGATCCCGCCGTGCCTGAAATGTGCGTGCCGGACGTGAAGGTCTCGGCCCAGTTGGTATCGCCCAGCTGTTTCAAGCCCTGCGCATCCGGGAAATTCGCCAACGCCAACTGCCCGAGCTGCGTCGAGCGGCCGTTGGTGTACACCGCGGACACGACCCCCGTGGGATCGATCGAGACCGTGCTCAATTGGCCGGTGGCGAAACCGTTCTGGATGATCGAAGTCACGCCGAAGCCGCCGCCGAACTGCGTGCTCTGCGCGAAGTTGAACGTCATGTTCATTGCCGCCGCACCGTCGGTCGGCGCGAAGCCGGGGAAATTCAGCGCGCCGCTCGCCGGCGGCGTGACCGCGCCGGTATTGGAGAACGTCAGCTGATTGGTGGTCGCATTCAGAACGCCGTTCACGGTCATGTTGACATTCCACAATCCCGGCGTAGCCGTCTGCGTGAAGAAGAACGTGGCTGGAAACGAATTGCCCAGCGAATCGTAGACCGTGGTCGAGGTGGATTGATTATACGTAGCCGGATTGGTCGGAGCGAACGGCGCCACGGCCGGCGGCGCCGATCCAGCGGGGAGGTTCAGGATCACGGTGCCTCCGGTGGTGGCCAGGGGCGTGCTTTGCGCAGTCTGCAGATTCAAGTCCGTCAGTGCACCGGTGTTGAAACCGCCGGTGGCGGTGGGCGGATACACCTGCAGCGCCTGGCCGGTGGCGGTCACGACATTGCCTTTCTTGTCCTCGGAAAATTGGCCATTGCGCGTGTAGACGGTGCCGCTGCTGGGATCCTGCAAGGTAAAGAAACCGTCGCCGCTGATGGCCAGGTCGAGGTTCGATCCCGAGGTGCTGATATTGCCCTGGGTGAACTGCTGCGCCGTGGTCGCGAGCCGCACGCCCTCGCCGACCGCGGAAGTATTGAGGTTCACGGCGCCGGCCGCGAAGACATCCGCGAATTCCGCACGAGACTCTTTGAAACCGACCGTGTTCGCGTTCGCGACGTTGTTCGCGGTCACGTCCAAGTCGGAACTCGCCGCGGTCAATCCCGATAACGCTATGCTGAAAGAAGCCATTGTTTACTCCTCGGATGAATTAGTTGGAGATCTGCTGGACGCTGCTGAACGGCACGCTGCCGATTCCCGCGACGTTCAAAGTCAGTCCCGTTGATCCTGCACCCATGCTGACGCTTTCCACCGTACCGTTGACCAGCGTGGTCGCCGCGGTGCCGGAAGCCGCGCCCGCATACTGCGCGGTGAGCGTGTAGGTTCCCGTCGGGGCCTGCGATCCGCTGTTGGTGGTGCCGTTCCAAGAAAAGCTCGTCAGGCCCGCCGATTGCGCGCCAAGATTGATTTGACTCACCAGCGCGCCGCTGGCGTCGCTGATATTGAGCACCACTTGCGAGGTGGTCTGCGGAACATTGACGGCGCCCGTCACGGTCGCGCCCGCTGTCAGATTCGAGGTGCTGCTATTGACCAGCGCCTGATGACCCAGGAGCGATGAGGCCTGCAGCGCCTGGCTAGAGGACAGCGAGCTCGAGAGAGCGCTGAAGGAGGTGTTGAGCGATGTGATGCCCTGCACTTCGCTCAGCTGCGCCAGCTGGCTCAGGAAAGTATGGCTGTCCACCGGACTGGTGGGATCCTGGTTTTTCAATTGCGCCAGCATCAGCGTGAGAAAGTCCGTGCCGCCCAAGGTCGTGCCGCTGGTCGCAGAGGCGGAGCCCGTGCTTCCGGTGCCGGTGCCGCCCGTCGCGCCTGTGCCCGTGCCTGCGCCCGCTGGCGGGCTGGTGGCGTGTGTTCCGTTGATTAACATTGCTGCTTACCTTTTCGCCTAGTGGCCCATGGAAATCGTTTTCAGCAGTAGATCCCGCGCCGTATTGATCGCTTCAACGTTGGTGGCAAAGGTGCGGTTCGCCGAGATCATATTGGTCATCTCTTCGATCGAATTGACGTTCGAGCTGAAGACATAGCCGTCTTTGTTTGCCGCGGGATTGTCCGGCTGATATCGCATCAACGGCGGCGCGGTGCTTTCAACAACCCCGAGAACACGCACGCCCGCACCGGCATCCTGCTGATCGAAATTGGCGGCGGAGTTGTCCATCATGGTTTGGAACACCGGATGGCGCGCCCGGTAGATCTTGCTGGGATCGCCATTGACGCTCTCAGCGTTTGCCAGATTGCTGGCCGTCGTGTTGAGGCGGATGGTTTCGGCATTCAGCGCGCTGCCGGCGGTATTGAATACATTGAACAAAGACATGCTGTCTCCTTTGCGCTGCTACTGGCCGTTGATGGCCAGGGTCAGTTCCGCAATCTTCAAATTGATGAATCCCAGGCTAGCTTGATAGCGCACGTTGTTTTCCGCGAAAGCCGCCTGCTCAACCGGCATTTCCACCGTATTGCCGTCGAGCGAGGCTTGATAGGGATTGCGGAACTTCAGGTCGGCGGAAGGTGCCGATGGGTCATTCAGCATGATGTGGGCGCCGTCGGTGACCTGGAGCGGCAGCGGCGCCGCGTCGCTTTTGCTAAGCACCGCGCTGAAATCGATGTCGCGCGCCTTGTAATTCGGCGTGTCGGCGTTGGCGAGATTCGTCGCCAATATTCCGACGCGTTGACCCTGCAGCAGCAGCGCCTGCTCATGGATTCCAAAAACGTTCTCGAACATGCAATTGACTCCTGTTGCGGTAGCAGTAGCAAGAGGTGTGCCAACCGCAAAAGCTCGCGCCCGGGGCATTAAAGGTGACCTTCAGTCGCTGGCGAGGCCCCGAGGTTGATGATTCGGCGCCCAAGCCGGCCGGCGGCGGCAAGATTTTGCCGCAGCATGACGCTAAGACGACGTCGCGCCTGCCGCGCCGCGCCCTTCGGGGCCGCGAATGGCACGACGCTTGCTTATTGGGTTATACCTATGCGAATTCCGCCAAAATTTCGTCGCCGCACGGTGATTCACCGTTGCGTCCTCGCCGCACTGGTGCTGGCGCCTTTGCTTGCGGGCGCGGAGATTTCCGATCCGCAGGACATCTCACAGCTGGAGACGCTGGCCAAATCAGAGGCCGCGTTGCAGTTTCCGAAGCTCACCGATCGGCAGCGCTTTCTGGTCGGTCCCATCGAACCGCATCTGCAATTCGACAAGTGCAGCCGGCCGATCAGACCGGTGGTCGCCTCGCCGCAGCATATGAAAGATCGAATCACCATCGAGCTGCTCTGCCAGGATCCAAAGCCCTGGCACCTGTACGTGCCCGTTAGGATTGTCGGCACCTCGCCTGTTGCCGTCGCGGCGCATGCCATTGTTGCGGGGACGGCAATCAAAGCCACCGACCTCAAAGTCGAGGAACACGACATCTCGGAACTGCCCTTGGGCTTCTTGGACGATCCCGCCATCGCGATTGGACTAACCGCCAGCCGGCCGATCGCGGGCGGCGCGTATCTAACCAACCAGCAACTCACGGCCGCGAAGGTGGTCCAAAGAGGTCAATCGGTGACGCTGCTGGCCGATGCCGGCGGGATCAGCGTACGCATGGCGGGCCGGGCCTTAAGCGATGGCCTGATGAATCAGAGAGTTAAGGTCCAGAATCTGTCATCTGGCAAGATCGTGGAAGGAATCGCCCGTTCCGAACAAGTCGTGGAAATTATTTTGCAATAGCCCTTTAGTGATTTGCGTCACAGCCGATAAGGAGGGTAGCGGGTGTGGAATGGGTCGAATTCGTTAAAGTTCACCCAAACCCTGACGATAACAATGCATGGGCACGTCGTTTGCCCCCAGGAGATTTCGGTGAGTGACAAAATCAGTGGAATATCAACAGCCGAGCCGGTCGCGCCTGCCAAAGGTTCGAGCAGCAACGGCGTTGTAGCTGACAAGTCGCAGGGCGAAGGTTCCGCGGCGGCCGCATCGGCGCACACTAAGGATCATGTCACCCTGACGGACTCCGCGCGCTCCTTGCAAAAGATCGAAGAAGCCGTCGCCAAGACCCCGGTTGTGAATGCAGAGAAAGTGGCGGCCGTGAAGCAGGCCGTCAGCTCGGGCACTTACAAGATCGACGCGGGTCGAATCGCGGACAAAATGTTGAAGTACGAGCGCGGCCTGAAGTAACCCATGATTCCCGATGCCAGCCGCCGGCTCGAAGTTTTACTGGATCGCGAGATCGAGCTTGCGCGTGTCCTGGCCGTTACGCTGGCCGCAGAGAGGACCGCTCTGACCGGGGATTCTCCCGCGACAGTCGAAGAAAACGCCGCCGAGAAAATTCGCGTTCTGGAAGCCATTGAACAGCTGGATCAAGAACGCCGCGCGCTGTGCGGCAATCCAATCAGTCCGGGGATTGCAGCAACCGTGGTCGAGCGCTGGCGCAAGCTGATGGAGCTCATGGCCGGCTGTCGCAACGCAAACGAGGTCAACGGTCACATCATCCATGTGCGCCGCCATCAAGTCCGCCAATTGATCGACATCGTGCGCGGCGAACCGTCGGTCACGTATGACCCCCACGGCAAGAGCTTCGCCAAGGCGATGCGCGCCCTCGCCCGAGCGTAACCTATGTTAGTACTCAGCCGTCGAGCCGATGAATCGATCGTCATACAACCCGCGGACGGCGTTGACGCCAATATGACCATGGCTCAATTATTTGCCAATGGTCCCATCCTGATCACTCTGCTCGGCGGAACCGGCCGGCGGATCAAAATGGGTATCGAAGCTCCCGAGCAGCTCGCCATCCGGCGAAAAGACATCGCCTAAAGGGACGCGCTGATCATTGACCGCCTTGCGGTCGGATTTGACTTATCGGCAGGGCGGCTTACATATCTTGCGCTTCGCTTAGGACCCCTTCGCTATCGCCATGGCGATGTGCATAATGGCATTCCTAAGAACAATTCAACGGAAGAGTCGTACGGATGGAGCGTCGATTGCACACCCGCCACCGCGCGCGCACAACTGTGTACGTGGTCATGTCCGGCCGCAAAAGCCGAATCTGCAAAGCCAAGAACTTGAGCGCCAGCGGTGTCTTTGTCGAGACCGAAAATCTCGGGCTGCGCAAAGGGCAACAAGTGCAACTGGCCTTCGCGATTAACCTAGGTTTGGTTACGAAAATTCATCGGCGCACAGCAATTGTTGCGCATGTCACGCGCGGCGGCACCGGTCTCATGATGGAGCAATTCGCGGGGCGTTGAGGCCGGGCTTGACACATCCTGTAAACTTGCAGGAATGCCACCCTTCGATCCTCCCCGCTCGGATGCTATCCGCATCCGCGGCGCCCGCCAGAACAATCTAAAAAATCTTGATCTGGACCTGCCCCTCAACGAGCTGATCGTCGTTACCGGCGTCAGCGGATCCGGAAAGTCGTCGCTGGTGTTCGATACGCTGTATGCCGAGGGACAGCGCCGCTACGTCGAGACCTTTTCGCCCTACGCGCGCCAATTCCTCGATCGCATGGACAAGCCGCAGGTGGACCGCATCGAAGGCATCCCGCCATCGATCGCCATCGATCAGACCAACCCGGTGCGAACGTCGCGCTCCACTGTCGGCACCATGACGGAACTCAACGACCATTTGAAATTGCTGTTCGCCCGTGCCGCGGTACTGCATTGCCGAGGCTGCGGGAAAGCGGTGCGGCGCGACACGCCCGCCAGCGTCCAAGAACACTTGGGCGTGTTGGCGCGTCACGGCGATCCAAAACTACTGTTGACCTTTCCGGTGCCCATCCCGAAGAATTTCACCGAGGCTGAAATCAAGGGATTGCTGGCCGCTCAAGGGTACACACGAATTCACGAGAAGCGCGGCGATACGCTGCAGGTGATTCAAGATCGCTTTCGCTGGTCTGCCGTCGACGCCGCGCGCGCCGCCGACGCAATCGAAGCCGCGCTCAAGGTCGGCCAGGGGCGCGTCGATGTTTATGCGGAAACGGAGGCTGCGGCCGGAAAGCCCGCCGCACCGTGGCGCTTCTCGACCGGGCTGCATTGCGCGGATTGCGATATTCAGTACAAAGATCCCACTCCCAGCACCTTCAGCTTCAATTCGCCGATCGGCGCGTGCGATATCTGCCGCGGCTTCGGCCGCAGCATCGGCGTCGACTACGGACTGGTGATTCCCGACACGTCGTTGAGCCTGCGCGAGGGCGCCATCAAACCCTGGCAGACCGAATCCTACAAAGAATGCCAGACTGCCCTCATGCGCTTCTCCCGCAAGCGCGGCATCCCCGTCGACACCGCTTGGCGCGACCTGACCGATGCACAACGCGTCTGGGTAATCGAGGGCGAGGGCGAATGGACCAAGAACGTGTGGTACGGCGTGCGGCGCTTCTTTGCATGGCTCGAAACCAAAGCGTACAAAATGCACATCCGGGTGCTGTTGTCGCGTTACCGCTCCTATACCGAGTGCGGCGCGTGCGGCGGCGCGCGTCTCAAGCGCGACGCATTGCTCTGGCGGGTCGGCAAGCCCGGCATGACCATCCGCGAGTTGATGCTGCTGCCGATCGATGCGAGCCGAGATTTCTTTGCCGGACTCGAATTGCCGACACTGCAGAGTGAGGCCACCGATCTGCTACTGCGCGAAATTCGAGCACGCCTCAAATATTTGACCGATGTGGGCTTGGGATATCTGAATCTCGACCGCCAGTCGCGCACCCTGTCCGGCGGCGAGGTGCAGCGAATCAACCTCACCACGGCGCTCGGCACCTCGCTGGTCAATACCTTGTTTGTGCTCGACGAACCCTCGATTGGACTGCACCCGCGCGACGTCGAGCGTATTGTCGGCGTCATGCATCGCCTGCGCGACGCGGGCAATACGTTGGTCGTGGTCGAACACGATCCAAAGGTGATACAGGCGGCAGATCGGGTTCTTGATATCGGACCCGGGCCGGGGGAGCACGGCGGCGAAATCGTGTTCTATGGTCCGCTGCGCGAGCTGCGCAGCGCCGCTGGATCGCTGACCGCCGATTATTTATTCCGGCGTAAGCGCGTGAGGATCACGCCGTTCGCGCCGCGCGGAACCGCGGCGGAGCGCGGCTCCCTGCGGCTCGAGGGTGTCGGCGAACACAACCTCAAGAACATCGACGCCGTGATTCCGCTCGGGCGCCTGGTTTGCGTGACGGGCGTGAGCGGGTCGGGCAAATCCACGCTGGTGCATGACGTCCTGTTTCCTGCTCTGTTGCGCGCCAAGGGCAAGCCAACGGAACCCCCGGGCCTGCACCGCGCGTTGCGGGGCGCGGAGTTGATCGACGATGTGGTGATGGTGGATCAGAACCGCATCGGCCGCACCACGCGCTCGAATCCGGCGAGCTACGTCGGCGCGTTCGACGCCATCCGCGCTCTATTTGCACGTTTGCCGGAAGCTCGCGAGCGCAAGTACACCGCGGGAACATTCAGTTTCAATGCCGGTAATGGCCGCTGCCCGGCATGCGGCGGCAATGGCTTCGAGCACGTCGAAATGCAATTTCTTTCGGACGTGTATTTGCGCTGTCCCGATTGCGACGGCCGCCGCTACCGGGCTGAAGTGCTCGACGTCAAGTTGCCTCGCGGCGATTTTCCCGCCAGGAGCATCGCCGACGTGCTGGATCTGACGGTCTCCGAAGCGCTGGCGTTCTTTGCCGCAGACGAGGAAGTTTGCCTGCGGCTGGCGCCGCTTGTCGAAGTCGGACTTGACTATTTGCGCCTGGGTCAACCCGTTCCCACGCTCTCCGGAGGCGAGGCGCAACGACTTAAGCTGGCCGGACATTTGGCGGACAGCGCCACCCGCTCACAGCCGTCCAGGAAAGGCGCGCGCGCCGGCGGCAATGATGACGCGCGCCGCGGCTCCCTGTTCTTGTTCGACGAGCCGACTACGGGCCTGCATTTCGACGATGTCGCCAAACTGTTGCGCGCGTTTCGACGGCTCATCGATGCCGGGCACACGCTGCTCGTCATCGAGCACAATCTCGACGTGATCCGCGCCGCCGATTGGGTCATCGACTTAGGGCCCGAGGGCGGCGAGGCCGGCGGACGCATCGTGGGGACCGGTACGCCGGCACAGATTTCGAGCCTTCCGGCCTCGCATACCGGGCGCGCGCTCGTCGAAGAGGATAAAGCCGGTTCGGCCGTACGCGACGCAGAAACATCGGTCTATGCTAACGCGGCGGCGCGAGTACGTCCCTCGGCCATCGAGATTCGCGGCGCCCGCGAGCACAACCTCAAAAACGTCGATGTGAACTTGGGTCTAAATAAATTCACGGTCATTACCGGCGTTTCGGGCAGCGGCAAGAGCACCCTGGCATTTGATATTCTGTTTGCCGAGGGCCAGCGCCGTTATCTCGAATCCTTGAACGCTTACGCGCGGCAGTTCGTGCAGCCCGCCTCGCGCCCCGACGTGGACGCGATTTTCGGCATCCCGCCAACCGTGGCAATCGAGCAACGCACCAGCCGCGGGGGACACAAGAGCACGGTGGCGACGCTCACTGAGATCTATCACTTTCTGCGGCTGCTGTTCGTCAAGCTGGGAGTGCAATACTGCCCGGCGTGCAACGCCCGCATCGAACCCCAATCCGCCGACGCCATCGCGGCGCGTCTTCTCACGGAATATCGCGGCAGGCGCATTGTCTTGCTGGCGCCGTTGATCGTCGCGCGCAAGGGCCTGTATACCGCTCTCGGCAAGTGGGCGCGCGGCAAGGGCTTCACGCATCTGCGTGTGGACGGCCGCTTGATCGCGACGAAGAAGTGGCCGCGCCTCGACCGCTTCATCGAGCACAACATCGAACTGCCGGTGGCGGACTTGAAGATCAACGCCTGCGACGAGGCTGCGCTTCGCGAACAATTGGATATAGCATTGCAGCACGGGCGCGGCGTGGTGCATGTGCGAACCGAGTCGGATGCGGACTCCGATGCAGGCGTTTTCTCGACCAAGCGCGCCTGCCCGAACTGCGGCACCGGCTTCCCCGAGCTCGACCCGCGGCTGTTCTCATTCAATTCGAAACACGGCTGGTGCAAGAGTTGCTTCGGCACCGGATTACAGTTGCCGCAGTTCGACGCCGAGCAAAGCGGCGAGGAATCGGTGTGGCGGGAAGATCCGGACGCGCCGCTCGAGGCCTGTCTGCCTTGCGCGGGGCAACGCCTCAACCCCGTTGCGCTGCATGTCCTATTCCGCGACCAGTCCATCGCGGCGCTCAGCGACATGCCGGTGCAGGAATTCTCCGCGCAGCTCGCCAAACTTAAATTGGCCGGCCGCGAACGCGACATCGTGCGCGATCTGCTGGCGGAACTCGCCGCTCGCACCGCTTTTCTGTGCGAAGTCGGTCTCGGGTATTTGCAATTGAATCGTGCCGCGCCGACCTTGTCCGGCGGCGAGGCGCAGCGCATTCGTCTGGCGGCGCAATTGGGATCGAACCTGCAGGGTGTGTGCTACGTTCTGGACGAACCGACCATCGGCTTGCACCCACGCGATAATGTCACGCTGCTCGATACCCTGGATCGGCTGCGCGCCAAGGGAAACACACTGGTCGTTGTCGAGCACGACGAGGACACGATCCGGCGCGCCGATCATGTGATCGATCTGGGCCCCGGCGCGGGAACCCGCGGGGGGCGGTTGGTCGCCCAAGGCACCGCGACGCAGCTGGCGGACCTGCAGAATTCTGCGACCGGCCGCTGTCTGGCAGCACCGCTGATGCATTCGCGATCCCGCCGGCGCCGGGTTGACCGGGAAACACCCATGATCGAAATTCTCGGCGCGAACCTGCATAACCTTCGCAACATCGACGCGCGAGTCCCGCGTGGACGGCTCACCGTGGTAACCGGCGTGTCCGGATCGGGCAAGTCGTCTCTGGCGCGCGATGTGCTGCTCGGCAACTTGAAACGTCTGTTGGCGCGCCCGAGCCGCGCCGAGCGCGCGCGCAAAACCGAAGTACTGCTTCAAGGGTGTGATGCCATGACGGGATGGCAGTCGATCAGCCGGGTACTCGAGGTCGATCAAACCCCGATCGGAAAAACACCGCGCTCCTGCCCCGCGACCTACATCGGATTCTGGGACGTCATTCGTCGCCTGTACGCCGATACAACCGAGGCGCGAATGCGCGGATACACCGCCAGCCGCTTTTCCTTCAATACCGCCGGCGGCCGCTGCGAGGCCTGCGAAGGCCAGGGCATGCAGCGTATTGAAATGAGCTTCTTGCCGGATGTGCAAGTACTCTGCGATGTTTGCGGCGGCAAACGCTTCAATCCGGAAACCTTGAGCATACTGTTCAAAGGCAGGAATGTCGGCGAGATACTGGCGATGAGCGTCGAGGATGCGCTGCCGTTCTTCGCGGCACAGCGCAGCGTTCATCATCCGTTGAGCATGCTCGCCGACGTCGGACTCGGTTATCTCAGTCTTGGGCAGCCCAGCCCGACGTTGTCCGGCGGAGAAAGTCAGCGCATCAAGTTGGTCACCGAACTTGCAAAGGTGCGCACCGACGAACTCGGACAAGACATCGCACGCCGCGAAGGACAGCACACGCTTTACGTGCTCGACGAACCCACGGTGGGGCTGCACATGGCGGATGTGGAAAAGCTGCTGCGCGTATTGCATCGGCTGGTCGACACCGGCAATACCTTGGTTGTGATCGAGCACAATCTCGACATTATGGCGGAAGCGGACTGGATCATCGACCTAGGGCCGGAAGGCGGCGCCGGCGGCGGACGGGTCGTGGCGCAAGGTCGCCTCGAAAGCGTCGCGCGCAGGCCGGAGAAGAGCCACACCGCGAAAATCCTCCGCGCATTTCTCGAGGAACGCGGCACAGCTTAGGAGCAAGGGCAGATGGGCTGCTAGCGTTTGGTGTTCAGGTCCGGTTTGGCTTTCTCCTGAAGCATGGACAAGTCTGTAACCAATAAGTCCACGTGGGCTTTGCGTGCCGGCCGGAAGTCGGCCTCGACGCCCAAATGAATCTTAAGATCATCGCGCTCAAACCAGCATCCGCCGCGCTTCGCGAGATGGGCCGGGTTAGCAACCAGTCGGCTGCCGAGGAAACGGTGCGCGAGGTTCGCGACGCCGGCGGACTCGCGATCGCCCTGCAAGGCGACGTCGCGGTGATCAACGCCGGCATTGTCGCGCCGTCGTTGCGGCTGGCAGACATGGACAGTACGCGGCTCAAACGCGTGTTCGACGTCAACGTCTGCGGCGCCTATCTTTGCGCTCGGGAGAGCGCTCGCCGCTTGTCGAGGGCTCGGGGCACCGAAGCAATCGTTTGGCTGCTGGACGATGGCGCCTCCTATACGACCGGCGCAATTCTCGAGGTCACCGGCGGGCGCTGACGGTATTCCTCTCATCCCGGACTTAAAGGAATTCGCTTCGGATGGGGCACCCCCTTCGTGACGCCAAAATCCGTCGGTAAAGGCGGTATGACCTGATTGGGGTACCAAAAGGTCAAATGACAGCTCTCGCACACGCCGTCCATTGCCGCGCCCGCATTCATCATGCCGGTCGGATCCTTTTTATCGATGGCCGCGAGCATTTGTGTGCCCGCCACGCGCAACGCCCGCGCAAATTGCACGAAGGTCGGGTGCTTCGCATCGAAGAGCTTCTGACCGGCTTCGGCGCTGAGCACTCCCGAAGTACCCTGGTCGAGCACCGGACTGCCGGGAGCCACGAGCTTGCGGCCATCCATGACGAGTAAATTAGTTCCTTCGACCAGTGCGATGGCATGACGCCTCGCCTCCTGCCACTCTTCGTTGGAATGCGGCTGGTGAAAGGCGATCCCTTTCGCAGTCGAGGTGATGCTGACCGAATCCCAAAGCGCATCCGAGGACGGATCGATGATCGCATCCATGAGTTCCTGGATGCTGGCCATGATTTGAAAGGCTGGCGGTGGCGGCTGCGGTGCCGGTGCAGGTGCGGTTGCAGCCGCGGGCGCAGGCACGGCCGCCGTCACATCGCTTTTCTGACAGCCGCTGAGTCCCGAAAAAGCGACGAGAATTGAACATACCAGCATTAGCAGGCTTTTCACAAAACCACTCCCTTGTCCGGACCGAAATTCCCGACGCGGTAGTCTGAATCCCCGGCCGCGAGAAGGGAAGTGTCTGTTCAGGTCACTTGCCGGCGGGAACCTCGACCGGCGCCTTCTTGACCGGTTCCTTGGCATGCAATCCTTCATCTTCGATCAGGCGCCGACGCACGTACAAAAAGCGAATCGTCTCGTATTCAAAAGGCGAACCGCTCGAATAGTAGCGAAAGTCGATATTGGCGCGTTGATCGATCGCATTGACTGTGCCCAAGCCCCATGAAATGCCGCCGCGATATAGGCCCGCAACATTGATGCCGTATTCCGCGCCATAGTCGGCAAGAAAACCGACGCCGTCCCGCAGCGTCGAGGGCCCCAACAGCGGGATCACCAGATACGGCCCCGGATGCATGCCCCACTTCGCCAGCGTTGTTGCAAAGCCGGTGGGCGCACCGGGCAGTTTGAGTTTGCCGGCGACATCGAACAAGCCGCCGATGCCGATGGTGCTGTTGATCGCCAAGCGCGTAAGACTGCGCAGCCCATACTTCAGCCGCCACTGCAGCGTGTAGTTGATGACGCTGTCGATCTCGGCGATGTTGCCGAAAAAGTTATGGATACCCGCGCGGATCGGCCGCGGCGTGCGCCGGTACGTGTCCGCCACCGGCAAAAAAATGGCCTCGTCGAATCGTGCGTTGAATCGGTACGTGAATCGGTTCAGGCGCTCCCAAGGATCATAGGTGTACATCGGCGGCGCGTCGGCGGGCGTCACCAACGGCGGCGCAGCTTGCTGCGCCTGTGCCGGCCCCGATGCCGATTCGGCCGCGACCGCATCGGCGAACGCTGCAGCGTTTTCGGCTGCCGCGGCATTGTCAGCCGCCGGCGTTTGATCGGGAACCGTTCGGAGGGACAGCACTTGCGAGGCGCAGCCCCCGAGCACCCATGCGAGCACGACCAGGATCGCCGCCTTCACGGCGCGCTCTGCGGCCAACTGCCCGACAGCATGTCGAGCATGTCGGCCACCTGCTGCCGGTCTCCGACTTCGCCCAGGTGGCCGCCGTGATCGTATACGGTGATTCTGGAACCCAGCGTGTCCTGCAGCCAGGCGAGCTCGCGTTTGTTGAGGATCAAGTCGTTGCGGGTGGTCTGCGCATAATAATCGCCGTCATCGCGCAGGGCGTCGGTAATGATGTCGAGACGATTGGACGCTATCAGTGAGGCGCTGGTCGCCTCGGGCCGGTGCTTCAGATAATAAGGCGCAAACACCCGCGTAAAATAATCAGCAAAGGGTTTTGCGCGCAGATCACGCTGGATACGCTGGAGCGAGTCGCTCACTTTCGGCGGATGCGCAGGGTCGGTGATCACTCCGGTCTTGGCATACAAATCGCCGACAAAGAACATATCGACCAGCTGCAGACGAAATGTCAGCGCAAGCGCCGCGGAAAAGTCGGCATCCGTCTTCAGCGTCGCCGCGGCGGCGCCGAGCAGAAAGTCCTCGTCCAGCTCGAGCCGGTGCGAGGCGCGATACAGATTCGCGATTTGCGCATAAAGTCGGCGATAAAGGAGTTCCACGCCCCGTTCGTCCGCACCGATCGTCGCCGCGAAGAGCCGGTCGAGGCGTCCGACCGAAGTGAACAGGCTCACCGGCGGATTGATCATGACGACCCGGTGGATCTTGAGCTTGTGCTCGGCCGCATCGATCGACTTGACGATGGCGGCATTTGCGCCTCCCAAGCTATACCCCACCACGTCGATGTCGGTTATTCGGACCTTGCGCGGCAAGTGCGCAATGATCTCTTGCATGGCGGCGTACAAATCCTTTCCGTCGCGCATCAAATCGCCGGCCACACCGGTACTCGACGCCGAGACGATGAATCCCGGAAAGGTGGGCGACGGCATGGTCAGGACGTGGTAGCCCGCACCATACAATGCCGCGCGCAGCACGGACATGGTCTTGGTGTTGCCATCGCTTCCCGTGCCGGAAATGACGATGGCCAGGGGCGCCGGCTTATCTTGAGCAGAGAGCCATACGCGCAGCTTGGCGTCGAACCAGAGAATTTTCGGCACCGGCAGGCGCCACGGTAACTCGGCGTTGATTTCCAAGAGCGGCACTTTTGCCGGCAAAGATGCCGTGTCCTGCGGCGGCGTACCGAATACCGTGGCGCGAAGTCCTGCAGAATCGGCCAGACCCACGACGGGGCCGGATACCGGCGCTGATTGCGGCAGCTCGGCCTCCGCGGCGAGGGCGACGGCGGCATTCAAGACCAACACGAATGGGATCAATCTCAGTCCGGCGTTCATCGTCATTCGCATTGTTGTTACGATAACAGCTACACGACGCAGTATCGACGCCCGCTGCGCCCAGGACGGGACTACCCGAAGTCAAGAACACAGCGAGAACATTCAATGCTCGGCAACAAGCGGCGCGCCCCACCCTTCGCAGCGCTGCGCACACTGGTGGAAACGACACGCGGCCGCGCGTTGCCGCTGCCACCGAAATTGTCACGCCTGTATGGCGCATTTCGATTGCCCACGCCTCGCTCCGGTCTGCTTGTCTTCAGCAATTTCGTGAGCACATTGGATGGCGTCGTTTCGCTTCAAGTGAAAGGACATAGCGGCGGCGGCGACATCAGCGGCTTTAGCGGCCAGGATCGCATGGTGATGGGCCTGCTGCGCGCCGCTGCCGATGTGGTTATCGTCGGTTCCGGAACGCTGGCGGCGGACCCGCAGCACCTGTGGGCTCCGCAGGCAATCTGCCCTGAACTGGGAGATGACTATCGCCGGCTTGCCGACGCGATGGCCAAACCGCGCGCGGCTTTGAATGTGATCGTGAGCGCTGCGGGATCGGTTAACCTGCGCCTGCCGGTGTTCACCTCCGGGAAGGTCGCCGCGATGATCATCACGAGCACGCGCGGCGCGAAGCGCTTGTGCAGGCAAAAGGTGCCCGCTGCGGTCCAGATCCACGCGCTCCGGCGGCACTCCGGAGAAATTTCCGCCGCCGATATTTTGCGAACCGTTGGCTCATGCACAACGGGCAAACGCATCCTGGTTGAAGGCGGCCCGCGGCTGCTGGCCACGTTTTACAAGGAGCGCCTGGTCGACGAGCAATTTCTGTCTCTTGCGCCCCAACTCTCGGGCCGAGAAATCGGCGATGCGCGCATGAGCTTGGTGATGGGTAAAACATTTGCGCCGCGCGATCCCTTATGGGGGCGATTGAGCGATGCACGTCAGGGCAGTCGATTGCTGTTTCTGCGCTATTCCTTCTAGGGCTGCGCAGGCGTCTCCGGCGCGGCCGATTGAAAGGCGGGCAGTTCCCTGCACGCGGCATCGATGGCCAGAATCCGCGGAAAGGAATTCATGTCGACCGAGAAGCGCCGCGCGTTGAACACCTGCGGAACCAAGCATACATCCGCCATCGTCGGGGAATTCCCGTGGCAGAACCGCCCGGTCGCAGCGTCTCGAACCAACCATCTTTCCAAGGCGTCGAATCCAACGCTTACCCAATGCCGGTACCATGCATCGCGTGCAGGCTTGTCTAAAACCAGTTTCTCTTCCAGATAGCGCAGCACGCGCAGATTGTTGAGCGGGTGAATATCGCTCGCAATCGCCTGCGTGAGCGCGCGCACCCGCGCCCGTGCCAGGGACTGTGCCGGCAGAAGCGGCGGATTCGGATACAGCTCGTCCAAGTATTCCATGATCGCCACTGATTGCGTCAACACGACGCCATCGTCCAGCTTGAGCGCGGGAACGAAACCCTGCACATTGATCTTTAGAAATTCCGACAGGTGATGCTCGCCGGAACGCAAGTTCTTGATGATCGAGGTGTACTGCAAATTCTTCAGCTGCAGGGCTATTCGCACCCTGTACGAAGCCGAACTCAAGCCATAGCCATATAGAATCATTCTTGGGAGTATATTGCCTAAGATCGGCTCAGACACACACGGGAGCTTATTTATGCTTAAAAACAGCTTTTTGGCTTTTGTCTTTTACGGTTTGATCGCTGCCGGCCCGTGCCTGGCGCATGCGAAACTGCAGAGCTCATCGCCGGCGGCCAATGCGCATTTGACCGACGCGCCTAAAACACTGACGCTCAATTTCAGCGAAGCGGCTCAGCTCGCGGTGTTGAAACTGGTCCGCGACGGCAAGGAAGTTCCGGTCCCGCTCGACAAGAATGCCAAGGCCGGTAAGACGTTCACGCTGACGCTGCCGGTACTGTCGCCGGGCAACTACAGCGTGGAATGGGCGGCCGTGGCGGCGGATGATGGGCACGCGACAAGGGGCTCCTTCGTGTTCTCGATCGCCGCGTGAGATGGAGATCAGCGGCTGGGACGTCGCGACGGTGTTCGCGAAGGCAGTCACGTATGCGGCGACGTTCGGCTCCGCCGGCGCGGTATTTTTTTTGCTCTATTGCAGCACGCTGCTGCGCGATCAGCAGCGCGCTCTGATCCGCCGGCTCATCGCCATCCTCGTCGGGGTAGCGGCGGCGGCCAGCATTTTGCGAATCCTGCTGCTGGCCGGTTCAATGAGCGGAGATATGGCGGGCATGGTCAACCGTACCTTCGCAGGCATGATCCTGGGGGCCGGAGAGGGCCGGGCGAGCGGCGTACGCGTGGTCGGGCTTGCCCTCATTCTGTTTGCCTTGTCGAACAACTCCATGTTTCGCGGACCCGCGATTTTGGGCGCGGTGGCCGCATCCACCTCCTTTGCCTGGGTGGGACACATCCATGCAATGACGCCGAACATCGCGCCGGGCTTGCTGCTCTGTCTGCACCTCTTGTGCGCGGCTTTTTGGCTGGGAGCGTTGACGCCGCTGTTGATCATCGCGACCGGCGCCCATCAGCCGCAAATCGCCGCGGCCGCGTCGCGCGTCGGGGAATTGGCATTGAAGGTCGTGGCGCTGCTGATAGCAGCCGGCGCAAGCCTGCTGCTGATGTTGATCGGCAACGCCGCACAATTTTGGGGCAGCGATTACGGACGAATGATGGCGGTCAAACTGCTGGCGCTCGCCGCTCTGTTAAGCCTTGCCGCGTGGAACAAACTGGCTTTGACCCCTAAGCTTTTGCGGGGCGACCGGCGGGCGATGGTCAAGTTTCGACGCTCGCTGCTGGCGGAAATGAGCGTCGGTGCACTGATTCTGTTGACCACGGCAGCATTCACCACGCTCACCGGCCCCCCCTAGGCCGGCCAATTCACCGCGGCAGCACATAGTCCACGTAGAGGCTGCCGGGCGTTCCCGAAACGCAGGCCTCCACTTCGAATGCCGAGCGTATCAGGTCGGGCGTCAACGTTGCCTGCGTCGCTCCGTCGCCCGCGACCCGGCCATTCGACAACGCGAAGATGCGGCTGGCGAAGCGGCCCGCAAGGGTCAGATCATGAATGGAGGCGATCACCAATTTACCGTTTTTCGCGAGCAACTGCAGGCGGCGCGCAGTATCGAGCGCGTGCTTGGGATCAAGGCCGGCAATGGGCTCATCGACGATCAAAATGTCCGGATCCGCAACCAATGCGCGGGCAAGCATGGCACGGGCGAGTTCCCCGCCGGAAAGCGTGGTTGCGGGTTGTTCACGGTGGCCGAGCAGGTCGCACGCTTGCAATGCCTGGGTAATCTTCGGACCGAAGCTTGCGGGCAATCCGCCGAGGGCCGGCAAGGTGGGCGTCAATCCCAAAGCAACCAGCCGCTCAACTGAAATCGGCCATTCGCAGCGAGGACTCTGCGGCAGATAGGCGCGGCGATGCGCCAACTGCAGGCCGGAGAGCGCACGAATGGAGACTCCGTCCAGCAGGATGCTGCCGGTGTCCGGCCTCAACAATCCTGCCAATACCGACAGCAAGGTCGATTTACCCGCGCCGTTCGCACCGATGACGGCAACAAAATCACCCGAATCGGCATGCAACGAAACATCATCGAGAATCGCGCGGGAGCCGCGTCGAACACAAATGCTTACTGCATCGAGGACGCTCATGAGACGTTATGCCCGGTCGAGTTTCAACCGAACTTGCTGAAATCCGGAGCCCGGCGTTCGGAAAATGCCGTGAAGGCTTCCTTGAATTCCGCGGATTTGAGCTGCCTCAAGAAGTGCCCCGATTCTTGGCTCATGCGCGCCAGTAGAACCGCTTCGTCGCGCATCAGCGCTTTGGTCGCGACGACCGACGCGGGCGCGCGCGCTGCAATCGCAACCGCAGTTGCCCGAGCGACGGAATGCAGCTCGGCTGCCGGCACGGCGCGATTCGCGATCCCCCAATTCACCGCCTTTTCCGCATTAACCGGTTCGCCGAGCACGAACATCTCAAATGCGCGGGCGTGCCCGATACGCAGCGGCATCAACAGGCTCGAGCCTGCCTCGGGCACCAGCGCAAGATTGACAAACGGCGCGATCAGCGCGGCGTCCTCTGCAAGATAAACCATGTCGCAATGCAGAAGCATCGTAACGCCGACACCCACTGCGCGACCATTGACGGCAGCAACGATCGGCGTTCGCGCTTTGGCGAGCGCGGGGAGCAGCGGATTGGCATCCTCCGGTTTCGGCGCCGAGGTCGAATTGCCGACCGCCGCAAAATCAGCAAGATCATTTCCCGCGGTGAACATGTCGCCGTGGGCCTTGATCAAAATGCAGCGAATGCTGGGGTCGCGGTCTGCAGCCATGATTTCCGCCGCCAGAGTTTTGTACATGGCCCGGGTCAGCGCATTCTTCTTTTCCGGACGGTTGAGAGTCAGAATTAAGATCTTTTCGGACTTCTCGACCAGAACATGTTCTGTCACAAGAATTCTCCTTCGGGTTTTCATGGCGCAGTCTTGCGCAGCCGTACGACCAGCCAAAAGAAAAAGGGCGTTCCAATCAAGCTCGTCAGCACGCCAAGCTTCAGTTCCGGTCCGACGTGGATCAAGCGCGTCGCGATATCCGCGAACAGCAACAGCAGCGCCCCGGACAGCGCGGCCGGCAACAGGATGCGGCTGGGCTGATGGCCGAGCAGCGGCCGTACCAGGTGCGGCGCGATCAGGCCGATGAACCCGACGACTCCCGTCACCGCCGTGGACGCGCCGATCGCCAACGCCGTGCCGAATACCGCCAAAAAATACAGCCGTCGCATATTGACGCCCAAGCTCTTGGCTTGCGCTTCGCCCAACGTCAGGGCATCCACTCCGCGCGCGGTGAACAGCAGCATAGCGCAACCCACCAGGATGAATGGGGTCACGAGAAGCACTTGGCTCCAGCTGCGGTCCGCGAGCGACCCCATGAGCCAGGTCATGATTTCGTACGCCGCGTAGGGGCTGGGCGCAAGATCGAGCGCGAGGGCGATTCCTGCGGCCGCGAGCGCTGATACGGCAGCTCCGGCGAGCACCAAGGTTATGGTTCCACCGCCGCGGCCCAGCGCAAAAGTCAAAGAACTGGCGAGCAGTGCGCCGATCAAGCCGAGCAGCGGCGCTAGGCTGGCGAAATGCGCCGCAAATCCGAAGTAAACCGCAATGACGGCGCCGAGCGCGGCGCCCGCCGAGACCCCCAACAGTCCGGGCTCCGCGAGAGGGTTGCGCGTCACTCCCTGCAAAACGGCACCTGCCAGCCCTAAGGCGCCGCCGACTTCGAGCGCGAGGACGGCTCGCGGCAGGCGCAGCTGCGTGACAATGGTCGACGCCAGATTGGCGTCCTTCGCCCACAAACCATCCCAGACATCGCCAACAGGCAGCCAGACGCGGCCCGCCAACAGCGAGATCGCGAACGTTGCGGCGAGCAGCAGCAAGAGAACGGCGCTGATTGTCCAGTCCCTGAGCATCAGGCGTAGCTTCTGCTGACAAACCAGAATACCCCTAGCGTCACAAGCAACGCCGAGGCGACATCAACGACGATCGGCCGCGGCAATGCCAGCTGGAGGCGTTTCAATCCCAGCACCAGCAATGTCGCACCGACCACGAGTGCTAACTGACCCACTTCGACCCCCAGATTGAACCCCACCAGCAACTCGGCCAGGCGTTGGGTCGGCAGCTGCAATTCAAGCAGGTCTGCGGCAAAGCCAAAGCCATGTATCAGGCCAAACACCAAGGTGATCAGTATCCTCAATCTCCCGGCGTCGCGTATGTTGCCCGATATCAGGAGATAGTTCGCGGTAAACAGCCCGGCGCCGAGCAACAGCAAGCTTGGCAGCCCGCCGAATCCCAGCGTCTGAAATAAAGCCATCAGGCACAGGCACGCACCGACGCCCAATGCGACAATTTTTGGCTGGCGGGTCTGAACCACGATGTTCTCCGCGCCGATCAATGCAATCGTGAGAGCGACCAGCGCGTCGATATATTCGGCGTGCGGTCGCAATATGCCGGTAACCGCCAGCGCCAGCGTCAAGCTGTGTCCGATGGTGAAACCGGTCACGACGAACACCAGATCGCGGAGACGGCGCGAGATCAGCACCAAGCCGAGAAGAAACGACATGTGATCGACGCCGGTGAAGATGTGCATCATCCCCATGCGGATGAACTCGAAAAAGCTGGCGTTCGTGAGACGGCTGCCCTCGCCGCCCGTCACGTCGATCGTTTGATGCTCATTGGTTATGAGTTGCTCGGTGAATTCGCCGGTCGCCGCGTTTTGTACCTGCGCGAAATTGGTGTGGCTCGAAACCAGATCGAAAAAGGCGCCGGAGTGAATTTGCAGATTTGCGGCCGTGTCGCACTTGAAGGTAAAGTCGAACTTACTAAAACCGGCAAGCGCCGATAAAATCTCCACCGGCGGAACCAGCGCACATTGCTTGCCGTCCGCGAGCGCGTAGGTTTTTTGCGTCAAATAATCCCTCAAGCGTTCCGGCGTCGCTGCGCTCGCATCGCTCCCCAGCCGTTTCGCCTCGATGTCCGGAATCGTTACGACCACATCGACCATGCGCCCGTTGATTTCCCAAACCGAATGCGACTGGCTGCGCACATGGGCCATAGCGGGCGCGCCGACCCAGGCGCCGCAAATCAGCAGGAGAACCGCAATCGGCTTCAACGCAAATCGTCCGCGACCAACACATTCGCGCGCTTGCGAAGAAATGATTCACCGCTCAATTTGAGTTTATCGACCGCCTGGTTGCGATAGTCGCTCAAAACTTGAGCGCGCGCGGCGGCAAAGCCGAACGGCACCGGATGCTTGTTTTGTTCCATTTCAAGAACGTGTATTCCATCGGGCATCTGGATCGGCTTCGAAACCATGCCGCTCGCCAATCCTCGGGCGGCTGCGAACAGCTCATCGCCTAGATGAATTTTCGCGGCAAAATAAAATTCTTCGTCCTTGGTTCTGCCTGAGTCGCGGCCATTGAGCCGCGCGAGCGTCTGCGCGTCGCTGATCATCCTCTCGAGCGCTTCCGGTTCAGCGGACAATTCCGGCAGCGCTGAGGCAGGGAACACCAGATCTTTGACCCGCATGACTCCTTCGCTGACATAGCGATCCTCGTGGGTCTCGAAAAACTGGCGCAATGCCGCTTCGCTGGGCTGCGAAGTCATCGCATTTTCGGCAATCTCCAGCTCGACCGCGTTTACCAGCGCGCTGCGCACGTCAGGGTCGGTTGCCGCGACGTCCAACTCCTTGCCACGCTGCACGAACAGCTCTTCGCGGATCATGTCATCTAGAACCTTGTGGCGCTGTTCCTGGGTCGCATGGCTCAAGTCGACGCCGTACAAAGTCTGCAGCAGCGCAAGATAATCAGCGCGCGATACCGGCTGCTGATTAACCAGAGCGACATCCTCGGCGGGTACAATCAGAGTGGAAGCACTGCGCGCGGTAAAGAGCGAATACCCGGCCAATACCAGACCGATCAGCACGCCTGCCGCCATGAGCGCAAAGGATCGTGCATTGCTTATCTGCGACGGATCGCGCCAGGGCGCGCGCCGGGGTTTTGGATCAATAACCATTTTCAATCGCACCGGGGTGTGAAATCGAATAGACATATAGGGCCAGCTCACGGATGCTCGCGGCGCTGGCGCGATTGACCCACGCGGGGCACACGCCCTGACGGCCATAGGCAATGGACATATGCAGTGCCTCGCGGCTGCCGTCTCCGTAAAGCGTGACGTCATCGCTGAGATTCGGCGCGCCGATGGCCGAGTCGCCCTTCGCATCGATTGAGTGACAGTCGTAACAGCCGCCATGCCCCGTGAATAGGCTGGCGCCGCGCGCGCCGGCGGCCGCATCGGCCTGCCGCCCCTGCCGGCGCATGAGAAATTCGATCACGTCGTCGATGTCGCGCGGGCTTAAGGGTTGGATGTTTTTGTCGGCGGGGTTCGGCTGCGGCCGCGCATAAGCGGGCATGATCGCTAGATTCCATGACTTCGGATTGCGCGAGCGGATTCCGTAGTCAATCACCTTTTCGATTTCCGCAGGACGGCCGGTGCCATAAAGCCAGTCATTGTCGGTAAGATTTGGGACGCCGCGGGCGGGATCGCCGGAACCTGCAGTGCGGTGGCAAACCGCGCAGCGTGCTTCGAACAGCGGTCTGCCGCGGCGCACGCCGAATCGCAGCAACATCGCATCGGCGGGCAGCGCATCCGGATCGGCACGCAACAGTTGCCGCGCGGCATAGCCGTCTGCTGCGAAAACGGCCGCCACCAGCAATGACGCCATGATCAGGACGATGAGAAAGCGCATCACTCAATCATAGCGCAGGCCCGCCATGCTATCGGGCGCAACGCGTGCTGCGTGGTATATAGGCATCATGGCCCGCTTGATCTTATTGCTGCATCGCTATTTGGGAATCGCTGCCGGTGCAAGGAGCGGCCGCTTGACGCGCTTAAGGTCCTAGGTCGTGAACCCGATCCAACGCCCCGCCGCGACAATGATGGTCCACAGCAGCAACGACGCGCCGCCTGAAAATCTGGCCGCGCGGGGCGGTGGGCCGCGATCCCAGGCTTCAAGGCGGCGCGTGCCCAACCAGTGAAACATCACCATGTTGATACCGGCCAGCAGCAAGCAGACCATCTTCAATCGGAATGGAATGTTGTCGTAGTAAGTCAGCGCCTTGGACGAAAACATCAGCATGCCGGCAAGCGCGGCAACGACGAAGGCAACCCACGTCCAGGGCAGCATTTCGGCAGCGACCTGACTGAATGGGCGTTCCTTGTTCGCGAAACCCAAGAGGCGCAGATCGACCGTCATAATCGTGCCGACAACCAGCACCAATGCGAATACATGGACGGTCTCAATGGTCGGAAACAGCCAGTCAGACTCGCGGATCTGGGTTGGAAAGCTGAGATTTTGCAGCCGCGTCAGCGCTTGTTCCAAAGGCATGGGCTTAGCGTCACATCTTGGTTATACATAGGCGATCCAGCGCCCGGCAGTCACGATACCTGCGCCGATGATCACGGCGGCAATGCCGATGGCGCGAGCGGCGAGCCGGCGCGCCGGCGATTCGGTCCAATATTCCGGACTGCGCCGCAGGCGAATTTGCACAAACAGCAGAATCGAGGCAAGCGCGACAACCATCAGCATTTTCAGGCGAAAAACCCAGTTGAGCAGCTCGCGTGCCGGCTCTGTGATGGTGAGGAGAATGCCCGTGCCCAGCAGCACGCAAAGAGTTGTCCAGACCCAGGGCGTGGATTTGGCGATCAGCACCGACAGCGGCTGTGCGCCCCGCGTCACGCCGATGAGCCGGAAACTCACGACGTAAACAGAGGTCAGGAGAATTGCGATGGAGATGATGTGGACGGTCTGCACCGTGGGGACAAACCAGTTGGCCGATTGAAACGCGACGCTGACACCCGTCATCGACAGCCAATCACAGAACTCTTGGATCACGGGCCACCCTGAAGCTGACGGAGCGCCTACATTGAAGGGAGGCAACGCAACATCCTAAGCAAGAGCTCGCGTAAAGTATAGTCGGCAAATGCGCTTCGGACTTTCGAAAAAGCCTCCTGCGATGATTGCCTGGCTCGGGGCGGCACTGCTACTGGCATGGTGCGTCGGCATGTTCGGCCGCGGCTATTGGACCCCCGATGAGCCGCGCGAGGCGGACATCGCCTGGCGCATGAGCTGGCAGGCCGACAAAGCCGTGCCTCTGTTGGCGGGCGAACCCTTTTGTGAGAAACCGCCTTTGACTTATTGGCTGGCGGCCGTGCCCATCGGGCTGCTGGGCCAGCAGGCATGGATCGCGCGGCTGCCCAATTTTCTCTATGCATTGATCACAGCGCTCGGCGTCGGCTTGCTGGCCTCACGCAGCGCGGGGCGATTCGCGGGCTGGGTGGGTGCGGCGGCCATTAGCACCTTCCTGTTGTCGTACCAAGTCGCCATCTGGCTGGCCACCGACGCGCCGCTGCTGGCGAGTGTTTCGGTCGCATTGCTCGGCGCCTACGTCGGCTTCTACGCAACGGACAGCAAGCAGCGCCTGCGCGGCTATCTCTTGATGCACGCCGCATTGGCATTCGGATTTCTGTCCAAGAGCGCGGTCTCCTGGATGGTGCCGGCCCTGGCAATTCTGACCTTGAGCATCTGGGAGCGGCGCTGGCGCGAACTGCTTCGATGGGAATTGTACGCAGGATTGCTGCTTCAAGCGGCCATCATTCTCCCCTGGATCTGGTTCGTGTACCGCGGCGCCGACGGAATGCAGCACTTGAAGACATTCTTCTGGAACAACTTGGTCGGGCGCTTCGCGGCGGTCGACGCGCCGCCCGATTTGCAGTACGCAGCGGCGCATCGCAATTCGCCCGGCAAGTACCTGATCGAACTGCCCCTGTATTTATTCCCGTGGACACTGCTGGCTCTGGCGGCGGCGCGGCGCGCTTGGCGGCAGCGGCAGACCTCGCGGCATGACAACCGCGCCGTGCGCTTCGCCATCGCAGCTTCCTTGCCGCCGCTCGTCGTGCTGTCCCTGGCTGCAACGGCGCGCAATATTTACTTCGCGCCCGCGCTGCCCGGAATTGCGCTCCTGATCGCGTGGTGGGCACGCGAGATCTTGCCGGGTCCCGATCCTTGGGACGCACGGGCGCTGCGCGCCACGGCAGCGCTGCTGCTGCTCGGCGTTGCCGTATTTGCCGCGGCGTTGGCGCTGGTCGGCGCCGATTCCTGGAGCGCCATTCCACGGCACGGGATCTTTATTGCCATTTCCTGCTTAGGATTGCTCGCCGCGGCGTTTTTCTCCGTCCGCGCATGGGCCGCTGCCGGCGAGGGTGCCGTTTATTCTCAATGGGCCCTGCTCCTCGCCTATTGCGCGCTGCTCATAGGGCCCGCTTCGCAAGTTTACCGGCAAGTGGACCGTTGGCAGGACCTGGGCAAGATCAGCCGTGCCGTGGAGCGCGGCACCGGCGGGAGACCGCTGATTTTGCTTGCGCCCGATGAGACGACCCGCGCGGTCATCGATCTGTACGCGCGCACTTCCGTCGACCGGGTCTCGGGGCCGTTGGATGGCGCCGGCATTGAACGCGTGCGCGCGGCCGCGGCCGCGGCGCCTGACAGTATTTTTCTGGCGCAGCTTCCAAAGCAATCGCCGCCGGGATTGCCGTGGCGCGCGAGACCGGAGGAGGCGGCCCTGCCGGTCTGGATCCAGGCGGCAAACCTACGGGTGATCGAAATTTATTCGGTGCCCTACGGGCGGCGCTACGCCCTGCTTCAGCTCAAACGGTAGCCAAGCGCCGGTATAAGGAATCGTATTCTTTGATCTGTCGAGTCCACGAGAAGTCCTTGGCCATGGCATTTTGCATCAACGGCAGCCAACAACGCGGATCAGCGAACCAGTCGAGCACGGTGTTGATAGCCCAGCGCACGGCCGGCGCGTCGTAGTCGTTGAACACGCATCCGGTGCCCCGGCCGGTGCTCGGATCGAAATGCTGCACCGAATCCGCTAATCCCCCCGTATGGCGCACAATGGGAATCGTGCCATAACGCAAGCTGTACATTTGATTCAGGCCGCACGGTTCATAGCGTGAAGGCATCAGAAAAATATCGCTGCCGGCTTCGATCAAATGCGCAAGAGGCTCATCGAATCCCGAACGGTAACTCACGCGGTCGGGAAAGCGCTGCGCGAGGCTCGCGAAGAAACCGGCATACTGCGGATCCCCGCTGCCAAGAACTGCCAAGCCGAAATCGCGCGCCTGCAGCAGCCCCGGAAGAGAATCGAACAATAGGTCGATCCCCTTCTGCTCGGTGAGCCGTGTCACCATGCCGATCAACGGCTGCGTGGTCGACAGCTTCAATTGCAGCGTCGCCATCAGCATTTCCTTATTGATGAGCTTGCCGCGCAAATCCTGTGGCGCAAAATGCGCGCTCAGGTGCGGGTCGAAGCGGGGATCCCATTCCTGATAGTCGACACCATTCAATATTCCCGTGACCCGATCCGCGCGCTCGCGCAACACTCCTTGCAGACCCATGCCAAGCGGCGTGTCGCAAATCTCCCGCGCATAGGTCGGACTGACAGTGCTGACGCCGTCAGCATGCGCAATGCCTGTTTTGAGCGAATTGATGGCGCCGTGCGCCACATCGTCCTGATTGAGCATGGACAAAGCCGCGCCCAGGCCGAGATCCGCAGCAACGCTGCTCGGCATGATGCCCTGATAACCTATGTTATGAATCGTCAAGAGCGATCTGGCGCGCGCCAGCAACGCGTCGCCGCGATAGAGCGTCTTCAAGTACAGGGGCAAGAATGCGCTGTGCCAGTCATTGCAGTGAAATATATCTGGGCCGAATCCCAAGCGCCGGCAGCTCTCGAGCGTCGCGCGGGTCAACAGCAGGAATCGGCGATGCTCATCGGGATCGCTGGTATATAAGCCGTCGCGATCAAACAGCGTCGGACAATCAATGAAATACATTGGGATGTCGCTGTTTGGATAGCTTGCGGTTTTGAGCGAAAACCTATATTCCGTGGCGCCGATTGTGAGCGCCACGTTCTGGGCGCCGCGCACCGGCATTAAAGACGGATAGTTGCTGCGCACGACAGCGTAGAGCGGCATGAAGGCGCGAACCGTGTGCCCGACGACTCCCAAATTGCTCACCAACGCACCCGCGACATCCGCCAAGCCGCCGGTTTTCGCGTACGGCACGATTTCCGAACTCAAAATACACAGCTTCAACGGCGTCACGAAACGCAGTCTAACAAACGCCGCCAACGCCCAAAGAGAAACCTGGTGCAGGCGCCGCCTGAGTGTGTCAGGCTTCGCTTAATGCGACACGCTGCCCGCAACAACACCGGACGTTACGTCAGCCGTTTGACCAGCGGAACCCTCGCGGTAATCATGGCGGGAGGCCGCGGCGAACGCCTCAAGGCTCTCACGCAACATCGCTGCAAACCGGCCACGCCGTTCGGCGGAAAGTTCCGCATCATCGATTTCGTGCTCTCGAATTGCGTCAATTCCGGCATCCGCCAAATTGCGGTATTGACTCAGTACAAATCGCAATCGTTGATTCAGCACATTCAGCGCGGCTGGAGCTATCTGCGCGGCGAGCTCGGCGAGTTCGTGGAGCTGATCCCCGCGCAACAGCAGATCGGCCAGCACTGGTATCGCGGCACTGCTGATTCGGTGTATCAGAATTTGGAATTCATTCGCTCGCATCATCCCGCGCACGTGTTGATCCTGGCCGGCGATCATATTTACAAAATGGATTACGGCCCGATGATCGCCTACCACGAAAACTGCGAGGCGGACATCACCGTTGGCGTGGTGGATGTGCCCATAGAACGCGCCAATGAATTCGGCATCTTGACCACCGACGATACCAACCGGGTGCTCAAATTCGCGGAGAAGCCGCAAAATCCCGACCCGATCATAGGCCATGAAAAGTTTGCGCGCGCCTCCATGGGAATATACGTGATTGCCATGGATCGCCTCGAGAAGCTGCTGACCGAGGACGCGGCCAGCGAAACGACCAATCATGATTTCGGCCGCAACATCATTCCTCCCGCCATCGCGCGCACGCGCGTTTTTGCCTACCCGTTTCATGACGTTGAAACGAGCGCGCAGAATTACTGGCGCGATGTGGGCAACGTGGATGCCTTGTACGAGGCAAACATGGAATTGGTGTCGCTGAATCCTGAATTGAACATCTACGATCATCAGTGGCCCATCTGGACTTACCAGGCACAGCAGCCGCCTGCAAAATTCGTGCTGGACGACGACGGCCGGCGCGGCATGGCCGTGAACTCGATGGTTGCCGGCGGTTGCATCATCTCGGGTGCTCACGTGAGACAATCGCTGCTGTCGAACGATGTGCGCATCGAGGAAGCCAGCGTGATCGAGAGCTCAGTGTTGTTGCCCGGGGTGACGGTTGGCCGGCACTGCAAGATCACCCGCTGCATCCTCGACGAGGGTTGCGTAATTCCGGACGGCTTGCAAATTGGACAGGACCCCGCGGTGGACGCGGAGCGCTTCTTCATCACCAAGCGCGGCGTCGTGCTCGTGACGCAGGATATGCTGCGTGCGCCGGCAGCCGCCCCGCCCAAACCTGCCGGTTAAGCGTCGCGCGCCGAGCCGCGCAACGTGAGATTGGACCATGCCGCGATCACACTGCTCGCTTCGATGCCGAGCATATTAGGATCGCCGTCAACTTGACCGGTCAGCAGCTGCACGCCGGCGCCTGCCGTGCCCCATGGCCTGTACAGGGACGGCAATGCTTTCCCGAACAGCACGACCTGCGGACAGCCGACCGCCGCTGCGGCGTGCGCGGGACCAGAGTCCACCGTCACGAGACCGGCGGCCCGATCCAAGAGCGACACGAGACGCGGAATCGGCAGGTCGTCGGCGACGTTGTGCAATCCGCCGATTCCCGCCAGCGAAGCGAGTTCCTGATTGAGCCGGAATTCGGGACCGGTGCCCAACAGAATTAAAGCATGCTCGGGATGCCGTTGTCGCAGGAAGCGCAGCACCTCCGCCCAGCGCTCGGTGGGCCAATATTTATTGTTGACGGCGAGGCGGCGCGGGCCGCGCCGCATCGTGCGCTTATTGCCGATCTGCACGAGAATCAAAGGTGAATCGGCCAAATTGTGTGTCCTAAGCCAGGCGGCGAGCTGCGCGCGCTGAACTTGCGTCACCTCCAGATAGCATCCGGGCGACACTGCACCGATGGCGGCGCGGGCGGCCTTCACGGTGCTCGGCATGATCTGCGCCAGACGCCGCCATTGCTGAGTTGCATGTTCGCCCGGCAATAAGGGGTGATCCTTGACATCCACAATGTACTGACCCGGGATGCCGGCGCGCTCGAGAATGGGTCTGGCCGCCGCATCGCCGTCGCAGAACCAAGTCGGTCCCGCACCGCGCGCGCGCAGTTGCCGCACCACCCGCTGCTGATCGATGCTGATCCAGTAGGGAGTCTTGCGGCTGCGCACGCTGTAGATCTCACCCACCCCCGGCTGGCCGCTCAGCAGCGGTTCGCTCCAGGGTCCTGAGGTCAGGATATCGACGGGTTCGCAAAATTCCGCGTGCAGCACTCGAATCAGCGCCGTCAGCAGCACCATGTCGCCAAACGCGCCACAGCGCACCGCCAGCGGCCGCTTAAGATTTTGCGGCGCCAATCCTACGAGCCTGTCTGAGCATTCCGCGTGAGGCGCGGTGGCTCTGCTAGGGAGCGGACGGATTTGCTATGGCCACGCGGGATGCTCAGACGGGCTCCTACCTAGCGGATGACGCTATCGCTGAATATCTCCATCTCTTCCAATTGCGGACTGAATTGCAGCAACAGCAGATCGACCCCGACTTCTTCGAACTTGCCGATCTGGTCCTGCACTTGGGCAGGCGTACCTACCAGGCCCGAGCGCAAGCCGCGGTTCGACACGGAATATTCTTGAATCGACATTTTCTGTTCTAGCTGCGTGCCCTGCAACCATTGCTGGTAATTCGCGTAGCCCTTGGCGTTCTGCTTGACGTCGGTGATGCGCCCGATCTCCTTGGCCACTTCACCTTCGGATTTGCGGGTGAACGCATAGCCGGCTACGCCGAATTGCATGCGTGCCAAGCCGAATTTTTCGCGCCGCGCGCTCATGTCGGCAATCTTGCCCGCCACGTGCTCGGGCGAATCGCCGTGCATGACGTAGGCATCGCACTTTTGCGCGATGAGATTCTTCGCGGCCTCCGATTCGCCGCCGGCATAAATCGGCGGACGCGGCGAGCGCACCGGTTTCGGTTCGAGCACGGTGTTCTCGGTGCGGTAGTACTTACCGGCGTGATTAAAGGTCGGCTGCGACCAGGCGCCATTTACGACGTCAAGCCATTCCGAGGTCCGGCCATAGCGGTCATCGTGGCGCTCGAAATCGACGCCGTACATCTTTGCTTCCTGCTCCCACCATGAAGAGACCACATTGAGCGCGAGACGGCCGTTGCTGATGCGATCGATGTTTGCGGCCTGCTTGGCAAAGAGCGCGGGCAAATGAAACGTCGGCCGTACCGCCACCATCAATTCCAAAGTCTTCGTGATCGCAGCCAGCGCCGCGGACGTCGACCAGGCATCGAGACTGGGCGCGTCGATGCCCTTGATGTCGTTCATATTGAGTTCAGCAATCAGAGAAAGATCGAAACCGATCTCCTCGCTGCGCCGCGCGAGCTTGCTGGTGTACTCCCAAGTGGCTTGCATGTTCTCATCATCGACATTGCGCAGCCAGCCGCCGAACACGGGCATCCAGTAGCCGTAGCGAATTCCTTTTTTAGCCGGCACGGCGCACCTCGTCCTGCAGATAATCGGCCAGATTCTCGACCGGGTTGAAACCGACGACCCGCGGCGCATCCGCGACGAAATTCGACAGCGCATTGATGTCGTAGTAGTAAATGTTGCCGTCCCGGTCATCGACGATGTACTCGATGCCCCCGACATCGATGCCTGCGGCGCGCACGATACGCTCGATGTCCGACGCCACCTTGACCGGCGCCTCATAGCCTTCGACCTTGAGACCGGCCTTTGTGGCTTCGACCATGCAGGCATTTTCCAGGCTCTGTCCGCTGGAAGTCTGGCAGATATCGGCCGGGCACAGATCGAATGTTTCGCCGGTCAGGTGCACCTTGATGGCATAGAGGTACTTGCCGCCCAAGGTCTCGACGCGGGTGATGAAGCCGCCGCGCGCCGGGATGAATTCCTGCACGAGAGCAACGCTGTCGTTGCCCAACTCCAATTGCCCAGCGGCAACCGCCGCAGCCAATTCACCCTTGGCGTTGAAGCGCGTGATCCCCTTGCCGCTGCCGCCGGTATTGGCCTTGACGATGACGGGATAGCGCAATCCTTCCGCGGCTGCGACCGCCTGGGAAGGCGAGTGAATGATGCGCGAGGGCAGGAATCGCAGACTCAGCGATTTCAATAATGAAGCCTGGGCCGCCTTGGATATTTCATAGCGAAATGCCTTGGCGCCGTTGATGACGCGCACGCCTTGCAGCTGCAGATGCTCGAGATAGGCCAGGGTGTGAAAGATTCCGGAGCCGTGCTGGCGGCTGTTCGCCGACGGACTCATGCGGTTGAACAACACTTTGAAGCCAGGCCTGTGCGGGCCCACTTCGTAAAAATGATCCGGTATGAAGATCTTCTCGAAGGGGACCTTGCGCCGCTGCAATTCCGCGAATATCGCCGCGAACCACTGCGGGTGTTCATAAAGAAACGCCAGCGCGGCACGATCAACTTGCGCGACTGAGGTTATGGCAACTACACCGCTCGATATCGACATGAATCACTCCTGTGCACCCCGTGGCGAAAGTCGTCCGAACCGAAAATGATGCGCCCCCGACGCGTTGCTAAGCAACACGGGGCGACCCGCGTCGATTGTTCGAGCTAATATGTCCGCCAGGCGGGCGGGCTTGGACTTTTGGCAGTATAAGCGCGAGCGCGCCGCACGCAGCAAATGTTAAATGCCGGCGCGTGCCATTTGCCAGCGCGTGACCATTTCGGCATTCTCTACGGTAGGACCTGAGGAGAAAAGGGATGAGTTCGGAGGATTCGCCCGCACCGCCCGATTATCCAGTCGATGCCGATGCGCCCAATGGCCTGCGGTTTGCCGCTTTGTATGGAGATTTGCGACAGCTTGCGGAACGGCAGTTGCGCCGCAGTGCCGGTGCGCCGATCAGCGCGACCACATTGCTGCACGAAGCCTACCTCGACATGTCGGGCAAAGAGGCGGTATTTCCCGATCGCGAGCGATTCATCGGCTACGCGGCCAGAGTCATGCGCGGCCTGATCATAGATCTGGTGCGGGAGCGGCGCGCGCTGAAACGCGGCGCCGCCTTCCACATCACACAGTTGCCGACCGAGCTGGGCGCCCCTGACGGCGACGAAGCCACGCTCACCCGCCTTTCCGACGCGCTGGACGAACTCGCCACCCATGATGCGCGGCTCGCGGAGGTCGTGGATCTGAAATATTTTTGTGGTTATACCTTCGACGATATCGCCGCGCAGCGCGGCACATCAAAAAAGACCGTGCAACGTGATTGGGAAAAAGCCCGAGTCATTCTTTTCAGGCAATTGACCGACATCGCGTAGCAGCTTGATAAAGACTGACGGGGCGCAGCTTTAATGACTAGCTGGACCGGCGGCGCTCGGCGCGCGCCGCTCCAAATAAGTCCGCAGATTCGACAGGTTCGTGTCGGCTCTGGCACGGTGACCGTCTGCTGCGTCGCGGCCGTCATGAGCGCCGCACTTGCCGCTCGTTACTGCAGCGACAACGGCCCCATTTCGGCGCCGGCAAGATGCAGGTGCAGAACGTCGGCCAGGGTGGGCGCTATTTGACGCATGTCGATTTCCCCCAATGATTTGGCCTTGAAGACGTGCGGTCCAACGATGAAGAAGGACGAGCGCATTTCTACGCGCTCGGGCACATAGCCATGCATGCCAAGATTGCTGGGCTTGGTAATGAGCGGCATTGAAAGGTTGTATGCCATTTCATAACCGATCTTGAGCGAAACCAGGAACGCGGCATCCGGGAAGCCGCGACCTTGCCGGACTTCCTCCTGCGACCAGATACGATCGATTCCATTGGCCGGTTCCGCCGCAAGTTTGTCGAGCAGGGCCTTCACGCGGGCTCGAAGCTGCTCATCCTTCGAATCGGCGAGCATCACTGCGGCGCTGCCGCCGGCGGGCCAAAGCATGGCCTTCCAATCCGTCACGTTGTTGTCTTTGTCGACGCTGAAGAATCCCGCCTCGAGGAAGGCAGCGTAGAGATTCACGTCGTGCTCGATCGCGGCAAATCCATGGTCGGATACGACGCAGATCGTCGCACGTCCCGGCGCCGCTTTTTCGGCGGCGGCCCGCAGCGATCCGACCACGGTATCCAAGCGCTCCAGTGTTTGGTTCGACTTCGCGCTAAACGGGCCGGAGGCATGCTCTTCGGTGTCCAATCCCGTCAAATAGACGGTGAAGAATCCGGGGTGCTTTTTCTCCAGCAAGCGAATCGCGAAGCGCGCGCGAATCTCATCTTCCACGACTGTTTCCTCCATTCCCCCCGGATAGCGGCCGAGTCCGGCTGACAGGTCCTGCTCCAATCCCGGGGTGCTCAGGGCGCGCTGCAATTTAAGATCGTCGTTCGTGCCGGCGCGCCAGATCTGCGGCAAATTATAGGTAATCTTTGCCCCCACGCTCACCGGCCAATAGATGTTGGCCGTCTTGAGGTTTGCCTTGGCGGCGGCGTCCCATAGCGTCGGCACCTTGATGTCTTCGGCATACCAGTACCAACCGCGTTGATTGCGGAGCTTGGGATCGAAGGTCGTATTGTCGAATATGCCGTGGCCGGCCGGTGAGGCGCCGGTCAATAGCGTGGTGTGGCTGGGATAGGTCAGGGTCGGCAGTACGCCGCGAACGCCTGTGGAGTAGGCACCATCCTTCATCAATGTCCGCAGATTCGGCACCTTGAGACCGTGATTCTGTGCATCGATCACGGCCTCCGGCTTCATGCCGTCGACCGATATGAGCACAAGAATCGGCGCATTGGCCGGATCGTTCGCGGCCGCGGCCGTGGCCTGCGAGCAGACGAGCAGCAATACGGAAGACAGCGCCAGGCAATACTTCATGGGACACCCGAATTTAAGAGACCTCGAAACAATTGCAGAAACTCCTCGGCTGCCGCATGCACGTTGCGCTGCCAGTCATCGGCTGCCGCGTGATCCGCGCCGTCGGTCACGTATTTTACGCAGGCAAACCTTGCATTCTCGTGCCAGCAAACCTTGGCCAACGCGTACGCCTCCATGTCGATCACCGCGCAGTCCACTTCGATGTCCGCGGTCGCGAACGAGTCGCCGCTGCCGCAGATCGCGGCCGGCAGGTGGGTCAATACCGGTGCGAATGTCAGCGCAGAGGGTGCTTCATCGTATGGGGTGACGCCGAGCGCGAAGCCGAGACCGCTGACATCCATGTCGCGCTGGACGAATTCATGACATGCCACCAACGTACCGGACGCAAAACAGCGGCTGCCTGCGGAACCAAAATTTACGACCAATGGCATCTCCTCTCCCTGATGGGCATAACACGACAACTCCTTGGTGAGAGCAATCGCCGCGTTAATCTTACCCACGCCGCAATACAGCACCGGCACGCCGGCGGCCTCGAACACACCCGAGGACTCTACGTGCAGGGCGATGACCACGAGGGTGCGCGGCAATTCAGACATGGCGGCGCATTGTTAATATGTAATGGATGCGCGCAGCCGCAAATTCCGCCAGGAGAAGTCCTGGATAATGCGCAGATCAATCAATGCCAGGAGCGCCTTGAGTTGATAGCCCGCGCGATCGCACAAGTCGGCGGCAGCTCTCATGGTGCCGCCGGTCGCCAAGACATCATCAACGAGCACGACGTGGCCGCGACCTTTTTGCATCTCCAAGACACCCGACCCGTACTCAAGGTCATAGGCCACATCGACCACCGGCGGGGGCAACTTACCCTGCTTGCGGACCAGCACAAATCCTTTGTGCCGGCGATGCGCCAGCGCTGCGCCCAGGATAAATCCGCGCGACTCAATTCCCGCCAACGCGTCGACCTCGTGCCATTCCTGAGCGCTCAGCAGCGCATCCAGTGCATCCACCGTGGCCTCGAAATGATCGCGTAACAAAGGCGCAATATCGCGGAACAGGATTCCTGCGCGCGGGAAATCCGGCACGTCCCTGATCGCCTGCTTCAAATCGGGCATAAGTCCTCACTGGCGGCATCCCGGTGTCAAGTTTAGCGGCTAACCGATCAAGATTCCCGATTGGAGCCCGTCCGCCCCTCACCCGCCCACGATGCTATCCTGCACGCTTAGGCGTGACCGACGATATTTAAGGTAAAAAATTACGAATGATTCTGGTCATCGATGTCGGCAATACGCGCCTCAAGTGGGCCTGGCTCACGAGTACCGGACTGTCCGACCAGCAGGCCGTGGTTCATCGCGACGCCAAGCCGGGCATATGGACCAGCACGCTGTTCGAATCGAGCCAAAGGCCCAGCCGCGTATTGGTCTCGAACGTCGCCGGGGCCGTTATGGCAAAGACGCTCGCCAAGTTGACGAAGAAAGTATTTCGCGTCGAAATCGAGTTCGTCACGGCAGCCCGACAATTTGACGGGCTGACCAGCGGCTATCTTGATCCTTCCCTGCTGGGCGCTGACCGTTGGCTGGGTCTGATCGGCGCGTGGACCCGGGCTCACGGCGCGCTTTGCGTAGTGGACGCGGGCACAGCCGTCAAGGTCGACGCCGTGGATTCCAATGGCCAGCACCTTGGCGGCCTGATCGCACCCGGCATCCACATGATGCGCGAAGAGCTGATGAGCAAGACCAGCGACATCGCCAAGGCCGCCTCCAACAGCACGCCGTCGTTTGCCGGCGTGCTGGCGAACAACACCATCGCCGCCGTGTCCCGGGGCGCGATGTTCGCGCTGGCTGGAATGGCGGATCACGCCTGCGAGGTCATTGAACAAAGCACCGGCACCGCGCCCAAATTGTTCATCACGGGAGGCGATGCCAACATGATCGCCGGGACGATGCGCGCGCATGGCGAGATCGTGCCGGATCTGGTGTTGCAAGGGTTGGCGGTCATCGCGGCACAGCCGCGCTAGGAGCCTGCTGGTGTTTCGGCCGGGACCTAAAAATCTCATTACCGATGTCGCGGGCCTCAAGATCGGCCACGCCACCAACGAAGCGGTCCGTACCGGCGTCACGGCATTGCTATGCGAGACCGGGTGGGCCGCGGCCGTGGATGTGCGCGGCGGCGGCCCCGGGACACGCGAAACGGAAGCGCTCGCGCCGGAAAATCTCGTCGGACGCGCGCACGCAGTGGTGCTGGCGGGGGGGTCAGTGTTCGGTCTGGCTGCGGCGGACGGCGTCGCCGCGGCCTTATCGGCGCAAGGCATCGGCTTGCAATTGCGTTCTGGGTCGCCGGCCATTCCCATCGTTCCCTGCGCCGTCTTGCACGACCTGAGCAATGGAGGCGACAAGAACTGGGGACTTTCGCCGCCGTACCGCGACTTGGGACTCCGCGCCTCAGGCGCCGCCCAGCGCGATTTCCCCTTGGGTTCCTGCGGTGCAGGGCGCGGCGCCCTGGCGGGAATGCGCAAAGGCGGCATCGGCTCCGCGTCGCTCGACTGTGGAGGAGGTTTGATGGTCGGTGCGCTGGTGGCCGTCAATTCGGTCGGATCGGTTTTTATGCCGGACGGCAAAACCTATTGGGCGTGGCCTTTTGAACTGGAGAAAGAGTTCGGCGGCAGCGGGCCCCCGCAGAGCGCGATGGACTTGAGCGATCCTGCGCCCGACGAAGCGCGCCTGTTGGCAATCGGCCGCCTGCGGCCGGGTGCCAACACTACGATCGCCGTGGTCGCGTGCAACGCCGACCTAACCTCTGCGGAATGCAAGCGGGTTTCCATGATGGCTCAGGATGGAATTGCTCGCGCGGTGCGTCCGGCACACACTCCTTTCGACGGCGACACCGTGTTCGCACTTGCCAGTGCAGAGATGGAGCTCGACGATAGCCTGTTGCGCGCTGCTCAGCTCGGGCGCATCGGATCTGCCGCTGCGGACTGCTTGGCGCGGGCCATCGCCCGGGCGGTGTTTTCGGCTGAACAATGCTGAAGAGAATCCATGGCAGCGCAATCCGCGGCAATTGAAACTGCGGCCATTGGCTTCACTCCGCACTCCGGTTGGGCAGCCATGGTCGTGGTGGGCGGCAGCGCGGCCGCCCCGGAATTATTGGCGCGATCACGCCTTCTATTGATCGACGCGAACGATACTGAATCCAAGCAGCCGTATCATGCCGTCGAATTTTTGTGCGTGGAGGAAGCCACCGGCCGCTTGGACGGCTATATGGCGGCCGCCACCCGCCTCGCGCACGATGCCATTCGTGCCCAGTCTGAACAGTTGAAGGAACGCGGCATCGTCATCAATTCAGTCGGCATCGTCGACTCATCCGGCCGCAAACAGATTTCTTTGCCGGCGATTCTCGCCTCGCACGCACTCATTCACGCGGCGGACGGCGATCACTTTAGAAACGCGCTGTTTGTCGCGGCGGAACAATGCCGACTGCAAGTGTGCCGGATCCCGGCCAAGGTTCTGGAAGCTCACGCAGCCAAGTTCCTGCGCCGACCCGTCAATCGAATACTCGGGACGGTCAATAAACTCGCTCAGGGGAAAGGGCCTCCCTGGGGCGCCGATCAGAAGAAGGCTGCGCTGCTGGCTTGGACTCTTCTTGCAGGATGTTGAAAAGAGAACATGAGTTGCGATTCGTCTTGTGCGTACACCCGCGATTCTGAACGTGACGAAAGACAATACGGCTGGTGCCAAATCGCCGCTCGTTAGCACGGCTCCGGGGGTCCGCTTGCCGTCTTGTGACGCGGCGAACCGCATCGGCGGCGCGGCCGGGGTGTGCAAGAATGGTCGGGTGCTGGGGAAGCCCTTCGTCAGGGCACAAAGTGATCATCCACTATCAGGCGCCACGCGGTCACAACCGGTCAGACGATTGTCGCAGTCGAACTTACCGGAAGCGGACGCTCAGCAAAGCCCACCAGATTGGCCGACTGGCGCTACCGGCCAGCACGGAAGTTAGGTTTCGGCCGCGGCTTTCCGGATAGGCAACAAAAGCAGGTATCGCCGTCACGTCGCCCTGGTTTCGCAAATCTCGCATCATCCGCATCGCGCCAGCCGCGTACTGAGCCATCGGAGCCTACGCGACGCAAGGACTTACAGAACCCTTTCTGACTTAGCCCCGCACGCTGCGCCGACTAAGGAAGTTGCGGCGAAAACATCGCGATGACGCGCGCTGCCAGCCGGTGTCTCATATGACGCGAACAGTTATGATGGCCCGCCAATTGCGTACCCGCAACTGCTGGGTAACGGCAAGGACATCGCGGACCTTGCGTTCGCCGGCCAGGTGCCGCCGCACCTGCTGCTGATTTTGTTCGTCTTGAGACCCCTCGCTAGCGCGCCTTGCCTGGGCAGTGGTGTGCCCGGCGGACTATTTACCCCATCGCTCGCCATGGAGGCGTGCTCGATGAGCGTTCGATCTACGAGGCGCGTTTTTCCGACAGCGAGGTTACGGACCTGCGGCGCCTGCGTAAGCCCGCCGCCGTTTAGGCGACTCCGGTCATGCTGCGCAACAACCTCGCGAGCGACCGGAGCCAATGACGACTCAAATGCGAGTCTCGGAAGTGCCTCCGAGATGTCCTAATGTCCAAGCGCCCTACTGTGTCAGCTTCGCAGACTCTAGGCGTCCGCAATGGGGCGACGTCTGCTCGAGGGCACCAAGCAGACTAGTACGTCCCCATGAAATCGCGCTTGCCGATCGGCACGCCGTTGTGACGCAGGAGCGCATAGGCAGTCGTGACGTGAAACAGAAACTGAGGTAAGCCGTAGTTGGACAGATAGGCCTGACCACTCAGCATCTTCTGCTTAGGCGTACCAGGGCGGAGCACGATTTCCTTCGTTTCACCGCCTTCGAATTGAACGGCGTTCACGCTGTCCAGAAATTTCAGTGTCTGCGTGAGTAGCTCGTCGAGATCGGAAAAGCTCTTCTCCTTGCCTTCAAAACTGGGAACATCCACGCCGGCTAGGCGTGCTGACACTCCGCGCGCAAAATCTGCGGCAATCTGCACCTGTTTGACTAGCGGAAACATGTCTGGATAAAGACGAGCCTGCAAAAAGGCATCAGGTTCCATTGAATTGGCTGCCGCATGTGCGTTGGCCTGGGTCAGTATGGCTTTCAAGGCTGTCAGCAATTGCTTAAAGACGGGGACCGAGTTGGTATAAATGGGGCTCGTCATGGTCGTTCCTGGGTGTGTTTGACGCGTCATGTTAACCTGGCCCCGGATAAGACGTATGCCCTGCCTAGCTGCAAGCGCGCCATTGCGCCGACTGGATCGCTCACCACGATCCCGCGATGGTCGAGAATTTTGTGGAATTGCTCCGCTGCTTCGCGCCCTTGATGCGCTTCGAGATGAGCCGCTCCGCGCATATAGATGGGATATAGCGCCCCGAAATTCCCTTGGATGCTGCTGCGCTGCGCTAACTCGTAGGGTACGGCGATTTGCAGCACCTCGATGGCGTTTGCAAGCTCGTGTCGATTCAACGCGAGTACTGCGCGAAGTTGGCAAGCGCGGCGCCCAAGTGCGCGACGAGCGCTGTTCAATGCGCAGATCAAGTAGTAAGGGAAATGGGTTAGAATTCAATCTCCTTCCCGTTGGCTACATCTTAAGAGACCGCCATGTCCACTCGTACGAACACAGCATTTATGACCTGCATATGGATTCTGGCCTGCGCTGCCACGCCTGCTATGGCGGAGCACAAGCCGGCCGCCTCCATTCCGGCAGCCGACCTAATACAGCCGGCAGATTTTGCCGCCGCGCTGAAACAATCTAATACACTCAAACCCTTGATCCTGCAGGTCGGCTTTCGCAACGCGTACGCGCAAGCGCACATCCCCGATGCCGAATACGTTGGTGCAGCGGGTGATGAGAATGGTTTGAAGACGCTCCAAAAGCGTGTCGCCAAATTGCCGACGGATAGCGCAATCGTGATCTATTGCGGCTGCTGTCCGTGGAGCAGGTGCCCGAATATTGCTGCGGCATACGACGCGCTTCACGATCTCGGTTTCAACAATGTCAAGGTTCTCGAGTTCGCGGATGATTTCGGAACCAACTGGGTGGACAAGGGATACCCAACCACGAACGGTACTTGAGACCGATGTTACGATCGCTCGTAGTCACAGGTGCGCTTGGACTGCTGCTGGCTGGCGGACTCTGGGCCAAATCTTTGGGCGACACGGCGCCGGACTTCACGCGCACGGATTTCACCGGCAAGCCGGTGCATCTTGCGGGCTACCGCGGCAAACTCGTTTTGCTAAACTTCTGGGCCAGCTGGTGCGGACCGTGTCTCGAGGAAATGCCGCTTCTCTCAGCATGGCAGCGTACCTACGGAGCCGCGGGCCTGCAAGTCATCGGTGTCTCGATGGACGATGCGGCGGCGGCGGCCAAACGGCTTTTGGCGAGACAGCCCGTGGACTACCCGGTGGTCCTGGGCGACGCTAAGCTGGGGGAGACCTATGGCGGTGTATTGGGCTTGCCGCTAACCTTCTTGATCGACCGCCGCGGCCATATCGTCGCCCGCTATCGGGGCGAGGCCGATCTGGCGCAGATCGAGGCCCAGATCAGATCACTGCTCGCCGAGTCGCGCTGAGATGCAACAGGATCTGCTGCCGGATTCGTATGCTGCCAGACCTTGAATCAATCGTGCACATAGGCCCTCGAGAGCAATCGGGAACATGCTACGTTTGCAAAAAGACATTTCCTCGAGGTCAAATGATCGGACGAAGGTCCCACCTATATTGTCGGCGGTGCTTTTGGATCGATACGGCTAAGCTAGTTGTCACAGCCATCATCGTGTTCTCAGCCCTTTTGGCCTGTCTGTTCTATGCTGCCAAACATCAGAGCTGACACTCAGGTAGGCGAGCCCGAGTTTCCAATTGCCCGCTGGGGTTCGCTCACACGACTGCCGGAAGGCCGTTGCCAAAGCATCGAATCCGCGCAGATCGCCCTTCAGGAGCAACGCCCGGGTTTCCTTGACCACCGCGTCCTCGAGCGGCTCGGGTGTGGCCGCCGCCAACGCGCCACAGGTGACGCCGAGTGAAAGAAGAGCCGCCAAGACCATGACCTGGAACCGGAGCATCGGTTTGCCGCCTGTGCCTATGAAGACCAACGCGAACTGTGACCGGTCCGAGTGCACCCTCTCACGGGTCTGCGCCACAAAACTGCATTCTGGAGGCGACGACGTCCGCTTTGCGCGCTCTGAATGACCCGGCCCGAGAAATCGAACCAACCGCTTCGGGCACAACTCAGCCGGTCCACCGAGTGGAAGATCTTCACCCGAGAACATGCTACATCGGCAGCGGTTGAACTCCGATCCATCGGGCATGTAGCCAGTGTTCGAAGACAACGTAAAACACCAGGCCCGCCACGATGGCGATGCCGTCGTTCAACCTCATAGATGGCGCCGTGGGGATCGCCCGCTGCGTACGCCACGTGAAGGAGATGCGATCTGCAAACGCCCACGCAAGGAACCCACCGAATAGCACCACGTTGGCAAGCATGCCGGTCGCGACGAGATGTGCCAGGGCCCAGAGCATGACGCCGAGGAGCATCGGATGCTGGAGCGCCGCTTTAATACGACCAGGGAAATACGCGGCGAGAAACAGCGGAAACACGGGCAGCATGAGAATGGCAGTGACGTACTGAGTCCAGACCGGTGGCGTGTACAGCATCACCGGATTGTGGCGTGCGATGCCGTAGCCCCAGATGATGAGAACTAGGCCCGCGATCGTGACCAATGAATAAAGGCCCCTCCAGGCATTGCCCAGGCGGCCTGCGGTTCGGTCGCGCCAGCCCGGTGCAACGATCGATATCGAATGCACCCCGAGGAAGAGAACCAGACCGAGCACGAGGTGGACCATGGGTTCGATTCCTTGCCGATGAGATTGGCTCACATATCGCAGGCGTGACGGCAAGTCAACATTAGATGCATTATATCGCCCCGTCGGACAAGCCGTGGGTGACCGTAGCATCAGAGCGTCTCTGTACCCCTCCGCAGCCCACTCGAATGACTAGGTTTATTTCTCGATCTCGCGTGTGGCACGGGCAACTACACCAACGCGTTGGAGGCCGTAGGCGGTCAATGGCACGGCATCGACATTTCCGTTCAGATGCTTGAGCAAGCCAAGCAGAAGAGCCGGCGTGTAACCTGGCAATGCGCAGATGCCCGCGCGCTGCCATATTTGGACCGGCGCTTTGCTGGAGTCGTATGTATTCTGGCGATAGATCACTTTCCGGAACTCTATACACCATTTTCAGAACTATATCGGGTGCTCCGTTTCAGGTCACGAACCAGCTTCAGGATTTGTTTTTGTACTCAGGCAAGGATCGTCCGGAAATTTATTTGAACCAAAAGGTCCGAGCTAACATTTCTTCTTTCGCGACCCAATGTCCGTCCGCTGAGCTTGAGAATGGACTTCGTGTGCTTCGCTCCGATATCGAAACTCATCGGATTCGTGACGTAATCCGTTCGTATTGTGGCTCCGCTGGAGATTATGCATTTGTCATTGCTGACAAGGCTGCCCGCTGAACTAGCTCAAGTCGACGTGCTTTGCGGCGGTGAGCGGCCACAAGCGGTCAGTCGCGCCGCGCCGGGGAAAAGGCCGAAAGCCGACCGTCGGCGGCCGCTCGGCGTCGTGCGCAAACTATCAGTCGTTCAGGAATGCCCCCGGGCAGGTGTGCCTGAACATCCTCGCGATTCCACAAAAGGTTGCTAGAATCATAGGGCAACCTTAGGTAAGGAAATGAACGAAGCGGAGGCTCAAGTGAAATGCCCGAAATGCAGAGTAGACCTGGTATCAACGATACGGCACAAGCTCAAGGTCAACTCTTGTCCGTCCTGTAAAGGAATGTGGCTCGAACATGACGAACTCGAAGAACTTGAGGATGAAGTGTTCGACTTCGGCGACCGCTGGAAAGGGACTTTGGAATTCAGTTCAAGCGCGACGACTGATAAGTGCCCAGAATGTACCGCGCTACTCCAAATGTTCCAGTACAGGTTTTACGATCTGGAGATGGAGTTCTGTCCAAACAAACATGGCTATTGGTTGGACGCGGATGAGGACACTAGAGTCTTAGAACTCATGAAAAGAGAAGAAGCGGATCTCCAACGGAAATTGCTAGCAGAAGACAAGTGGTCGGCGACTTTGAGACACATGCGCTCCCCATCATTTTTCAGCAAACTGCGGGATCTGTTTCAAAAATAGGTTATCGAAAAGCGTGCTGGGCACTCGGTCGTGTGCGGGCCAATCGTGTGAGATTGCACCCCGTGTAAATCCGGTTTGCCGCTACGGTATCCTTACCGCATGGGTGCGAAGTCAATACTGATCTCAGGCGCCGGGATCGGCGGGCCTACGCTGGCGTTCTGGCTGAAGGCGGCTGGCTTTGAGCCGACCTTGGTTGAACACGCCCCGCGGTTCAGGGAGGGTGGCTACATAGTCGACTTTTGGGGGCTTGGCTATGAAATCGCCGAGCAGATGGATCTGATCGGAGAGATTAACCGCGTGGGTTATCACATGCAGGAACTCCGGCTTGTCGATCATCAGGGCCGACGCACCAGCGGCTTCGGCGCGAGAGCTTTTCGCGAACTGACCGATGGACGCTTTGTAACCCTTGTGCGCAGTGATCTGTCTCGACTGCTGTTCGAAAGACTGGAAGGGCAGACTGAAGTCTTGTTTGGCGATACGATTACGGCCCTTCTGGAAGATGCCGATGGCGTTCGAGTACAGTTTAAGCAAGCCGCCGAGCGGCGCTTTGATCTTGTGATAGGCGCCGATGGTTTGCACTCGAATGTTCGCCGGTTGATATTCGGTAGACAGGACCAGTTCGAAAAATATCTAGGTTATGTGGTCGCGGCGGTGGAAGCGCCTGGATATCGTCCGCGCGATGAAAATGTTTACTTGATGTACGGCGCGCCTGGCCGAATGCTCGGTCGATTTGCGCTGCACGATGATCGGACGCTATTTCTGTTTGTATTTACTTCGGACGCCAATCCGGCCGAACTGCCCGCTGGGATCGCGGAACAGATTGCGGTGCTTAGAACACGATTCCATCGATCCGAATGGGAATGTCAATCCATATTGGACGTCGCGGCCCACGCGCCGGAAGTGTATTTCGACCGCGTCAGCCAAATAGAACTGGATCGTTGGTCTCGTGGCCGCGTAGCGCTGGTGGGAGACGCTGCATTCTGCGTGTCCTTGCTGGGCGGTCAAGGGTCTGCATTGGCGATGACCGCAGCCTATGTCCTGGCCGGCGAACTCGCCAGCGCCCGCGGAGACCACCGTGAAGCGTTTGTCCGGTATGAAGAGGTGCTGCGCCCTTACATCAGAATGAAGCAGGAGGCCGCCCGCCGCTTCGCCTCCTCGTTTGCGCCGCGGACGCGATGGGGGTTGTTTTTGCGCGATCGGGTCGTCAATGCCTGCGCCATTCCAGGGCTGGCAACATTGGCCTTCGGTCGCGAGATGACCGACAAGTTAATTCTTCCGAATTATCGCTGGTCGCGTCCCGCAATGTAATGTTGTGAATGACCACCTCGGACCATTTGAACGTCCGCTTCGGAGCGACTTTAAGTGTCGCCGCTAGGACCCCATCGCCGCGGCGAGGGCCGCTTCGAAATCGCCGGGCGCGTTGCGCAGCCGCTGCAATTCGTCCTTTGGCCACACATGCTGGAGCTTGCCGTCGATCAAGACCGCGGCGCGATCGGCATAGTGTTCGACGATGTCCAAAGAATGCGTGGCGAGGAGCAAGGCGCCGCCGCGCTGTTCAATCCGGGCTCGCAGCTGCCGCTTGAGAAGCAGCGCGCTCGCCGGGTCGAGGCCGTTGAACGCCTCGTCGAGAACGATCAGCAGCGGATCGCCCACCAAGGCCAACAGGACCGCGAGCTTTTGACGCGTGCCGAGCGAAAGCGTATCGACGAATGCTTCGAGGTAAGGGGTAAAGCGCAACTCGTCGGCCAGGCTCAGCAAATCATCGCCGATCACGCTGAGTCCCTTGGCGGCGGCATGCACTTCCAAGCATTGACGTGCGGTCAGCAACGCCGGCAATACATCAGGCGCGCAGCCGTACCCAAGCTGCCGTTTGGCCGCGAAAGATTCCCGGCGGAGTGAATGTCCAGCGATGAAAATCTCGCCCCCGGAAGGAATCACGCGGCTAACCACGCAATCGAGCAATGTCGTCTTCCCGCAGCCGTTGGGACCCAGCAGCACAAACCATTCGCCCGCCGCCAGCGCGATCGAAATATTTTCGAGCACGTTGCGCGGCCCATACCCCGCCCGCAGTGCGCGGATCTCAAGGATGGGGCTGTTCATGGCTTGAGTCTCCAGTACCAAAGCAGGCCGCCGCTCGCTGTCAAACAACCCAGCACGGCCGTGCAGGCACCCACCTCGGCCGAGACGCGGTACGAAACGTTGAATGCCAACAGGAGCAGCGCCTCGATCGCGCCGGCGGCGACCATCACAGCACAGGCTGGCGGCAAGAATGCGCGAATCGCATCGCTGGGCCGCGCGGGGACGGGCGCAAGCCATTGCCGGGCGAAGCGGCTCGCCGAGATGACGGCCGAGCAGATCAGCAAGAGCACGCCGAGCATTCCGAACAGGGCAATCGCCGCCATCGCAGCATCTGCTGTCGTACCCAACGGCATCATGACAAGGATCGGAATGATTGCGCGTGAGACGATCTTCGGTTGCGCCCAGGCGAAGGCTTGGCGAATCGGCCAACTCCCGAGCGCGCTTAAGGAGGGGCGAAGTTTTGCGGTTCGTTGCAATTTCTGATGGGGAACATAGCGGGAACCCGGCGGCAGATCCTGCGGTTTCGGCCGTGGTACCAGAAAGCTGCCGATCACGCCAAGCGCAATTCCGCAGCAAAGGTATGCACAGAGCGCGAAGGGCGCGAAGATCTCGGCACGCTTGGCAAACAACAGCACGAGCGTGTACGCGATGGCCGCGATCGTGAGCAAGCCTATGGCGACGATCGCGGGAAATGTATCGATGAGCAACGACTCCCAGCGCGCGATCGATGCGCTGACCGGAACCGCCGCCAACCAGGATCGCGCAAATTCGGCGCGCTTCAGCGCCCGTCGCCGAGCGATTGTTACCGCGCTGGCGACTGCGGCCAGGCCGGCGTAGAGCAGGCCGTGCAAACGCAACCATGTGAGCGTCGGAGCGGCCTGCGCCTCCATCCAAACCAAGGCGACCAGCCGCGCCAGACTCAGCAGCAAAGCGCGCGTTTTGACGCCGGCGCGCCCTCGCCGATTGAAAAGAATCAATTTTGCAGCGGCAAGACGCGGAGCAGTCACGTGAGATACTCCGTCAGCCTTCCAGGTATCGCCAGCTTGGGGCTCGCCGCAACCAGTGCCTGGGTGTATGCGTGGCGCGGCGAGTCGAACACGGCGGCGGCCGCTCCCTCCTCGACGATGCGCCCTTGCTGCATTACATAAACGCGATCGGCAATGGCCCTGATGACGTTTAAATCATGGGACACAAAAAGATATGCCACCTTCAGACGCTCGGCGAGATCGGCGAGAAGCGCGAGAATCTGCGCGCGGATCAGCACGTCGAGCGCGGACACGGCCTCATCGAAAGCGATCACGGCAGGTTCCGTGATCAGCGCCCGAGCAATCGCAATCCGCTGACGCTCGCCGCCCGAGAATTCACGCGGCGGACGTTGCGCATCGGCGGCGGACAGTCCCACTTGCTCCAGAACCATGGCCACCTTGCGCCGGCGCTCCACATTTGAGGGAGGCGTGCTCAACAGAAAGAAGGGCTCGCCGATCAGCTGCTCCACGGTCCACCTTGGGTCAAAGCTACCATAGGGATCCTGAAAAACCACTTGTATGGAGCGCCGCAGGCGCCTCAATGTTGCGCCGGTCGCGCTTGAGAGCGCCCCGCCGAGCAAAGAGACCTCCCCCCCCTGCGGGCGTTCGAGCGCGAGGATGACTCTTAGCAAGCTGGACTTGCCGGATCCCGACTCGCCCACCAGGCCTATCGTTTCGCCGGCATATACGGACAAAGAGACTCCGTCGACCGCGCGCAACGGTTTGGGGCGATGCCACAGCGAGGTTCGTCTGCGCGGATATTCGCGCACGATGCCGCGCACCTGTAATACGGCAGGCGTACCGCCGTCTCGCGTCGTTGCACGCTTCGGCTGCAGCTCGGAGGCCGCCAATAGCGCTGCCGAATGGGCATTGCGCGGCCGGCGCAATATTTCCGCCGTTGGGGCCTGCTCCACAATCTCGCCCTGATGCATCACCGCGACCCGATCGGCGAGCTGCGCAATCACGGCAAGATCGTGCGTCACCAAAATCATGCCCATGTTTCGAGAGCGGACCAATCCCTGCAGAAGCAGCAGCACTTGCGCTTGGGTGATGACATCCAAGGCGGTTGTGGGTTCATCGGCGATGAGAAACTGCGGCGACAGAACCACCGCCATGGCAATCGCCACACGCTGACACTGGCCGCCTGACAATTCGTACGGCAGCCGATCGAGCGCGCCCTTCTCTCCCTGCAATCCCACAAGGTCCAGCATTTCGCGCGCCAAATGTTGCGCTTCCCTGTCGCTTATCTGGCGGTGCGCGCGCACGGTCTCTGCCACCTGGTCGCCGATGCGCATAAGCGGATTCAGCGCGCTCATCGGCTCTTGGAACACCATGCCGATGTCGCGGCCGCGAATCGCCCGCATCTGGGCCTCGGATTTTGAACTCAGGGTCTGACCGTTCAGACGCGTGATCCCCGTGCATGAGGCGGTTGGCGGCAACAGCCGCGCGATGCCACGCGCCGTCATCGACTTGCCCGACCCCGACGCACCGACCAAGCCCAGGATTTCGCCGGCGCGGACTTCAAGCGACACATTCTTGAGAATACGTACCGCACCGATGGCAACACTCAGATCCATGACTTCCAAAAGCTGCGCGGCACTCATGCAGAGCGCCCGGCTCGGCGGCGCAATCCTTCGCCGAGCAGATTCAATCCCAGTACGAATAGCAGCACGGCGATTCCTGGGAAAAGCGCCAGGTACGGCGCCAGCACGGTGAGGGTTTGCGCCTCATTGAGCATGCGGCCCCAGCTCTGTATCGGCGGTTGCGCGCTCAACCCCACGTACGACAGGCCTGCTTCTGCGATGACGCCCAACGAGAACTGAATGGCGCCTTGCACGACCAGCAGACCGAGCAAGTTGGGCAGAATATGCTCCCAGGAAATGCGCAGCGGATCCTTGCCTGCGACGCGCGCCGCCAAGGTGTAGTCCCGGATCCATTGCTGCAGCGCGCCCGCGCGGGTCACGCGTGCGAACACCGGTATATTGAATATGCCGATGGCGATGATGGCATTGATGGCGCCGGGGCCGAATACGGCCGTAATCAGGATTGCCATCAACAAGGCTGGAAAGGCAAATATCAAATCGTTGCCGCGCATCACGATTTCGTCGGTCGCGCCGCGCCGTGCTGCGCTCAGCAGGCCGAGCGGCACGCCGACGCACATGCCGATGATCACCGACACCAGCGCCACGCCGACCGAGGTTTGCGCCCCCTGCATGATCATCGACAAAACGTCGCGGCCCAGCTGATCGGTACCGAACCAGTGCTGCGCACTGGGCGGCCGCAGCTTATCGGTAATCGACAGAACGCGCGGGTCGTAGGGCGTCCAGAACTGCGCGACCGCCGCCACGACGACGAACGCACCGGTGATGAAAGCGCCGGACCAGAGGCTTAAGTTGCGCGCGGCAGAGCTCATGCTTCGCGGGCCCGCAATTGCGGATTCATGAGCACGTAGCTCAAATCAACCAAGAAAGTCACCATCACAACGGCAAACACCAACACCACGACCACACTCTGCACCACGATCAGGTCGCGCTGCACGATGGCTTGAAACACCAGCCTGCCCACTCCCGGCAGAAAGAATACGTTTTCGATGATCACGCCGCCGGCAAGCAGAAAGGAGAATTGCATGCCAAGGATGGTCAGCACCGGCACCATTGCGTTGGGCAGCGCATGCCGCAGCAGCACGCGTCGCTCGCCCACTCCCTTCGCGCGGGCGCTGCGGATGTAGTCCTCGTGCAGCGTGTCGAGGAGCGCGCCGCGCAAGACACGCGCCAGAATAGCGGCTTGCGGCATGGCCAGTGCGATTGCAGGAAGCGTCAGGGCCTTCACAGCCGGCCAGAACCCCGCCTCCCAGCCGGGAAATCCGCCGGCGGATACCCAGCGAAGTGCGATCGCAAAGATCAGCACCAACAGCATTCCCAGCCAAAAGTTTGGCACCGCGAGGCCCAATTGCGTGATGCCGCTGACGACTGAATCACCGAGGCGCCCTCTTCTCGCCGCAGCGTACAGAGCGCTGGGAAAAGCCACCGCCGTGGACAGCAGCAAGGCGTACACGGCCAGCGGCAATGAAACTTGCAGACGCTCGGCGAGCAATGCGCTGACCGGAATGCGATACGTGTAGCTCAAGCCGAAATCCGCGTGCAGCAATCCCCCGACCCATGAGCCGTAGCGCTGCAATAGGCCTGCGTCCAATCCAAGCTGGTGACGCATGGCGGCCACAGTTTCGGGGTCGGCCTGCAGCCCCATCATGTAGCGCACCGGATCCCCAGGCACCACCTGCACGATGACAAATACGACAGCGGTGCCTGCGAGCAGCGTCGCCAGCAGCACAGCTGCGCGCCCAGCAAGATACGCGCTGCCGAAGCGACGCGCGCTCAAGGTCAATAAGATCAGAGTTGCCGCCAAAAAAAGACTGCCGGCAATCCTGAGTGCAGGCAGTCGGACTGCGGCCGCGGCGGCCAGTTCGTCGTCATGATTCACCGACGCGGCATTGTCAAAGTAAGCACGTGTGACATCCACCACGCCGAGCACATTGTCGAAGCCGATGCCGTGCGCATGCGCATTCCAGATATCCAAGCGTGGATATTGGAACAAGAACCCGTTGACGGCGTCGACGGCGAGCTTGCGCTGAATCTGCTGCAGCAGATCCTTGCGCGCCGCGGGATCGACGCTATCGTCCAATGCGGCGATAAGGGCCTTGAATTCAGGATTCGAATAGCCGAAGTAATAGTCATCGCGCGCATAGATGTCGTAGTCCAGCGGTTCGGCATGACCCACAATGCTCATATCGAAGTCATGGCGGGTGTAGACCTGATCGAGCCACTGCGCCCATTCGAGATTTTCGATGTTGACGTGGATTCCAACCTGCGCCAGCTGCGCTGCAACGATCTCGCCGCTGCGCCGCGCATAGCTGGGCGGCGGCAGCTTCAGCGTCATTGAGAAGCCGCGGGGATATCCGGCCTGGCTCAACAGTTCCCTGGCCTTGGCGACATCGTGCGGGTACATACCCGTCAGATCGGTGTAGGCAGGATTGTGCGGCGGGAAATGACTGCCGATTGGCGTGCCATAGCCGAACATGGCGCCATCGATGATGGCGCGCCGATCCAGGGCGTAAGAAATCGCGCGGCGCACCAGCAGGCTGCCGAGCGGCGCGACGCGCTCGTTGAGCCCGAGCACGGTCTCCATCTCGGTGGTTCCGGTGAAAACCTTGAAGCGCCGATCCACTGCGAACTGCGTAAAACTCTCCGGCGCCGGATAGTTGGAAAACGCATCGATATCGCCCGCCATCAAAGCGGCAAAGGCCGCGGTCGGATCCGTGATGAATTTGAAAGTGACCTGGCTCAGAAGCGCGGGCGGCCCTTGGTAATCAGGATTACGCTCCAGGGTGATCGAGTCGCCGCGCCTCCATCGCAAGAATCGAAACGGACCCGTGCCGATTGGATGCAGCGCGTTGTTCATGGACGATGCGCGCGACACCATCACCGCCGACCCGAACGCGAGAGATTGCAGCAGTCCTCCGGAGCGGCGGCTGAGCAGCAGCCTCAATGTCAGGGGATCGACCACCTCGACCGCGCGAATTGCCCGCAGGCGCGCTCTTTGCGGATTTGTCGAGCCCGGCGCCAGGATGCGCTCCAGCGAATATTTTGCGGCCGCGGCGTCAAATTCGCTGCCATCGTGAAACCGTGCGCCGCTTTTCAAATGAAAAACGTAGGTGAGGCCGTCGCTCGAAATTTCCCATGAAAGCGCGAGCCGCGGCAGCACCGAGCCATCCGCGCCGAATTGCACCAAGCCCTCGTAGACATTGCCGTAGAGCACTTCGGATATCGCGGCTGCGGGATTGGCGGTGGGATCGAGAATGGGCGGCTCGAGTTGCGTACCGATGATCATGCGCTGCGCGCCGTGGGCCGGACATGCCGCGAACAGCACGGCAGCAAGCACAGCCAGCGCGGCATACACCGGTCGCGTCACCGTCGCTGCCGTGTCAGGGTCATGCGCTTCCGAGCAGCAACGCGTGGGCGGAAAGCGCCATGACTTTTGCGGAATTCAGCATATCGTCGATGAGCACGTATTCATCCGGCTGGTGGGCCAGGTCGAGAATTCCCGGGCCATAGGCAATACAGTCCCGCAGTTTGCCGATGCGATCGATGTGCTTCTGATCGTAGGTGCCCGGTGAACAGACAAATTCTGCCTCGCGGCCCAGCACGCGTTGAACCGCGGCGGCGGTGCTGCGCGCGACCGGACCGTCGCGATCCGTCATGCTGGGTTGCACCTCGAAAATATCGCGAAGTTCGTAGCTGAAACCCTCGCGCTCCGCAACGAGCTGCTCGAGCAGTGCGCGCACCTCGCCTTTGACGCTGTCCATGTTCTCTTCAATGAGCAGGCGGCGGTCGATCACCATTCGGCAAGAGTCCGGTACGCAGGGCGCGGGAAAGCCGCATGACTCTCGCTGACCGCCGTGAATCGAATTGATGTTCATCGTGGAATGCCGCGCGCCGGAGGGAACCACGGGCATGTCGGTGTGCCGTGCCGCAAGCTTCGGGTACAGATCCCGTTCCAAGCGATCGATGAAGGCATTCATGTGGCGTACCGCGCAATCGCCCAAAAAGGGCATGGATCCATGCGCCATCCGCCCGCGAGTTTCTATCTCCGCCCACCACACGCCGCGGTGACCGATGCAAACGCGATCCACGTTCAAGGGTTCGGGAATGATCACGTGATCGACGCGGGGCGCGGAAAACCAACCGCGCTGCGCCAGATAGTGAACGCCGCCGTATCCGCCGGACTCCTCGTCAACCGTTCCCGAAATCTCGAGCGCTCCCGGCAACTCCATGCCGGAATCAATGAGGGCTTCGACCGCGATGATGGACGCGGCGAGTCCGCCCTTCATATCGCAGGCCCCTCTGCCATAGATTTTGCCGTCGCGGACCACCGCGGCGAAAGGATCCAGGGTCCAACCCGCGCCGCTCTGCACCACATCGATATGGCTGTTGAAGTGCACGCTGGGTCCGGCAACACCGCCTTCGCGCCGCGCAATGACATTGATGCGCGGATAGCGCTCGCTATCGCCGGGCGTGCCGGCCGCCCGCACATAATTGACGGTGAATCCACGATCGCTCAAGCGCCGGCCGATAAATTCGGCGCAGGGTTGATAGGCTTCGCCGGGCGGATTGATGGTCGGGAAGCGGATCAATGATCGCGCCAGCTCAATCAATTCTTCGCGCCGTGCGTCGATAATCCTGAGCAGAATGTCCGCTGCGCCGTAAGTCATGCGTCCCTCGGGGCATGTCGGGCGCGAGTGAAGGCGGCGCGGCGGCGCGCCTGATCCGCGAGGGAGCGCAGGCCGAGTTGGTCATACACGACGCCCAGCGCCCGGTTGACCGGCACGCCGCAAGGGTCCGCCGTGCGCCGCAGTTCCAACATCTGCTGAGCCACGGGCAATCGGCCGCTGCCCCGCGCCGCGTCCAGCAATACTTGCTCGAACAGATCGCGCTGCGCGTGGCTGCCGCCTGCTTCCGCCATGCGCGGCACGGCAACGCTCAAGTGATGCCAGGCGCGCTCGAATTCGCCATGCGCGTAAGCATACAAGCCCTCGCAGCCCGGTAGCGCCACTTCCCGCCAGACCGTGCGCGTAAACGAAGGGGCACGCTCGGCGTACTCTCGCACCGATTGCAGCAGCACCTTGGCTTCCGGACGCCGCGCTCGCGCCAACCCGTACAGATATTGCAGCGACAGAAACGGCTGAATCGTGTCCTGGGCGCGCGCCTGCAGATGATCGCCGAGATCCTGCCAGCGTGAGCCGACATCAATGCCCGCGATTTCGAACCGCGCAAGCAGCGACACGGCGCCTACTTGATCCTGCGAATAATTCTTTGCGACGCCCCAGCAATGCTCGTCATAAGCCTGCAGCGCTTCACGCTCGCGGCCTTGGCTCAAATAAAACAGCGCCAGGTGCCACCATATGTGCGTGAGCATGAAGGAGTTCAGGCCGGACCAGGTATCGGCGGCGTCTTCCAGAAATTGCGCACCCTCATCCATGCGTCCGCGCGTCAAGAATACATGCGCAAGAGCATGCTGCGCCCAGGGTTCCTTGCGACGCATTGCAAGCGCCGAGCGCGCCTCAGACTCAGCCTCGTCGAGGAGGTGACATTGCTCGTAGCCGAACGCCTTCATGCCATAGACGTACGGAACATCGCTGTTCGACGCGCCGACCTTCAACGCAATGCGCAGCATTTCGGGAGAATTGCCGCGATTGAATTCGAAATACTGATGTGTCTTGACGATGGCGAGATCGCGGGGAAACTCATCCGACACTTGATCGCACAAGCGGATGCTGCGCTCAAGATCATCGTCGACCCACGAGCGCAACATGGCGGTGTTGAGCTGTTCGCGCCGCGTCGCACCCGGCGCCGCGAGTTCGGCGGCCGTCAGATACTTCACGGCGCGCAGGGCGCCCTCCGGCGCCTCCAGCAACATCCACAGCATTCCGGCGTACGCATTGGCCATGCAGGATTCAGGGTCCGCGCCGGCGGCAATTAAAATGCGTTCGGCGCGGGTTTCATAAGCCAGGTAGCCTTCGATGAAATCATCGATCGCGCGCAGCGTGCTGTCGCGCTCGCCGCTGATCGGATTGCCGAGATAATCTCGTTGCATCGTTGAATGATACCGGAGCTACGGGGGCAACCGGATGCGACAGGCTTATTCGGCGCGCGGGGCGGCGGCTTGATTGGCCTTCAAAAAGACCGCTACGTCGGCCGCGGAGCGCTGCGGAATCTCGAGCTGCGGCAAGTGTCCGACTTCGGGGTAGGTGATCAATTTCGATCCGCTGATCGCCGCCGCAAATTTTTTCGCCGCATTGGGCTCGATGAGTGGGTCGCTCTCTCCCCACAAAATCAAGGTCGGAACCTTGATGGTCGACAGCAGTTCCGCAGTCGAGCCCGCTCTCGCGCCCATATTGAGGCCCATCAAAATTTCGCGGTGGCCGGGGGCCCGTTGAAACTCGGCAAATCGACCGACGATAAAGGGCGTGATCAGCGATTTGTCGTAGACGTCGCCCCTCAGACCCTGCTCGATCAGGGGCCGATTGTCGATTTTGCTCAGCACAATGCGGCCGAGGCGATAGCGCAGGATTTTGAACGCCAAGGGCGGATTGCCCGGTTTGTCATTCGCAAACCCGGCGGCATCGACCAGAATCAGCGCGTTGACCCGATCCGGATGCCGCACGGCGAGTTCCCATGCCGCCCCGCCCCCCATGGAGTTGCCCGCGACCGCAAACTTCGGCAGCGCGAGTTTCGCCGCGAAGGCGTCCACAAAGTCCGCCAAGTTGTCGCCGCTGATGGAGCTGCCTGCCGGCGCGCGGGTTAAGCCGTGACCGGGAAAATCCAGGCTGATGATGTGAAACTGCGGCTTGAGCTCCCGCACCCAGCCATCCCAGGTCGTGAAGGAGTCCGCGAACCCGTGCAGCAGCACCAGCAAGGGTGCGTTCGGATCGCCGTTCTCGCGATAGTGCACGTGATAGCCGCCGCGCAGATCGATGAAGTGCGAATCCGCCTGGGCGTACTTCGCCTCCAGGGTTTCAAAGGGGATATCCGGTCCGCGCAGCTTGAGCCAGGCGCCTATGAGGACCAGGACAAGAAGTCCCAAAATGACGCCGAAAATTCTGCGCATCGTCCGCCCTAATACTTGTAAGTCAATCGAATTCCGATCGTCGTCGGTTCGCCAGCCGCGGCGACTTCGCTGCTCGGCAGGAAGAAATTCCTGGTCAGATCGTACGACTTATCAAAAATATTCCGGCCCCACAAGGTCACAGTCCAGGGCGCACCGGAGGCCGGCGCCAGCGTCAGATTCGCGTTCGCCAGCCAGTATTTCGGAATGGTGAAATCGTCGCTGCCCAGCAGAAAGAACTGACTATAGGTGTCGTGAAAACTGTAGTTCGACTCGGCGGTCACATTGTAAGCGCCGAGATTCCATGTGTAACTGACATCGCCGCCGTAGCTCCACTTGGGAAAGCTTGCCGGCCGGCCGTTATAATCGACCGGCGGCAGCGTTGGGTCCAAGGGGACATCCAGCAGCTTGCTGGTGTAGTAGCCTTCGGCAAATCCGGCGTATTGGGAAATTGAAATCCCCGACAGCGGCCGCCATTCCAAATCCATTTCGCCGCCGCTGATACGAGAATTGGCATTGACGAATCGGCCGATAAAGGACTGCGAAGCATTGTCGAAGACCTTGCCTAAGATCTGCTGATCCTTGTAGCGATAATAGAACATGGACGAGTTCACTCGAAGCGTGCGGGTGACGTCTGATTTCACGCCGATCTCGTAGGCAGTGAGTTTTTCCGGCTTGAACGGATCCGCTGATGGAGCAGTCACCGTGTTGTGAGCTGTGAAGCCGCCCGACTTGACGCCGCCGCTGATGCTTGCATAGAACAGCATGCTTGAGACGGACTTGTAGTCCAGCTCCGCCTTTCCAGAAGGCAGGTTCGATGTGATCGATCCGCCCAAAGCGCCTCCGGTCAACGAGGGTGGCCCGGGCAGAAACGCCGTATTGAGGCCGATCAATTCGCGGCTCTCATGATCCTCGCGCACCCCGAGCGTCGCCTTCAAGGTGTCGGTGACTTGATAGTCGCCCTGCGCGAATATCCCCAAGGAGTTGGCGACCTGCTCGTAAGTCGTCACTGCAATACCGCCAAGCCGATCGGTAAGGTCGGAATAGAAATTCTCGCGTAGATCTTCGTTGGAATAGAAAAGACCGGCCACCCAGCCGAAAGGCCCGTCGTTGCCCGCCAGGCGCAGCTCTTGGGAGAACACATCAAGATCGCTGTTGAGGTATTCGTCCGAGTCGTCGAATTGCGTCGCGTCCCAGTCCGCATATTCGCGCCGGATGAGTTTGTTGTAGGCTGTAATACTGGTGAGCTTGGCGGCGCCGACATCGATGTTGGCGGTGAGGTCGACGCCAACGTTGCTATCATCAAGACCGGGTTTCGAGTTTGCACTGATGCCGATCAGCTTGGCGAACGCCGGATTGAGCGCCCAGCCTGTGGCATAGCGCGACGCGTCTGCGGGGATGGGAGCCAGACCGGTCAGCGTCCGCGGCGAATAGGCCTGGAGCAGGTAAAGACCCTGTTCATCGGATTTATCCTGCGCCCCATGAACGGCGAGCCGAAAATCAACGGCTGCCGAAGGATCCCACTGCAGCTGGCCGCGAACCGCGATCTTGTCCTTATCGCCGAGCGTCTGTCCGGTGACCCGGTTACGCTGCCATGCGCCGCCCTGTTCCGTCGCCACAGCCAGCCTTCCCATCAGCCCATCGGCAATGCTGCCGGACACGAACCCTTCGGCATTGAGCTCATTGTGCGAGCCGTATTCCAGCGAGAACCCCGCGTGCGGGACCGCGGTGGGCCGATTGCTGATGAAATTAATTTCGCCGCCCGTGGTATTGCGGCCGTACAAGGTGCCCTGGGGACCGCGTAAAACTTCGACGCGATCGATGTCGAACAACTGGCCCTGAGTTTGAATGGGCAAAGCCAACGCGACGCCGTCGAGGCTCACGCCAACCGGCGAGGTGTTATTCGAGGTGTAGTCGATGAAACCCACACCTCGCAGACGGAACTGCGGTTGGCTGCTGCCGAACGCGGGCTCCACTTGCAGGCTGGGGACCGCGTTTTGTAGATCGTTGACGTAGCTGATGGACTTTTCCGAAAGACTCAGACCCGAGAGCACCGACATGGCGATACCCACGTTTTGTGCAGACTCCACGCGCCGCTGCGCGGTCACCACGATCTCCTCCAGAACACCGTTGTCGCTCGCCAAGGCGCCCGCAGCGATGAAAATGGCCCCGGCGCCTACAGCGGCGGCCATTAACCGAATGAACATCCCGAATCTCCCTGATAGCCGGCAGCTAAGAATCTGCGCGCATCATCGGTGGGGCCACGTCCTTTGTGAAGTGTTGTTTGTGTAATTGGTGATGCGGAAATGTTATTGCGTCTATCGGGTAGCCTAAACGATAACTGTTCGCGATTGGGAAAACGCGGCCCGTGGTAGAAATTACACTTGCGGTCCCGCACGATTTCATCTATCGCCATCCATGCGTAAACTAGCCACTATTCGTTGCCTCCAGGCTGCCAATGCGGAATTTCCCCATGCTTTTTGCGTGCGCGTCGCTCGTGACCACGACGCTTGCGTGCGCTCAGACTTCGCCCATTCCAGCCGCCGACTACAAAGTGGCGAAATCCTGGCGCGTCGGCGGAAACAACACTTGGGATAGCCTGACGTTGGAGGCCAGCGGCGGCCGCTTGTTCGTGACGCGGGACGACCATGTCGATGTGATCGAAACCGTCAGCGGCAAATTGACGGGCAATATTCCGCGCACCGCCGGCGTGCACGCTGTCGCATTCGCGCCTGCATTAAAGCGCGGTTTTACCAGCAATGGCCGCGCCAACTCCGTTTCGGTTTTTGAACTCGATACGCTGCGTGTCGCTTATGAAGTGCCCATTTCAGGCACCTCGCCCGGCGCCATTCTGTACGAGCCGCAGCAAAATCATATTTTCACTGCCAATCGGGAAAGCGCGAATCTGTCCGTGCTCGACGCCGGCACTCTCCAAGTCGTCGCCACCGTGCCCCTGCCCGGCCCCCCGGAATCCATGGCCACCGACGACGCAGGGCACGTTTATGTGAATATCAACACGGCGCCGGGGAGGCTCGTGATGATCGACGCCAAGTCCCTGATGGTAAAGGCCAAATGGCTGTTGAAGGAATGCGCTGGACCGACGGCCATTGCCTTCGATGTCATGAATCATCGATTGTTCTCGGTATGCGCAAACCAAGTCATGGCGGTAACTGACTCGGTGTCGGGCAAAGCGATCGGCCAGGTTGTGATCGGCCGCGGATCCGATGGCGCCGTCTACGATCCGGAACTGGGTCTCGTGTTCAGTTCCAACGGTATCGACGGCACGCTGACCGTGATTCATCAAGATTCGCCCGATGAGTATCGGGTCGTCGCAACCGTCACGACCCAGGTAGGCGCCCGCAGCATGGCACTCGATCCGGCCACCCACAAGATTTATCTGGCCGCCGCGCAATTCGGTCCGCCGCCTGCGGCAAGCGACGAGCAGCCGCGAGCACGCGCGACGGTCGTGCCCGACAGCTTTATAATTTTGATCGCTCAGCCAAAATAGGCCGATCGATGAGCGGGCGCACTCAAGTGGTTTGCGGACATTGCGACACGGTCGTCGGCTTGCCGAGCGATCGGTTGAAGGATGCTCCGCGTTGTCCCAAGTGCCATTCGCCTTTGTTCGAAGGCAAGCCGGTTGAATTGACCGAGGCGAATTTCGACAAACACCTGAACCGGGGCGATCTTCCCCTGGTGGTGGATTTTTGGGCGCCCTGGTGCGGACCGTGCATCGCCATGGCGCCCTTTTATGAAGCGACGGCGCGCCTGATGGAACCCAAGCTGCGCTTTGCAAAGCTCAACACGCAGGACGAGCCGGCGCCGGCCGGGCGCTTCAACATCCGCGCCATTCCCACCATGATCGTGTTTCGGTCCGGCAAAGAAATTGCCCGCCATACCGGCGCCATGGACTTAGGCAACATGCAGCGCTGGCTGGGTTCAGTGGCTTAGATTTCAGGCGCCCTTGCGAAATACCAGGGCAAATCGGTCTGTCTTGCCGGCCGCCGGACCCTTGTAGCTGATCAGCTCGCGCGAATCGTCCGGTCTGCGGAGCAGGTCGCTCTTGGCGATTACTTTGAAGCCATGGGAGGTAAAATCCTGAACGGCAAACGCCTCTTCAATGCGATGCAACTTTCCTGCGTCGGATTTGCCAGTGCCTGCCTTGGCCGAATGATCGATCAACAATAGAACCCCGCCGGGCTTGAGCGAGCGGGACAATTGATCGAGAACGGAACTGACGTCGATCTTCGGCCAGGTACTTTTGGGGCTGGTATCGACCCAGTACATGTCGTGATACACCTTGACCAAAAGTATCGCGTCCAAGCTCGCAGGCGGTAATTTCATATCATTAAGATCAACAGTCTGCTGCGTCACATTGGTCAATCGGCCGCCGGCCATTCGTTGCTTCAAGGCCGGCTGGCTCCAATTATCGAATGCAAGATTGTTGATCATGTACACATGGCCGGTTGGGCCTACCACATAACTCAACAACTCGCTGTAATAGCCGTCTCCCGCCAGGACGTCGGCAACCTTCATCCCCGGCTTGATGCCCGCAAGGCGCAGCATCTCGGCGGGATGATCGAGCGCGTCGCGCGCAGAGTCCGCCGCCGGTCGGCCCGGGTGTGTGAGCGCCGCGTCATAGGCATCGGCAGCCTTCGCGTGTGGGCTTGCAATCAGCAAAGCCGCGGACAGCGCCGCGGAGGCAAAGCTAAGATTGGGTTGGATCATTTTTTCTCACCCTTGATGAATATCAGAGCAATAAGCGTGATGAGTCCGGCCGTCGACAAATAATACCCCACAAAGGCCAGCCCATAGTGAATCGCGAGATAAGTTGCGAGGGGCGCCGCGAGCGAAGCGCCCAGGATTCCGGCGAAATTAAAGGCTAACGAGGTGCCCGTATAGCGGACCGCGGTCGGGAACAGTGCCGCCAGGACGCTTCCCAGCGGCCCGTAGGAAAGGCCGGCCAAGCCGAATCCGCACGCCAAAAACACGAATACGGCAGCCGTCTCATGTGCGCTGAACAGCGGCCTGAAGCCAAACCCGTAGGCAATGATCAGCAACGTGGCGATGATGAGCATCGTGCGGCCGCCGATACGGTCCGCCAGCGATCCCGCCACCGGTATCGTCAGGCCAAAGAACACCGCAGCCAGCATTTGCATGATCAAGAATTGCTGTCGTGGAAATCCGAGCGAGCTCGTGCCCCAGCCGAGCGCGAAAATGTTCGCCAGATAGAACACCAGGAACGTGGTGGCCGACGCTAAGGTTCCCAAAAAGAGCTGCAGAGGAAATTTCGAAAACACCACATTGAACGGCAGCCGCACGCGCTCTCCTTGGGCGGCGCTGCGCTTGAACGCGGGTGTTTCGACCAGCTGCAGACGGATGTACAGTCCCACCGCTACGAGCACGGTGCTGGCCAGGAAAGGCACGCGCCATCCCCAGCTGAATAGCTGCGCCTCGGACAATTGATTGCTCATGAGCAGAAAAGCGGCGATTGAAATGACCAGACCGAGCGGCGCGCCGAGCTGCGGAAACATGCCGTACCAACCGTGCTTACCTGCCGGCGCATTTTCTGTCGCGAGCAGCACGGCACCACCCCATTCTCCGCCCAAGCCAATCCCTTGACCAATGCGGCAAAGCGCCAGAAGTAGTGCCGCATATACGCCCGCGGAGGCGTAGGTCGGCAAGAGGCCAATGCAGATGGTCGAGATACCCATCGTCATGAGTGCCGTGACCAGCGTGGTTTTGCGGCCGACACGGTCGCCGAAATGCCCGAAAATTGCGGCTCCGATGGGCCGCGCGACAAAAGCTAGCGCAAACGTCGCCAGCGATTCCAGAGTCGCGATTGCCGGATCGCCTTTTGGAAAGAATAGGCGTGGAAAAACCAGCACTGCGGCGGTGGCATAAATGTAGAAGTCATAGAACTCGATGGTGGTCCCGACCATGCTGGCCAGAAGAATGCGTCGCGCCTGCCGTGCATCGGGCGCAAGATTCGAGTCCAGCAAAGGTGATCTCCGGCATTTCGTTAAGAAATTTTGCCGATACTACACCAGCACTCGCGCCGGGTATCAGTGTGTTCTGGATCGACGCCGGTCACCGCACAGCCGAAAAGGATCATTGCCGTCATCGCGACGAGGGCACTTCCCATCAACCGGCTGCGCAGGGCTTTCATTTCGGCTCCGCCTTGGTGTCACCCTCGCTCCACTCCATCACGCCGAACGGTGCACCGGCAGGATCGGCGACCACCGCTAGCATGCCGCCGTGGCGATCGACGCGCGGCTGCACCAAAATTCGGCCGCCCAGGGCCGTCACTTTGTCGACGATTTCCGCCGCATTATCGACGCGCACGAAATTCAGCCAGTGAGGTCGACGGCGCGCGCTACCTCGCGCCAGATCATTCGCACTGGCGCGGGCGTAGTTATCGGTCGACAGGATTAAATGTTCCAGCCCGTCTTCGCTCGGCAGGTCGAATACATCGTAGCCCAGCAGATCTTGGTAGAACGCCGCTTCCGCTCCGGCATCTTTGGCGTGCAGCGAACTCCAGATCCAATCGCCAATCGCCGGCAAGTAATCCGGCGTATCACCGCTGCTCGAGGCGAGCAGCGCAAAAACGGCGCCCTCCGGATCCTCCAGCACGCATTGGCGGCCGCGAATTGGATAGCTCTTGATGTCCGACAGGACTTTTGCCCCGTGCGAGACGGCAAGGCTTTTGCCGGCGTCAATGTCATTGGTGGCCAAGAAAGTCAGCCACGCCGGCTGCCGGTATTGACCGGACGGGATCGTCTTTTCAACAATTCCGCCAATGGGCCGTCCGTCGAGCATCGCCACTGAATAGTTAACGTTGCCGGCGCGAATGCGCTCGAAGGTCCAACCAAACAAGCCGCCGTAAAATTTCTCGGCCGCCGCAAGATCTGGAGTGATCAGATCGGCCCAGAGCACTTTTCCCGGGTGATGTTCACTGCTGGTCGGGGAATTGAGAGCGGGAAGTTGCGAATCCGCCGCGCGCGCCAGCCCGACGCTGCAGAGAAGCAGGCGTGCGTATCAATTTCGAGGCATGGATGCCGCGAGTAGCAGCCCGGGGCCACGCTCCTTAGGGCTTGCGTGCGCCGACCACGATGAGCACGACGCCGGCCACGACAGCCGCGCCGCCTACCCAGGGAGGAATCGCGTGTTGCCGAGATACCTTGGCTTCCACGTCGCCGATTTTGAGCACGCTCTTTTCGCTCGAATAAGACGGCGACTTGATGAGCACGAACAACCCGCCGAGGATCAATATCGCGCCTAGGACTTGAACCACACGCATGTAAGACCTCGATCACTGGGACTAAGGAGCGGCAGTGTAGCGCCGCGAGCACCCGGGCATGGACGTAGTTCACGTGCATTCTGCCTGCTCTGATGATATGTTTTGAGCGTTATGACATCCCTCCGGACTCCCTCGGTGACGCTCGTGCTGCTGGCCCTCATTTTGCCGCTGCAGAGCTTCGCTGCGGCGTGGAGTTGCAGCGCTCACGATGCAGGCCTGACCGCCGTGCAGCACCACTGCGGCACATGCTGTGCCGCCGCGATTGCCTTGATGCCGTTTCTCTGGACTGCATCGCCCCCCGCGAAAGCTGAAGTTTCCCTGACCTGGCCCGGGCCGGCTCCGAGGGTCGCCCTCGACCGCCTCGATCGCCCTCCGCGTCTCGTCTGAAGCCGATTCGCGGCGCTGTTGCGCCGCCGATTTCTGCCCAGACGCGAGGAGGACGATATGCGATGCGTATTTCTTCTGTTGACGGCGCTGGCCGTGCTCGGCATCGACGGCTGCGCCAGCTTCACCCGGGACGGCGGCTTTGATGCCGTTGCGGATGCCGCGCGCCGGCATGCGGCCGGCGATGTCCAATGGTCGCGCACCCCACAGGAACGGGCCAGGGCAGACGCTCAGGTAGCCGCGCTTCTGGCCCACCCTTTGTCAGCCGAAGACGCAGTGCAAATCGCGCTGCTCAACAATCGCATGCTGCAGGCAGCGTTCGAAGAGTTGGGAATCTCCGAGGCCGACCTGGTACAGACGGGCCGCCTGTCCAACCCTCGCTTCGATCTGCGCCATGCATCCGCCGCGGATCAGTATGACATTGAGGAGACCTTGAGCTTCAACGTGCTTTCTCTGTTGACCATGCCATACGCGCGCGACATCGAAAGACGGCGCTTCGCGCAGACGCAGAATCTCGCGGTGCTACGAGTCGCGCAGCTTGCGAAGGACACTCGAGAGGCATACTACTCGGCAGTCGCTGCGGGCGAGTCCCGCGGCCATCAGCAGCAGATCCGCGCTGCGGCTGAAACCGGCGCGGCACTGGCGCAAAGAATGGTAGCCGCGGGCAACTGGAACCGGTTGGAGCAGGCTCGCGCTGGCCCGAAGTGACGACGGACATCGCGGTCGGCCAAATGCGCGCCATCGAGTTCACCGCGGCCGCGCCCGGCGATTGGGCCTTCCATTGCCACAAGAGCCATCACACCATGAATTCCATGAGCCATGCCGTACCGAATACCATCGGCGTCGAACAGAGCGACTTGGCGCCGCAGATTGCAGCCCTCGTGCCCGGTTATATGAATATAACCACTGAGATGAGCGGAATGCAGATGAACATGCCGCTACCTGCCAACACCCTGCCGATGATGGCGGGCGCAGGCCGTTATGGAGACATAGAAATGGGCGGTATGTTCACCGTGGTGAAGATTCGTGCGGACCTGGCGCATGGGGATTACCGCGATCCGGGTTGGTATCAGGCACCCGCCGGCAGCGTCGCCTATGCCTGGGAGGGAGAACCGCCTCCGGCCGTGCGCGGCGCTGCGGCCGAACCTTCGGGAGGCGTGACTTACAGGGTCCGCAAGCCATGAGCGGCCACATCATCAGTGTGACTGTGAACATCGACGCACCGGCGGAGAAAGTATTCGCGGTATTGTGCGATGTCGAGGGTTGGCCTGGATGGACATCGACTGTGACCAGCGCCCAGCGGATGGAGAGCGGTTCGCTTGCGGTCCGCAGCCGCGCCCGCGTTCGCCAGCCTAAGCTGCGTCCTGCCGTCTGGCAGGTCACGGAACTCGAAGTTCCGCGCAACTTCACCTGGACCACATGCTCGCCGGGACTGCGCATGACGGCCGGGCACTCGATCGAACCCCAGGGCGCGGGCAGCCGCGTCGTGCTGTCTTTCGAGCTGTCGGGCTTCATCGCGCCGCTGATCTCGCGGCTGTACGGCGGCCTGATCGAACGCTATATCACCACCGAGTCGCAGGGACTCAAAAAGCACAGCGAGTCGGCGGCTGTTCAGACGATCAGCGCGGGCGCAATCGATCTCGGCAATAAATAAACAGGCTATTGCCCGCGATGCTCACGGCGAACAAGGCCAGCGACATCGGTACCACCTCGAATACCTTGTGCAAGCCCAGCCAACTCACCGGCGAGTCCCACCACTGCAAAAAAGCGGCGAAATGTCCGGTGGCTTCGTCTCTGACACAGCAGCGCATCAGTCCGACTCTAATGCCGTCGCCCATGCCGATATGGGTCCATTCTCCCTGGCGAAACCAGCCGTACAATTGCATGCCGATGAGATAAAGAAATGCCGCAAGACAACCATAGCCGATGATGGCACCGATGACGCCGCCGGCGCGCAGTGTTGCGGTTCGTGCGCTCATGTCTGGCCCGCCGAAGGGCACCCTTTGACCTCGAGGCGAACGATGCGGCCGGATTCGCCCTGTAAGTCGGAAGGGTTCAGCAAACTGTCGGTGGGCTTCAAGTCGATATCGATCCAGTAAACATTGCCGGTGCGTTTGCGATCTGCGATCCCGGGATTGAATCCCAATGCCTGTGCTTGAGCAACCCGGGCCTGAGCTCGCTTCGGTTCGCTGTACAGACCCAGGGAAATCACTGAACCGTCGTTCGGTCCCGGCATTTCCAGGGCATCGTCGATCCCGCCGGCCTTGAGCTTGGCCAACATCTGTTCGGCCACCGAGTGCACGGCAGGCAGCGGCAAGTAGACCCAAACACCAGCCCACACCTCGCCATCGGCGACGCGCTGGCGCGGGTCGTATCCGCCGCCGCGCAATGTCGAAGCCGCGCGCGCCGCTTCCGACACGTCGCGAAACGGCCCCACACTGATGCAACGCTTTACGTTGGTCAAAAGACCGGAATTGCCGCCGTCCCGCGCGCCGTCCGGTGCCGTGGGCGCGCTGGCCGCAGCGCGCGGCGCAGCCGCATTGCTGCTCGAATCGGTGCGCGCCGTCTCCGGACTTTCGGCGGCAAGTTTCAGTGTCGCCGGGGCCGACGGCGCCATGACGGCCTCGGGCGTTTTGGCAACGCCGTGCTCCCACAGGAAGTAGCACACGTTGGCCAGCACCAAGCACACGACAAGAGTCTTCAATAGCGTCAAGCGTCACCCATGAATCAAGCGCAAACTCGCCTCGCCGGAAACGAAGCGCTGCATGCGGTCCTTCGTTTCGAGCAACAGCGCTCCGTCAGCATCCACACCGCGAGCGATACCCGACACCGCGCTGTCCCCAACCACAACTTGTGCAGCGCGGCCGTTCAAGCCATCGAGAGCCGCCCACGCGTCGCGAAACGCGGCAAATCCAAAACGCTCGTACTGCAGCAGCATACTCAAAAGTTCGTCCAAGATGGCCCCTGCCACCATATTGCGCGAAACAGGCTCCTGGCAGGCGTCCGCCACTGCAGCCGCCGCCGTCCCGCCAGTCTCGATTTCACGGCGAATCTCGACGGGCAACGACACATTGACGCCGACACCGATCACCACATGGGCAGGCCCGCCCGCCTCGGCGCGCAATTCAATGAGCACGCCACCGAGCTTGCGGTCTTCGAACCAAATATCGTTCGGCCACTTAAGCGTAATTCCCGCTGCGCCGGCGCGCGCCAAGGCCTTCGACACGGCGACGCCGACCCCCAAGCTCAAAGCCGGCAAGGTACGCACCACATCGCTGCAGGTCCAGCCTAGCGACATGGCGATACCCCCGCCAAAAGACGCAACCCAGCGCCTGCCCAGGCGCCCGCGCCCGGCGTGTTGCAGCTCAGCAATGCAGACATCCGCTGCGCTCGGCGGCGGCGGCTCGCTGCCGAGCAGTCGGGTGTTGGTCGATCCGACTTCGAACAACAGTTCCAGGTTGCGCAGGTGGCGCTTGCGATCATCCGCCAGTTCGCGGCGAATTCGGCCGGTATCGAGCAGTTCCACCGGTCTCGGCAGGCGGTAGCCGCGGCGCGCCAGGGCCTCTATCTCGATGCCGACCGCACGCAGGCGTTCAACGCCCTTCCATACCGCCGCGCGGGTTTGACCGAGCTGGGCCGCCAAGGATTCACCGGAGTGCACCTCGCCATCCGCCAGCAGCACCAGCAGCGGCGGGTGCGTCAGGGCCGCGCTTGCGATCGAAACAGCCATAAACGCCGCACACGATTTTCTTTTCTGGCACGCATGCGCGCGATGTTGCTTCGATGGGTAAAGATTACAAAAGCGGCAATCACGATACCCAACGTGCAGAGTGGAATGTTGTTCGGCTCGAGCACCAGCACGGTCGCGGCGAGCGCGACCGTCGACAGCATCGTGGCAAGACCCACATAACCGAACAGAACCAGCACGATGATCCAACTCAGCAGCAGCGGTACCAGCAAGCGCAATTCCAGCGCGCCGACGACGCCGATCACGGTCGCCGCGCCTTTCCCGCCGCGGAAGTCGAACCATACCGGATAGACATGCCCCACAATCACCGCGAATCCGCACGCCATGGTCAGCCACTCGCGCGACACGCCGGCATCGATGTCGATTCCGGGCAACGCGGCAAGCGGCAGCCACCACACGGCGATCATGCCCTTGACGATATCGATCAGCAGCACGAGGAATCCGAACAGCCTGCCCTGGGTGCGCATGGCGTTTGTCGCACCGGCGTTGCCGCTGCCCATGCTGCGGATATCGACGCCGCGCAGCCGGCCGAGGATCAAACTGCCCAGCAGCGTCCCGAGCAGATACGCAATGAGGATTTTTACGCCGAGTTCCAGCACCGGGCGATTATGACCCAGGAGCCTGTCTGAGTGTTCCGCGTGCCGCATCCCGCTTCGGCAAGTGAATCTCCGCGAGCATGCAGCGCACGCCGCCGCCGCCGATACGCTCAATGGTCGGAATTTCCGCGGGTATCAAGCTGGCACGTGATTCCAAGACGCGGCGCTGGTCAGGAGCCAGGCAGCTGAGGGCCGTCGACGACAAGGCAATGAGATTGCCCTTGGGCGTTGTCAGCTCCAAAACATTGGCGGCGAATCGCGCCATCTGCGCCAGGCTGACTTCGACGATCTCATGGCCGGTCGAACGCAGCTTGGACAGCACGGCCGCACGGTGCGCGCTGCTAGGAATCGACTCGCTGCAAACGACCGCAAAGCCGGCGCCGATCGCCATCAAAACGTTGGTGTGATAAATGGCAGCGCCGCCGGCATCCACGGCATCGAACGTCATGAGTTCATAGTCCAGTTGCTGTGCGAACTCGCCGAGCACATCCAGATCCGTCCGCGGCGATGAACACGCGTATGCGATCCGGTGAACGCGGTCGAGAACGACGCTGCCCGTGCCTTCGAGATACTTGTTTTCCGACTCTCGATGGGTGAGATCCACGGTGCGTGAAACGCGGAATCCTCCCTGACGCACGACCCGTTCGAGGACCTCGTCGCGGCGCTCGCAGCGCCGGTTCGGCGCCAGCATCGGATACAGAGCCACGGTGCCGTCGTGATGAAAGCTGACCCAGTTGTTTGGGAATATGGCATCCGGTTTGGCAGGCTGCTCGCTATCGTGCGCAATGAGCACTTCCACACCGGCGCGCTCCAACCCCTCCGCCAGTCCGTGGAACTCCCGTAGCGCCGCACCCTGTAGGTCTTTTCCGGCAAGGGCTGTGGGATTTGCTTGAAAAGCATTGCTGGTCGCCGTTTGCGGATTGCAGCCAAATCTCGCAGGCCGCACCATAAGCACGGCCCCGGCGCTTTGTGGTTCCCGGCCAGGGTGATCTGCGACCGACATAGCAGGCACTATACTAGCTATTTTTGGGGGAACGCTTTGCGGGCAGGGGTTGCAAAATCAATAGGGGTCCTGACGCTCGCGATTGCTTTGCAGGCGCACGCCGCCCACGCTGCCGCGCCCGCGAAACAACCGGTTAAACCCCCCGCAAAGCCGGCGGCGACCTACCCGTTCAGCTTCGAAACTTTGCTCGAGGATGCCAAGCGCAGGGCTGCAGCGCCTTATGCGCCGCCGCGCAACTCCGTGCGTTCCGCGCTGGATAAATTGAGCCCGGAACAATATCGCAGCATGCATTTCAATCCGGACGCCGGCATCTGGCGCGCCGAAAAATTACCCTTTCGGCTCGAGCTGCTGCGGGCGGCGCCCAATCTGCCGACGATTACACTCTCGACTGTCGAGGACGGGCTCGCCAAGGATGTGGTGGCCTCGCCGGCAATGTTCCAGATGACAGGGACCACGCCCGCCCAGCTCGGCAGAGTATCGGTACCGTTGTCGGGTTTTCGCGTTCGCAGTCGCATCAACTCGAATAAGGTCTGGGATGAATTTTTAGTGTTCCAGGGTGCCAGCTACTTCCGTGCCGTCGCCAAAAATCTGTTGTATGGGCTGTCGGCGCGCGGCCTTGCCATCGACACCGGCGAGCCATCCGGGGAAGAGTTTCCGGTGTTCACGCATTTTTGGATTGAGCGGCCGGGCCCGAAAGCCAACGCCGTCGTCATCTACGCATTGTTGGAAAGCAAGTCCACGACCGGCGCCTACAAGATTACGGCGCAACCGGGTGTGGAGACTCTGACCGAAGTGGAATTTACGCTGTTTCCGCGTGCAGAAATGCACGTGCTCGGCATCGCGCCGCTGACGTCGATGTTTCTATTCGATGAGACCAATCGCGGCCATCTCGATGACTATCGGCCGGAAGTGCACGATTCGGACGGGCTCCAGATCACGACCAAATCCGGCGAGCATTTGTTTCGGCCGCTGGCGAATCCGCTCAAGCTGCAGATCTCGAGCTTCACGACACAAGTGCCGGAGGGCTTCGGGCTCGTGCAAAGATCGCGGCAGCAAAGTGATTTTGAAGATTTCGACGCTCAGTATGAGCGTCGTCCCAGCGCTTGGATCACTCCGAAGGGCGATTGGGGTCCGGGTGCCGTTGAACTGGTCGAGATTCCGTCCGGCCGCGAAACCAATGACAACATCGTCGCTTTCTGGCGCCCGACGGCTCCTTTGCTGCCGGGGCATCCCGCCCAATATGCCTACACCATTAGTTGGTGCGCCGAGCCGCCGCTGCCCAAAGGCCTGGGCAAGGTCATCGCGACGCGCTCAGGCGCCAGCATCGACCGCAAGCGGCGCGTGTTCTTGCTGGATATCGTGGGCGCCGGCGAAAAACTCGATGGTCTGCGTCTGGATTTGAGCGCCTCCGCAGGCGCGATTTCCAATTCCGCGCTGGTGCCGAATGCAGAGATGCACGGCCTGCGCGCCAGCTTCGAAATTGATCCGAAGGATGCCGATGTGATCGAGATGCGTCTGCGCGTCATGCGCGGCGACACGCCTGTTTCCGAAACCTGGCTGTACCGATGGACCCCCAGCTAAATACCAACGCCGCATTCGACACGGACGCTCCTTGCGGCATGCCGCCGGAGGCGCCGGTGAGCATGCCGCCGCAGGATTTGCGCTACAAGTCTTGGCGGACCGAGCGGCATCTCATTTCTCTCGAGGTGCTGTATGCGCGCTTTATCCTGATTGCGGTGACGTTGGGCGTGACCACGTACGGCGTCTATCAGATGCTGCAAGTCGTGCGCTTCGCAAGCATGACGCTATTGCAGGGCACGATGATATTTTTCTTCGCCATTTCCCTGGGATGGATTGCGTTTTCAGCCGGGTCGGTATTGGCGGGCGCGTCGAAACGGCGCGACTCGGCCGCGCCGGCGTCCATCGGCGCCTCGCTGACGGCGCTGGTGATGCCCATCTACAACGAAGATCCGACGCGCACCGCCGCAGCGCTGCAGGCGATGGCCGAAGCGCTGCAGCGCATCGATGCGCATCGCGGATTCGAGATCGTGATGCTCTCCGACTCGACCGACGCCGATGCGTGGATTCGCGAAACCCTGAAGGTCGCCAAGCTGCGCGCCGCGCTGCAGCCGATCATGCCGGTTTGGTATCGGCGGCGATGGATCAACGTGGCGCGCAAGTCGGGCAATCTGGAGGACTTCGTGAGCCGCTGGGGCGGACGCTACGATCACATGATCGTCCTTGATGCCGACAGCCTCATCGATGCGCCCACGCTCGCGCAGTTGGTGCATGCGATGCAAGCTGATCCGAAGCTTGGCATTCTCCAAACCGCGCCGCAGCTGATCGGCGCGCGGACCCTGTTTGCCCGCCTGCAGCAATTCGCCGCGTGCGTCTACGGTCCGGTCATCGCGCGCGGCCTGTCCGCCTGGTCGGGCGACAGCGGCAATTACTGGGGCCACAACGCCATCATTCGCGTGCCCGCGTTCGCTCAATATTGCGGCCTGCCGAAACTCAAGGGCCGCAAACCGTTCGGCGGCTTCGTGCTATCCCATGATTTCGTCGAAGCCGCCCTCATGCGCCGCGGCGGCTGGAAGGTGCGCATGGCTACCGATTGCGGCGGCTCCTGGGAAGAATCACCGCCCACGCTGATCGATATTGCGGTTCGCGACCGGCGCTGGGCGCAAGGCAACTTGCAGCACATGAAAATCATCGGCAGCGCAGGTTTGAGGTTCATCAGTCGCATGCATCTGGGCGTGGGCATCATGAGTTACTTGTCCTCGCCCATGTGGTTGGTGATGATCGGCATCGGCTTCGCACTGGCGATTCAGTCGCGCCTGATCAGACCGGAATATTTCAGCCACGATTTTCAGCTGTTCCCGACCTGGCCGCGGTTCGATGTGACGCTCATGATGGCCCTGTTCTGGTTCAGCATGGTGGTGCTGTTGATTCCAAAGATGCTCGGCCTGATTCGCGCCTTGTTGTCGCGGCGCCTTCGCCGCGGTGCCGGCGGCGTCATCGGCATAACGGCGAGCTTTCTGCTCGAGACCATTCTTTCGGCGCTGTATGCGCCGATACTCATGATCGTGCAGTGCCGCCATGTCTTCGAGGTATTCATGGGACGCGATTCGGGCTGGAAGCCGCAGCGCCGCGACGCCGGCCACACCACCTGGACCGATGCCTGGCGCTTTCATCGGCGGCACATGTTGTTGAGCTGCGTCACCGCGGTGATCGTGTACTTTATCTCTCCCCCCTTGCTGGCCTGGGTTTCGCCGGCTCTTCTGGGCCTGTTTCTCTCGGTGCCGCTATCGCAGATCAGCGGCAGCGAGACATTGGGCAGATTCCTATCGAGGCTCGCGCTGCTGCGCACGCCGGAGGAAATGGAAAGGCCGGCATTGGTTCTGCGTCGCGAGGAACTGGCGCGAACCAGCGAGCAACTGCCCACGGAGGGCTTGCGGTTCCTGGCGCGGCACCGCGAGGCGCGCCTCGCGCACATCAACGGCAATCTACTGCGCCCCGCAGACCCGCGCGGCCAACCGGATCCGCACGCCTTCACGGCGGAACAGAAATTGATGGATGCACGATCGTTGGACGAGGCCCTGCAATGGCTGACGCCGATCGAACGCGTCGAGATTGCCGCCGACGCGCGTTTCCTCAATCAACTGGCTTTGCTTCCCGATTCCGTTCAACCCACGTTCTCGATCTAGGATTCCAAACTCATGGTTCGTCGACGCGAAATCTTAAGAACTGCGATTGTTTTGGCCGCCGGGCAGCTGGCCGGCGCCGACTTGGTCGATGCGGCCGTGCCAGCGCAGACCCCGCCTTCGCAGCCCGCAACGCCTCAGTCCGGTGCGACCGGCTCGGGCCCAGCAAAGCCTTTTGACTACGCCTGGCTCAAAGGCCAGGCGCGATTCCTCGCCAGCAGCGCCTATCAGACCTCGAAGGACGTGCTGCCGGCCAGCATGGCCGCGCTGAGCTACGATCAGTATCAGTCGCTGCGATTTCGCAGCGATGCCGCGCTTTGGGGCAACGCGGGACTGCCCTTCCGCCTGCAATTTTTCCATGTTGGGCGCAGCTTCGCCCAGGCCGTGCATGTCCATGAAGTAAATGAGGGACAGGCGCGCGAAATACTCTACGACCACTCGATGTTTGAGTTCGACAAAGCGGGCGTCGACCCTGCGGTGATGCGCGATCACGCCGGCTTTGCCGGATTTCGCATACAGTTCATTACCGACTGGAAGGACGACGTCGCCGCATTCCTCGGAGCCGCTTATTTTCGCGCCGTCGGCGGCGACACGCGGCAGTATGGACTGTCGGCGCGCGCGCTTGCCGTGGACACCGCCTACCCTCGACCAGAGGAATTCCCGCGTTTCACAGCGTTTTGGTTCGAGCGGCCGGCGAAGGGCTCCGGAACCCTGACGATGTATGCGCTGATGGACTCGCCCAGCATTGCAGGAGCGCTGCGCTTTATCATCGCACCCGGCGGCACGCTGACCATGGACATCGATTCGGCCTTATATCCGCGCAAGGCCATCGACCGGCTGGGCGTTGCGCCGCTGACCAGCATGTTTTTCTACGGTGAAAACGATCGGCGCGCGGCGAACGATTGGCGTCCAGAGATTCACGACTCCGACGGTTTGTCGATGTGGACCGGCGCCGGTGAGTGGATTTGGCGGCCCCTGACCAATCCTGCGCAAAATCATTTGAATTCTTACTTCGATGAAAATCCTCGCGGCTTTGGTTTGCTGCAACGAGATCGCGATTGGGATCACTACCAGGACGACGGCGTCTACTACGACCGGCGGCCGAGCTTGTGGGTCGAGCCGAAAGCCGGCAGCCATGGTGGCTGGGGCAAGGGCGCGGTGCAGTTGTTCGAGATTCCGACCGCCGATGAGACCTCGGACAACATCGTGGCATTTTGGAACCCGGCTGAAAAAGCCAAGGCCGGCCAGGAGATGCTTTTCAGCTACCGCCTGTACTGGGGCACGCACATGCCCTACTCATCGCCGCTGGCGCAAACCCTTGGGACGCGAACCGGCATCGGCGGCACGGTCGGGCAGAAGCGCCAATACTACTCGTGGCATTTCGCGGTCGACTTCGCGGGCGGCGAACTCGGCGCGTTGCCCAAAGCCTCCAATGTCGAAGCAGTGATCACCACCACGCACGGCAGCACGACGGAGCACGTGACGGCACACTACGTCGAGGAACTCAAAGGATACCGCGTGCTGTTCGATCTGCGGCCGGCGGACGACAGCAATGACGCCATCGACCTGCGCATGTACCTACGCATCGACGGTAGACCGCTCACGGAAACGTGGATTTATCAGTGGACCCCGCCGCCGGTGAAGGATCGCAGAGCGGCGCTCGGCTAGGCGCCTGCCTGCAGGCTCCTAACTGGTCGCGCCCAGCGCGATCACGTGCTCGCGGCCGGAGACCACGACACCGCCCGGCTTCTCGAGCGTCACCGCGAAAGCCGCGGGCTTGCGCACCATGAGTGATGCGCGAAACGGAATGACGACCTCGCCCGCGTTCGCCGGCACATCGAACACGCCGCCGTCCACCGGATAGCGCTTGTCGCGCCCGGCATCGAATATCCATATTTGATATTGATGCGTAGCCGGATCGTTGGCTGCCAGCCCCGCGAAGTGCAAAAAGCCGCGTTGCGTGACGGGATCCCAAACCACATCGCCGCTCACGCCGGCGGCGGCGGGATCCTTGGTGGCGCCCAGGGAAATCTTGAGCGAATCGGCTTTCGCCAGCAGCGCCGCGCGTTCTTCCGCGAGCGTCGGCGGCGCGGCCTTTTCGGGCGGCGTCTCAACCACGGGGGCCGGCGTCACCACCGCAACCGGTGGGACCGGCACCGGCGCGCGTTCCCAGCCGAAAATTGCCAGCACCAAGCACGCCGCGGCCGCCAGCCAGCCATAGTAGCCGCCGAAGCGGTTGACGCCGTCGGCTGCGGCGCTGCGCGACTCTCTCAATTCGGCGACTTTGCCAGGTCGTGCAAAATGTTCCGCTGCCTGCTGCGCGATCCGCGCCGAGAGCGCAGCGGGCAAGGACGCCTCGCCCGTGCTGCCGGCCAGCGTCACCGCCGCGGCCGCGCGCTCCAGATCCCGCAAGTAGGCGCTCGCGAGTTCGCTGTCCATCACGTCGAGCGCCCGCTGCTCAACCGGCGACAAACCTTCCGTGACCTGCTTGATGAGCAGGTCCACCATGGCTTCGTCGGGCTGACCTTGAGGACGTGTGTCCGACATCAACCCTCGCTTAAGACGCCTTCGGCATCCACATTCATGAACTCACGCACTTGGATCAAGCCCCTGCGCATAAAAGATTTCACCGTGCCCAGCGGCAGCTTGAGCCGCGTCGCAATTTCCGACTGGCTCAAGCCATGCAATAACCCCAGCTCCAATACTTGCCTATGCTCCGGCCGCAGTTCCGCCAGCGCGCGGGCGGCGTGCCCCGCCTCGGCTGATGTTTCGGATGCCGTGCCGGGGTCGGCCCATGCAACCGACTCCAACACCTCGACAGGATCCATCGGCGGCTCGGCGCTGGTCTTGCGCAGCCGATCGATCAGCCGGCGGCGGGCTATCATTGAGATGAAAACCTTATCGGAACCCTGCGATGCATCGAAGCGGCCCGCACTGCGCCAGATGTCCAGAAAGATTTCCTGTGTCGCATCCTCGGCATCCGCGGGCGTGCGCGAAAGCCGCCGGGCAATGCTCCATATAAGCGGACCGTATTGGTCAATGCATTCCCGCACGGCGGCGGAATCGCCGCTAGCAATGCGCTGTAGCACGGACGGACTCATTAGTTGCCTAGGAGCTGATTCGAATGAAATGCACGGCCGGATTCAGTTTAGTTATTGCGTGAACATAAATAGCGCTCGAACGAGCGCATGATAATGGCAAATGGAGCCCGACGCCTACTTGCCGGATCTCGGAAACTTCAGCAGCCGCAGTGTCTGTGTGTCGCCAGTCGGGCGGCGCAGTTCGGACTCCCGCTGCAAATGCGGCAGGGCCTGCTTCGGGTTCAAGATGACCCAGCGCCATTCGTTGAGCTGATGCTTGAGCAGCGGCAGCAAGGCCGGCTCTGCCTCAGAATTCGGATCTTCGCTCGGCGTCAGGGTTGAGCAGTACAGTTCGAAATACTCTGTGAATAGAGTCTCGTACTGCGTCATCGGATCCAAAAACGCGGGGTCGTGGACCAGGTCGGTGCCGACGTGGCTCGCACACAGGTAGCTCGCCGTTTTGCGCACATAGACTGAGTGCTCGGCGACGACGGCGTGCTCGTACATCAGCGTTCGATGAAAGTGCGCCAGTATCCTGGCGCGCGCCTCGCCTCGAACATTGTGCTTCTTAAGGTATTCAAACAGGGCCTTGCCGTGAATCAGCCGCAGGGCGGCATGCCTCAAGGCCACGGCTTGATTGCGCAATACGACAAAGTCAGCTACTTGCCGCATCAAGCCCGAATGCTCGAGTTCCCAGGCATTCCACGACCCGGGCGTCGCAAGGATGCGCTGCGCGACCAAGTGCTCCCCGGCATCGTCGCTGCGCAAGGCGCTTTCAATGCGGTGTGTCGACTCGCGCATGAGTCTTGCGTGACTGAACGCGCTGCGGTGCACCAGTAACTTCCCCTCGCGATGCCGGCCGTTATCGCAGTGAATATGTTGAACGCCAAGCTTAGGCCCAATTGCGGCCGATGATAAGCGTCGCCGATGCGCGACGTGTGTCAGATCTTGTAGGACAGGTCTGGGTGCCCTCTGCAGAGGCTAGACAAGCACCGGCGGAGCGAGATGAATCTGGTTACGTCCCGATCGTTTTGCAACGTAGACGGCCGCGTCGGCCTGCGCCAGCAGAGGCTCGCCCCAGATGCCGAGCGTGTCGCTCGCGGCAATGCCGATGCTGCAGGTCACTCTGATGGGTTCGCCGAAGCCGGAGACGCGCACGTCGGCGACCCGCTCGACGATGCGCTGCGCAATCGGAGTCGCCGCCGCGGCATCCGCACTGCTCAAGATCACGACAAACTCTTCGCCGCCGTAGCGGCCAATCACGTCGGATTGACGCAGTTCCGCGTGAATCGGCTCGATGATGGCGCGCAGGCACGCATCGCCGGCTTGGTGTCCGAAGGTGTCGTTGATCTGTTTGAAGTGATCAAGGTCAATGAACAACAGCGCAATCGGCAAGCCGCGCGCCTTGGCCCGAGCGCAGGCAGCATCGAGCCGCTCGATCAGGGAGCGGCGATTCAGCACGCCGGTCAGAGGGTCGGTCTGCGCGCGCCGCTCTGCCTCGGACAGCGCCACGCGTTGTGCGCGCAGACGATCCGCGACGCCCAGCGCAATCAAGACGGACGCAGCCACCATGGACAACGGCAGCCCGTAATAATCGAGCGAGTCTGAACCCACGGAGGAGGTCACCAGGAAACGCAGTGCGGCCGCAATCGTAAATCCCTCGAGCAGTGCCCATGCGATCAAGAACCAGCCCGCCGCGCGATTGCCGCGCCGCCACGCCAGCACGCAGACAACCACAGTGAACATAGCCGCGATGACGAACATGATGTTGCCGATGATGTTGACGAGCGGCAGCAAGCCAACGAACTTGGCGACGTTGGCGGCGGTAATAATGACGAAGGCTACGGCAAACCAGCCGAAGATCGCATAGACGCGCGGCGAAAAATGCTTGAGGTCCGCAATCTCGCGCGTGAACAGACAGGCGACGGCGCCGCTCAGGCCCACCGGTACATTCCACGCAAAGGACTCGAGCGGCACGGCGAAGGAAAGCCACGGCCAGTCGAAGCCCTGCCCTGAAAGATAGGCCACGTATAACGCCTGAAGAGAAAACATCGTTGCATATAAAATGAAGAGCGGATCCTTGAGAACGAACCAGATCAACAGCGCGGCAAGCGATACGGCCATGAGGGCGCCAAAGGTCAGCGCAATCATGCGAGCCCGCTCTGCGCCGAGTGCCAGCGTGCTTTGCAGCGCGCCCTGCGAAACGCTGAGATATTGCGCATCGTCGCTGCTCGAGGCGAGGTGCGCATACAGCGGCTGAGTCGGCGGCACGCCTTCCGGCAGGATGAACACCATGTCACGCGCGCCCAAGAATGCCGGCAGGTCCCCCGCGCGGATCAGCGGTACGACCTTGCCGTCTCGATACGCCATGAGCTCCGCTTGCAGACCGCGCGTGACGTTTATGATGAGTACCGGCGTGCCGTCGATGCTTGCAGGTTCATGCGGAATGAGCTTCAGCCAATAGTCGTGCCAGTTATTGTGCCCCAATGCTTTCGAGAACGGCTGCAGCCGGTCATCGAGCGAACCGCTTGCGACCGCCTGCGGGGTGGGCGGAACTTCCGCCGGCGCAAGCGCTCGAATCCTTACCGCCGTGTCGGCGGCAAAGCTTTGCGCCCCGCCTAAGCTTCCGAGGCAGATCCAAAAGCAGGCTGCTAGCAGAGCACGCACGAAATACGGGCGGTCAGTACTGTCGCGACAGCAGCCAGTGGGCCAAGCAGCGCAGATCCTCGGCGCGTTCCCCAAATGGCGCGAGTGCGTGGATGGCTTGATTGTGCAAGAGCCTGACACGCTGTTGTGATGCGCAGATGCCGATGATCGCAGGATGGGTCGGTTTTGCCCTCTCGCTGTCGGCGCCCGTGGCCTTGCCCAGCATCGAGGCATCGCCCGTGACATCCAGCAAATCATCTTGGATCTGAAATGCGAGGCCAACGGCATTCGCAAACCGTGAAAGCGCGCCGTAGAGGCTTGAATCCAGCGGCGGCGCGCATTCCGCCGCCATCAATACGCTCGCTCGAATGACGGCGCCGGTCTTGCGCGCGTGCATGTCCTCGACCTGGCCGATGTCGAGCCGCCTGCCCTGCACGGCTAGGTCGATCGCCTGTCCTCCGGCCATTCCCGAAGTGCCGATGGCTTGCGCCAGCATATCGATCAGGCGCAGGCGGATCGCGGCGGATGCCGGCAATTTCGGATCACACGCCAGCAGCTGAAATGCCAGCGGCTGCAGAGCATCCCCTACCAGCAGCGCAGTCGCCTCGTCGTAGGCTTTGTGGCAGGTGGGCCGGCCGCGGCGCAAATCGTCGTCATCCATGGCAGGCAAATCATCATGCACCAGTGAATACACGTGCACTAATTCGATTGCGCAGGCTGCGGCCTCGACGTCGTCCTCCGCAAGTCCGACCGCTCGAGCGGTGGCAAACACCAAAGCCGGACGGATGCGCTTGCCGCCGCCGAGAACGCTGTAGCGCATCGCCTCGTGCAACCGCGACGGCACAACTTCGGCTTCGGGAAGCCGGGCCGCCAATGCGGCTTCCATGCGCAGCCGCCACGTTTCTAGCTGAGTGCCGAAATCGACCACATCCTCTTTGAGGATGCGCCGATCAGCCGAGTCGGTCACGGCCCCCGGCTCACGCGCTTGATGTCGCTGAGCGGAATCGCGGTGACGGCGGCGTAGCGTGCGCCACCATCGGTGTATTCGAACGGCAGCTCGGGAGCCATGGGGCCTGCGACGCGTGGTCCGCGCAACGAGGTTAAGAGTGCTTTGATGGGATTGCTGAAGGCGTCATTGACCGCGGTTCCCTCAAATCCGCAGTGCGCCATGCAGTTGTCGCATCGCGGATTTTTGCCGACGCCATACTTCTCCCACTCGGTGTCCTCAATGAGCGCCTTGTAGGTCGGGGCGTAGCCTTCGTCAGACAATAGGTAGCACGGTTTCTGCCAACCGAACACGTTATAGGTGGGGTTGCTCCAGGGGGTGCACTGATAGGTTTGGTTGCCCGCGAGAAAATCCAGAAACAGCGCCGAGTGATTGAACGACCAGGCCGGTTTTCCTGATGGGCGACGGCTGCGGCTGAAGATGTTGCGGAACAGCTGCTTGCTCGCGTTGCGGCCCAGAAACACGTCCTGCCGCGGCGCGTGGTGATAGCTGTATCCCGGAGAGACGGTGATGCCTTCGACGCCCAGTGCCATTGCGGTATCAAAGAACTCGGCCACATCGTCCGGATCTTCACCATTGAACAAGGTGCAATTTACGGTGACGCGAAAGCCCTTGTCGCGCGCCAATTTGATCGCGGCAACGGCCTTCTCGAACACGCCCTCCTGGCACACCGATTCATCATGACGCTCCTTGTTGCCGTCAAGATGGATCGAAAAGGTCAAATAGGTCGAGGGCTGGTATTCGTCGATATGCTTGGAGAGCAGGATGGCGTTGGTGCACAGGTAGACGAATTTCCGCCGCGCCACGATGCCGGCGACAATTTGCGGCATTTCCTTGTGGATCAGCGGCTCGCCGCCCGGGATCGACACAATCGGCGCGCCGCACTCATCGACGGCACGCAGGGCATCCTCTACCCCGACCCGCTTCTGCAGGATCTCCTTGGGATAATCGATCTTGCCGCAGCCGGAACAGGCCAGATTGCATTGGAACAACGGTTCCAGCATGAGAACCAGCGGATAGCGCTTGTCGCCTGCCAACTTACGCCCGGCGATATAGCGGGCAACCTTGTACATTTGCAGCATTGGAATAGCCATGTCCCTATATTACCAGCACCGCCTCCCGGTGGTCGCGCCAGATTCGGGCCCATTCCAGCATGAACCAGGGGGTAAAGGATCGGCCGCCGCGAGCAGCAAATTCCGTTTGCAGGGCCTCCGGGCTGATCCAACGCCAATCGATAATTTCGTCGGAATTAACCTTAATCGGTTCGCGGCAACGTCCTATATACACGGAGCACAGTTCGTTTTCGGCGCCTGTGGCATCGAATTGTGCCTGGTACTGGAATTTGAACAAAAATTGCAACGGACAGCTAATCCCGAGTTCCTCATCCAAGCGCCGCTGCGTGGCGGTCTCCAGCGACTCATCGCCGCGCGGGTGACTGCAGCAACTATTGGACCAGTACATGGGCCACAGCCGTTTGGAGGCGGCGCGCTGCTGTATCAGCAACTCCCGGCGCTCATTGAAAATCAGCAGCGAGAAGGCGCGATGCAAGACGCCGCGGCCCTCGTGACATAAGGCCTTGCTCAAAAATCCGAGGCTACGATCAGCCTCGTCGACCAGAATCAGCGCCTCCGATTCGGCGGCAACATTGTTCATGTGAGAATCATAGCGGCTCCCGAAAGAGACACCAGCGCCGTGTCTATTTCAGCAATCCGTTAGCGCGAAACCAACGAATCGCATCCTCGAACGCCTGCACCGGCGGGCGCCATCGATACCCCAGCTCACGCACCGCTTTGGCGCTCGAAAAGAACATCTTCTTGCGCGACATGCGCACGCCTTCCAAGGTGATGCGCCCGCTGCGGCCGGAGAGCCTCGCGAACCCTTCGGCCAGATAGGCGATGGGGAGAACCACCCCGTACGGCAGCCGTACACGCGGAGGAGACCGTCCTTCCAGGCATGCGATCACCTCGAGGATTTCCCGCAAGGCCATGTCCTGCCCGCCCAAAATGTAGCGCTCGCCGGTTTTGCCGTGCTCATAGGCCAGGAGGTGCCCAGCCGCAACATCGTCGACGTGCACGATGTTCAATCCTGTATCAACGTACGCGGGCATTCGGCCTGCGGCGGCATCGAGCACCAGCTGGCCGGTCGGCGTGGGTTTCACGTCGCCCGGGCCCACCGGCGTGGAGGGACTGACGATGACCACGGCTAGTCCCGCGTGCGCCGCTTCGCGCACAACTTCTTCGGCCAAGTACTTCGAGCGCTTATAGTGCCCAATCATGTTCTCGAGCGAATTCGCGTTCTGTTCATCGCCCGGGGTGCCGTCGGCGGGAATGCCGATGGTCGCGACGCTGCTGGTGTAAACGATTCGCTGCACGTCCGAGTGGTGCGCCGCGCTCAAGACATTGCGCGTGCCTTCAACATTGGTTCGATACAACTCCGTCGGATCGCGCGCGCCCAACCGATAGTCCGCGGCAACATGGAACAATCCGTCGCAGCCCTGCGCCGCGCGCTGCAGCGACTCCAAGTCGGTGAGATCGCCTTCGGACACTTCAACTTCGAGACTTTGCAAGTTGCGCCGATCCGAGCCGCGACGCGCCAGGACTCGAACCTGCCATTGACCGCGCAGCAGCGCCCTGGCGACTGCTGCTCCGACAAATCCGGTCGCCCCCGTGACCAGCGCCTTCATGTGAGTTGCACGCCGATGGTACGCAGTGAGCGCATCGCAATTCGGTAGCGCTGCGCGAGCCGCACCAAGGCGGCAATCTCGCGCGGCGCCACAATCAGACCGCCGATCAAGCGCGCGAATTGCACGCGCCCGGCCCTGCTCGCCGCGACAACCGCGCGCGGCAGCGCGTCCGCCGCGGTATCAACGATGACGCGCACCGCGATGAACGGAAGATTGTGTTTGGCGGCGATTTGGGCCACGGCCGCGCTCTCCATGTCGACGGCAGCCGCGCCGGTATTGCGAAACGCCGCGGCCTTGTCCGCCGGCGTCGCGAGCGCATGGGAGCTGCTCAGCAGATTCCCGTCAGTCACCGCGCAGACAGCACTGACAGCGGCACCCACCTGATCGCGCCATACACGGCAGGCAGCGTAGCGGGCACCGTCGCTCGAGAGCAATTCGTACGGTATCACGACGCTTCCGGGCAGGAGTTTAGGATCGAGGCCACCGGCCATGCCGAAGCTCATGAGCGCTGTTACGCCGGCATCAACCAGCGCTTGCGCGGCCACTGTGGCGGCGGCACGGCCGATGCCGCTCAAGGCCAGCAACGATCCTTCGCCGAGCAGCGCGAGTTCACTTAAGGGTGGGTCTCCGCCGCGCGGCTTCGAGGGGCCCAACGCACGCGCTTCTGATGCGAGCGCCACGACGACGCCCACTGCACTCAATGATGAGGCCCTGGGCTCAATGAGCGATTCCGCGCCGGGTCAGGTTCCGGTAGGCGGCGAGCGCCCACAGCGGGAAATAGGCTGAATAACCGTGATAGCGCAGATAAAACACTCGCGGGAAGCCCGGCGCCGTATAGCTGGGATGATTCCAAAGATCATCGGCTTGCCGCGTGTGCAGCAGGTAGTCCGCGCCGCGACGTGCCTCATCCGATCCGGCCTCGCCGGCCGACATCAACCCCAGTAACGCCCAGGCCGTTTGGTACGGAGTGCTGCCAAAATCCTCCGCGGGGCGCGCTTGCAGCGCATAACTGTCGTTGCTCTCGCCCCAGCCGCCGTCTGGGTTTTGCTTTCCTTTCAGCCAAATCACTGCGCGCCGGACCATGGGGTCGTCCGGCCCAATGTGGGCCTGCGCCAACGACATCAGCACCGACCAGGTGCCGTAAATATAATTTGTGCCCCAACGGCCGAACCATGACCCATCGGCTTCCTGTTGTTTGCGCAAATATGCGATCGCGCGCGCCAGCGCGGCCTTGTCCTGCGGCCGGCCGATGCGTGCCAGAACGGTAACCACTCGCGCGGTCACATCGCTGGTGGGCGGATCCAGGAGCGCGCCGTGATCCGCGAATGGAATCTTGTTCAAATAGTAGCAGGTATTGTCTGCGTCGAACGCTGCAAATCCGCCGTCGCGGCTTTGCATTCCCACCAGCCAATTGAGCGCACGACGCATGCTTTCAGCATAACGCGATGAATCGCGCGCTTGGTGCATCGCCCAGGCCACCACGGCGGTATCGTCGAGATCCGGGTAGAAGTCATTGGCGAATTGAAACGCCCATCCGCCGCCGGCCAGATGCGGACGCCGGACGCGCCAATCGCCGGGCTCATCGAGCAGCTGTTTGGTTTTCAGCCAATTGAGCGCACGCGTCGATGCTTCGCGCGAGGCATCGTCGCCGGCTTCCTGCATGGCAAGCGCGGCCAGTGCGGTATCCCAAATTGGCGAGACACAGGGTTGGCAGTAGGCGCTGGACGGACCCACCACCAGAAGCTTTTGCAGGGCTCGCTTTGCGGTGACACGGCGGGGATCGTCCGCCGGATAACCCAGGACCACCATGACTTCCAGGGCGTTGACCATCGCCGGGAATATGGCGCCGAGACCGTCCTCGCCATTCAACCGCTCGAGGAACCATTTCTCGGCGCGCCGCGTCGCCCGCTCGCGCAGGCCTCTAGGGACCAGGGGATCGATTATGCGACCGACGTGGTCGAACAGCAGAAATGCCTTCGCCAGCAGTCCAGCGCGCCTGAAGTAATGCCGTTCTTTCTCTGGCGGCGTCGTGAAAAGCTCGCGGATGCCGATGTTGCGCGGATTCTTCGCCTTCGGCTTGCGGGTGCACAGGATGAATAGAGGCACCATCACGGTGCGCGACCAATAAGAGACTTTGTCGATGTGAAAGGGAAACCATTTCGGCAGCAACATGATTTCGACCGGAATATAAGGAACGCCGCGCCACGGCAGCTCGCCGAACAGCGCCAGAGCTATTCGTGTGAACACATTGGCCCGGGCAGCGCCTCCCCTCTGCAAAATTGCAGTGCGTGCTTTCAGCATATGCAGCGCCTGCACATCGTCGCCGGCGAGTTTCAGGGCGTAGTAAGCCTTGACGGTGCAGCTCAAATCCAATTCGCCGTTGTGATACAGCGGCCAGCCGCTGTGCTCGGCCTGCCGCGCACGCAGATGATTGGCGAGCTTCGCCTGCAGCGGCGCGTCGATCTCGTCCAGGAAGTGCATCATCATGATGTACTCCGCAGGAATCGTGCAATCCGCTTCGAGCTCGTAGAGCCAGTAGCCCTGATCGCTTTGCTGCGCGATGAGCGCATCGCGCGCTGCGGCGATGGCCCGGTCCAGCGGCGAAGAATCCGTTACCCGCTTCAGCGTGTGCGAGACGATGTCGCTGCGCGCGTCCGGCAGCTCCGCTGGAAACGGAGTGGTTTTCGGCGCCGTTCGATTCACGACCCTGAACTCCCGTAGCGCCGCAGAGCATGCTCTTGTTCGCTTGCAGCCTCGTGCTCCGGTAAGACAGGCGCGGCTCGCGGCCATCGCGGCTCGGGAAGCCGCGCGAGCGGCAAGCCGTGGGCCGCGCGGGCGAAAAGGCGCCTCAGCATCCAATCATTGCCGATGAAGATGTTGGTCATGAGCATGGTCATGCTGACGGCGGTTCTCGTTACCTTGACGTGCGCGCCGGCGGTAAAGCCGGGATTGTGCGCAATTTTACGCAAGGTCAGAACCGCGAGGCCAATCGCCCATAAACAGAAGCGGCGGATGCCCTTCTCCTTGCCCGGAATTAATAATGTGTAATCCAGCGCGTTGCGCAAGTGCGCATGCGCCACGGCCACCAATTCGACGATCCCCGCCCTGAAGCGCGGATCGTCGGAGCTGCTGGTAATGTTCGCGAGATCGACGCCATGCCGGGAAAAAACGTCTTGCGGCAGCCAACAGGCGCCGCGGCTGCGGTCTTCCCAGATATCCTTGAGGATATTCGTCATCTGCAGGCCCTGGGCAAACGAGGCAGCCAGCGCGCTCAAGCTGGTCCGTCGCCGTGCTATTTCGGCCGAATAATCGCAGAACAGGTCCGTGAGCATCTCACCCACGACTCCCGCGACATAATAACAATAGTCGTCCAAATCGCTTGAACGGGGCAGTCCTTTGACGCTGGCATTGAATTGGAAGCGCGGCATGCCGTAGCACATGAGCTCCACACAGCGCTTGATGGCGGCGTGTTGGGCGGTGCCGAGGCCGGCAGTCACCCGGATGACACGATCCATATTGCTCACCAGCTCCCGTTCTGTCGGCAGGGTGCGGTCCGAGAGGCGGTGCTCGAGATCGCGCGCCAATGCCGCAGGTTCGCCGATCCCGCCCACCACAGCGCTGAAACGCTGCAGGAAGGCCAGTGTTTCGGGCGCCGCCAGCGCCGGTTCATCCTCGATAGTGTCGGCAATTCTGCACAGCAGATATGCACTGGTCACGGGAATGCTCAACGCAGGCGGCAGTTGCGGAATGGTCAACGCAAAAGTGCGCGAAACATGCGGCAGAATCTGATCCTGGTAGACCTCATCGGAACTGACGGAATCCATGCTGGCAGTATCTCGGAAACCCGTAAAAATAGCATCATCTCAACCAGTTAGGGCTGGTGCAAATCCGCAACATTCCCATGTAGTCCATTGCCACCATGAGGGGCGCGCAGTATAAACTGGTGCGATATGGACGTACCGCCCGCCAGCTATCCGCTGCTCGAAACCATCGCCTCACCCGCAGATCTACGCAAGCTACCGGCGGCAAAATTGACCGATCTGGCGCAGGAATTGCGCCAATTTCTGATTCACAGCGTCGCGACCCGCGGCGGTCACTTTGCCGCGGGATTGGGCACGGTAGAACTTACAATTGCCCTGCATTACGTGTTCAACACCCCCGACGACCGGCTCGTTTGGGATGTGGGGCATCAAGCTTATCCGCACAAGGTATTGACCGGGCGCCGCGAGAAGCTGCACACCATTAAGCAGGACGCCGGACTCGCGCCGTTTCCGACGCGCAGCGAGAGTGAATACGACACTTTCGGCGTCGGCCACTCCAGCACATCGATCAGCGCGGCGTTGGGCATGGCCGTCGCGGCTGCGCAACGCGGCGAGGACCGCAAGGTCGTGGCCATTATTGGCGACGGCGCGTTGACCGCAGGCATGGCATTCGAAGCATTGAATCACGCAGGCTCGCTTCCCGCGGACCTGTTGATCGTGCTCAACGACAACGACATGTCGATCTCGGAAAACGTCGGCGCGCTCTCAAACTATCTGGCGCGCGCGCTTTCAGGCCGCATGTATTCACACCTGCGCGAGAGCGGCAAGAAGGTGTTGCGGCAAATGCCGACCGTGTGGGAACTCGCGCGGCGTTCCGAGGAACATTTGAAAGGCATGGTGCTCCCGGGAACCTTGTTCGAGGAAATGGGCTTCAACTACATCGGACCCATCGATGGGCACGATGTCAAAGCGCTGGTCAATACCCTGCGCAATCTGCGAAAGCTGCGCGGCCCGCAGTTCCTGCATGTGGTGACGCGCAAGGGCAAGGGCTATGCGCCGGCGGAAGCAGACCCGATCAAGTGGCATGGACCGGGTCCGTTCGATCCGGCGAGCGGCATGATCTTCAAGGAAGCCGCCAGCGGTCCCACTTATTCGCAGATATTCGGCAAGTGGCTGTGCGACATGGCGGATCGCGACCCCGGCATCGTCGGCATCACGCCGGCCATGCGCGAAGGCTCGGGATTGGTCGAATATTCCAAGCGATTCCCGACGCGCTACTTTGACGTTGCGATCGCCGAGCAGCACGCCGTGACTTTGGCGGCGGGCATGGCGGTGGAAGGCTTGAAACCGGTTGTCGCGATTTATTCGACTTTCTTGCAGCGCGCGTACGATCAGCTCATTCACGACGTCGCCTTGCAAAACCTGCCGGTGGTTTTTGCCGTCGATCGCGCCGGCCTGGTCGGCAGCGACGGCGCCACGCATCAGGGCAGCTACGACTTGTCATTCCTGCGCTGCATTCCGAACATGGTGGTCATGGCGCCGGCGGATGAGAACGAGTGCCGCCAGATGCTGTACACCGGAACCACCTTGAGTTCGCCGTCGGCTATTCGTTATCCGCGCGGCACCGGACCCGGCGTTGCGGTGGTCGCCGAGATGACGGCACTGCCGGTCGGCGTCGCGCAACTGCGCCGCGAAGGGCGCAGCGGTTTGGCGATTCTCGCATTTGGCGCCCTGGTCGACTCGGCGCAAAAAATAGCGGAGCGCCTGGACGCAACGCTCGTGAACATGCGCTTCGTGAAGCCCCTGGATGAAAAAATGGTCGTCTCAATGGCTAATCGCCATCGTGCACTCGTCACCATCGAGGAGAACGCCATCATTGGCGGCGCCGGAACCGGGGTGAGCGAGTTGCTCGCGACGGCCGGATTGCAGCTGCCGACCCTGCACATTGGGATTCCCGACCGATTCATCGAACACGGTACGCGCGAAGCCTGCCTTGCCAGAGCGGGCCTCGACCTTGCGGGCCTCAGCGCTCAAGTTGAAACCTGGTGGGCGTTGCAATCACAGGCACGGATACGCTCCGTGAGCAGCGCCTAGGAGACTGACGGCGCCGGATAGTCTAGCGGGCTCCTGCCTGCTCCAGCAACGCGGCGACATCCTGCAAGTTTCTTTTGGTTGCCTGCTGAATCGGCGTGTGACCGGCGTTGTCCGCCGCATTGGGGTCGGCGCCCCGCGCCAGCAGCAAGCGGACAATCTCGAGCTTATCTTCAGTTACGGCAAGCATCAGCGGCGTGCGGCCCGCCTCGTCTCGAGCATCAATGACCGCTCCTTGATCCAGCAGCGAAGCGGCCTGCGCCAGATCGCCTTGCGCCACCGCTGATTCCAGTGTCGCCGGCTTTGGCGCGCTGTCCGCGCGAGCAGCACGATCGGCGCTCATGAAGCGGGCACCGCTTTCAGCGGCTGGGGCGGATGGTTCGGATAACCCGGAGCGTGCCGTCGGCGTGGGCGGCCTAGCGGCTAAAGGAGAGGCGCGAGGCGATACTGGCGCGTAATTCTGCGCGAAGCTGGGCGGCGCGAGCGGCGCGGGCGGCGGCGCCATGCTCACCTGCGCCGGAGGAGCACTTTCCCAGTAGCGCGGCGCAAACAGAAGTGCAGCGAGCAGCGCCGCGCCGGCTGTACCGAAGGCCGTGATCTTCCAGCGGGAGTCATTGGCCGCGGGACGCGATACATCAATGACAGGTTGCGGCGCTTGCTTTGCGAGTTCGGCGGCGGCGCGGCGGCTCTCGGCAAGAATCGCCGCGCGCACGGCATCGCTGGGGCTCGGCGCGTCTGCGCTGGCCTGCCGGTAGCGAGCCAGCAATTCGTCGTCTTGAGGATTGTCATTCGGATTCATGCGTATTCCCACAACAGCTGTCGCAGTTTGGCGCGGGCGTAGCGCAGCCGGCTCTTGACCGTTTCGAAGCTGGTTCCGGTGGCATCGGCGATTTCCTCAACGCTGAGGTCGCCCTCGGCCTGCAGAAGAAACGCGGAGCGCTGCTCGGCAGGCAACTGCGCGACGGCGCCCAATAATGCCGCGGCCTCGTCTTGGGATTGGAACTGCGCCAGCGGCTCGAGTTTCGCGGAATCGGCCAGCAGTTCCAGCGGACTTAAGCCCTCAGGGTCCGCACCGTCTACGGCATCGATGCTTTGCAGCCGATGGCTCGCGCGAACCATGTCAACTGTTCTGTTATGCGCAATGGTGAACAGCCACGTCGTGAATTTTGCGGTCGGCCTATAGTTTGCTGCGCCGCGCACGACCGCAAACCAGACCTCCTGCATCAGATCATTGGCGGTGGCCTCATTCTTCACGTTGCGATGAAGATAGCGAAACACCCGTGATTCATGCCGCCGATATAAAAATTCGAACGCGGCGACCTCGCCGCGTCCGTAGCGCACCATCAAGTTCTCGTCAGTCTCCTGCGCCAGGTCCATTCACTCCATTATCAGCCGCCCGGCGGGTCCGGTACATACCTCTGCAGGGATGAATCGGGAAACGGGTTGGGGCGTTGCCACACGGGGCGAGTGGGCACAACGCCCATTGCGACCAAATTCTCGTAGCTATCGTAGCGAATCTTGATGAGTTCGTTGGGCATGCTCGACAGGCGATCAAAGGTGGTGTTCTGTACGTAAGAACTCTCGCGTGCGCCGTGACCGGTGCCGAGTTTCTGTGCCGGCGCCTCTCCGCTGAAGCTCGGCGGTGCAGCGCGCGCGGCACCATCAGCACCGCCTTCGATTCGATTTTGAGCGTATCCCGACTCCTCGGATCGTCGATCGAATGACTCATACCTTGGGACGCGTACCGGACGCTCCAGAAACAGCGCGACGCCGATGACGCCGACATTGGCCGGACGCCCGGTTCGTTCCGCGTAGGAATTGCTCGCCGCGGTGAAATTAAACGCCGCGATTTCCGCATCGCTCTTGCGCCAGCCGGCGATTTCGTAGCTCTCGCCTGCGCCGAAGACATAGCCGCTTTGGCCCCAGGCTCCCGTTTCGCCGCTGATGACATTGATGCCATCCACGGCGGTTACCGCCAGAATGCGCTCGCCGCGGTGATTTTGAATCATGATCGAATAGCGGGCACCCGGCCTGCCGGCGACCCAATATTCTCCGCGGCTGCGATACATGGGCAGCACGCTGCCGGTCTCGCGGTCGATAATTTGCACATTCGCGAGCCTGCCGGCGCCGTGCGCGTCAGTTCTTACGCCAAGTACCCCCAAGCCGATCAGTAAGATTCCAATTCCGACGCATTTCATGTGGTCTCCGGTGTTGCTGCTCCCACATGAATCGATGCGGCGCGGGAAAAGGGGTTAAGATTCGCGCGGAGAATTGCCAGGAGCGGGGATGCCGGTCAGTCTCACTTCACATAACATTCGAATATTGCACACCTGGAAAAACATCATGCGTTCAAAAAACGTCCAGATATTCTTTGGCGCGATCGCCGCCGTCTTGTTGGTGAGCGTCGGCACTGCGACCCGCGCAAATCCCGCGCCCACTCCGCCGGCTGCCGGCGGCGACATCCCGGCGAACTTCAAGATCCCGACTGAAGCTGACGACTACATCAAGCGTGACGTCATGATCCCGATGCGTGATGGCGCGAAGCTTCATACCGTCATCATCATTCCCAAGGGTTCGGCGCGCGCGCCCATGATTCTCGATCGCACGCCGTACAACGCCAGCAAATTCACCAGCGGCGCAGACAGTCCGCGGCGCGCGCTGATCCTCCCCTTGAGCTACGGCGAACTCGCCGATGCCGGCTACATCATCGTGGCCCAGGACGTGCGTGGAAAATACAAATCCGAAGGCGACTATGTGATGAATCGGCCGCTGTCGGGCGATTTGAATCACACGCCGGTGGATCATTCGACCGACGCCTACGATACGATCGACTGGCTGGTCAAAAACGTACCGGAGTCCAACGGCAAGGTCGGCACCATGGGCACGAGCTATGACGGCTTCACGGTGCTGATGAGCCTGGTCAATCCGCATCCGGCACTGAAGGCAGCTGCGCCGTTCAATCCGATGGTCGATACTTGGAAGGGCGATGACTGGTTTCACAACGGCGCGCTGCGCCAAACCTATGCGGACTACATCTTTGCGCAAACCGCGGACAAGTCCTCGGAGGACAAATGGATCGCGCCCCGCTACGACGCTTATGACACATGGCTGGCCATCGGTTCCGCTGGCGCGCTGGGGACAGAGATGGGCATGGATCAATTGCCGTTTTGGCAACGCCTCACCCAGCACCCGGCCTACGACCAATATTGGAGCGAGCAGGCGGTGGATAAGATCCTCGCTGCGCGGCCGCTGACCGTACCGACGCTCTATGTCCACAGCCAGTGGGACCAAGAGGACATCTACGGCGCCACGGCAGCCTTTGCAGCGACGCGCTCGCAATCCGGAGCGGGACACGACAATTCCTATCTGGTGATCGGGCCGTGGCGCCACGGCGGCGGCAACGGCGACGGCTCGTCCTTGGGCGAGATCAAATTCGACGGCGACACGGGCCACTGGTTTCGACTGCACATATTGCGACCGTTCTTTGACGCGCATTTGAAGGACGATGCGCCGAAAGCGGATATCGCAACGGTCACTGCTTTCGAGACAGGCGTCAACGTTTGGCGCCGGTACGATCAATGGCCTCAGTCTTGCGCGAGCGGCTGCCCCTTCAAATCGGCGCCGCTGTATCTGGTAGCCGGAGCCAAATTGACCTTCGACAAGCCATCAACCGGGGCCGCGTTTGATGAATACGTTTCAGATCCGGCAAAGCCGGTCACCTATCGGCCGCGGCCCATCCGTCCGACCTACGCCTCCGATTCAACCTGGCGGAGATGGCTGGTCGATGATCAGCGCTTCGCAGCGGATCGCACCGATGTGCTGACATACACCTCGGAAGTATTGACAACGCCGCTGCGCATCGCGGGTCAACCCGTGGCGCACCTCTTCGCCTCGACCAGCGGATCCGACGCCGACTGGGTGGTCAAGCTCATCGATGTCTACCCGGACGAGGTCCCAGGGGACGTGGAAATGGGAAGTTATGAATTGCCCATCGCCATGGATATCATGCGCGGCCGTTATCGCGACGATCCGGCAAAGCCGTCGGCCATTCCCGCCGGCAAAGTCATCGGCTATACGCTCAAGCTGCCCAACGCGGATCATGTGTTCCTGCCCGGGCACCGAATCATGGTCCAGGTGCAATCGAGCTGGTTTCCGCTTTACGATCGCAACCCGCAAAGCTTCGTGCCGAACATTTTCTTTGCCAAGCCCGCGGATTACGTCAAGGCCACGCAGCGCGTGTTTCATAGACCCGATGCGGCGAGCTACGTCGACCTGCCCGTTGCGAGGTGAGGTTCGACCCGCGCACCACATAGAAAATGGGTATGTCAGCGCGCTTCGCGGCGAATCACGCGTACCTGCTTCTCGGTTTCGACCACTTGGATCGAGTTCTGGTTGCGCAAAAAGTTGATGAGCGATGCGGGATCGGTCGATGAATAGACGCCGCTGATCTTTAGATTTCCTAATTCATGGTCATCGATGATCAATGGCCGGCGATTGTAGCGGTTGAATTCCTCGGCCACGTCGCTGAGCGGCGTCTCCTCGAATATCAGACGCTTTTGCACCCACGCGGTTGCGACCGCCGTGTCGGTGCGGGTTGGCTTGGTCACGACATGCGGCAGGACGGTGAGCTGTTCACCCGCAGATAAAACGATAGCCGCCGTCCCGGGACTGTCTAGTTCGTCGTAGGTTTCGACACGGCCTTCGACAACGGTGACGACCGTCGCCGTCTGCTTCTTGTAAACGTCGAATTCGGTTCCGACCGCGCGCACCTGTGCATCGCCCGCTCGCACCACGAATGGCCGTTGCTTGTCTTTCGCGACTCGAAACAAAGCTTGACCTTCGAGCAGAATCACGTCGCGTTGTTCCGCGGTTAGATGAACCTGAATGGTCGATCGCGCGTTGAGCTCGACCGTCGACCCGTCCATGAGCTGCACGGTGCGCTGCTCGCCGATTCCGGTGGTGTAGGTAGCATTGAATTTGCCGCGGTCAAGGAAAATTACGGCCGCGCTTGCCAGCAGCACAGCAGCCGTCAGCGCAACGGCTGCGCGCCGCGAGCGCCACACCGCGTGCGGTTTCACGTCCGCTGGAGCTGTGCTCGAGCGCGGCCGATCGGAAGGCAGCGCGATCACGTCCGGTTCGCCGCGCGCCCGCTCGATCAGCGCCGCAATATCAATTTTCCCTGCAGGATCCGCGGTCGGTAGGTCCGCCCAGACGCCGGATATCTCGAGATAGGCGTGAATGTGCTCGGGCGAGCGGCGCAACCACTCGATGAAGCGCATGCGCGCGTCGGCGTCGACATCGCCGGCGCGAAATTCTATGAACCAGGCCGACGCTTCGGCGATGATGGCCGGATGGGTTTTGCCGTTCGAGATCGCCACTTTCATCGCTTCATGGCGTTTTGATTGGCTCGGAGATTGCGGCAATGTTCGACGGCGCGGGCAAGATATTTTTTGGCGGTTTCACGGGATACGCCCAATTCATCTGCAACCTCCTGCACTGAGTAGCCTGCGACGCGATGCAAAACCAGCGCGGTCGCGACGCGCGTGGGTAAATGCGCGAGCATGTGCTCGAGTTCATCGAGCCTTTGCGCCTGAGCGACCTGGTCCGACGGATCGTCGCTGGCGGCGGTTCTAAGCTCCGAGAAAACTTCCGCGACGTCCACCGACACCGGCTCTCTCAAGCGCCGCACGGCGTGTTGATGAATCACATGGCTGGCGATCGTAAAAAGATAAGCCTCGGGACTGCGAATATTTTCATAGCCATTGACGCGCAACAAACGTAAGAACACTTCTTGGGCAAGATCGGGGACGTCCGCCGCATTGCGCAGCCGAATCGACAAAAAGCGGCGCAAACGCGGTCCATACCGGGCTGCAATGCCCGCGACGAAACTGCGATTGTCAGGTGCGCCCACTCTCAACCCCTTAGGCCGAGTATTGCCCTCGGTGATTAGAGCGCTTTTGCTCGGGAAATGGGTATTCCGTCCGGCGGGATTGAAAATGGGCGGCGCCTGCTGCAAAGCAATACAGCGGCCGCGAATGCCTCAGTCTGCGCGAGGTGCACCCGGTGCACTGGCCGGGGAGTAAAACGCCGAACAATTTAGGCGCCGGCTCCGGGGAAGGGAGGGCATGGGGCGGCCGGATCGGGATCGTCCAGCCTTGATAGAACGCTGGCTACGATTCGATCGCAATGAAATCCGCCGAACTCATAGATCTGGCCTTCGGCAAGGTCGATTTCATTCGCGAGAGCTTCACGCAGCATTCCCTTCGCTCGAAAGTGCCGGCTGCGCACGGTTTCTTGCGGAATGGAAAGCGAGTCCGCGATTTCCTCCACGCTCATTTCCTCCACCGATCGCAGCACAAACACCACGCGAAAGATCTCCGGTAGTTCGCTTACCTTTTGCTCCAACACGTTGCGAATTTGCGTGCGGGCAAGCAGGTTTTCCGGCCCTTGGTCTGAATCGGGGATTACAGAGATTTCGTTCATATGATGATAGAAATTCACCAGCGGAATGATGTTTTCACGCCGTGTGGAACGGCGCTTGCGGGCAGCGCAAGCGTTGAGAACGAGCCGAGAGAACCACGTGGCCAGCGCCGCGTCTCCTCGATATTGCCCGATCGAACGGTAGGCGCTTAGGTAGGCATCCTGCAGCGCGTCCTTCGCTTCGGCGTCATCGCGCAGATAGGCACGCGCCATCCGATAGAGGCGCCGATTGTAGCGGCGCATCAGCATCTCAAAAATGCCGCGATCTCCCCCGGCCGCTCGACGCGCGAGGGCTAAGTCGTCCTCCGCCGGCTGCAGCGGGGCTGTGGGATCAGCGTTCATTGCACCTTGATCTTACCCTTCATCGTGGGATGGAAAGTGCAGCTGTACTCAATTTCACCCCTCTTGGTCACGGTGTAACTCCAAGAAGCGTTTACCGCAATGCTGCCCGAATCGAACAGCTTGTTGGTAGCGGTGGCCGTGTGGGGAAACGGATCCCTGTTCACCCACACGATTCGGTCGCCCGGATGCACGGTCAGCTCGGCCGGACTGAACTGCACACCGTCAATCGTGACGGTGTGCCGCGTCCCCTGCTGTGCTGCTGCCGCAGGAGCTATCAGGACCGACGCGATTATTGCTCCCAGCAGATTGCGCATGTCCTGGCCTACGCCCAGCTTAACCGCCGGCCTTGCTCAGTTCCTGCTGCAGGTGTTTGGCATGATCCAGGTGCGCGACGAATGCGGGCCGCACTTTCACCAACAGAGCTTTGAGATCGGCATTCTTTGCATTTGGAATCAACGTCTTGTCGATGGCTTGCAGGACCGCCTCGTGATAGGCGACTTCGTGATCGACATAAGCCTTGTCAAAGGCGTGGCCGGAGAGTTTCTTCAATGCGTCCAGATTGTCGTCGCCGCCTTTCTGCAGGCTCTGGCTGGTGGGGTTGGGTTCCGGGGTTACGTGAAGCTTGGTCACGAGTTCCGTGGCGGATTTGTTGACGCCGGTATGATCCGTGATCATTCGCTGCGCGAATTCCTTCACGTCTTTCGAATGGGATCTGGACAGCGCGAGTTTGCCGGCGTCGATATCCACCTGATTCGCGGTGACGACGATTGCGGCAATTTGCGGGTCGGTGGGTCCGGCTCCCTGAGCCCAGGTGACGCCAGCACCCAAGGTGAGAAGGACCACGGTGCTCATCAGTATGGCTTTCATCGCATAGTCTCCAGTGTTCGCGCATGGCGCGTGTTTAACGGCTCTCATGGGATTAGGTGTCATGAGGTTGCCCGCCGTTCCCGGAGATGACCTGGCGCTCTTCGAGGACCTTGGGGGTTTAGCGTCCTTTACTGGCGGACCGGATCTGGCGTAGTCAAGGTCATGGCCCGTTCGAGCAGCGGATCGACGCCCGCGCGCCAGTCTTTGAAGCTCAATGGGACAACGTAGTCCGGGTCGAGCGACTTGACCCGCAACTCGAATGGCATGTTTGACGAATACCGCGGTAGAAATTCCAGCGGAGAAGGTTGCAGGGCCGGTGAGCAAGATGGCTCGCCCGGCCGGGGGATCAGTCTCGGCAGCTCGCGCGCGAAGCGATGCGTGTTCATATAGTCGCCGCCGCCGTAGCGCAAATCAAAAATCCCATTGCAAGGTCGTGCCTGGCGCAGGTGCTTTTCGGTGCTTGACAAAAAATCCTTGATGCTGTTGCCCGCCTTCGTCGAACAACATCGCTCAGGCTCGGAGTTACATCGCGGGGCGATAAATAACCAATCGGCCCCCGATAATGCTTCGCGATTGGTTGCAGCGAGCGGCGTGGGCCCTGTTAAAACGCAAATATACGCGCCATAGTGCCGCCACCACACAGCCGCGCCGAGAATCGCATCAGTATCGCTACATCGACTGGATTGCCGGCTCGACATGTCATCGCAGTCGCCCTCGGCAACGCCATCGAGTTCTATGATTTCGTCACCTACGCGTTTTTCGCCGCTCAAATCGGCCGCGCATTCTTTCCTTCCGATACTCCCGGCACCAGCTTGTTGGCATCGCTCGCCACTTTTGGCGCCGGGTTCCTCACGCGGCCGCTCGGCGCCTTCGTATTGGGACGGCTCGGCGATCGCATTGGCCGCAAGCCGGCCATGATCGCCTCTTTCACCTTGATCGGCATCGGTGTGACGGGCCTGCCGCTGATACCCACGTACGCGTCCATCGGCATGGCCGCGCCCATCCTGGCGATTTTCTTCCGGCTAATCCAGGGCTTTGCGCTCGGCGGCGAAGTCGGTCCGAGCACGGCGTTCTTGATGGAGGCGGCACCGCCCCTGCGCCGCGGGCTCTACATTTCACTCCAGGCGACCAGCGCCGATGTTGCTGTGATGGTCGCGGGCCTCGTCGGCGTAGGCCTCGCGAGCGTATTGGATCCGGCGGCGCTCAACAGCTGGGGATGGCGCGTCGCGCTGCTCGCCGGCGCGGTCATTATTCCGTTCGGCCTGCTGCTGCGCCGGACGCTCAGCGAAACGTTGCAGCCACTGCATGATCGGCACGAGGTCCCGGCGATACGCAGCTACTACCGTGTCGCCGCAGCGGGCTTGGCGCTGCTGGCCTCCGGAACGACCACGAGCTACCTGCTCAACTATATGACGACTTACGCCAACTCCACCCTCGGCATGCCGGCCAGAATAGCCTTCGGAGCGACCGCCGTTGTCGGCCTTTGCGGCGTCGTATGCGATCCGCTGGGAGGCTGGCTTTCGGATAGGGTGGGACGCAAGCGCGTGATGATCATCCCTTGGCTGTGCCTGGCGTTCGCCGTCTTTCCCTGTTTTATGATGCTCGAGCGTGAGCGCAGCGGCTTCGCGCTCTATATCGCCTGCGCGGTACTGGCCTGCGCGTCGACGCTGTCCGCTTCCGCGTCGCTGATCGCGGTCAACGAATCTCTTCCGCATCGGGTGCGTTCCGGCGCGTTCGGTATTATTTATGCGCTATCGATCTCCATCTTCGGCGGTTCGGCGCAATTCATCGTAGCGTGGCTCACACGCGTAAGCGGCAATCCGCTTGCCCCGGCGTGGTACATGATCTGCGGCGTGATGGTCGGCTTGATTGCTCAGAATGTTATGCCGGAGAGCGCGCCGATCAAAGTAGGACTGGATATGCGGCACTGAGCGGTGCTGCCAGGCGGAATTTATTATGTCTCATCACGCGCACGTTCAGATCAAATGAGTGAGAATCGGAAAAATTCGAAAATCTGGTTGGCAAAGACTAACGGTCTGCCCGTCCGCCCGTCCACATCAATCTAGATTTGCGAGGAACGCACAGCGAGACTCGCTACGTCTATGGGTCCCCAGAGCATCTTGAAACCGAGATCCAAGTAGAACTGTTTCGCCAAGGCGAAATCTTCGGCGGGCAGGAAAGGCTTGAGATCCAGGACGGAATGCACGTAGAAACGAAAAAACCCTCACCAACTTAGAGTCGGTGAGGGTTTCATTTCCATCAAATTAAGAGCCTGGCAGTGACCTACTTTCACATCGACAAAGTCGACACTAGCATCGGCGCAGAGCGTTTTCACTTCCGAGTTCGAAAAGGGATCGGGTGGTTCCCACTCGCTATGGCCGCCA
>JBDTAV010000061.1:0-7101 GCA_039924385.1 Steroidobacteraceae bacterium
GTTCTTCGTCCAGGCGGTTCGCAATCCCTTTTACAGACCGATCAAGCGATCGACGACGGTGCGGATCGATGCCGACGTTCTGGGCTGGCTCAAGGCACAAGGGCCGGGCTATCAGACCCGAATCAACGCCTTGCTGAGGAAGGCGATGTCCCGCGCCGCCAAAGAGTGAGGGGCGATCGCCGCTCTGGGCGAGCAAGAGGAAAATCATCGGCTGTACCGCAGCATTCAAGGCGCTACTTTCTGCTGAAATCGGGCATCAACCCCCACCACTGGTACTTCGAGGGCCACAACACGTTCAACATGGCGATGTCGGGGATGTTCTCGGTGCTGGAAGTGGTGCCATTGACCTTGCTGACACTGGCTTCTCGATGCCGGGCCAGTTCTCTTCGTTCGCGGTCTGGCGCAGTACAAACACCATCAGCGCGCGATGCCCAGCATGCCGAACACGCCCATCAACGCCGAGTGCGCGTGGTTAGGGGTCAACAAGGTGCCGGTCTCGAAATAGCTGACGATCGGCAGGTTGATCAGGAAGCCGCCGGACCAGATACTTGAGCATATTGACTCCCAAACAAAGCGATTAAGATGCACCTCTTTCGCCCCGAGTGGTGCGAGGACCGTTTGAAGTCGCCACTTATCCACAAGACACCGCACCAAAATGACACGGTTGAGCAAACACCCTTATCTTTCGGTGGTCAATCGGCTCAAAAGTCCCGAATTCAAACTGGCGAAGCTTCAACCAGGTGGATCGCGGCGCAAGATTGCAGAGGCCACTCGGATACTCGAGGACGTGCAGACTCAATTCGCGCATATACTGATCCATTAAGCGCAAGGCCGCGGCGATCTGGGCTACGACCTCCGGAATCTCTTTTATTGGAGGTGACCGTGACCGTTCTGTAACTTCGCGATTTATGCCTTCGCGGAGGAGGCGACCATGCTGAGAAATATACTCACATTTCTTCTCGTTGCTCTATGCTCCTTGACAGTCGCAGCTGCTGAAGGAATGCCTGACAAAGCATCTACCGCGGGCACCGAAAGATTGGGGACGGTGAGCTTCCCGGTTTCCTGCGCGCCTCACGTGCAAGCAACATTTAACAAGGCCGTGGCGTTGCTAGATTCATTTCAATATGACGTTTCCCAGAGGATGTTCGCTGAGGTCGCGCTGCAAGATCCCCAGTGCGCCATGGCGTATTGGGGTCAGGCGATGTCGCTCTATCACCAGCTTTGGGCGTGGCCCGATGCGAACACTCTTAAGCGAGGACGCGAGTACATCGAAAAGGCGCAGAAACTAGCAGCAAAGTCAGAACGCGAGCGCCAATACATACATGCAGGGACTATTTATTATCAGAACGATCCGAAGCTCGACGATGGCGCCCGCGCAGCTGCCTATTCAAACGCAATGTTGGTGGTCCATAATCGCTATCCACACGACGACAATGCAGCGGCTCTCTACGCGCTGTCCCTTGTCGCTTTGCGCACTCCGAGCAAGACCGAACGGTTGTCGAACCGAATGGCAGCAATTGCGATTCTAGACAAATTGTTCGAGACAGAGCCTGATAATCCGGCTGCAGCACATTTCTTGATTCATGCCACCGATACGCCGGAACTCGCTCATCTTGGTCTGAAAGCGGCCCGTGCGTATGCCAAGATCGCACCGGATTCACCTCATGCCTTACATATGCCGGCCCACATTTTCACCGACTTAGGGCTCTGGCAGGAATCCATAGACTCAAACTTCGCGTCCGCCGCTGCCGCCGAGAAAATTACCAATGCACACACCGATAACGACTCCGGCGACCAGTTGCACGCTTTAAGTTTTCTCGAGTACGCCTATTTGCAGACCGGGAGAGACGCGGATGCTCGCGTTACCATGGAAGAAATCAAGAATATCCCCGGAACGAGCCCCGAAGATATTGCCAACTATCAAACGATGTTCCAGGCGGAGTACTTGGAGGAAACTCACCAATGGAAGGAAGCCGCGGCTCTTACTCCTATGCCCGGCAGTTATCCAATGATGCAGGTCCAGGCATACACTGCGCGGGCCATCGGAGAGGCGCGCACCGGTGATGTTGCACGAGCGCGCACAGACGTTGAAAATCTCCGCAACTCGTTCGCATCGATGCAAACGGCTATGAAGGGGATGGGAATGTGGGACGGCGGACAACATTCCGGCGAAAGCTTGGATCAGCTTGAGGCGGAGGCTTGGATAGCATATGCCGCTGGAAAACCAGACGAAGCTCTCGCGAAGATGAATACCGCAGTCGATCGTGACGGCGACTCAACGAGAATGGGTGGCGTGCCGGGGATCCCGGCTCGCGAGATGCTCGGCGACCTTCTGCTCGAATTGCATCAACCGGCCGAGGCATTTGCAGCGTACGAGAGCGCATTGAAAGCATCACCGGACCGATTTGATTCGCTCTATGGCGCCGCGCGAGCCGCACAGCTCGCGGGAAATTCTGCGGCGGCCAATCATTACCATACCGAACTCACCAGGATTTGCGGCCCCAACGCCGACCGTCCGGAGCTGCAAGAAGCAAGAGTCTCTGCATTGGACAGGTAGGCGTCCGTCTATTGCCCGTGTTAGTTGCTCTTGAGCTCTGCGTCGCTCTACCATGGGGTTCGCTATGTGGGCGGTTGCGGATCGTTGGCACCACTTTCGACCTCATTGATTCGCAATCTCTCGCCGTCTGAAAACCGCCCTTTCGGCGTCGAATGTACGGCGAGGTCGGCTCCGTTTAAGATGAGCGGAGTACCGCTAACCATCAGACCTGCTTGAAGTGCTTGCTCAGTCGCAAGCCTTGGCGCTGATAGTTCGACTTGACGCCCGATCCATAAAGCCGTTCGGGCGGCGCGGTCAACCTTTCATAAACAAGGCGCCCCACAACCTGGCCGTCTTCGATCACGAATGGCACCTCATACGAGCGGACTTCAAGCACTGCTTTCGAGCCTTCGCCACCCGCGCTGGGATCACCGAATCCTGGATCGAAAAAACCCGCATAGTGCACGCGAAATTCTCCCACCAAAGTGTCATACGCGATCATCTCAGCGGCGAATCCTCGCGGTACCTTGACAGATTCACGCGAGACAAGAATGTAGAAATCGGCTGGATCCAAGATGAGACCGTGTTTTCCCGGAGCATGCACGGCGCCCCAAAAATCCCTGGCGTCGTAATATCCTACCTTGTCGATATCAACTAGACCGGCATGGTTCTTCGCCTTGTAGCCAATAATGTTGTCACTGTCTCGGCCATGCACGTCAACCGTGATCGGTACGCCATTTTTGATCTGGTCGTCCGAAAGCAGCCGGTCTATAAGCTGGAATTTTTGCTGCAGCCCTTTCAGCCGTTCGTCGCTATTGAGAGGCGCACCGCGACGAATTCGCAGTTGACTCAGCCTCGACCCTTTACGAACGAGAATACTAAAGGTTCGCGGAGAGATCTCCGCATATTAAAGGGTCCTTGTAGCCTTCGCGGATGCGATCAAATTCCGCTCCATTGTTCGTAATTACACGCGTAAAAATGTCGAGTCTGCCAGTCGAACTTTTTGGATTCGCAAGTGCAGACATGCGATGCTTCAGCGTCAAATGTTCGAGCAATTGGACAATGTAAACGCATCTCTTTTCCAGAACGCCACCATTGGTAATGTCCATTTCGTGCATTGCGAATTCGCGAAGCTTTTCTTGCACGGTCGCGTTTGATCCTGGCAAAAAATTCGCGCGAACACGAAAAGCTTTAGGGCCCAGTCGAAGATCAATGCTGGCAGGCTGGATCTGATCATCGAGTATCGTTTCCAGCGCCGTAATTTCCTTTGTTACGTGTATGAAGCGTAACAATTCCTGGGCTGGCAGGTCGTGGTCACAGCCGGTGGCGACGTCGATGACCTGAAGATTATCGCCAACATCAAGAACCCTGAGGTGATCCAGAGGATCCTGCAGCGCGTGCAGACGAAAGCCGAATTCTTCCTGGCCGCCTCCGCTCGAGCATCGCCGGTGAGCGCGGCGGATGGGATCGACTAGAGAGCTTCGCGCTCCACAGGCCCGCGGTACCGCGCCCCGACCGGCCGCTGGCTCGTGGTATAAGAAAGTCGGAGCTGCAAGAGCGCCAAACCCCCGCCGGCATTCCGCTGCATTCCTATAAGCCTATGTGGGGTTCGTCACCATTGACATCACCAAACGGATAATGGATCACGCCACGATCTCAGAACACGGCGTGCACGTGACCGGGCGCGCGGCTGCCGCAGGGGCAGCACCACTTGCTGCTGCTCATCGCCGATCGGCGCGGCCGCCTCGGCCGCAGCGAGGCGGTGTTCGATATCGATTGAAGGATTCTGTGAGCAGCCGGATCCGGAACGTGCAGCCCTGATTGGTTGTGCCTTTCGACGGCGTTTCTGCGCCCGAATCGGTCTCCTTGACCCGCATACTACTCGTCTTCCTGCTTTGCGTTCATTCGCACCGTCGTACTCTGTGCGGGCCACGGCGACGCTATGCGCTCCGCGATCAGCTCGATAAGCTCGCGCACCACGAAATGGCCCTCGTTGCCAGTCATCTTGAGCGCGTCCTCGAACATCGTCAGGTCTTTGGGGCATGCCACCGCAAACACCTGCAGACCCTCGATCGCGGCCGCTTTGCGCATGCGGTTATCAGACTGTTCGTCTTGTCCCACCGGATCCGGAATCCAGATGCGGCCGCCGCCAGCGCCGCAACAAGACGAGTTGTCCTCGGAGCGTGCATGTCGATCAGCTCGCATCCCACCTACTCTTTCGGTGAATTATCGACGGCGGAACAATGCGTCGATGATCGTGAAGAGCGGTATCAGGATCAATCGAATTCTGAGTGCGTCCGACAGGAACGATTTGGATACCACTTGGAAATCCTCGCGGGACACAGTGAGCTTCACGCCGCGAAGCATCGGCCCAGGATAAAAGCACCGGCAACGACATGGTGAGCACGAATGGCACTGGCAAGGAAAAAGACACGAAGCAAGCCAGTTCCAATCAGTAAGGACCGGCGCAGGAGCACAGCCCTGGGTGTGGCACCGAGAGGAACGATTTGAGCGCTAATTCGAAATCCCCGCGACACCGTCGGGTCCACGCCGCCGAGCATCGGACAGGACGAGAGTACCGGTAACGACATGGTCAGCACGAACGGCACTGCCAAAGTGGACGTCATGAAGTCGGCAAACGCGGCGCGTCCGGACTTCCTCAGATGCAACACCGATCACGATGATACGTTGAGCCGTGATGAGTACAACAATTGCCACTAGCCAACGAGTAACAGCGCATTCGCCGTAGACAGACTTTTGCGAGTGAGCGAAACTGGCGAAGCGCTGTTTCCGTCAGTCACCACCACGGATCTTCTCACTGCTTGCATGAGCTGCGCCGTGGCGATGCCATTGCTCTCTCGGTGGTTGACGCGCTCAGCGTACGTCACCGGTATCGACCCATGGAGACACAATGGCCCTGCAACCGTTCAAAGCAAAGGCATATCTCAAGGGAGGCTGCCCCTTCTCGTTCAAGTATTTGCTCTTCATGGTCGAAGCCGGCCTCAGCGATCAGATTGAGGTGATCCGCTGTGACCCGAGCGGCCCGGAGTTCGATGCCGTGAAGGCCAAGTTGGCCGCGGGACTCGGAAAGCCCGTGAGCTTTCCGACGGTCGAGATCGAACCCGGCCGCTATGAATCTGATTCAGACGCGCTCATCAGACACTACGCAACAAAAAATGGTGTCGAGATGAGCAGCCTTCCGGCGCTGGCGTTCTACACGGAAACGATTTTTCCGCAGATTCTGGTCTTGCATCAGCAGAAAAGCAGTGCGCAGACTCGGCAAGATCGCTGATGTCGAGTATCGCGTGCTCGCAGCGACCAATCTGCCGCGGTGCCGACAGACGTCGCTGGATGACTCTTGCGCTCGCCGACATGCGTGTCAAGAGCGAGGCAGACCGTCGCGTATCCGAAGCTCGCAGACGATGATCAGCAATATGCTCTAAAGGAGCGGCGCCGGTCGGGGCGCGCGAACGATTGATTGTCGACGCTTCCAACGACGACCACGAGTCCATGTCCAGCCCATTCGGCGCGATCCGGGCAGTCGATGCGATCAGCGGTCGCGGGGTCTGGAACTTCGACCTCGCTCGTGTCGCCGCCGCCATCCTGGCATTCGACAAGTTGCATCCGATGTTCCGTTTCGAATAAAATAGTTTAAGGCCGCCTCATGCAGAGGTCACCAATGAGAGTTGCACTTAGAACAACCGATGTCATAGAACTGTCAGGAGTCCGTTGGGATCCGCGTGTGCCGACTGGCCGAGGATTTACCCCTGGCGGTGTTTTCGTCGGCCGCAACGATGCCAAGAAGTGCAGCATCGGGATTGGTGAGAAGATCCACTTGAGCACCTTCATACATGTTGTGACTCCTAATTTTGATCGAGACGAATAATGTGCGCACGAAATTGCCAACCCAATCGATGCGATGGCGCACTTAAGCCGTTGTAATCCTCCTTGAATAAAGCGATCATCGTGAGCATCAGGTGATTTTAGGCACTGCACTTGGATGATGGCCTCAGCAAATTTGCGCAGCACCAGTTGCAACACAATGGCGACCTCAAGACAGCATTGACGATTTTCGGCAAGGTCGTCGCGGTCGTGCTATTGGCGGCGATTCTGTTTTCGCTCGCGCTGAATTGGGTCAAAGTGCTTGTCTTTCGAAGACTGCGGATTGCCTGAACACCGCACGTAGGAACTAAGTCCAGCCCCTGATCCTTTGTTCGGGACCGTACTGATATTGGGTCGGGTAAATGTCATCCTTTGCGATAGCGCAAAACCGGACGGATTTTGGAGACGCCCAGCGATAAGATCATAAATTGATATGCGAGGACATGCAGCCTATGCTCCTGTGCGGAGATCGCGTTGAAAGCAAAATTGCGAATGAAATCGCTTAAACACAAGGCGTACGAAACGCAGTTCCAGAGCCGGCCCTGGCAGCAGTTGTCAACCGACTTCCAAGACCATGGGCTAGAGTGGCGACGAATCTTCGCGGAAGTGTGGGGCACCTTCCTGCTGGTCGTGGTTGCTGCCGGTGGCGACGTCGTCGCTGCTAGAAGCGGCGGGGCGGTAAC
>JBDTAV010000062.1:0-15024 GCA_039924385.1 Steroidobacteraceae bacterium
CGCGTGTCGATCTCGGCGCTGGGCGATAACAGCAGCCCGCGGCAGGATTGCTTCGAATCGGAACCGTTCGCGCCGGCATTCACGATTACTTTGCTATTGAAAATGACCCGGCTGAGATCGCTGGCGATGGCTCGCGCCGTTTGCCGGCTGCGTGTATCTGGCGCCGCGTGGGTCACGATGTTCACGCAGTCCACATGCCGCTTTTGGTGGCCGACCAGCAGCGAGTAGCTATCCAAGCTCGCGCCGCGCTGATTCAAGCGCGCCTCCAAAGAGGAGCGCACCAAGCCGCCACCCAACGCAATCGTGAATTGCCGGCAGCGGCTGTCCTGCGCCTGATGGATGTCGAGCGAATCCAAGTGGGTGGCGCCCGCGCCCGTTGAGTACACGCGGTAGTGCTCGAGCTGCGCATCCTTGCTCAGCGCGATGTGCGTGTTGGAATTGTTGAGCGGCGCTACATCGCCTTCGGATATGTGATGCTCAATAATGGTCGCGCTCGCCCCAGGGCTTGCATCAATGATGATGCGTGGGTGTGCAGCCTGTGCCGGGGTTCCGGTGGAAACGTGCCGAATCACCAGCGGGGCGGCAACCGGCTGGGTGATTTTCAAATATAAGCCGTCGATGAATAACGCCGTGTTCAGCAATACCCAGCGACGCTGATCGGCGTCAGATGCGGCTTCGAAAAAGCGCCGTAGATAGTTAGAATCTCGTTTATATTGTTCTTCTATACTATTGATTTCGATGCCGTTTATAATGGGCAAATCGACGTCAAATAACGGACAGCCGTTGATCATCGTCAGCGTTGCGGGGTGTTGTTCGGCATTCACCAGCGACAGCGATTCGTTCCCGTTCGTCGCGCTCGTTTCGCTTGCGACAGCGCAGCCGGCTTCGCCGTAGCGTGAAGCGCCAAGACTGCGCAGGTCCGTATAGCGCCAGGTTTCGTCGCGCTGCGAGGGCAGCCCCAGCTTCAAAAATCGCTGCATGGCTTGCTCGCGAATCGGCTGCAGCGCATCGGGCGCGCGTGCACGCCATTGCGCCTCGAAAGAGCGCAGGGCGGCACTCATGCGACCTGGGCTCCCATGACCCAGTCGTAGCCGCGGCGTTCGAGTTCATGCGCGAGGGATTTGTCGCCGGACTTCACGATGCGGCCCCCGGACAAAACGTGCACCTGATCCGGAATGACATAGTCCAGCAGGCGCTGATAGTGAGTCACCAGCACCACCGCGCGCGCAGGGTCCCGCAAGCTGTTCACACCCTGGGAGACGACCTTGAGCGCGTCAATGTCCAGCCCCGAATCCGTTTCATCGAGAATCGCGAGCTTCGGTTCCAGAATGAGCATCTGCAGGACTTCATTGCGCTTCTTCTCGCCGCCGGAGAAGCCTTCATTCACGCCGCGCGTCAGGAATGCCTCGCTCATCTGCATGAATTTCATCTTCTGGCGAATCAGCGCCAAGAATTCGTAGGCGTCGACCTCGGGCTCGCCGGCGGCCTTGCGTTTTGCGTTGAGCGCTGCCTTCAACAAGTACACATTGTTGACCCCGGGAATTTCGACCGGGTATTGGAATCCCAGAAACAGGCCGGCGCGTGCTCGCTCTTCCGCGCGCATCGCCAAAAGATCCTGACCCTCGAAGGTCACCGAGCCGCGCGTTACTTCGTAGTCCTCACGCCCGGCGAGCACCTGCGCCAGGGTGCTTTTGCCGGAGCCGTTCGGTCCCATGATGGCGTGCACCTCGCCGGCATTCACGTTAAGGTTGACGCCATTCAGTATTTCTTTGCCCGCAACGCGGGCGCTCAAGTCGCAGATTTCAAGCAAGATAGTTCTCTCTTCAAGCCCGGTTTAACCGACGGCCCCTTCCAAGCTCACGCTGAGCAGATTTTGTGCCTCAACCGCGAATTCCATCGGCAGTTCCTTGAACACGACTTTGCAGAAGCCGCTGACAATCATATTGACCGCATCCTCGGCGGAAATTCCCCGCTGCAGGCAATAGAACAGCTGATCCTCGCCAATTTTTGAGGTGCTGGCCTCGTGCTCGACGGTAGCGGTCGGGTTCTTGACCTCCATGTAAGGGAAGGTGTGCGCCGCGCATTTCGGGCCCATCAGCAACGAGTCGCATTGCGTGAAATTGCGGGCGCCGCTCGCGCTCGGCAGAATTTTCACCAGACCGCGGTAGGTGTTTTCCGCGTGGCCGGCTGAGATGCCCTTGGACACAATGGTGCTCTTGGTATTTTTCCCAATGTGAATCATCTTGGTGCCGGTGTCGGCCTGCTGATAGTTGTTCGCCACCGCCACGGAATAGAATTCGCCGATGGAGTTCTCTCCCTTGAGCACGCAACTCGGGTATTTCCAAGTAATCGCAGATCCGGTCTCGACCTGCGTCCAGGAGATCTTGGAATTGCGGCCGCGGCACTCGCCGCGCTTGGTGACGAAGTTGTAAATACCGCCTATGCCGTTCTCATCGCCCGGGTACCAATTCTGCACCGTCGAATACTTGATCTGCGCATCATCGAGTGCGATCAATTCCACCACGGCGGCATGCAGTTGGTTCTCATCGCGCATGGGCGCGGTGCAACCTTCTAGATAGCTCACCGACGCGCCCTCGGCCGCGATGATCAAGGTTCGTTCAAACTGTCCGGTCTTCGCCGCGTTGATGCGAAAATAAGTCGACAATTCCATCGGGCAGCGCACGCCGGGCGGCACATAGACGAACGATCCATCCGAGAACACGGCGGAGTTCAGGGCCGCAAAAAAATTGTCTCCCGTCGGCACGACCGTGCCGAGGTAGCGTTCGACCAATTCCGGGTGATTGCGCACGGCATCCGAGAACGAGCAGAAAATGACGCCCGCCTTGCCGAGCTTTTCTTTGAACGTGGTCGCAACCGAGACGCTGTCGAATACCGCGTCCACCGCGACGCCCGCGAGGCGCGCGCGCTCATGCAGCGGAATGCCCAATTTCTCATAGGTGGCGAGCAGCTTCGGATCCACCTCATCCAAACTCTTCGGCGCGTTGGCCGGCGCCCGCGGCGCTGAGTAATAAGAGATGTCCTGGTAGTCGATGGGCTTGTAGTGCACATGCGCCCAGGTCGGCTCTTTCATCGTCTGCCAGTGCCGAAATGCCTTCAGTCGCCAATTGAGCAGAAACTCGGGTTCGTGTTTCTTTTTGGAAATCGCAGCCACGACGCCTTCATTGAGTCCGGGCGGCAGACTGTCGGATTCGATATCGGTGATGAAGCCGTGACGGTATTTCTGACCGACGAGGGCTTCGACTTCTTGAGATTTGCTAGACACGGTATTCCAGGTGTGGATCGACTTTCAGCTATTCGCGTGTATTTCTGAGGCAAGGTCCGCGACGCGCACGCCGGCGGAATCGAGGCCCGCCAATTGGTGCAGCGTGACGTCTTCCAGTGCACGACGAATGGCGGCATTGACGCGCTGCCACGCGCCGCCGACCCGGCACAGCCGCTCGATCCCGCATTGGCTTGATGCGCCGCTGCATTCAGTAATGGCGATCGGCCCTTCGAAGACATCGAGAATTTGCGCCGCGGTAATCTGGTCGGGACGCCGCGCCAGCCGGTAGCCGCCCTGTGCACCGCGAGATGAAATCACCATGCCGGCGCGCTGCAGACCCTTCAGGACCTTGCTGACTGTAGGACGGCTCAGGCGTGTGCGCTCCGCCAATTCCGTCGCGGCCCGATGTGCGGCGGGCTGTTGCGCTAAACTGGCCAGCACCACCGTCGCGTAGTCGGTCATTTTTCCCATACGCAGCATTAAAGCGGGTCCTCAAGACTTGCGATTCATGTGGGACTATTTTAGTCCTATTTGACACTAAGTTCCACCCGGAAGGCGGACTGAAGCCAGGTTTGTTATCCTTGGCTTAAGTTAACCGTCATTATCAGTGAGATGCGTAAGACATGAACATTGGAGAGCTAAACGCGATTGCGCGCGCCATGGTCGCCAAAAATCGAGGGATTTTGGCCGCCGACGAAAGCACCAGCACCATCAAAAGGCGCTTTGACACCATTAAGTTGGAGTCGACCGAGGAGAACCGGCGGGCCTACCGCGAGATGCTGTTCACCGCGCCGGGCGCGAAAGAATACATCAGCGGCGTCATCATGTATGACGAGACGCTGCGCCAGAAGACCAAGGACGGGGTGCCGTTTCCCACCTACCTCGCCAAGTCGGGAATGATCCCGGGAATCAAAGTCGATTTGGGCGCCAAAGCATTGCCCGGGTTTTCCGGCGAGACCATCACCGAAGGCCTCGATGGGTTGCGCGACCGGTTTGCTGAATACCACAAGTTGGGTGCGCGCTTTGCCAAATGGCGCGCGGTCATCAATATCGATGCGGCCATTCCGACCCGCTATGCCATCGACGCGAATGCCGAATGCCTGGCGCGATACGCCGCTTTGGCCCAAGAGGCCGGCATCGTCCCCATCGTCGAGCCCGAAGTGCTCATGGACGGCGCGCATCCGCTGGAGCGTTGCGAGGAAGTCACGAACATCGTGCTCGACAGCGTGTTCAATCACCTATTCGCCGCACGCATCGTTTTGGAAGGCATGATCCTGAAACCGAACATGGTGATCCCCGGAAAGAAATGCGCGGACCAGGCCAGCCCTGAGCGCATTGCCGAAGCGACGGTGCGAACGCTGAAGCGCCAAGTCCCCTCCGCGGTGCCCGGCATCGCCTTTCTGTCCGGTGGTCAGAGTCCAACTGATGCCACCCTGCACTTGAACCTCATGCATGCGCTGGGACCGCTGCCGTGGGGTTTGACCTTCAGCTACGGACGCGCTCTGCAAGAGGACGCACTGAACGCTTGGGCGGGTAAGGACAGCGGCTTTGCCGGCGGCCAGAAGGCTCTGGCAAAGAGAGCCAAGCTCAATGGATTGGCGGCGGTGGGTCAGTACAATGCCGTTTTGGAATCAGCCGCGGCTTAAGAGCGCCGTCGCCCACGGGCTGCGTCGTTTAATGCGCGGCTGCGTAACAAACCAGTGAACCAATCCGCCCCCATCGCTGATATCCGTAATCTGGATTACTCGGTGAACGGCCGCCCCGTGTTTGCGGGCCTTGATATCCAGATCCCGCGAGGCAAGATCACCGCGGTCATGGGACCGAGCGGCACCGGAAAAACCACGCTGCTGCGGCTGATCACGGGACAAGTGTTGGCCGATAGCGGGACCATCGAAGTGGCGGGCGAAAACTTGCGCGCCATAACGCGCGCCAATTTATATGTGCTACGTCGGCGGATGGGAATGTTGTTCCAAAACGGCGCGATGCTGACGGATTTAAGTGTGTTCGAAAACGTCGCCTTCCCGTTGCGCGAACACACCAATCTGACCGAGCGGCTCATCCGCCAATTGGTGCTGACAAAACTGCAGGCAGTGGGCCTGCGCGGCGCGGCGGAATTGATGCCGGCCGAACTCTCCGGCGGGATGGGCCGGCGCGTGGCGCTCGCGCGCGCCATCGTCATGGATCCGGAACTCTTGATCTACGATGAGCCGTTCGTCGGCTTGGATCCCATTTCTCTGGGCGTCATTTTGCGGCTGATTCGCCGCTTAAACGACACCCTGGGCATTACCAGCATCGTCGTATCGCACGATGTGCAGGAGATTTCCACGGTCGCCGATCTGGTGTTCCTGCTGTCGGGGGGCAAGGTGGTCGCCGGCGGCACACCGCAAGCACTCAAGACCAACCCGACAGAAATCGTCAAGCAATTCATCGGGGGATTGGCGGATGGGCCGGTGCCATTTCACTTTCCGGCGCCGGATTATTTCGACGAGCTTCTGTCGCGCAAAGAGGTTCTTTGAGCATGTTCAAAGAACTCTGGGAAAGCTTTACCGATGCCCTGGAAGGCCTGGGGTCCGTCGTTCATTTCCTGTTTCGTCTGGTGGTCAATACGCCGCGGGCGCTGTTGCGATTCAGCTTGATCTCTCAACAGGTTTTCAACTCCGGCGCCTTTTCGCTCGTCATCATCATGCTCTCCGGCCTGTTCGTCGGCATGGTGCTCGGCTTGCAAGGCTTCGAGCTTTTGCAGCGCTTCGGCTCGGAAGAGGCGCTCGGTAGCGCCGCGGCCATCGGCCTGGTGAAGGAACTCGGGCCTGTGGTGACCGCGCTGCTGTTCGCCGGCCGGGCGGGCACCGCATTGGCCTCCGAGCTTGGATTGATGCGCGCGACCGACCAGATCTCGGCGATGGAAATGATGGCGGTCGACCCCATTCAGCGCGTGGTGGTGCCACGATTCTTGGGCGGCGTCATCTCCATGCCGCTGCTGGCCGCCATTTTCAGCGTGATCGGCGTCTATGGCGCGCAGCTGGTCGGCGTGCAGATCATGGGAGTCGATGCAGGCAGCTTTTGGTCGCAAATGCGCGCGGTCGTCGGCCTTTCGGACATCACCGAGGGCATCGTCAAGAGCATTGTCTTCGGCGTTGCCTGTAGTCTCATCGCTGTTTACCAAGGATATTATGCGACGCCCACTGCGGAGGGCGTTGGTAGAGCCACCACGCGCACGGTCGTTACTTCTGCCGTGGTGATTTTGTTCCTGGACTATTTGATTACCGCAGCGTTTTTGTAGGAGTGTATTCATGCGCAAGTCACGCACGTTGAATCTAGGCACCGGCTCGTTTGTACTGCTGGGCTTCGCGGCGCTGTTTTTCCTCACCACTCAGACCACCAGCCGCGGATTGGCCTGGTTTGCGCCGCCGCACTACGAAGTGATCGCAAAGTTCGACAACATCGGCGATCTCAAAATAGGCGCCCCGGTGTCGATGTCCGGCGTTGAAATCGGCCGCGTCGACAAGATCGACTTCGATTCCAACGAATACAAGGCGGTCGTTTCCCTGCGCTTGAACGAGCGCTACAACAAAATTCCGACGGATAGCGATGCCAGCATCTATACCCAGGGATTACTGGGCGGCAAATTCATCGGGCTCACCGCCGGCGGCGCCGATACTTATCTTAAGGACAAGGATCAAATAGACTTTACTCAATCTGCGTTCGTGCTGGAAAATCTGATTGGTCAGGTCCTTGCGAACTTCACCAAGTCCAAGGCGGATGCGCAAACGCCCGCGCCTGCGGACACCAAAGCGTCCGAGAAGACGGAGAAGACGAAATGAGCAAACTTACTATGACGGCAATGCTGGCGGTGATGCTGGCGATCGGGGCGAGAGGGGCGAACGTAGCGCAGGCTGCGGATACGCCGGCTCCCGCGCCAAACGCGAATACGCTATCCCCGCAGCAGCTGGTGGAAAATTCAGCCAAGCGCATGCTGCAAGAACTGGATGCGAACCGGGCCATGTACAAGGCCGATCCGGTCAAGCTCGACGCGCTGGTGGGCAATGTGCTGTTGCCGAACTTCGACACGGAATACGCGGCCCGGTTGGTCCTGGGACAGAGCTGGCGTAATGCAACGCCCGAACAGCGCAAGCGATTTGTCGATGCCTTCTATCATTCGCTGCTGCGAAATTATGGCGCAGCACTGATCGACTTTACGGCCGATCGATTCGTCGTGCTGCCGTACAAGGGCGATCCGGCCGACACCAACGCGACGGTACGGACGGAAGTAAAGAAAGCTGGAGGCGACAAGGTCCCGGTGAATTTCACGCTACGGAAAACTCCAGAAGGGTGGAAGGCATGGGATGTGGTGATCGAAGGCATTTCCTACGTCAAGAGTTTTCGCACGGATTTTGCGTCAGAGATTCAGCAAAAGGGCCTGGACGACGTCATTAACCGCTTGGAGAAGGAAGGTCGCGTGGGCCCGAACGGGGCGGCGGTCCCACATTGAACAACAGCGCGCTGCTCACTGCCGATTTCGAGCCGCAAGAGGGCGAGCGCGCACGCGTCAATGGCGTGCTGCACTTCACCACGGTCACGACGCTGCTGCGGCTGGGGAGTGAAGCCATCGCCAATGGCCGTGCGGCCGTCATCGATCTGTCCGGAGTGAAGGACAGCGACAGTTCAGGCCTCGCTTTGCTGATTGAGTGGCTGAGCATCGCGAGAGCGGAGCACAAGAGCCTGCGCTACGAAAACATTCCAGCGCAACTGCATCAACTTGCGCGCTTGAGCGATGTGGAGGAATTGCTGACGGCGGGATAGCCTCGGAACCCGCGCAATCCTCTCAGGGTTTTTTCGTCGTATCCGGCGGCGTTGGCGTTGGTGCAGCCGTATCCGTGTCATCGGCGCCAGGATCGACCAACACTTCGTCAGTCGCCTTGCCATCGGACACTAAATAGGCGCGCCGCTGCAAATAGGCATCGCGAACGAAAGCATATGGGTCGAAGACTTTCTGCAACGTTGGATCGAGCGATAACAGATCGGCTCTCGCATCAACCAAACCGACGCCATAAATGCCGTAAGACACCCAGTTGTTGCTGATGTAGTGCGTCGGCCCGGTGAACAAATCCACGATGCGGGCCGGACCGTCACGTGAATCTGAAGGGCCCAAAAAAGGCAGCTCCAAAAAAGGCCCGGGCGGAACGCCCCAGTGGCCCAGGGTCTGCCCGAAATCTTCATCGTTCTTGTTCAAGCCCATCTGCGTCGCCGGGTCCAGCAGGCCGCCGAATCCCACCGTGGTATTGACGACCAGGCGCGCCAGGTCATTGGCGGCTGCGCCGATCTTCCCCTGCAGGGCATCGTTGATCATGACCGTCGTGGTGCGCAGATTGGAAAGAAAATTGCTGACGCCGGTGCGTGCCGGCGCCGGCACGGCGCGCACGTAGGTGCGTGCAATGGGCTTGGCGACCGCGCGATCGAGCTTGTCGTTGACCTTATAGACGCCGCGATTCCAGGATTCCCACGGGTCCTGGGGGGCCGGCTTGGAATTGGGCGGCAGCGTGACACATCCGGTCAGGGCGACAGCCAGAATGACGCCAAGCAGCGCTCGCGCCTGCTTCATATAGAATCTCTCCCACGTCCCGTAGATATTGCGCCAACGATACACTATTGCGGGATTCAGCGGAGATGGGGCTGGTATCCGCCGCTATTGACGCCGCGCTCATCGGCCATCGTATTTTTATTCTTCTTCGGCATCGCCGCGCGCACCTCCTCAAGGCGGGCGCTGTAGCGCGCACGCTGCACGGCGTCGAGTCCCGGCAGGGTCAAGGCAAGCTGCAACTGATTGGATGCCATCATGAGATTGCCGGTCATCAAATAAAATTCCGCCATGTAGCTGTAGGAGTCGGCGTAGTCGCCCGCGGTGCTGGCCGCCTTGGCGATGAGCCGGGTCTGATCCGGCGTCGGCGCAACGGTATTGAACAAATCCAGCAACACTAAGTGCGCCCGCTTGTTATCGCCGGAATGCATCAAAGCTTCCGCCAGTCGAATCGTGACCGGAACATTGCGCGGGAACAGAACCATCGCGCGCTCAAGGATGGCGGTTGATTCCTTGAACTGATTGTTCGCGAGATAGGCCTGACCGAGCGCGCCATAGAACTGCGTGACCTTGGGATAGTCGCGCACCAGCTCTTGCAAATCGGCGATGGCGGGCACGGGATTTTTCGTTGCGATCTCCGCCACATCCATGCCATAGCGCTCTTGAATGGTTTTGCCGCCACCGTTCTTGACCAGGTGCGCATAGTATTGGCGCGCAGCCTGCGGATCCCCGGCAACGGTTCTCAAGCGCTCGCGGACCAGCAAATAGGCCAAAGAATCCTCATGATGGATTCGGCCGATCTGGCGCGCGCGATCCTGCGCTTCCGCGACGCGATCGGAGAAGATCGGGTGATCGATCAGGAATTGCACGGCATTGACGCGGCTGGGTTCGGGACCGGTGCGGCCCATGTAATCGAAGAAGCTGGCCATTCCCAGCGGATCGTAGCCGGCGTTCGCCATTGTCGTGATGCCGATTCGATCCGCTTCAAACTCGCTGCTGCGAGTGTAATTGATCTGATGCTGGATCATGGCGCTCTGGCCCGCCAAAACGGCGCCCTCGATTGCATCGGGCGAGCCGCGGCCCGCGGTTGCACCCAGCAGAATCGCCGCCAGCATGGCGGCGGATGCCAGCAGTCCCTCGTGGCTTTGATCGACGAGCTGGCGCACGAGGTGGCGCTGTGTGACGTGTGCGGTTTCGTGCGCCAGCACTCCCGCCAATTCATTCTCGTTGCGCGTCGCCAATATCAGTCCGCTGTGAATCGCCACGAAACCGCCGGGGATGGCGAAGGCGTTGATGTCCGGCTCGCGAATGATAAAGTAATAGAACTGGTGTTGGCCTTCCTCCGCCTGGCTCGAGAGGCTATGGCCAATTTCCTGAGCATATTGCTGGACTTCCGGGTCAGTGAGGATGACCCCTTCCTTGCGTATTTCATTCACATAGGACAAACCTGCGTGATACTCATCGTCGATGGAAATCGCGGCGTTCGCCGGGCTGCCCAGTTCGGGTAAGTCTTGGTTCGTGTCCTTCGTGGCCTGCGCGACGCCCTGCGCGTAAGCGATGCTCACGCTCGCGCCCACCGCGACGGCGGCCAGAAATGCGGTTATGGATTTCAACGCTGACATGGTGGCTCTTGAATCTTGGAGTCTAGGCGCATACCAAAGTTCGCTCAAAACAGAAGCAAAATCAAAGAACTTCGGAAGCGTAGTCCGCCAGGCGCGAGCGCTCGCCCCGGACCAGCGTTATATGCCCGGAAAACGTCCAGCCGTGAAATCGGTTTACCACATACGTGAGCCCGGTCGTGGTCTCGGTGAGGTAGGGCGTGTCAATTTGCGCAATATTGCCCAAACACACCATTTTGGTGCCGGGGCCCGCCCGGGTGACCAGCGCCTTCATCTGCTTGGGCGTGAGATTTTGAGCTTCATCAATAATGATGAAGCGGTTGAGAAACGTGCGCCCGCGCATGAAGTTCAACGAGCGAATCTTGATGCGGTGCCGTAGTAAATCGTTTGTGGCGCCCCTACCCCAGGTGCCGCCGGATTGGCTCTGCGTTAAGACCTCCAAATTGTCCATCAGCGCACCCATCCAGGGCTCCATTTTCTCTTCTTCAGTCCCGGGCAGAAAGCCGATGTCCTCGCCCAGAGGTATGGTCACGCGCGTCATGATGATTTCACTGAAGCGATTGTGATCCAGCGTTTGCGCCAGACCCGCCGCGAGAGTCAGCAAAGTTTTGCCGGTGCCCGCAGGACCCAGCACGGTGACGAAGTCGATCTCCGAATCCATCAATAGGTTCAACGCCAGGTTCTGCTCGCGGTTGCGAGCCGTTACACCCCACACATTATTGCGTTCGGTTCGATAGTCGGTGGTTAGCTCGAGAATCGCTGAATCCGACTCGAGCTTGCGCACAATGGCTTCCACACCATTCGCGCCGGGGTCATAGACAAATTGATTGGTCTTCCACTCGCGCACCAGCGGGCCGCGCACCCGATAATAGGTGCGGCTCTGCTGCTGCCAGGACTCCATTCCCTTGCCGTGCTTTTCCCAGAAATCCTGCGGCAGCTGCTGAACGCCGCTGACCAGCAAGTCCGCATCTTCGATGGTTTTGTCGCTGGAATAATCCTCGGCGTGCACGCCAAGAATCGCTGCCTTGATGCGTAAATTGATGTCCTTCGAGACCAACGTGATGCGCGCGGTACGAAATTTTTGCTGCAGAGCCAGCGTATTGGCCAGAATGGCATTGTCGGCGCCCTGGCCGGGCAGGCTGTCCGGCAGCACCGATTCGAGCAACTGAGTCTGGAAGAACAGCCGTCCGCCGGGAGGCCGTTTGCCATGATTGATCGGTACGGCAGTGGGTAAGGCGAGGCCGCGGTCGATCTGTTTCTTGGTCGCGTCTTGCATCAGTTCATCCAGAAAGCGGCTGACCTGGCGCACGTTGCGTGCCGGCTCCGACAAACCCTTTTTGCCCGCATCGAGCTCCTCAAGCACGGTCATCGGAATATAAATGTCGTGTTCTTCGAAGCGGAAAATAGCAGTGGGGTCATGCATCAAAACATTCGTATCGAGGACGAATATTCGACGCTCCGTCTTGCCCTGGCGGCTCTTCAGTACAGCGGCCCCCAAAGGCCGCACGTTGCCGGTCACAGCGCCTTCACCGCCGCTAATACGGCCGCGGCATGATCCTTGACCTTTAACTTGCGCCACTCTTGCCGCAGCACGCCTTTACCGTCAACGAGAAAGGTGCTGCGCTCGACCCCCATGTACTTCCGGCCATACATGCTTTTTTCCTTGTACACGCCGTAGAGGTTGCACACCTTCTGGTCCGGATCGCTCAAAAGTTCAAATGGAAAGACCATTTTTTTCTTGAATTTTTCGTGCGAGACGACGCTGTCCGGCGAGATGCCCAAGACCACCGCCTTGGACTTCTTGAATTGGGCATTCAGGGCCGCAAAGTCCAGACCCTCCTGGGTGCACCCGGAGGTGTTGTCACGGGGATAGAAATAAATAACCACCGACATGCCCTTGGCATCGTCGAGCGACCAGGTTCCGCCCGTGCCTTCGAGGCTGAACGGCGGCGCCTTCTTGCCGATTTCAATCTTGCTCATGACTGGCTAACTCTTCACGGGTTCGAAAATGGCGTCCAAATTCAAGTGATCGCAGAAGTCCATGAATTCTTCACGCAGTACGCCGATATGCAGACGGCTGGGCACGTTCACGATTATCTGCACCGAAAACATCGGAGCGCCGGTGTGCGCTGCGGCGTACGAACGCGTCGACAGTTCCGCGATGTCGACGCCGCGTTGTGCGAAGAATCCGGAGAGCCCCGCGACGATTCCGGTCTGATCGAGGCATACCACGTCGATCGAATAGGGCAGCATGTCGTTGCGCGCCGAGCGTTCCTCGGTGCGCCGCAGCTGAATATTCATGCCGGTGGCATCGGCGAGTTTCTTGAACTCCCCTTCAAGCTTGGCCAGGGTGTGCCAATTGCCATTGACCAGAAGCAGCATGGCGAACTCGTTGCCAAGCGAGGTCATGCGGCTTTCGCTGATGCTCCCGCCGCAATCGGCGATCGCCTTGGATAGCTCATGGACCATGCCGACGCGGTCGCTGCCGACCGCGGAAATGACGATATGTTGTTTCATCGGCGCAAATTCTACCGGATGGGCGCTTGCCAGGGTGTATGTCTGGCACTTAAGGTAGCGATATTTCCCGTGGAGTTCTTGATGTTTTCCGGAAGCATGGTGGCAGTCGTCACGCCAATGACGGCCGACGGGGCGCTGGATTGGCCCGCGTGGGATCGCTTGCTGGATTTTCACGTGCGCGAGGGCAGCGATGGCCTCGTTGTGGCCGGCACCACGGGAGAATCGCCGGTGCTTTCGGCCGCGGAAGTCGACGAGCTGACAAGGCGGGCGGTGGCACGCTGCCGCGATAAGCTCAAGGTTATCGTCGGCGCCGGCTTCAATTCCACGGACTCGACAGTGGCGCGCACCCGCAGCTTGTCCCGGCTGGGCGTGGATGCCGTGATGCTGGTCACGCCGTACTACAACAAACCTCCGCAGGAAGGGCTTTTCAGGCATTTCGCGGCCGCGGCCGATGCGTCCGCCGCGCCCGTTATTCTGTATAATGTGCCGAGCCGAACGGCGGTGGATCTCTTGCCGAGCACCATCGCACGTCTAGCGCGGCACCCTCGCATTGTGGCAATCAAAGAAGCGACAGGCTCCTTGAGCCGGGCGCGCGAGATTCTCAGCACCTGTCCGCCGGAGTTCGTGGTGCTTTCGGGCGACGACGCGACGGCGGTCGAATTGATGGGAGCCGGTGCGCGCGGCGTGATTTCGGTGACGGCAAATGTCGCGCCGCGCCGGATGCAGGAGGCTTGCAAAGCCGCGCGCGCGGGCGATTTGGTCGCAGCGCGGACGATTGACGCGAGTTTGCAGCCTTTACATAAGGATCTGTTTGTTGAAGCGAATCCGATACCCGTGAAGTGGGCGGTGGCGAGAATGGGCATTATCGGGAACGCAATCCGCCTGCCGTTGGTCGAACTGGCATCTGCGCACCACGAGACGGTATTGCGCGCGATGCAGGCCGCCGGAATTACTCTTGAGGACCAAGCTGCATGAGTCTTGATCGAATTTTACTGTTGGTTGCGGCCAGCGCTTTGATGAGCGGCTGTCATATGTTCAGCAAACTGAATCCCGACTGCCACGCGCCGCAGGAATATCAGCACGCGTTGTCGGCGCCGCCCTTGAAAGTACCCGCCGGACTCGATTCGCCGAACACGGCAGGGGCGTTGGTTATCCCAACCGTGACCGATGCACCGCCGGCGCCGGGTCCGCACGACGTTTGCTACGACATTCCGCCTCGCTACAAGCCCGCTCCCCCGAACAAGGCTGCCGGCGGCTAGGAGCCTGTCTGGGATTTGATCACCTGAGTCCGCTCCGGTACCCTTGCTGCGCTTCGGAGAGGTGGCCGAGTGGTCGAAGGCGCTCGCCTGGAAAGTGAGTAACACCCCAAAAGGTGTTCGAGGGTTCGAATCCCTCCCTCTCCGCCAAAACGTTTCGGCAGAAGGTCGCGTTTTATCGTCTAGACTGAATTTGTGTATAAGTGGGTGAAGGAGGGGTTCCAGCAATCCATCCCTCTCCGCCGGCTACCGTTTATGGTGGCTCGCGTTTGCATCTTCGCGACGACTGGTCACGAATCCCGTCAGGCCCGGAAGGGAGCAGCGGTAGAGGCTTAAAGTCGGGCGCCGAAGTCCTGCTGGCGCGGGCCGCCTCCTAAAAGGCGTGCGACAATACCCTATGAGCTACGTCGTATTAGCGCGCAAATGGCGCCCCAAAGGTTTTGCCGAGATGGTCGGGCAGGAGCACGTGCTGCGCGCGCTCAGCAACGCGCTCGACAGCGGCAAAGTGCATCATGCATTCCTGTTTACCGGGACTCGCGGTGTCGGCAAGACGACCGTCGCGCGCATCTTGGCGAAGTCGCTCAATTGCGAAACGAACGGCGTAAGTTCCAATCCTTGCGGCGTCTGCGCTGCTTGCAAGGAGATTGACGAGGGGCGGTTTGTGGATCTTATCGAAGTGGACGCGGCTTCGCGCACCAAAGTCGACGATACGCGCGAAATGCTCGACAACGTGCAGTACGCGCCGACTCGCGCTCGATACAAGGTGTATCTCAT
>JBDTAV010000063.1:0-78261 GCA_039924385.1 Steroidobacteraceae bacterium
ATGTCAGCGAGAACTTCATCAATCGAGTGCGGCCCCAGCAGCCCGTCACCATTAAGCTCAATGCCTATCCGGATTGGGATATCCCCGGGTCGGTCATCGCCATGATTCCCACCGCCGACCGCGCCAAGGCGACGGTCAAAGTGCGGATCGCCATTGGGCAAAAAGACCCCCGCATCATTCCTGAGATGGGCGCTCGCGTCGCGTTTTTGAGCGACAATGAGCCCGCTGCTGCGGGCGCGGCGAAGAGTGCGGCCGCGGGCGTGGTCGTCCCTGCCGATGCCATCACCACCAGCGGCACGGCCAGCATCGTCTTCGTAGTGCATGGGTCGACGGTGGAACGGCGCGCGGTCCGTCTCGGCGGCAAAATTAGTTCCGGCCAGATCGTCAGCGCCGGACTCGAGCCGGGAAACGTTGTCGCGCTGGGCGACTTGAACAAACTGAGCGATGGCGCGCGCGTCCGCATCGAAAAGCAGTAAGGAGCAGCAATGAGCACCCTGGTCTCTCTTCAAAGTGTCGTGAAGCGCTATCAGCGCGGCAAGCAATCGGTCGAGGTGCTGCACGGTGTGAATCTGTCGATCGAACAGGGAGAATTCCTGGCGCTTATGGGGCCTTCCGGTTCAGGCAAAACCACGCTTCTCAATCTGATCGCCGGCTTGGACCAGCCCACCGAGGGCGAGGTGACGGTGGCCGGCGAGCGGATCGACCACTTGTCCGGAGGCAAGCTCGCCAAATGGCGCGCCCGCCACATTGGGTTTGTGTTTCAGTTTTACAACTTGCTGCCGGTACTGAGCGCTGCGCGTAACGTTGAGGTACCGTTGCTGCTGACCAATCTGTCCGCGGCGCAACGCAAACAAAACGTCCGGGCAGTTCTCGAACTGGTCGGACTCGCCGACCGCGCCACCCACAAGCCGGGCGAGTTGTCGGGCGGACAGCAGCAGCGTGTCTCCATCGCCCGCGCGCTGGTTGCCGATCCCACTTTGCTGGTGTGCGATGAGCCCACCGGTGATCTCGACCGCGAGAACGCCGAGGAAATCTTAAAACTGCTGCAAACTCTGAATCGCCAGCAGGGCAAAACCATAATCATGGTGACGCACGATCCGCTTGCGGCGGATCATGCGGCGCGAATCCTGCATGTGGACAAGGGCCGCCTGGTCGATTCGCCCGTACTGAGCGCGGCATGAAATATTTCATGCTCATTTGGGCCGGCTTGTGGCGCAAGAAAACGCGCACCGTCCTGACCATGTTGTCGATCGTCGTCGCCTTCCTGCTGTTTGGTCTGCTGCAGGGAATCAATCAAGGAATCAAGGCAGGGCTGGGCGACACCAGCAACAATCGTTTGTGGACCACCAACCGCATGAGCGCCATCAATTCAATTCCCGTCAGCCTCATGGACCGGATGATGACTGTGAAGGGTGTGCGCAACGTTGCACACTTGAGTTTCTTCGGCGGATACTTTCAAGACGCAAAGAATGCCATTCCCGCATTTGCCACGAACATAGACAAGCTCGCGATCATCTATCCGGAACTCAATATCACCCAGGCGCAGGTTGCCGCCATGAAGGCGACGCGGCCGGGCGCGCTCATCGGGCGTCCACTGGCAAAAAAATACGGCTGGAAAGTCGGCGATAAGATTCCGCTGGGCACGACGATTTGGACCAACAATGACGGCAGCAACAACTGGGCCTTCGATATCGTCGGGATATTCGACCCCTTGCCGGGGTCGCACGGAAATCCCCTTGCCTCCGCCTTCTGGATCAATTACGACTATTGGGACGAAGCGCGGCAATTTGACAAGCATCGCATACATCAATTCTTCGTGCAGGTCGACGACCCGGCGCATTCCGCGGTGATCGCAGCGCAAATTGACAAGCTCACGGAGAATTCATTCGATGAGACCCGCACGCAAACCGAGAACGCGGCGCTGCAATCAAGACTCAAGCAGTTTGCCGACATCAATTTCATCGCCAACGCCATTGTCGGCGCGGTGATGTTCACGTTGTTGTTTCTCACCGCCAACACGATGATGCAATCGGTGCGGGAGCGAATTCCGGAGTTGGCGGTACTGAAAACGGTGGGATTCACCGGCGCTAAAGTCTCCGTACTTGTCCTCATCGAGTCTCTCATGCTCTGCCTGTTCGCCGCCGTTGTGGGATTGATCCTTTCTGCCGGTGCAATCAAGATCGTAGGCTCGGTACTGGGTCCTGCCACGCTGCTGCCCATCGTGGTCATTTTCGGGCTGGTGATCGCCGTCGCGCTGGCCATCGTCAGCGGACTGCCGCCGGCCATGCGTGCCCAGCGGCTCAACATCGTCGATGCGCTCGCAGGTCGATAAGGAGCGACAATGAGCGCATTGCGACAAATTGCCGCGGTCTCGGCGATAAACATTCGTAGCTTGCCGCAACGAATCGGGACCTCCTCGGTCGTCGTCATCGGCATTGCCGGTGTAGTAGCCGTATTGATATCGGTGCTCGCCATGTCGACCGGTTTCATCAAGACGCTGCAAAGGACCGGGCCGGAGCATCGCGCCATCGTCGTGCGAACAGGCTCCAGCGCGGAAATTGTCAGTGTCTTGACAAATGACGCGGCACTGACCATCGCGAATGCTCCCGGCATCAAGAAAGACCGCGACGGCCGCCCGCTGGTCTCCCCGGAAACGCTATTGATCGTGAATCTGAAGAAGAAAGACGGCGACGATGCGACTGCACCATTTCGAGGCTTTACGCAGGATGGCTTCGCAGTACATCCCGAGATTAGGATGATCAGCGGCCGAGCCTTTCGGCCCGGCCTGACGGAAATGATCGTCGGCAAGTCCGCGCAACGTCTGTACTCGGGGCTTGATGTCGGCGCACAGGTCAAACTACGCGGCGCTACCTGGATAGTGGTCGGCGTCTTTGACGGCAGCGGCTCATCGCACGATTCGGAGCTCATAGCAGATAAGCAAACGTTGAACTCCGCCTATCAGCGCGGTAATGGGGAACAAAGCGTTTGGGTCGTGCTCGACTCGCAGCGGGGGTTCCAAGCCTTCAAGGATGCGATCACCACGAACCCGCAGCTGCAAGTGGATGTCTCCACGGAAGAGGAATTCACCGCACAACAGTCTTCCGTAATCAGTACGATTCTCAAGATCGTGGCCTACGTCGTCGGCGGCATCATGGCAATCGGTGCGATTTTCGGCGCGCTCAATACCATGTACGCGGCGGTTAGCACACGTTCGCGCGAAATTGCGACCTTGCGTGCCATCGGTTTTGGCCCCGCCCCGGTGGTGATCTCGGTTTTCGTAGAAGCGCTGCTTCTGGCGCTCATCGGCGGTGCGATCGGAGCGCTGATCGCCTGGGTGCTCTTCAATGGCTATTCCGTCAACTCAGCAGGCGGCGGCTTCGGCGGACAGCTGATCTTCGATCTGGCGGTGACGCCCGCGCTGGTGGGCCTCGGCATCACTTGGGCTTGCGTCATCGGCCTGATCGGCGGCCTGTTCCCCGCGATTCGCGCCGCCAGGCTGCCGGTGGCGACGGCGCTGCGGGCAGTGTAGCCACCGCCGCAGCAGTCCTCTTAGATAAACAACGCGCGCATCGCAGCGACCAGCGCCAGCGGCTGATCCACCGGAACGTGATGATAGGCGGACGGAATCACGATGGGGCCGCGCCCGTTGCGCAAAGCCCGGCCGATACGCTGGGCGAGCGCCGGCGGCACGACCTCGCTGAACTCTCCGGCGATGAAATCAACCGGCAACGCGATGTCTTTGAGCAATTCGCCCTCCGCCACTTGCTCCCAGCCCACACTGCCGATCGGCTTTTCATCGAATTTCCAAACAAAGCCGCCGTCCTGGGATTTGATTGAATGCACGGCAAGATGCTGCATGATGCGCGGCAGAATCGGCGGCTCGTCCGGCACAAAGCGGAAACGCGCGCATGCGGTCGCCAAATCCGGATAGACCTTCTTCGACCGCTGCATGAAGCGTGTCCGCAGCGGCTGACCCGCGAATCCGATATTCGTGTCGATGATCAGCACGCGCTTGAGGAGCTCCGGATATTCATGAGCGGCAAACACGGCAATGCGACCGCCGAAGCTATGCCCGACAAGGGTCACCTCTTTGGGACCAATCATCTTCAGCGCCGCGTGCACTTCGCCGACGAAATCGCTGCGGCCGTACTCCAGCCTGGAACTGCTGTCCCCCATGCCGCCAAAATCGATGGCGATCACGCGATAGTCTTTGGCGAACCACGGCGCGACAAAATCCCACCAGTGTGCGTGGCCGCGAAAACCGTGCAACAACAGCAACACTCGCGCGTTCGACGGATCTCCCCATTCCAGGTAATGCGTCACGTGATCGCCGCTGCTTGTGTGGCCGGAGCGTCCGGGTGCGTCGATCATTCGCTGCACCCAGTCGTCGGCGACGGGCGCTTGGGTCTCTACAAAGCTCAAACGGATACTCCAGCGCCGATGGGGCTGCAAACATTATGCCAGCTACTCGCGGCTCCGGTAGAATGCGGATTCCTCATCGGAGAGCGCCATGCTGAAATCCGTTCCCGCCGGCGGCGACGACGCCGTGCGTTTCTCGCCGGACGAGTGGGCAATTCGCGTCGACTTGGCGGCCGCCTATCGGCTGGTCGCGCACTTCCGCTGGGATGACCTGGTCTTCACCCACATCACTGCGCGGGTGCCCGGACCCGAGCATCACTTCCTGATCAATCCTTACGGCATGATGTTCGACGAGATCACCGCATCCAGCCTGGTGAAGATCGATATGCAGGGCAAAAAGGTGGGCGACAGCCCCTGGCCGATCAATCCGGCGGGTTTTACAATTCACAGCGCGATCCATGGCGCGCGCCATGATATCGAGTGCGTGCTGCATACCCACACTCTGAACGGCGTCGCCGTGTCGGCGCAGAAGCACGGCGTTCTGCCTCTTTCGCAGCAATCCATTTTCGTTCTACAGAGCTTGGCTTACCACGCCTACGAGGGCGTCGCGTTGCGCGATGACGAGAAGCCGCGCTTGGTGGCGGACATGGGCAAGAAGAGCTACCTGATGCTGCGCAACCACGGCTTGTTGACCGTCGGCCGAAGCGTCGCTGAGGCCTTCCAGCTGATGTACACCTTCGAGGCCACCTGCGCCATCCAGGTGCGGGCGCAGGCCGGCGGCGGCGAGCTCATTTCGATTCAGCAAGGCATCATCGACACCGCGATGGAACAGGCGCGCGTGGTGACGAACAATCAAAGTCCGCACATGCTGGTGTGGCCGGGGCTGTTGCGCCGCCTGGATCGAATCGATCCCGCCTTTAGAACGTAAAAAAGGCCCTCTTTTAGGAGGGCCTTTGCAATATCGACAATCCGGGATTCTATTGATCCCTTAGACAGGGTTTACTTCAAGCGGTATTGCACTTCCACGCCGTAGGTGCGCGGCGGGGTAAGTCCAAGTGTTTGGTCGCAGTAGTAGGGCGACGGGCCGTTGAAGCCGCAGGCTTTCGTGCCCGGCGCGGGCGTAATCACGGAATAGGCCCCCACACCGTCGTAGCCCAGCTTGTTTTGCAGGTTCTTGATGTAGCCGAAGATTGTGAAGCGATCGGCCGCATCGTTCCACGACAAGCGCATGTCTACCTGCGTGTATTCCGGCGCGATAAAGTATTGCTCGTTGAAAATGCTGGAAGTGGTTTTATCCTTCCAAATGTAACTGACCGAGTAATTCAATGAACCCGGCTGGAAGCGCCAGGTGTAGTTGCCATTCGCGGCAATCTTGCTGCGCGGCGATTGGGGCACGCTGTTGCCGTTGGTGTTTTCGAACTGCCCGCTGACCGTGTTTGCATAGCACGACGATGGAGCCGGGATCGTGGCGCAGGATCCCGCTTGACCCTTGATCGTCGCGCTCAGGTACGAATAATCCAAGAGAAACTGCATATTCGCCCACGGCTGCCAGATCGTCTCGAATTCGGCGCCGTATGAGGACACCTTCGGTATATTGACGATGGAGTCAACCGTCGGGCCACCGGCGAATTCGGGCGGAAGGGTCAACGGGATCTGCTTGTCCTTATAGTTATAGTAGAACAAGGCACCGTTGACTTGGAAAGAGCGGTTGAACTCTTCCTTGCCGCCCAACTCGATGGCATCGAGATGCTCCGCTTGCGATTCGGGACTGACCGAGATCGTGCTGGCATTAAAGCCGCCGGATTTATAGCCGCGACTATACTTTAAATAGGCCAGAGTATTGGGATCAGGGGTCCATTCAAGCCCGAGAGTCCCAGTGGGCGCGTGCCAGTCGGCGCCCAAGTCTCGGTTCCAATTGCCGTCGGGCTGAAGGTACGGAGCGCTCCTAACGCCTGGGTAGAGGCAGCCGGCCGGTGTGCCGCAATTGGCAATGGCCGGCCTAGAGGCCGTGATGTCGTTGACAGGCGTGAACGCACCGAATAAAGACGGGCCCGTCACCACTTGACCGGGTGGCAGCCCCAAACATGCCGGCAATCCAAAGCATAGCTCGCGGAATTGCTCGCTGCCTTTGAGGATGTCGTAGGTGTACCGCAATCCCGTGGTCAGCTTCCAAGTCGGCGTGAAGGTCCAGTCGGTCTGCGCGAACGCGGCATAGGAATTATCGTGCATTTCCTGTTGCTGGAAGTAGATCGCCCGGTCCGGATTCGGCGCCGCCGGCGCGGTCACCGTGATATTGAACGGCGTTGCGAGTTGCGCTTGGCCAGGCTCGTACAAGTTTCCGGGCGTTTGATAATTCCTTTCGTTGTACTGGAACAGGCCGAAGATCCACTGCAGCGGCGAATCACTGTGCGAGGTGATATTGATTTCGTTGCTGAAGTATTTCTTGGTCTCGACATAGTGCGAATAGGTTCGCGGAAACACTGTTAGAGGCGGACATTGAAATCCGCCGCATTCCGTGGTTCCGGGAAGCACCGGATACACATAGGACTGAATGGCCGTGTTGTCGTGATCATTGTACAAGCTGTAGTAATACGTGGTGTAAGCGCCCAGGTACTTGAAGTCGGCCGCCCAGGGGGTATGCCAAGTCACTTGCGGAGTGACCTGGTAGGTCCTGCTCAGCTTTGCGGTGTTGCCATCGTCCTGGCAGTAAGTATTCACATTGTTGTTGGCTGGATTCGTCGCACAGACCGGCACATTCGGCGAATATCCGCCGGGTAAGAACGGGCTCGGGCCGAACTGGGTGCTCGCGGCGCCAAATGCGGCGCCCGGCGAGAGGGCGTTAAAGGGGTAGGCCGCATAATCGTACGAGCCGAGTGTATTTGCAGGCACGCGATAGGCGTCGGTGTAACCTAATTGGTCAAACTTCAACCAGAATTCGACATCCGGCGTGATGTCCCATTCAAATTGTCCTTCCCAATAGAAAAAATTTCCGCTGCTTAAGTTGCTGCCTTCAGATTGGCCATTAAAGAGATTGCGATAGTAGCCCTCGCCTTGATAATTGCGGTAACCGCCGAATTTAAACCGCATAGTGTCGCTGATCGGGCCGGACACGTAGCCTTCGACGTCGCGAGTCTGGAAATTGCCGAGCTTGACGCGCACCTCCGCGGTCCAATCCTGAGTCGGGCGCTTAGAAATGGAATTGATCGTGCCGGCGATGGCATTGCGACCATACAAGGTGCCTTGCGGCCCGCGCAGCACTTCGATTCGATCTTCAAACATCGGATCGCCGGATGCTGCTACGACGCTCGAGTTGTATACGCCATCCGCATAAGTCGCGACACCCGGGTTGGTGGAGAGGTTGTTGGTTTCCCGGCCGACGCCGCGGATGAAGGCGCGGTCCAAGGAAGTCGAGTAGGCCAGGCCCGGTGTGAAATTCGTCATGTCCTGAATCGTCTCGATACCGATCAGGTCACGAGTCTTGGAGGTGTAGGCCGAAATGGCGACCGGTACCGTCTCGAGGTTTTCATTGCGTTTTTCGGCCGTGACGACGATTTCCGCAATCGCATTATCGTCCCTGGAGGACGCCGCGGCCGCAGCGGCAGGTGCCGGCGCCGGGGCGGGTTCCGCAAAAGCTGCCAGTGAGAATGCCACGGACACTGCGCTTGAAAGCAACAATGCCACTGTTCTTGTCGTCATTTTTTGATCCCCCTGAAACGGTTAGTAGACCGTTTGTCCATTAGAAACCACCCCATCCGTTCGTAGTCGCGGCATTCCCGCTGTCACGCGGCTTAAGCGTACAACCCCACCGCTACAGCCTTTTTAGATGCAAGTCCTAAGCCTCATTTCGGTGCGCTAAATATTTTCAAAGTCGCACCGCGGCACGCATTATTCGACTAGTTGATATCGTAATGTCAATAGCGCGCGATCAAATGCTTTCGACGCGTAGCGCAAATACCACGAGGGTGTACGGAGGCGTTTTCAATTTGTCAGGTAGGTGGTCGCAAAGGGCGCGCAAAATCGGATGCGTTGCACCGGCGGGGACTCGCGCCGATTGATATATCACGCGTTCATTGGCCGTCAGGCGTGCCGCCATCTCAACCAAATGAATGGAGGCTTGCTCCGGCCGCGCCCTACCCCGGCAAAATCAGTTCGGCTTCGAGGCACCTTGCAGTCGGAGACTCGCCTCCTCCGCCTTGCCCAGGACGCGCAATAGATTTTCCCCCGCCAGTTTGGCGATGTCCGCATCGCTCCAGCCTCGGCGCATCAATTCCTCGAGCAGCGCGGGGTAGCGATCCACGCCTTCGAGCCCGACCGGCGCGTCGGGAATGCCATCGAAGTCGGACCCTATACCGACGTGGTCGATGCCGGCGACTTGACGAATATGTTCGACGTGATCGGCGACTTGAGCGAGCGTCGTGACAGGCATGGGATGCTGCGCCTCCCACTCCGTGAGCGCCGCCTTGGCTCGCTCCGGCTGGCCGATATAAAGGCCTGCATAGGGCGGGCTGTTGAAGCGGGTCCGCTCTGCGGCTTGGTCGGCCTCCCAGCGATTGCGCGCCGCCGAAACATAGGCCGGTGCGAAATTCACCATCACAATTCCGCCGTTTGCCGTCACGGCATGCAGCACATCGTCAGGAACATTGCGCGGGTGATCATCGAGCGCCCGCGCAGAGGAATGAGAGAAAATAACGGGCGCTTGACTCGCGGCAAGCGCCGCTCTCATGGTATCGGGCGAAACATGGCTCAAGTCCACCAGCATTCCAATTCGGTTCATTTCCTTCACGACCTCGACGCCAAATGGCGTGAGACCATGGTGCGCCGGCGTATCGGTGGCCGAGTCGGCCCATGGCGTGTTGGTCGTGTGCGTCAGCGTCATGTAGCGCGCTCCGGCGTCGTACATCTGGCGCAACACAGCCAAAGAATTATTGATCTGGTGGCCGCCCTCAATGCCGATCAGCGAAGCGATTTTATGGCTCTTGTGGATGCGTCGAATATCGGCCGCGCTGTAGGCCATCGCGAAATCCGCCGGATATTGCGCCGACATGCGTTTGACCAAATCGATTTGTTCCAAGGTCATTTGCACCGCTTCGAAACCCTGCGTGCTCACCGGTATCCACACCGACCAGAACTGAGCGCCGACATGGCCGGCACGCAGCCGTGGTATATCCGTCATCAGAGCAGCCTGCCCCGCCTCCAAGCGTAGGCGGCGGGTGTCCGCGGCCAGATCTACCGCGGCCACATCGCCCTTGAAGCGCTCGCGAATTTCCCACGGCAAATCGTTATGCCCGTCAATGAGCGGCGTTTGCGACAGCACGTGATCGATGCGATGTCGATAATCCTCAGCTGCCCAGGTCGTGAGTGGCAGACAAAGCATCAGACAGAGAATGCGAAGCATGGGCATGGACGTTCACTCTTTGAAAGTTATTTCGATGGGATCGATCCCCGCAATCATCCCGCGCGCCGACTGACCGCGCTTGATCGGGCCGACACCTGCGGGAGTGCCGGTAAATATCAAATCGCCGGGCGCGAGCTCTACATAGGTGGAAAGCGCCGCGATAATTTCGGCGACGCTCCAGATCATGTCTCTAAGATCGCCGTTCTGGCGCAGCTCGCCATCGACGCTCAAAGAGATCGAGCCCGACGTAGGCGGAATTCCCATTGCCAGGGTTCCAATGGGCGCTGAATGATCAAAGCCTTTGGCCATGTCCCATGGGCGTCCGCTTTTCTTTGCCTCGGCCTGCAAATCGCGCCGCGTGAGATCGATTCCCACCGCATGCCCAAAAATCATTGCGGCGGCGTCTGTGATGCCGACGTTGGCGCCGCGCTGATGCAGCGCGACCACCAATTCGACTTCATGATGCAGTTCGGCAGTCCGCGGCGGAAATGGCAGCACTTGTCCATTGCCGACCACCGCGTCGCCCGGCTTGCTGAAAAAAAACGGCAAATCCTTTCTCGGATCGTTGCCCATCTCGCGCACATGGTCGGCGTAATTTCGGCCGACGCAATAGATACGGCGAACCGGGAACCGCTGCTCCGACCCGGTGATAGCAATGGTGGGTACAGAGAACTGGGGAACCGTGGACATCGTTGCGCATTATGCCGACGCGGGCGGCGATTGTCGGCGTATCGCGCAACCCGCGGCATTTGCAGATGAAGACTTTCGCGAGTAATATCATGTATCCCATTGAGTTCTAAGTTCTTCATCAACCTACTCATCTTTGGCAGGCTTGACGGTATAGACAACCTATACATATTTTGTCTATACTGCTCGAGTGAACATAACACCGCCCCGCCCTGCCGAGCTGGAATCACGCCTCTGCGCGGTGCTCGAGGCGGCCGTCGCTGTCTTCGCTCGGTACGGCTACCGCAAAACCTCAATGGAAGATGTGGCCCGTGCGGCCGGCGTATCGCGCCAGGGGCTCTACTTATCATTCGCCAATAAAGAAGAATTGTTTCGGCGCGCCTTGGAACATTCATTGAGCGATCAGTTGGCCTGCGCCATCACTGCGTTGTCACGTGCGGAAGATAGCTTGGAGACCCGGCTGGTGGCAGCCTGCAAGGAATGGTCCGGACGGTTTGTCGGCTCCCTCGGGGCGGATGCCGCCGATCTCATGTGTGCAAGCACCTCATTGGCAGGCAAGACGCTGACGGAATACGAATGGCAATTTGAGCAAGCGCTCGTGAATGCCATCGGCGGCACGCCTGTCGCCGAGCGCTGTGCTGCCGCCGGTTTGAACATTGCCGACTTTGCGCGTGCGCTGCATGCGACGGCGCGCGGTCTCAAACAGACTTGCAAGACTCAAGAAGACTTTGTGAAGGGTATGACCGCTGCAATTCGAATGGCATGCATGCCATCCAATCAGCAGCGCCAGTTTAAGGGGTTTGCTCCATGACGAAAGCGATTCAATTTGGCCGACGCTCCACCGCGGATCAAGTCTTGGCCGGAATCGATCTGACCGGCAAACACATCATTGTCACCGGATGCAATTCAGGACTGGGGCTTGAAACGATGAACGCCTTTGCGGCCAATGGTGCAGCGGTGATCGGATTGGCGCGAAGCATCGAAGCGGCATCGCAGGCCTGCGCGCAGGCGAGTCCCGTCTGCATCCCGGTTGGCTGCGATCTGTCGAATTTCGAATCGATTGCCGCGGCGCTGGCGACAATCCGCGCAGTTTCAGTGCCGCTCGATGCCATTGTCGCCAATGCCGCCGCCGCGAACCTGCAGTCTTTGGAGACCCGCTACGGCGTTGAGAGGCAGTTTCTCACCAATCACATTGGCCATTTCATGCTGGTGAACGGAATTGCGGATCTCTTGCGCGACGGCAGTGCGCGCATCGTAATGGTCAGCGGGGTTGCGAGCATCAACCGCACGCCCGGCGAAGGAATCATGTTTGACAATCTCGACGGCCATCAATTTTACGACCCATCCATGTTTTATGCGCAGTCAAAACTCGCGAATGCCCTGTACGCCAAAGAACTGTCGCGCCGCTTGACGGCACGCGGCATCGCCGTTAACTCGGCCGATCCGGGCGCCGCGCGCACGCGTATTCGTACAGGATTTTTCGCCCGGCTGTTCGCGAAGACGGCGGCGCAGGCGGCGGCTACCCAGGCGCTGCTGGCAGCAAGCCCGGAGGCTTCGCGCATCACGGGTGAGTATTGGTCGAATTGTAAAATCGCCCAGGGCAACGCTCTGCTGCAAAACACTGTGCTGGCGCGGCGTCTGTGGGATGTTTCGCAGGAGATTCTTGATTGCGGACGTCGCAACGGCAGCGCGGCTCTGCAGCGCGCCGCTTAATCCAAAGGATTAATCCCAGAGCCCGGCGTATTCCGCCGGTGAACCTAAAAGGTCTATCATCCGGGCATATGCCCCGACCTGAAGTCATGCCTGCCCCGCATGGAGCCTGTACCTGCGGCAGTCTGCGTAAAGCGTCGCGTCGCATTTCGCAGTTCTATGATGCGGCGCTGGCGCCCGTAGGCATCAAATCCACGCAATTTTCCATTCTTGCGGAAGTCGAACGCGGCACCCTCGACGGCCCGCTCACGATGTGCGAACTGGCGACCGCCATGGTCATGGACCGCTCGACGCTTGGTCATAATTTGCGGCCCTTGGAGCGCGATGACTTGCTCAGTCTCAAGCTTGCCATGACAGATCGACGCAAGCGTTACGTGGCGTTGACCAAGAAAGGCAAGGCAACCCTGCAGCGGGCGCGCAAGTTGTGGCGCACGGCTGAGGGGCGTTTCGAGAAAATCTTTGGTAAACGGCACGCCGCGGATCTTCGCGCCGTGCTCCTGGATATTGCGGCGAGCGATGAACTAAATTCCCTGGCCTTGCGTTGAAATGTGGATCGTTAGAGTAGCGTTACTGCGGCCTTACACCTTCATCATGCTGGCGGTGTTGATCGTGCTGCTCGGCGGCTATGCGATCTTAAAAACCGCGACGGATATTTTCCCCAACATCAAGATTCCGATCGCCGCTGTCATTTGGCGCTACAACGGCATTTTGCCGGAGGAGATCGCGAACCGGATCGTGCTGTTTTCGGAGCGCACCGCGCAAACGGTGGTGAACGACGTCGAACACACCGAATCGCAGTCGGTCGTCGGTACCTCGATCGTAAAATACTTCTTCCAGCCGGGCGTCGATCAAGACCTGTCGGTCGCGCAAATTACGGCGGTATCGCAGTCGCAAATTGCCTTCTCGCCTCCCGGCACGACCCCGCCCTTCATCCTGTCGTATAACGCCTCCACCGTGCCGATTTTACAGCTCGCGCTCAGCAGTCCGACCCTGAGCGAAGCGCGTATTTTCGACCTTGCCAATACGATTTTGCGCACCCAGCTGTCAACGGTACAGGGCGCGTCGATTCCCTGGCCTTACGGCGGCAAACAGCGCCAGGTGGAAGTCGATCTTGACCCGCAAGCCCTGAGCGCGCATGGATTGTCAGGCAGCGATGTGGTCGCGGCGATCGGCGCGCAAAATTTGATCCTGCCGGCGGGCACGCAAAAAATCGGCGCTCTGGAATATTTCATCAAGGTGAACTCCAGTCCGCTGGCAATCGACGATTTGAATAGTCTGCCGATTCGGGCGCACAGCGGCACGGTGACGTATGTGCGGGACGTCGCTCATGTGCGGGATGGTTATGCGCCCCAGACCAACATGGTGCGCCTGGGCGGCCGGCGCGCGCTCTTGATGAGTGTATTGAAGACGGGCAAGGCATCCACCATCGACATCATCAATAGCATCAATGAGAAGCTGCCGCAGATCCGTGCGGCCATGCCGCCGGATCTGCGAATCGAGACGCTCAGCGATCAGTCGGTGTTCGTCCGCGCCGCCATATCCGGCGTGATACGCGAGGCGGTGATTGCCGGCGCGCTGACCGGATTGTTGATTCTGCTGTTTCTGGGCAGCTGGCGCAGCACCCTGATCATTACGATTTCGATTCCGCTGTCGATACTCGCCTCGATCAGCTGTCTGTCGGCGTTGGGCGAAACCATCAACATCATGACCCTGGGCGGCCTGGCGCTGGCGGTGGGCATTCTGGTCGACGATGCGACCGTGACCATTGAAAACATCAACTACCACCTTGAGCAGGGCAAGGACGTCGAAGCCGCCATTCTCGACGGCGCGCATCAGATTGCCCTGCCTGCGCTCGTTTCCACGCTGTCCATCTGCATCGTATTCGTGCCCATGTTCTTGCTGGCCGGGATCGCCAAATTTCTATTCATACCCTTGGCCGAAGCAGTGGTGTTTGCGATGCTGGCTTCCTACCTGCTGTCGCGTACCTTGGTGCCGACGCTCGCGAAATTCTGGCTCAAGAAGCACGATGCCAAGCGCAAGCAGCCGGGATTCTGGGGCCGCTTTCAATTGCGATTCGAGCGCGGCTTCGAACGCTTCCGCGAACGCTACCACTCGCTGCTTGGCTCTGCGCTCACGAGCGGCCCGCGCTTTGCCGCCATTTTTCTGGGCGCTATGATCGCCACCGCCATCCTGGCCTTTCCTATCGGGCCGCTGCCGGGCTTGGGACAGGATTTCTTCCCGTCGGTCGACGCCGGCCAGATCAAGCTGCATTTTCGAGCGCGAACCGGCACACGCATTGAGGAGACTGCCGCGCTGGCGGACCACGTCGAAGCGGCCATCCGGGAGATCATTCCGGCCAGGCAAATCAGCAGCATCGTCGACAATCTGGGCCTGCCCTATAGCGGAATCAATCTGTCCTACAGCACCTCGGCGCCGGTGGGCCCCGGGGATGCGGATGTCTATGTCAATCTCACTGAAGATCATACGCCTACGGTGCAATTCGTCCGCGCACTGCGCAAGAAGCTGACGGCCACCTATGCGTCCACCCAATTTGCCTTTTTGCCGGCCGACATGATCGGACAGATTTTGAATTTCGGACTGCCCGCCCCGATCGACATCCAGATCATCGGCGAGAACGTTCAAGCCAACCACGAATTTGCCAACGTGCTATTGCAGAAACTGCATGCCGTCGCGGGTGCGGTGGACCTGCATGTTCACCAATCAGGAGACTATCCGCAGTTCAACGTGGATGTCGACCGAACTAAGGCTCAGTTGGTCGGCCTGACCGAGCAGAACGTGGCCGGCAACATGCTGGTATCGCTGTCGGGCAGCTTCCAGACATCGCCGAGCTTTTGGGTCGACCCGCAATCCGGAACCCAATACAACATAGCCACCCAGACACCGCAGTACCGCCTCGAAACGCTCAATGATCTCGGCAACACGCCATTGGGCAGCGGTGCAGGCAGCGGATTGCAGCTGTTGTCGAATGTCTCCAACATTCATCGCAGCGTCGGCCCCGCCGTGGTGAGCCATTACAATGCCACCACTGTCCTCGACATCTTCGGTTCGGTGGACGGCACCGACTTGGGCTATGTCTCCGCGCAAATTGACAAAATTATTGCCGGCGCGAAAAAGGATCTGCCGAAGGGATCGACGATTGTCGTGCGCGGTCAGGTTCAAACCATGAAGGCATCTTTCGACGGACTGCTGATCGGCCTGGTTGGCGCCATCGTTCTGGTCTATATGCTGATCGTCGTGAATTTTCAGTCTCTGCTCGATCCCTTCATCATCATCACCGCACTGCCGGCTGCGCTCGCGGGCATCGTCTGGATGCTGTTTCTCACCCACACGACCGTGAGCGTGCCCGCCCTCACCGGGGCCATCATGTGCATGGGCGTGGCGACTGCCAACAGTGTTTTGGTGATCAGTTTTGCACGCGAACGCATGAACGCCGGCGACACGGCCATGCAGGCCGCTCTTCAGGCGGGTTTCACGCGTTTGCGTCCCGTGCTGATGACCGCGCTTGCGATGATCATCGGCATGATCCCCATGGCATTGGGATTGGGGGATGGCGGAGAGCAGAATGCCCCGCTGGGACGCGCGGTCATCGGCGGTCTGATATTTGCCACCGTCGCCACACTATTTTTTGTGCCTACGGTATTTTCGATTATTCACGGGCGAAGCTCGCTGCAGTCGCTTGAACCCGCGGAGACCGCCCATGTCTGATAAGAAAATCCGCCGTTATGCGTGGATTGCCCTGATTGTCGCCATTGCGCTCGGCGTTTGGGGTGAGGTCAGCCGGGTGCTCGCCCGCTCCGAACTCGTGCAGCAAAATGCGGACGCGGCCATACCGACCGTTACGACCACCACCGCCGAACCCAGTGCGGCCGGCGAAGAATTGGTTCTGCCCGGCGCCGTGCAGGCATTTATGGAGGCGCCGATCTATGCGCGCACGAGCGGCTACCTCAAATCCTGGAATACCGACATCGGCACGCGGGTCAGCAAGGGACAGGTGCTCGCGCAGATCGAAACCCCGGAAGTTGATCAGCAATTGACCCAGGCGCAAGCAGATCTCGCGACCGCCCGTGCGAATGAGAACCTGTCGAAGAGCACCAATGCACGGTGGCAGGGACTGCTTGCCACCCAATCCGTATCCAAACAGGACGCGGATGAAAAGGCCGGCGATGCGGCCGCGAAAACCGCCGCCGCCGAATCAGCCGCGGCCAACGTCGCGCGGCTGCGCGATTTGGAATCGTTCAAACGCGTTGTTGCTCCCTTCGCCGGCGTCATTACCGCGCGCAATACCGACGTCGGCGCATTGATCAACGCCGGCCAAAGCAGCGGAACGGAACTGTTTCGCATTGCGGATACGCACAAGCTGCGCATTTACGTAAGTGTGCCGGAGCCATTCGCCGCAATCACCAAGCCAGGCCTCGAAGCCGCGTTGCGTTTTGCGGAGCACCCCAACAGCAGCTTTGCTGCGAAAGTTGTGCGAACCTCTAATTCTCTGGACCCCGCACTGCGCACTCTGCAGCTTCAACTCGAATTGGATAACGCCAGCGGTGAGATATTCCCCGGCGCCTATGCAGAAGTGCATTTCAAGCTTCCTCCCAACGCCGCAACGATGCGTCTTCCCGCCAATACGGTGTTGTTCCGTTCCGCCGGCCTGCAGGTCGCCACCCTCGACCGCCAACAGCGCGTCAAGCTCAAGAGCATTGTTCAGGGCCGTGACTTCGGCAATTCAATCGAGGTGCTATCAGGACTGACGCCGCACGAAACCGTTGTGCTCAACCCGCCCGACTCCATCGCCGACGGCGTTCAGGTGCGAATCGCGCAGCCTGACAAAGCTGTGCCCAAGGCCGATGGAAAAACCTGATGACCGCCCGACTGGCGCTGATCGGCACGATACTCACGCTGGGCGCCTGTTCATTCGCGCCTCGGTATAAAACTCCGGACAGCGCTCCGCCGACAGCCGCTTACCAGGAAGCCGGCGACTGGAAGCCGGCGGAGCCTGCGGATTCGCAGGCTCGCGGTGCATGGTGGCTGATTTTTCAAGATCCGCCGCTCGAGAATCTCGAGGCACAGGTAGCTGACGCCAACCAGGACCTCAAGGCGGCCTATGCGAGACTGCTGCAGGCGCGTGCGGCCACTCGAATTGCGCGCGCGGATTTGTTTCCAACGCTGAGCGTGGGATCGTCGGCGACGAGATCGCGCAGCTCGGTGAATTCCCCCACACTTCCGCGCGGCGCGGAACCGGTCGGAAATAATTTCAATCTCGAGGCAGACCTGTCGTACGAGATCGATGTCTGGGGCCGCGTTCGCAACGCCGTCGTCGCCGCACGCGCCAACCAGCAGGCAAGCGCCGCGGATCTCGCGACGCTCAACTTGGCGATTCACGCCGAACTGGCGAACGACTATTTTTCGCTGCGCTCGCAAGACACGCAGCAGCAACTGCTGGACAAGACCGTTGAGGATTACACGAAGGCGCTGGAGCTCACGCAAAATCTATACAATGGGGGCGCGACAGCGCTGACCGATGTCGCTCAGGCGCAAGCGCAGCTGGAAACGGCGCGCACGCAAGCTGCTGATATCCGTCTGCAACGCGCCCAGACCGAGCACGCGATCGCGGTGTTGCTGGGAAAAAATCCTTCGGCGTTTCACCTGGGCCCAAGTCCGATGCTGATCTCCGCGGCTCCGCCGACCATCGATCCAGGATTGCCTTCGTCGCTCTTGGAGCGCCGTCCCGACGTTGCGGCGGCGGAGCGCCGCGCCGCGGCCGCCAATGCTCAAATCGGCGTCGCGCGCGCTGCTTACTTTCCAGTTTTCAGCCTCGCCGCGGCTGCGGGCTTCGACAGCACCAATGCGTCGACCTGGCTCACAGCGCCCAGCCGGATGTGGACGGTGGGACCCGCAGCCGGTGTATTGACCGTATTCGATGCCGGGCGGCATCAGGCCCAATCGGCACAGGCAAAAGCGGCATACGATGAACAGGCGGCGGACTATAGGAACACCGTGCTGACCGCCTACCGAGAGGTCGAGGACAACCTTGCCGCACTCGGGCAATTGCAGCAGGAGAGCGTCAGCGAGGCGGCGGCCGTCAAGGCTACGGCCACAGCGCTCGAGCAGACCCAGTATCGGTACAAGGCGGGTCTGGTGACCTATTTGGAGGTTGCGACCGCCGAGAATACCGCGCTGCAGGCGCAACTCGCGAATGTATCGATTCAACTCAGGCGCCTGACTGCAAGTGTGCTCCTCGTCAAGGCGCTTGGCGGCGGTTGGCGCAGCGGCGACCTATCCGCCGACCAAACCGTACCGCCGCGCTGACGGCACCCGCCATCATTACCCGCCGAGATTTGCGGCCGCAAAACCCCAGTTCGCAAGCTTCTCGATCAGGGCATTGACGTAGTCCGCGCGCCGGTTTTGATAGTCCAAATAGTAGGCGTGCTCCCAGACATCGATCGTCAACAGCGGTTTCGGCCCGTCGGTCAACGGCGTCTTGGCGTCGGGGGTCTTGAGAATCTTGAGCTTCTCGCCGTCTTGCACCAGCCATGCCCAGCCGCTGCCGAACTGTCCCACGGCCGCCTTGGACAATTCCTTCTTGCATTGGTCCACGCTGCCGAACGATGAGTCCATCAGGCCTTTGAGCAAGGCGGGCGGCTCTCCGCCGCCTTTCGGCTTTAGGCTCTGCCAATAAAACGCATGATTCCACGCCTGCGCCGCATTGTTGAAGATGGCGCTCTGATCCGCGTGGCCGGATGTGGCCTTGATTATTTTTTCCAGAGGCATATCGGCGAATTCCGTGCCTACGATCAATTTGTTCAGCGTTTCAACATAGGTCTTGTGATGTTTGCCGTAGTGAAAGTTCAGGGTATTCGCCGAAATAACCGGCGCCAGTGAACCCTGATCGAAGGGAAGCGGCAGCAGAGGGATCGGGTGAGACATAACAGCGGCTGTGTTCATAGGCACTCCTTCGGTGTTGCCGGCGTCCGGGAAAGGAGCATTCAGCCTATCGAATGCTCAATTCACTGGGTACCGGCCACAGCCAGCAGGCCGCGTAGGCTTAAACTGACTCCGCGATGGTAGGCTTTAGTCTTATTTCTTCGTGCACAACCGTACTTCGCCGCTGTTGCTCCGGAGATGAACGCGAGCGGAGGTGTCGCCGGTCTTGAAGGTCAAGCGTTTGCCGGGTCCGTAGCGGGGTTCGACCGGCTTTGGGCCGAAGCAATTGTCGATGTCGCCGCTGAGGGTTTGCACATCGAAATCCGCCGCGGGTTCGCTCGCGAAATCGAGCCTGATGGCGCCGCTCACAGACTCACCGTCGATTTGCGCATCTGCAGCCGTCGCCAATGTTGCGGAAATGCCGCCGGATACGCTCTTGAATCGAGCGTGCGATACGCTTCCCAGGGTCAAGTGCACATCGCCACTGACGGTCGTGGCCTCGATATCCGTATTCCCGCCGGTCAACACGATACTGCCGCTAATCGCCTTCACCTCAATCCTCTTGGCGGCCGTCGCGGTAAAGTGGATATCACCGCTCACATCATTGGCGCGCAGGTCTCCGCCGCCCTCACCGCTGATATTGCCGCTGACCGTCCGCAGCTCCAGCGCGCCGTGGACTGCCGAGACTTTCAGGTCAGAACTCACCAGCGAGGCATAAACCGAGCTGTTCGTGGGCACGTGGATCAGCAGTTGCGCAACGCCGTCGCTGAAGCCGAAATGCATACCCATCGGCACTACCACGCGTATGGAGGTGCGGTTGCTGTCGCCCGTCACCTCGACGCGCTCCACATCCTTGCCGATGGTGCCGGTCACAGCGACCTCGGCCTTGTCCCATCCCTGCACATCGATGGAGCCGGCGACATTGGCGATCTCAACGGTGCCCTGGGGGTTTGCCGGACGGTGCTCATCAACCGAAGTCGCTGCGTACGCAAGCGAGCACGGGGAGGCAAGCAGCGCCAGCGCGCCCAGGCGGATGAGGCCTTTCAAATGCTTCGTCAATAGAACGGATGCCATGGTCAGATCCTTGTCATAGGAGGTTGGGTGGCCTGAACGACGCGGTCGTAGAGGTCAAATTCATCGTGCCAGGTGCTTTCCCAAAGCTGTTCGAGCAGCGGGCTTTGCGGATCGGCGGCCAGCGCCTTGCGGATGTCTTCGTGCGCCTTTTGAATGACCGCCAGACTGGATTCGATTTTTGCCTGAGTCGCAGGCTCGAGCATGCTGAGCCGCTCGCGAAACGTCTTCTCCACCGCGTCGCGCGCCTGCACGTATTTCGGATCCCGCGGCTCCTCAAAGGAGTTTTTCGCGGGTACGGTCTGAACGACCTGCGGCACCGTTCGGCTCTCGAGTACTGCCCAGGTAAAGAAGCTGGCGAGACCCGCTGCCGCTATAGCAATGGCCGCAGCCAGCGCCATGGGCGGCGTCGCGCGCCGCGTTCTGCTGGACAGCCGCACGGCGATCCCCGGCCACAAATTGGCGGGCGGCACAATGTCCCGTGGCAAACTCGCGAGCAGCCTGTCAAGAGGTTCCAGTGGGCGATCGTTCATGATGACTCTACTCCAAGAGTTGAACTCAGCAGCTGGCGCGCGCGGTGCAGCTGAGCTTTGCAGGTTCCTTCCGCAACGCCCAGAGCGCTCGCGGCTTCCGCATGGCTAAATCCGTAAATGCCGACGAGCACGAGGACATGCCGAGCGCCATCCGGCAGCGCGGCGATGGCGCGTTCAATATCGAGAGGCGGCGCGCCGCCGGCGGGGTCGGCCCGGTCGGGCAGGCCCTGCGCAGGTTCGGCAACCTCGTATTCGGCCCGCAGCCCCTTGCGTCGCGACAGCACGCAATTGACGGCGATTCTGTGCAGCCAGGTGGAAAAGCGGCTGCGACGCTCAAAGCGGCCCAAGGCTCGCCACGCCGCAACAAAGGACTCCTGCGTGCAATCCTCCGCAGCCTCTCGCTGCCCCGTGAGCCGCAGGCATAAACCGTAGACGCGTGGTGAGAATTGACGATATAGGCGCTCAAATGCGGCCATATCACCGGCAGCGGCCGCCGCGATCGTATCCAACGGCTCACTGCTAAAATCCATGGCAAATGCTCGCTCGAGCGTATGAATCATGCCGGATTAGAGGAACTCACCGACTCAAAGGTTTAAAGACAAATCCTCATAATGCGGCGACGTCGATCATGTTGTCGTCGGTAATCCGGTCGATCAGCTTGTTGTAAGGGTCAATACCGGCGCGGCTGGGTTGCTGATCCACCACGATGGTAAAGGTTTCATGCTCGCGGGTGATTTTTTCCCGCTTCATATAGAGCGGCTTCTCCTCGTCCTTTTTGCCGCTGAAAACCCCGATATCGATGAAATCGGCCAACGGCATGGGCGTCTCGGCGCCGTTCGCGTCAGCCCGCACCTTGCGTGTCTCGCAGCATGTCCACGGCCGACATCTTCGGAGGCCATCCAGCTCAATTCTGCCCGAATCAGGGTCCTGCAGCGTTGAATGGTTCGCATCAGAGAGCTTTTGCCGGCGCCGTTCGGGCCGAGCAGACCGAACATATTATTGCCCACGCACCGGCGTCAAAGCCTGATCGCCGAATAAAGCGCGCGCCCCGTAGCCGGTCGCGCTGATCAGGGTTTTCTCGCGCAGCTCGACGAAATCATCCGGCGTGTGAAATTCGGCAATTTCGATTCTGCCGCCGTTGGCCGCAAAATCACCGAGCAGCAGCCGCGAGTATGCGGTTAAATTGAACATCATCAGTGAGTCCTGTTCCGGTCAACAGCCGACGACGCCCGATCGATGCTTGCATCCCTCATCCCTTAAAACTCAAGATTGCTGCGGATTGTAAACAGGAATACACCGCCCAGCGTCAAAATTGCGAAGATAGCTGCCCCGGCGCGTGTTAATTTCTCTTCCAGCCACACTTTCGGAGAAGGCCATGAGTTCAGTAAGAGTCTTCGCGGGCATCGTATCCGCTGTCCTAGTCGCTGCGTTGCTGAGCCGTGCGGACGCTGCCGCACCCCGCAATGAAAAAGTATATCAGGCTGCGGAAGCCAACCGCGCCGGCGCGCTGGATCTGCTCAAAGAGATCGTCAATATCGATTCTGGAACCGGCGATGTGGAAGGCGGTGCCAAAGTCGAGGCCGTGCTGCGAGCGCGGCTGCTGCAGTTGGGCGCCGAGGTGCGAACCGAGCCGGCCGAGGCGCCTGGATTGCCTGATAACGTGGTGGCCGTTTTTCATGGGACGGGCAAGGGCAAGATTCTCATCATCGCTCACATCGACACAGTATTCGGCGCCGGCACTGCGGCTGCGCGGCCGTTCAGCATGGACCGGGACCGTGCGCACGGTCCCGGCGTGGGCGATGAGAAGGCAGGCGTGGTGAACGCCTTGACCGCGCTGAAGATCCTGCACGATATGGGATTCAGGAATTTCGCCACGATCACTTTGCTGCTCGATGATAGCGAAGAGCGCGGCTCGCCCGGTTCGACTCAATTGATCAAGCGCCTGGCTCGCGAACAGGACGTGGAATACAACATGGAACCGGGTGATCCACCCGATGCGTTGACGGTCTGGCGCAAAGGCTCCGCTAGCATTCGCATTCAAGTCAAAGGGCGTGCCGCGCACGCGGGTATGGCGCCGCAGGACGGCCGCAACGCAGCGGTCGAACTCATGCATCAACTGAGCGCCTTGCAAGGTGTTTTCCCAACCACCGGCAGTGATATCACGGTCAACCTCACCGTATTGCGCGCCGGGGAGCGCGCCAACATCATTCCCGATCAGGCCGAAGCGACCCTCAATGTTCGCTACCGCAAGACCGAGGAATTCGACGCTATCCTGGCAAGAGTTGAGTCGGGAACGCATAACACGCAGATTCCAGACACGACCGTGACTCTGGCGCACGATCCCGCCTTCCCGCCCTTGACTGAGAATGCACAGATCGATGCACTGGCATCCCGCGCGCGCGCCATCTACGCCGAAATCGGCAAAACGGTCGAATTATCCGGCAACGGCGGCGCATCGGAATCTGCGCTCGCCATGTCAGTTGGAACTCCGGCGCTCGACGGTCTGGGCTACGTGGGCGGGGATTTCCATACCGATCACGAATGGATCGACTTGAATAGCATCGTCCCACGCTTGTATCTTTTCACGCGGCTGCTGATGGAGACCGGCGCCAAGCCGCACTGAAGGCCGGCGCCTTCAACTTGTCTTACGCTGGAAGCCCCCAACTGGAGACAGGCGCCAGGACAGAACCCGCGTAGCCTTCGCACTCTGAAACCGGGATCGTCCCGGCTAAGTGAGCATTTGCGTGGCAACTCCAATCACGCCTCGCCAGAGTGATCGGGCGGATCGCTCTGGGCTTAGGATTATTCATTGGTGAAGGTGCAGTTGTTCTCCCTCAATCCTGAACTCAGCGTCAAGGGTCTCACGATCGCCAATCCGGAGTGGGCAGTCAGCTCGGCAGCTCCGGCAAGCGTCGGACAAAAGATTCTGCGTCCACGCCGCTGCACATACCCGTCATTCAGCAGTTGAATCTCACCAATGGCACCCTCTCCGCCGTCGATCGCGACGCTCTCCGATGCGGACTTCAAGCACGCGAACCTGAAGGCTTCGGAAACAATCGACATTTCGAGCTTTACCGAAGCGGCCGAGATTTCACCGGCTTACTATCAGATCCCGTACTACTTGCTGCCGGGCAAGGGCGAAGAGAAAGTCTACGCGCTGCTCACCGCTGCGTTGCAATCGAGCCGCAAAGTCGCGGTTGCCACCTTTGTCATGCGCGGCCGTCAGCATCTGTGCGTGGTCACGCCCGCGGCCGAATCCTTGATGTTGATCACCTTGAGTTTCGCGAAGAAATTCTGCCCGCGGTCAAGCTGGCGCGGTCAGTTCCAAATCGACAAAGCCCAAGGAAGCAGAAGTGCTTGCGAGCTGAACCAAAAACTGCGCGGGAACGAAAACGCGCCTGAGTGAATTCCCGACATTCTGGCGGGCGAACGCCTACATAGAGACGCGCTTGAGGCTGCTGTGGCGCCCGGCGTCATCCCGGTCGAATGAGACATTGGCCGGCTGATGCGGAGTTGCGAAATAGTCCAGGGTGCAAGTTTGATAATTCACATCGGCGGATTCTGACACGAGGCGTAGCCGACTGGCTACATCGACCCCGAGCGCTTGTCGGCTAGAGTGACTCATGGAATCCGAGGCGATCAATACCGCAGAGTTCTTGCAAGCCGCGTTGGAATCGGCTGGCATGGGGAGTTGGGAGCTTTACCTCTCGACCGGTGCCGTGCATCGCACCCCCCGGCATGATCAGATTTTCGGCTATTCCGAAATCCAGCCTTTCTGGGATTTGGCGACGACCTTCGAACACATCGTGGACACGGATCGGGCCGCGGTTCGGGAGGCATTTTCCCAAGCAGAACTCACCGGAGATATCGACGTGGAGGCGCGAATCCGCCACGACGCCGGCAGTGAAACTCGATGGGTGCAGCTGCGCGGGCGGACATTCTATGTCCATGACGTGCCGACGCGCATCGTCGGCGTCGTCGCGGACGCCACCCAGCGGCGGGCGGTGGAGGACCGTCTGCGCCAGGCGCAGAAGATCGAAGCGCTTGGCCAGCTCACGGGCGGTGTTGCCCACGATTTCAACAATTTGCTGCAAGTTATTTCCAGCGGTTTGCAGGTGATTGGCAGACAAACAGACCCAGCGCGCCGCGAACAGATCTTCGCAGCCATGCGCCAGGCGGTCGATCGCGGCGCCCGCCTGTGCCGTCAGCTGTTGGCGTTTTCCAGGCGTCAGGCGCTGAAGCCGGAAGCGGTGAATCTTGAGCGATTGGCCGGCGACATGCGGGAATTGCTGAATCGAAGCCTGCGCGGCGATATCCAGATTAGAACTTCCTTTGCCGAGCGCCTCTGGTCTGTGGAAGTCGATCCGGGCGAACTCGAACTGGTCATTCTCAATCTGGCGTTGAATGCACGCGACGCCATGCCGAGCGGCGGCACGATAGAAATTAGCGCAGCAAACATGCCGGCGCTCGCCGATCACGATCTCGTCGGCGATTTTGTGCGTCTCGATATCGAGGATTCAGGCATTGGCATGTCGACCGATGTCCTCGGCCACGCCTTCGAACCCTTTTTCACCACCAAGGAAGTCGGCAGCGGGTCGGGGCTGGGACTCGCTCAGGCTCATGGGTTCGCGAAGGCATCGGGCGGAGCGGTAAGACTGGAGAGCACGCCGGGCCGGGGCACCCTGGTGAGCTTGTTCCTGCCGCGTACGTTGAAGACTCCGGCGTATACTTCGGAACTGACGCGGCAAGCCGCTAACGACCATCCGGCTGATGCTGCGCAAGTACTGGTGGTCGAGGATGACGATGAGGTGGCCGCATTGACCGTTGAAATGATCAATCAACTCGGATACGGCACAACCCGCGTCGCGAGCGCCGAGGCAGCGCTGGGCGCCCTCGCCGATCGTCGATCGGTTGACATTGTTTTCTCGGACGTGATGATGCCCGGAAGGATGAACGGGGTTGAACTGGCCCAGGAAATCCGTCGGCGCCGACCCAATCTGCCGGTGCTCTTAACCAGCGGCTACGCGGAGGCGGCCCGACGTAAGGCAGGCTCCCAACCCGTCAAAATTATCCCCAAGCCATATCGGATCGATGAATTACGCGACGCCTTGGCGGCTGTGAGGCAAGATACTCGGAAGTCTATCCGAGAACATTGAACGTGGTTATCGTTTGTGCGTCGTGTGACTTGGCACACCGGGTTGATATGGCGCCGGCATCCGAGGCAACCCGGTGCACCCGCTGCCGCGCGCTGCTGCAACGGTCTGAAAACGGCAACATCGACGCGGCAATCGCGCTCGCCATCTGCGCGCTCGTGCTGTTTTTCCTCAGCAACGCCTATCCCCTGGTGGAGATCCACGCAAACGGGACGACGCGCACCGCCACGCTCCTGGGAGCCGCCCTTGGTCTCTACGCCCAAAGCCACGCGGGACTCGCCGCGCTGGTGTTGATAACGACCATAGTCGGACCGTTTCTCCAGATTGCCAGCCTCCTTTATCTGCTCATCCCCTTGCGCCGCGCGCGCGAGGCGCCGGGCCAGAACACGATATTTCGTCTGTTGGCGCAGGTGCGTCCATGGACATTTGTCGAAGTCTTCATGCTGGGCGTCTTGGTGGCATTGGTGCGGCTCTCTGCCTACGCACGCGTCATTCCGGGAGTTTCGCTTTGGTCCTGCGGACTGCTCATGCTCACGCTTGCAGCGTTGACCGGCCGCACGACGCCGGGGCAGTTCTGGCGTTGGGTTGACAGGAGCCGGGCGTGAGTGCGGCACCGACCGGACGGAGCCTGGGTCTGCTGGTTTGTTTACAGTGCCGCGCCACTGTGCGCGCACTGCAAGTCGCCTATCCTCGCTGCCCCCGATGCTATGCGCATCTCTATCAACGCAAGCCCCATAGTCTGGGGCTGACGGCCGCACTGCTCCTCTGCGCCGCAATTTTGTACATCCCGGCCAATCTGCTGCCGGTGATGTATACCCGCACAATTTTTGACGACGAGCAGGATACGATCATGAGCGGGGTGTTGGTTCTGCTGCACTCCGGATCATGGCCCATCGCGGTTCTGGTATTCGTTGCCAGCATTGTCGTGCCACTCTTGAAGATCCTTTCCCTTAGCGTGGTACTCTTTTCGGCCTGGCGCCGCTCGCCTCGCTTCCGAATGCAGCAAAGCGAACTGTTCCGCATGGTCGAATACATAGGACGCTGGTCGATGCTCGATGTCTATGCCATCTCGATGCTGGTCGCGCTGGTACAAATTAGATCTCTGGCGTTTGTCTCCGTCGGCTGGGGGGCGTTGGCTTTCGGCGCGGTCGTGGTCCTAACGATGTTCGCGGCGCGCACCTTCGATGAACGATTGCTGTGGGAGGCGCCGTGAGCGAGGGATCGCACTCGAATCTGGAGGATCTGCCTGCAGCGGTGCCGGCGCGTTCCGTTTGGGGGCGCTTGCCGCTGGTGTGGATCCTACCTGCGGTGGTGGTTCTGGTCGGCGGCTTCGTCGTCGTCAAGGAAAAAATTGCGCAAGGCACTTCGATCGAAATCCGGTTTGAAAATGCCGAAGGGCTCGAGGTCAATAAGACAAAAGTGCGCTACAAGGATGTCGATATCGGCGAGGTTCGAGACATTCGAGTTGGCGATGATCGCAAGGAAGTCATTGTCACCGCGGAAATCCACCGCAATGCCAAAACCTATCTGGTCGATGACACGCGCTTTTGGGTGGTGCGTCCCCGAATTTCCGGCGCCGGCGTGTCGGGGTTGGCCACGCTGGTGTCGGGCGCCTACATCAGTGTGGATCTAGGGCACTCGACAGTGAAACGCGACCGCTTCGTCGGCTTGGAAGTGCCGCCGATCGTGACAGCGGACCTGCCGGGACGCGAATTCATACTGCACGCGGATGACCTGGGTTCTTTGGACATTAGTTCTGCGGTTTTCTATCGCCATATCACCGCAGGCCAGGTCGTGGGCTACAGTCTGGATCCGGGCGGCACCGGAGTGACCATCAAGGTGTTCATCAATTCGCCTTTTGACGTTTATGTAACCGGCGACACGCGATTTTGGCAGGCGAGCGGCATCGACATGTCTGTGAACTCGGACGGAGTGAAACTGCGCACCGAATCGCTCGCATCGATTCTCGAGGGCGGCGTCGCGTTTGGAACACCGACGGGGACACCGACGGCGCGGGCCGCGGCGGACACGGTATTTACGCTCTTCAATGACCAAGATCGCGCGATGCGGCCGTCCGAAACGGAAATTCAAACCTTCGTCATGTATTTCGGCGGTACGCTGCGCGGCTTGTCCGCAGGCGCCCCGCTGGATCTGCAAGGCATTACGGTGGGCGAAGTGAAGAGCCTCGACCTGGAGTACGACGAACGCTCGAAACAACTCGCGTTCCCCGTGGTGGTGGAACTGTATCCGCAAAGACTGCGCGGCAGGGCGCAGCGCGCTGCAGCCGCCGCGACGGCACAGCCGCATTCTGAAATCGAAAGCCGCGCGCTGATCGACAGCCTGGTTGCTCACGGCCTGCGCGCGGAATTGAAAACCGGCAATCTGCTGACCGGCCAAAAATTCGTGTCGTTAGGACTGCACCACGATGTGCCCAAGGAAAAGGTCGTCTGGAATGAGCAGCCGGCGATTTTTCCGACGATCTCGGGCGGCCTTGACGACATTCAAGACTCCGTCGGGATCATTGCAAAAAGGCTCAGCAAAGTGCCGTTCGATCAGTTATCGGCGCGCTTGCTGAGCGCCATGAATTCGCTCGATCAGACTCTGAAGAGCGCGGATCAGCTCTTGCACAATGTCGACAGCAATTTGACGCCGCAAGTCCAGAACACCCTGGCTGAAGCGCAGGCGGCTCTGAGAAACGCCAAAGAGTTGCTGGGCCAGGATGCACCGTTGGAAAATGACCTAGGTTCGACCTTGCTGCAGGTCTCGCGTGCTGCAAAATCGATCAGCGCCCTGGTCGACTATCTCGAACGCCATCCCGAGTCCTTGCTACGCGGCAAACCGGCAGGTTCACCATGAAATCGCTTGGCTTAGCTTTCGCGGTACTTCTGCTTGCCGGTTGCGCGACGCGCCCGCAGGATCACTTCTATGTTGTGAATCCCCTGCCCGCGGCAGTTGCCGCGCCATCGCAGTTTGACCGCCAGGTGACAGTGCGGGTTGCGATACCTTCGTTGTTCGACCGTGGCGAGATGGTCCTCACAGCCCCAAACGGCGTGTCGGTCATGGATCACGAACGCTGGGCCGCACCGCTCGCGGATATGATCAGCAGCGCACTGAGCCAGGACATCGAGCGGCGCCGCAGCGATGTGGTGGTACTGCCGAAGAGCGCGGATAAAGCCGGGATACCGCTCGTCAGAATTTCGGTCGAAATAGATCAGATCAGCGCTCGCCTCACCGATCACTTGAGCATCGAGACGCACTGGCGGGTCACCGATGCCCGCACCGGCAAGGAGACTCTGGGTCGCGACGCGTTTGTCAGCCCGCAGCAGCCGCAGAGCTATGCCGAAATAGCGGCGGCCTTCAGTGCCTGCATCGCACTCTTGGCCGATCGGTTGGCCGGGGAAATTCCGAGCGGATAGCTGCTTCGTACGCACACACAAAGCGGGCACTTCGATCAAGTGCCCGCGCGTTGCGAATACCTCAACCGATTTGACGACTACGGTTCGATTGTAATGTCGTTGTGCACCGATTGAACGCCTTCCGTGTTCTTGGCAATCATTGTTGCCAGGTCACTCGCGTCCTTGGTCGGCGCGCGACCGCTGAGCCACACCACGCCATCCGCATCGGTGTCGACCTTGATTCGCGTCAATGTCGACAAATGCTTCGCCGCCAACTTTGCCTTCACCTTGGTGGTGATGGCCGAATCCTTAACGAAATGATGTGATTGCGTGTCCGTGGCTTCATTAGCCATCGCCAATGGTGCACATGCCACGCCGAGCGCGATCACGCCGCATAAAAAAACGTGCTTCTTCATCGTTCCTCCTGGTTTTATGTAGCCTGTCGGCTTTTGCTAATTCTCGAGTGTGATGTTGCACGAAGCACTGCGTCATATCTGTAGGTGGTAAATGGGAACAGCTGACGGCCATATCTCACAAACCGGTTGAGACGCCCTACGTATTGGCCGCTGGCCGCTCGCCGCGCGCGCTGGCGCGCCGCGCGGTTTTCTCGGGTATGGACAGCAATCTCGCGGTATTGACCAGCGCCATATGCGTCAGCGCCTGAGGAAAATTACCGAGCATGCGTTTGCCGCGTGGATCATATTCCTCTGCAAATAGACCGACGTCGTTGCCGAGCGCGAGCAGGCGCTCAAAAAGCGCTTCGGCCTCGCTGCGTCGTCCGGTGAGAACATAGCAATCCGCCAGCCAAAAAGAGCACGCCAAGAATGTTCCCTCGCCCGCCGGCAAGGCATCGACTCGAGTCGCGGTCGAGTAGCGCAGCAGCAGGCCGTTGACCAACAGATGCTTTTCAATGGCCGCGATCGTGCCGAGCACTCGCGGATCATCCGCCGAAAGGAATCCCACCTGAGGAATCAACAGCAGGCTTGCATCCAGGAATTTGCCTTCGTAAGACTGGATGAAGGAGTTCTCCACGCGATCGAATCCTCTCTTGCAAACCTGCGCATGAATGCGATCGCGCACCCGGCGCCAACGGGCCAGCGGAGCGCGCAGTTTTTCCTTTTCCGCATCCTTGATGGCGCGGTCGAAGGCCACCCACGCCATGATTTTAGAATGCGTAAAATGCCTGCGCTGCCCGCGGACCTCCCACAGACCTTCGTCGGGATCCTGCCAATGAGACTCGAGGAACTCGAGCAGCGCCAACTGTACATTCCAAGCCTCAGGATGAGGCTGGATATCCGCGGCGCGGGCCAGGTGCAAGGAATCCATGACCTCGCCATACACGTCGAGTTGAAACTGCGTCGACGCCGCGTTGCCGATCCTTACCGGCTTTGAGTTCTTGTGGCCCGGCAGCCACGGCAGTTCGATCTCATCGAGCCGCCGCACGCCGGTCACGCCATAAACGATCTGCAAGTCTTTCGGCGAGCCGGCGATCGCCCGCAGCAGCCATTCGCGCCATGCGGCGGCCTCCTCGTTATAGCCCGCCAGCAGCAAGGCATTCAAAGTGAACGTGGCATCGCGCAACCAACAGTACCGATAGTCCCAGTTGCGCACGCCGCCCAACTTCTCCGGCAAGGACGTCGTCGGCGCCGCGACCAAGCCCCCGGTTGGCTTATAGGTCAAGGCCTTTAGGGTGATCAGCGAACGTAAGACGGCTGCGCGCCAACGGCCGCGGTAGCGGCAGCGCGATGACCAACGGTGCCAGTGCGCGGTCGTGCGCTTCAATGCCTTTGAGGGATCGACGCTCGGGCGCGGCGGAAAGTGAGACGGACGGTAATTGAGCATGAAGGACTTGCGTTGGCCCTTGCGCACGGAGAACGCCGCCACGGTTTTCATGTTCCTGCCTTGAACCTTGACCGAGGTGGACAACTCGAGCGTGTCGGGGCCGGCGGTAAGCAGCAAGAGGCCGCCTACGCGGCGTACCCACGGTACGATGGAACCGTAGTCGAATCGCACGATCAATTCCATGGTCATCGCCACCGTGCCTCTGACTCCCTCCACTATGCGCACCACGTCCCAGCGTTCGTCTGAATTCGGCATGAAATCGAGCACGCGAACACAGCCGCGCGAGGTGCGGAACTCCGTCTCGAGGACCAGGGAATCATGCAAGTATCGGCGCCGGACGCTCTTAATCTTTGCCGAAGGCGCAAGCAGCCAGCGACCTTGTTCCGGCCCTCCCAGCAGCGCCGCAAAGCACGCAGGCGAATCAAATCGAGGAAAACACAGCCAATCAATCGAGCCATTGCTGCCAACCAAAGCCGCTGTGTGGCAATCGCCGATTAGCGCGTAGTCCTCGATCGACAGCTGGTTGCGCGTCTGTGTGCCGCGTTTATTCACCGCTTGATTTTTTTCAAAGACCTCTCGCGCACTTCGTTGGGATTGGTCGGATCGTCCGGATCGTTCTGGAAGCCATCCGGCTTGGTGGCCGGTTTCGCCTTGCTTTCCTCCTCCGCCTGGCGCTCGTCCTTGGATTCGCCTGCGTCAACCGATTTGCCCTTGTCAGAGCCCGGACGCGAGGGCCCTGGGGCGGCCGTTGAAAGCAGGGTATTGAGCAAGCGAAGATCCTCATCGGAGTTCCCCGCAGCGTTCACGAAAGCGAGTGAAGCGTGCATATGATCATCCTCAAGAGTTACTACGCTGAGGGCAGCTTGCGCGAGGTTTAGGCCCAAGCATAGGCCCGCGCGCCGAATCGAATGCAGGACGATTCTGACCGCAGGCCGTGGCGCGACAGACTTGTCCATCAAGCGGAGGCCGCATAGCGTTCACTCCATGGAAGACGCCTCTCCCGACCATGATGAACGGCTGAAGGATTTCTTCGCACGCCATGGCGGTCCTGGGCCTCGCGGCATCCGCAGGGGACAGTCGCCGGGCGGCGTGCAAGGATGGTCGGAAGCGCACGCCGGCGATGGCTATATCCTGCGTTGCGACTGGTCGAGCTTTGGAACCCGCGACGAAATGAGCTATTCAGAAATAGCTCCTAAAAGCCTGAGCGACGACCTCTAGGAGACACCATGATTCGCAAAATCAGCACCGGCGAATATCGCCTGTATTCGCGCAAAGTAAACCCGAAGACCAAGCGCCGACGCAATCTAGGCACCTTTAGGACACGCGCCGCCGCTCTTCAACATGAACGCGAAGTTCAGTATTTCAAAAGGCATTAAGCGGGCGACTGCTGCGCGCCGCGGTGAGCGGCGCATGGCTTTGCGCTAGCGGTCCTGTTTCGAATTCTTTTTCAAGTCGTTTTTGACGTCGCCGTACTTTGCCTGCGCCGCACCCGCTGCGCTGTTGGACGCGCCTTTGGCCCGCTGCGTGGAGCTTCCGGCGGTCTCATACGAAGCAGGTCTGCAGACCGTAGGAGGCCTGGGTGACTCGCTGTCGGAATTTCGGCCGGAAATTGCAGTATCCTTACGCACCGCCGCTCACCCAAGGACGCCCATGCTGTCTCGACGTGTTTTTTTGCAAGGTGCCGCTACCACACCTCTACTCGCCGCCGGTTCTGCGTTTGCCCGCGCTCCGGCCGCCGCGGCGCTTAAGTCACTGACCGCCGATGCCAGGCCAATTTCCGCTGAGGAGCGCCACGCGCGAATCGGAAAGGCGCAGTCGCTCATGGCGCAGCGCAAAGTCGCAGCGCTACTGATTGAATCGGGCTCGAGCCTCGAGTATTTCACCGGTATCCGCTGGCACAGGTCTGAACGCACCACCGTGGCCATCATTCCGGCTGCCGGAGAAGTACTCGTTGTGACTCCCGCGTTCGAAGAACCGTCGATCCGAGAGACATTGCAAGTGGCCGGCGATGTCAGGTCTTGGGATGAACACGAGAATCCATTTGAAAAGGTCGTGCAGGGGCTCAAAGATCGCGGCATCCATTCAGGGGTGCTGGCCGCCGAGTCGACGATTCGATTTTTCATCGTCGCTGGCATCCGCCAGGCATCCAGTGCGTACGAAATCATCCCTGCCGATCCCATCGTGCGGGCGTGCCGGCTGATCAAGTCTCCGGCCGAATTGGCTTTGATGCAGCTGGCAAACGACGTGACCATCGAGGCCCTTCGCCACGTACATGAGCAGGTCGTCGCGGGGATGAGCGGGCCCGACATCGGCGCGCTGATGGATCATGCGACGATTTCGCTGGGAGGCTCGCCCGAATTCTCGCTGGTGCTCCTCAATGAGGCCTCCGCCTATCCGCACGGCTCGGTGAAACTGCAGAAAGTACGGGAGGGCTCGGTGATTCTCATGGACTGCGGTTGCGCGGTGCACGGCTATGAATCCGACATCTCACGAACATGGGTGTTTGGCCAGGCGAATGCCCAGCAGCGCAAAGTGTGGGATACAGTCAAACGCGGCCAGGAAATTGCCTTGGAAACGGCCAAGATCAATGTTCCGGTCGGCACCATTGACGATACGGTGCGCCAGTATTATGAAAGCCAAGGTTGGGGTCCCGGATATCGCTTGCCCGGACTTCCGCATCGCACGGGTCACGGCATCGGTCTCGATGGCCACGAAGCACCCTATCTCGTGCATGGCGACGCGACACCGCTGCAGGCAGGTATGTGCTTTTCAGATGAACCGGGAATCTACATACCCGGCGAATTCGGCATTCGATTGGAGGACTGTTGGTACATGACCGCCTCCGGACCGAAGCTCTTTACTCCCTTGGCGAAGTCGCTGGAACAGCCGATCTGACCTAAGCACTCCCGCCATGGTCGCGCTTTTGTCATTGTGCGCGTGGATTTATCTATTTTTCGCGCACGGTGGATTTTGGCGCTCGCGCCCACAATTACCGGCCGCGACGCCGGAAGATTTCCCCGGCGTCGATATCATCGTTCCTGCACGCGATGAAGCGGAGACGATCCAAGCGGCAATCGGATCGCTGCTGGCGCAGGAATACGGCGGCGACTTTCGCGTCATTTTAATTGACGACAATTCGACCGACGGTACGGCCGAGCTGGCCGGACGCTCCCCCAGGCTTCAGGTCATCCGCTTGGACTCAAAACCGCCGGGTTGGTCGGGAAAGCTTTGGGCCCTGCACGAAGGCATTGCCGCCGGCAGTTCGCCCATCGTATTGCTGACGGATGCCGACATTGTGCACCAGCCCGCGCATCTCGCGTCGTTGGTCGCGAAGCTGCAAGGCGCGCAGCTTGATTTGGTCAGTGAAATGGTGAGACTCAATTGCAGCAGTGTGGCGGAGCGGATGTTGGTCCCGGCTTTCGTATATTTCTTCCAAATGTTGTACCCCTTCGCCAAGGTCAACGACACGAGCTCTGCCGTTGCCGCGGCCGCCGGAGGCACGATCCTCGTGCGGCGCGAAGCGCTCGCGCGCATTGGCGGAGTCGAGGCCGTTAAAGATGCCCTCATCGACGATGTGGCGCTGGCGAAGGCGGTGAAGCGAGGTGGCCCGATTTATCTCGCTCACGCCGGACTCGCCGCCTCGATCCGGCGCTATCCGAAAGTCTCGGATCTTTGGCAGATGATTTCGCGGACCGCGTTCACCCAGTTGCGCTACTCGACGGCGCGGTTAACGCTGACCATGGCCGCGCTCACCCTCGTGTGGCTGGTGCCGCCCTGGGAAGCAGTCTTTGACAGCGGTTGGCGTTTCGGCTGCGGGCTGGCCGCCTGCGCACTTGCCGCCGTGAGCTACATGCCGACGCTGACCCGGTATCAGCGCAATCCGCTGTGGGCACTGACGCTGCCATTGATTGCGGTGTTCTACATGGCCGCAACCGCCGCCTCAGCCGTGAACTACTGGTGCGGCAAAGGCGCGAACTGGAAAAATCGCGCCTACCCGCGCTAACCGCTTGTGCTTAGTGCAGCGCCAGCCGCGTAGCGGCGAGCTCGCCGCGCTAGCGCTTCGCCGCCACCGGAACCGTCAGCGGCTTGAGCACCTCGCCTTTCACGGAGAAGTCGTCGATGTTCACTTGGTAAGGCACGCAGTCCGTGCGGTAGTTGAGATTGCGCAGGCTGAAATTCTTCGAGATGATGTCCTTCAACTCATCCACGAGCTCGCAATCGCCGTTGGCCATGAAATACGGGTGAGTCGGACTCACCAGCACGGGAGCCCAGTGAGCCTGCACGACATTGGCGGCGTTGGCATCAGCGCTCGGCGCCAGCGAGTAGAAGTCTAGGTCGACAATGGCATTGCGGCCCGGAACGCTCGGCCCGTGCGGACATCCTCTGGCGTTCACCTTGAGATCGTCCTTGCGTGCCCCCAAGTGCAACAGCAATGCACGTATATTGTCTTCGAGTCCGTCGCAGCTGTAGCGCGCTGTAATGCCCCAATAGGTAAAGTTCGCGTGGTGATGTTCCCAAGTCCCTGCAACCGCCGGCGCAGCGGTCGACGTCGCGTCTGCTGCACTGATCAGCGGTAGCGCTGTCAAGGTGAGAAAAGCGCTCATTGCGGCCGAGATCAAGATCCGTTTGCTGCGTTGCATGGCTACCCCCAATCAATCCAACCACTCGATTCTCAAGTCATGGCATACCAACTTGCGCGTGCTTCTGCAATAGACTCCGGAATGATTGGGCAGTTCAGCCCCAGGGCCGGCTGACGGTGCGGCCGACCGCGATGCGGTTGACAGGCGGCGGCCGGCGTGCGCTACAGCCGCGTGAGGTCTAGCGGGACGCGCTCTTTGCGACGTGCAGCGCCTTGTTCGCATCGAGGACGGTAATCGCGGTCATGTTGACCAATCGGCGCACCGTGGCGGCCGGCGTAAGAATGTGCGCAGCTGCGGCGCAGCCGAGCAGAATGGGGCCTACGGCGACGTTATGCCCGGCAGCGGACTTCAGCAGGTTGTAAGCAATGCTCGCACTGTCCAAATTAGGACACACCAGCAGGTTTGCAGTGCCGTGCAATGTGCTGCGCTCGAGGATGGCGCGTCGCGCCGCTTCGTCGAGGGCAGCATCGCCATGCATTTCGCCATCCACCTCGAGATCCGGCATTTTCGCGCGCAGCAGCGCCAAAGCCGTGCGCATCTTCACCGCCGAAGCGGCGTTGCTGGAGCCGAAATTGGAGTGCGAAAGCAAGGCCACTTTCGGCACAAGACCGAACGCCGATAGCTGATCGGCGGCGAGCTGCGTCAATTCGGCGAGCTGTTCGGCGGTCGGATCGAGGTTCACGTGGGTATCGATCATAAAGACCTGCCGGCCGGGAAGAATCACGCCGGTCATGGCGCCGTAAACGCTCGCGCCCGCTCGATGCCCGATCACCTGATCGATATAGTGCAAATGGCGCGCGGTGGTGCTGATGGTTCCGCAGATCATTCCATCCGCTTCACCCTTTTTTAAGAGCATTGCCCCGATCAGCGTCGTACGGCGCCGCATTTCGAGCCGGGCATATTGCGCCGTGACGCCGCTGCGCTCGGTCAACCTGTGATACGCCTGCCAGTATTCGCGAAACCGTTCATCTTGCTCGGGGTTGACGATCGCGACATTTTCGCCGATGCGCAAGCGCAGGCCATGACGCTTTAGCTCACGCTCAATGACAGCCGGTCGGCCGATCAAAATCGGGGTCGCCAGCTTTTCGTCCACCACGATTTGCACGGCGCGAAGCACCCGCTCATCCTCGCCCTCCGCATAGATCACGCGGCTGCGTTCCGAAGTAACGTGGCGAGCCGCCACGAAAATCGGCTGCATGAGCGTTCCGCTGTGATAGACAAACTGCAGCAACCGCTGACCGTACGCTTCCAAATCACGGATGGGACGAGTCGCCACACCGGATTCCATCGCCGCCTTGGCGACCGCAGGCGCGATTTTTACGATCAGACGAGGATCAAAAGGCTTCGGGATCAGGTATTCAGGACCGAACGCCAGGTCTTCTATGCCGCCATAGGCGGCCGCGACGATGTCGCTTTGCTCCTGCCGCGCCAATTCGGCGATCGCATGTACCGTGGCAATTTCCATTTGCCGCGTGATCGTTGTGGCGCCCACATCCAGCGCGCCGCGAAAAATGAATGGAAAGCACAGCACGTTGTTGACCTGATTGGGATAGTCGCTGCGCCCGGTGGCAATGACCGCGTCGTTGCGCACTGCCCTGACCCCCTCCGGCAGAATCTCGGGGATGGGATTGGCAAGAGCCAGGATGAGCGGCCTTTCGGCCATGACCCGGACCATGTCCTGAGTCAGGACGCCGCCTGCGCTCAATCCCAGAAACACATCCGCTCCGCCGATGACCGCAGCCAGCGTGCGCGCCGATGTGGGCTGCGCGAAGCGCGCCTTTTCCGGATCCATCAGCTCTTGTCGTCCCTCGTAGACGACCCCGGCAAGATCGGTCAACCACACGTTGGCGCGCACAAGCCCCAAATCCAACAGCAGGTCGACGCATGCCAGAGCCGCCGCGCCGGCGCCGCTGACCACCATTTTGACGTGCCCAATGTCCTTGCCGACGACCTGCAGGCCGTTGAGGCACGCCGCGGTCACAATAATCGCAGTCCCATGCTGATCGTCATGGAACACCGGAATCTTCATACGCCTGCGCAGTTCGCGCTCAACGATGAAGCATTCCGGCGCCTTGATATCCTCCAAGTTAATCGCACCGAATGTCGGCTCCAGCGCCGCGATCATCTCAATCAGCTTTTGCGGATCTCGCTGTTCGATCTCGATGTCGAAAACATCGATGCCCGCAAATTTCTTGAATAAGACCGCCTTGCCTTCCATCACGGGCTTGGCCGCCAACGGGCCAATGGCGCCGAGCCCCAGCACGGCGGTGCCGTTGCTGATCACCCCAACCAGATTTCCTCGCGCGGTAAACCGGAATACATTCAATGGATCTTCTACAATCGCCTCGCAGGCCGCTGCAACTCCGGGTGAATACGCGAGGGCCAAATCGCTCTGGTTGAGCAACTGCTTGGTGGCGGTGACCGATAATTTCCCGGGTACCGGAAACTCGTGATAGTCGAGCGCTTGTTTTCTAAGCGCTTCCTTGATTTCGTCTCGCTTCATAGATCGAATTGCGGGGCACCGGTAGGTCGAGTCGCATTATAGCTACTCAGCGCTGGGTATGCGCGAGTCTGACCGCGATCCCGCCCGATATGTAAATACGTGCGTGAATTCCGCGCCGAGCAAGAAGATCTGCGCGGAATAATAGATCCAAAGCAGCAAGACCATGATGGAACCCGCTGCTCCGTACGCGGAGCTGAATGAGCTGCGGCCCAAGTACTGCCCAATCAGCAGTTTGCCGACCGAAAACAGGCAAGCCGTCACCAGACCTCCAACCCACACGTCTCCCCAGGCAATGTCCTCGCGGGGCACGTATTTGTAAATCATGGCGAACAGGACGGTCGTCAAGGCCAGGCTCAGGATCAGATCCACTGCCGGTAGGATGACGCTCCACTGCACCATGAAAGTGCCGAGCCATGCGCCCAAGGCTGCCAGTGCCGCACTGCTCACGAGCGATACCAACAATAAAAACCCGACGCCCAATATCAGGCCGACCGACAAAATCCGCGAGCGCAGGATTCGCCACCACGCCACGCTGTCTTTCTCCGGAGACTTCCAGATGTAGTCGAGGGTATTTTGCAGTTCGCCGAATACGCTGGTTGCCCCGATCAGCAACGTCACAACACCAATCGCCGCGGCTACCCCTTTGAGGCCGCTTTGATGCGCGCTCGCGAGCAGGCTTTTCACGGCCGCGGCGCCGGCGTCGCCCAGCAGAGCGCGCATTTGGTCGAGCACATGGGCTTCGGCAACATGCGGGCCGAAAATGGACCCTGCGACCGCCATCGCGATGACCAAAATCGGCGCGATGGAAAAGAGCGTATAGAAGGAAAGCGCTGCGCCCAAGCTCGACGCGTTGTGCTTAATCCATTCGGATACCGTATCCCTGGCCACGTCCCATAAGACGTGCATGGACCGGCTCTCGCGCCACCGAAAGTGAAGCGCCCGCATGTGTTAACCGAGCACGCTGATTACTGCCGGGTCGGCTCGACCGTTCTGCCGGCCGTGCGTCGCGGCGCCAATGAACCGTCCTGCTCGAAACGCACGGCGTCGGCTGAGTCGAAGCACAGAAGACGCATATAGTTGTTCTGAAACGGAAACAAACCGAAACCGGTACCGCTTCGAACCAACGACTTTGCCTTGGGCAACGGCCGGCCGCGCAAGCGCGGCGGGCAAAGATAGTCGACAATGGCGGCGCCGGTGAGCGTCGCGTCGCCGCCGGACGGAAACGGCGATGCCGACCATTGCGCAGTATCGAGGGCATCAATCAAGGTTGCGGCACCCATAACCTGCGCGATGGAATTCCAGGCGCCGGCCTCGAAGCCCACTCGTTCCGGCGAGCCACCATGCACGGCCCCCTCGGCTCTCACCAGGAACTCGAAGATTTTAGCAGCGTGCTTGCGAATCTCCGGCCTTATTTCGGCTGCGGCCAGCCGATCGCGCACGGAGGCCCAGCCGGCCGGTTCTTGAGGAAACGCGAGCGGTATGTGTCCAAAATATTTGACGAACGGCTCGATCTCGAATCGATGTCCGATCACATCGTACTCAGCGTGCGAGACGAGACAACAGATCACCGGATAAGGAGCGTCCAAGGCGTCGATCGTGCTGATGACCCGCTGCTCGAAGCGCGGGAAGGCATCGAGCACGGCTGCAATAAACATATCGCCCGTCAAGCCGCCGGAAAGATTGAGATGAAGATTCAATGTCGCCCCTTGAGTGTCTCGGACGAGACTACGTCAAAGCGATAGCGGCAATAGTGCCCGGGGTCCTAAAAGCGGGTAAGATGAATCCTATGTGGGCGTCGCTGCGTCAGCGCGATTCCCGTCAAGGCGCCCGCCGCTGCGGCGATGCCGGCGGCACGATAGGGTGATTTTCGAACCAATTCATTCGTCTTGTAGCGCAAGTTTGCGCCGTCATGAAGAATTTCGGCCTTGAGATCGGCTGTGAGCAGCTTGATGATGCTCACTCCCACCACAAAATTTGCAGTCTTCTTGAGCAATGTCGCCATGTCCATAGACGGTTCGGTCCTATTGGCGTTGCGCAGCCGGCTGGGAAATCGGATGGATCTCCACCACATTGGCCAAGCGGCGCGGACAGGAGCAAGCGAGCACCCCGGTTTCATTGGCTGCACGCCGCGTATCATCCACTTTGAAATAGTATTCCAGGTGATGGTGCGTGCGAACGAATAAGAAGAGGCAGCCGCGGGCGGATAATGTCTTGAGCATGAGCACGATATAACCTTCACGTTTCATGCCGGTCTGTCATCCGCGGCGCTGATTCGCTGTAGGACAGGCTGACGGCGCTGCGCGCCGGCGGCTTTGCCTTCTTCGCGCAAAAATGCGAGCACCAGTGTTTCCGCTTTTCGAGCAGAAGCCGCCGTCAGTTTACCGTCAATATTCTCGTGTATGCTGCCCGATCGCCAACTGTCGAAGACAGCGGGATTGATATACGACTTGCGGCAGACCGCCGGCGTGTTGCGCAGCTCGGCGGCGACTTGTTTGACGACCTCGGTAATCTTCTTTTTGAAGGCGTGCTCGCTTTGAGGTTCAGGCAGCGGCGTGCTCGCGAGCAAGGTGATGGCGTGCAAAGTCGCGCCCCAGGTACGAAAATCTTTGGCGGTGAAATCGTTGCCCATCGCTTCGCGAAGATAATCGTTGACCTGCCCTGAATCGATCGGACAGCGCTGACCTTCGTCATTGATATATTGGAACAAATGCTGACCCGGGATCTCCTGGCAGCGGCGCACGATTTTCGCGATGCGCTTATCATCGATCAGAATTTCGTGCTGCACCCCGCCCTTGCCGCGAAAATTGAGCACGGCGCGGCCGTCGCGAATGAAAGTAACATGCCGGTTGCGAAGCGTCGTCAGACCAAAGCTCTTGTTGTCGCGTGCGTATTCGGTGTTGCCGACGCGGATGCGAGTCGCATCAAGCAGGCTCGCCACCACCGCCAGCACTTTCTCTCGCGGCAGGCCGGACAACGCCATATCCCGCTTCAGAACGCGCCGCAGCTTCGACAACTGTTCGCCGAAGGCGACCATGCGTTCGAATTTCGCGCTGTCGCGCAGTTCGCGCCATTCCGTGTGATAGCGGTATTGTTTGCGTCCGCGTGCATCCCGGCCGGTTGCCTGTAAATGGCCGCGCGGCTTCATGCTGATCCACACGTCTCGATATGCGGGAGGTATCGCCAAACTCGCGATGCGTTTCAGATCCTTTTCAGCTTCCAGTCGGCGGTTTTTCGGCGTGACGTAGCGGAAGCCTCTGCCAACGCGCAACCGGCGGATGCCGGGCTCTGTATCCGATACATAAATGAGGCCCGCTTCAATGGCCATTTGCGCGGCTTCAGCCGCGCTGCCACTGAGTTTGTCGCTGTCCGGTGCCGTTTTGAGCGTCATAGCGAATGGCTTTTAGCAGGTAGCCCGCCGCGAGACTATGGAGGAACTCCGACGGCGTGTAGGACCTTGCGCCTGCATTTGCAATCTGCGACGCAGTTCAAGCACGGAGTGTGACGCTCTCGGCTAAGCGCCGACGCGAGCCTCATCGAGGCTGGCATAACATCGATAAATTCTTGATTTACATAACGTTACGCAATTGTCCGGCTTGCGCGGTCAATTGCGGCAGCGTGCACCCATGGAACAAAGGGCCGCTTTTCCTACGTGGGATCGCGCTGCACACAACTCGCGCAGACGATTTTCTTCCGCAAGACTCCTGCAAGTGAATTCCACATTTGATCGGTATTTAATTAGGAGAAGAAGATGAAAGGTACTTTTTTCGCGCTCATGCTGAGCTTGCCGGTGGTTGCATTCGCGGCATCGAATCCGGACGCATCCTTTTATAAGCATGCGGCCGAAGCCGGTATCGCCGAAGTAGACGCTGGGCACTTGGCTCAAGACAAGGGCAAAAGCCAGCAGATAAAGGATTTCGGCGCCATGATGGTCAAGGATCATTCGGCGGCGAACGACAAGCTGCAGACGCTCGCCTCTTCGAAGAATATAACCCTTCCCACCAGCGCGAGCGTGGGTCAAATGGCAGCGAAGGCCAAGCTCGATGTCCTGTCCGGCGAGACGTTTGACAAGTCTTACGTCAAGGGCCAGATCAGCGCGCACCGCCAGACGATTGCCCTGTTCCGCAAGGAAATCAGTTCCGGGCAAGACGCCGATGCCAAGTCATTTGCCACAGCGACCTTACCGACAGTCAGGGCTCATCTGAAGGCGATCGACGCGATCGCATCCGACATGGGTATCAAGACGAAGTAATCCAGGCATCGGCACTGCTCCACGCCGGGGCAGTGCGCTCACTTGGCGCGGGCGCGTGGAGCGGCGTGCACCAGTCCTATTTCGCGCTTACCGATGTCTGTCAATCGGAGGCCGCGTCCCTGCGCGTCCTGCGTCATCCACTTTCTGCTCAAGGCGACTTTAAACAGCGCCGCGCCCAAGGCTCCGCCGATATGCGGCCGGCGCTCGCTCCAATCCAGGCAGGCAAACGCAAACCGGCGGCGCAGTAAGCGCACCGCCTCGACATCGATGCCGAGGCGGTCCAATCCTCCCATGCCGGCGCGGGTCAACTCATAGAGATTTTCGTCGGGCGCGGCGCGCTGCAGCCACCCCAGCTCCTGCATTCGGTCGTGAAGCGCCACGGCAATCTCACCAGCCATGTGGTCATAACAGCTTCTTGCTGAGCGCAACCGGCTGGGTGTATTCGGAACGAATCCGGCCGTGCTGCCGCCTGCCACCACGCTCAAGGCCTCGAGCGCTTGCGCCACGTGCGAGTCTTTCAGGCTGTAGTACCGATGCTTGCCTTGTGCGTACACCTTGACCAGTTGATAGTCTTTGAGGCGCGCCAAATGCACGCTGGCGGTCGAAGCACTGATCTCCGCGACGATTCCCAGCTCCGTGCTGGTGCGCGCGTGACCGTCCAGCAAGCAATACAACATGCGGGCGCGGGCAGGTTCGCCAATCGAGGCCGCAATGCCCGATATCTGCGAGGCCAAATGCCCTACATCCATACTTTTATGCTAAACGAAGTGTTGCAGCCGCACAAGCGCACACTCAGCCCCGGCTCGGCCCGCGTAGCTCGTGCCCAGCGTAGGGGAAATCCCACGGTATTAAAGGGAACCGCGCTCTACATTTGCCTGAAGTACAACCGTATCGTTTAGACGTCACACAAATAGGCGTAAAGCCCTGGTGCTATCCGATTACACCCGAATATAAGGAACCCTCATGCTTCATTATGCCGTCGTCTTCTTGGTCATTGCCTTGATTGCCGCCGTGTTCGGCTTTGGCGGAATTGCCGCGGGCGCTGCGGGCATCGCGAAAATTCTATTCGTCGTTTTTCTGATCGGCGCGATTGTAACTTTCTTGTTGAATGGCCGATCACGGGTCTAGCGGTCACTGGCGACGGCGCGGCAACGCGCCGTCGCGTTGGGCGGTCATCGGCTCTAGCTTAGCGCGAAGCCCATCACTTCTTCCGCCATCAAATCCAGCACCTGGCCCACTCTCGGCACCAGGCACCTTCCCTCCTCGTCGAATACACTTTCTGCCGAATTGATGGCGGCGCCGAGAGGCGTCGGCCAGCCGCGCAGCGCATGCACGATATCGCGCAAGGCGCTCAATGTATTGATGGCGCCGGGCCAGCCACCGGCGGTGGCGATGCATCCGACCGCCCGGCCGCTGAAGTACGGGCGCGCATCCGTGCGCAAGTCTTCGGCATAGTCCAGGGCGTTTTTGACCAAGCCGGAAATGCTGCCATGGTACCCGGGCGACCCGATGATGATGCCGTCCGCAAGCGCGAGTTGCGCCACCAAGAGCCGCGCGCCCTCGCCGCGCTCGGGATTTTCCGGTTGATACAGCGGCAATTGCAGCAAGGGTCCGCTGATCAATTTGATGCGGGCGCCGATCCGCTGCGAGGCGTTCAACACATGGCGCATCGCCCACTCCGTGGACGAATTGGGGCGCAGCGTTCCGCCGACGGCGACGATATAAGGCGAGCTCACGGCAGCGAATCCTACACGATTCAGCGCGCCGGGTTCGCGGCGCGCGCGCCGAACGGCGGCTTCGAGAACCAGATGACGGGAATTAGCGCCAGAAAAATCAGGCCCATCAAATTAAATACGTCGTTGACGCCCAGGGTCGAAGATTGACTGGAAATGACTTGATTCACGAATTCCGAGGCGCTGACGCCGCGAATATGGCGCGCTCCAAGTTGAGCTTGGTACGAAGACCACGCCTGGGCGGAATTGTTGATGTGCTCCGCCAGCACGGCGTGATGGTAGTCGCTGCGCCGATTCCAAACCCACACAGTGACCGCGGTCGAGAAACTACCGGACATGGTGCGCACGAAGTTGCTGACTCCGGAAGCGGAGGCCAGCTCATTCGAAGAAATGCCGGACATCAGGATTTGATTCAATGGCAGAAAGAAAAATGCCATTCCCAGACCCTGCAGGAATCGCGGCGTGGCAAATTGAAAATAACTGGCGCTCTCATTCAGCGTCGCGGTCCAGAATACCGAGAACCCAAAAATACAGAACGCGAAGCTGGCGGCGAGGCGTAAATTCAGGCGCATCATGTTGCGGCCGACGATGGGTGCGATGATGAGGCCCAAGAGTCCCACCGGCGCAACCGCCAATCCCGCCCACGTGGCGGTGTAACCGACAGTGGTTTGCAGCCACAATGGGAAAACGATGTTGACGCCCGAGAAAGCAAAGAACGCCAAGGCCAGGGTGCAAGTGCCGACGCGAAAATTGCGCTTTGCGAACAAGTGCAGGTCCACCACCGGATGCTTGTCGGTCAGTTCCCAGGGAATGAGAAAGGCGACCGCCATGACGGCCGTCACGGCCGCGCCCAAAATCACCGGCGAATTGAACCAGTCCTTCTCGTTGCCGTTGTCCAGCATGAATTGCAGGCTGCCGACACCGATTACGAGCAGCGCGAGCCCCACGCCGTCGATGGGCAGCTTTACCGTGTTCGACTCGCGGCGGCGCAGAAGCGACCAACTCGCAATCGCCGAAAAGGCGCCTACCGGCAGGTTGATATAAAACAGCCACGGCCAGGAAAGATTATCCGTAATCCAACCGCCGATGATGGGACCGAAAATCGGGGCAATCATGATGACCATCGACCACAGCCCAAGCGCCAGACCGCGCTTGTCGATGGGATAGTTGCGCAGCAGTATCGCCTGTGCGACCGACATCATGGGACCTGACACAAAACCTTGCACCAGGCGCGCGCCAACCAGCATCGGAAGGCTGTTGGCCATGCCGCACACCGCTGAGAACACCATGAACAATAAAATCGAGGTGACAAAGGTTCTGACCTCGCCGAAGCGCCGCGCGATCCAGCCGGACAGCGGCTGCATGATGGCGGCGGCAAGCATGTAAGAACTCACCGCCCAAGTCCCCTCCGACGTCGTGACGCCGAGACTCCCGGAAATCGAAGGCACGGAGACATTGACGATGGTCATGTCAAGGATCTCCATGAAAGAGGCGGTCGCAATCGCGACGGTCAGAAAAAACAACTTACCGCCGTACAAAGGCGGGTATTCACCGGCGGTCGCCGGCTGCGCCAATTCAGCCATGGGCGGGACAAACTCCTAGCTAGTGTTCAATCCCAAGGTTGCGCCGCACCACGGCGTCCGCCTCGGCGTTGGCTTTCTCCAGATCCTGTGTGTACACCTGCGTATCGCCCACCGGCTTGTCGCTGGCCTGCATGGCCAGGACCGGGCCGTTGCGCGAGGTCGTATCCACCGTCACCGTGGCGGAAAGCCCGACTCGCAGCGGCGATTTGATCAGGTCGTTCTCGTCAATGACAATTCGAACTGGGACACGCTGCACCACCTTGATCCAATTGCCCGAGGCATTTTGCGGCGGCAGCAGTGAAAACGCGGCCCCGGTCCCCGCCGACATTCCCTGCACGTGGCCATGAAAAATGAACGAGCCGCCATAGAGATCGCTGCGCACTTCGGCCTTCTGGCCAATGCGCAGGTTCCGCAACTGCACTTCTTTGAAGTTGGCGTCGACCCACAGCGAGTGAAGCGGGATCACGGTCATGAGGGCTTCGCCGGCCTGGATGTGCTGGCCCAGCTGCACGCTGCGCTCGGCGACATAACCCGACACCGGTGCAACAACCGCGTTGCGCTGCGTCGCAATCCACGCATCGCGATATCCATCCTTGGCCTGCAGGACCGTCGGATTGCTTTCTACCGGCGTGCCATCAACCAGCGCATGCGCGGCCAGCGACTGGCGTTGCGCCTGGGCGAGCGCGGCGCGTGCCAATTGCACGCCATCCTGCGCGTGCCGTACCTCTTCGCCGGCGATGGCCTGGTCGGCCACGAGCGGCTCGCGTTTTGCCAGGTCGACTTGCGCACGCGAGAGTTCCAGTTTGCGCGATTCGATTTCCGAGTCGTATTGCCCCGCCGTGGCTCTTTGCTGACGCACCTGCCGCACCGCCTGGGCCAGCGCGCTGGCCGTGCGGCTCAACGCAGATTGCGCATCGGTCGGATCGAGCTTCACCAATATTTGTCCGGCGTTAACGAGCTGGGTGTCATCCGCCAATACCGCGACGACGGTACCGGAGACCTGCGCCGAAATGACGACCCGGTTGCCATTGATGTACGCATCGTCGGTTTTTTCGCGCTTTTCGAGCACCAACACGAAGTACGCGGCCCAAAGCGCACCAATCACGATGAAAATCACCGCGATGAGCAGCAATATCCTGCGCCGCTTGCCGTTGGGAGGATTCGGTGCCGAGGGTTCGATAGTTGCGTTCATGGTGCCGTTGTTGTTGAAGGCGAACTCACGAGCTTTTGCGGACTCTCGTATCCGCCCCCCAGCGCGCGCTGCAGGGCGATGTCTGCCGAAAGCGCGGCGGAATCGAGCTGCAGCAGGCCATCGCGCTGGTCGATCCACGTCTCGGTGGCCGTCAATTCGCTGCGCGAGTCGTTCAAGCCCTGACGCACGCGGGACGCCGCGGCCTTTTTCATTCGCAACGCCGCGTCGACTTGTTTCGCTCGCTGCGTGCGTTGCGCTTCGATCTGGGCGCGGGTCGTGGCTTGCGCGGCGACGTCGCGCGCAGCGCCGACAACCGTGTCCTGATAGTTGGAGACCGCTGAATCGATCGCCGCCTGCGCGCCGCCGTATCGCGCCTTGAGCCTACCCGCGTCGAAAATCGGCAAATGAATGGCGCCGCTGACCTGCGGTACGCGGCTGCCGTACTCGAGCAACTTGCCAACATCAAGACTGGAAACACCGAGCAGCGCATTGATGGTGATGTCCGGAAAGAACTCGGCACGGGCGGAAGCCAGGCTGCGTTCCGCCGACTCGACCCGCCAGCGGCTTGCGGTGATATCGGCACGGCGCGATATCAGGTCGATTTTCACGTTATCGGGCAAAGCACCGGGCAATGACGGCAGCGGCTTCGGCGACAAGGGCGGCAGTTCGCTGATGGGACGCCCGACCAGCGCCGCCAAAACCACCAGGCGCAGTTTCGCGGATCCTTCCAACATCGCAATCTGCTCGCGCGCCGCCGCCAGGGCGAGGTCCGCGCTGTTAAGCTCATCCGCCGAGTCCAAGTCCGCGCGCACGCGCGCGCCGCTCACCTTGGCCTGCAGCTCGACGGCGGCTTGCCTCTCTCTCGCAAGCTGCAAACGATTTTGGTCGGATTGCCATCCAAAATAGGCATCGGCAATGGAACTCACGAGCATCAACGCGGCCGCGCTGCGATCCGCCAGCGCCGCATGCGCCTGGTCCATCGCTGCCTCCACTGCAGCACGTTGCTTGCCCCACCAATCGAAGGTGTAGCTAGCTTGCAGCCCTAAGTCGAACTGGTCGTACCAAGTGAATCCCAGAAGTTGCGGCGGAAACAAACCGTTGTCGCTGAGCCGCTGCCGGTCCGCGTCGGCGTTGGCTTGCACATGAGCACCCGACTCAGCTGCCGCAAGGCGAACCGATTGGCGCGCGGAGTCATAGCGCGCATGCGCACTCGCCAGGCTCGGCGAGTTCGCTCCGCCAAGGTCGATCAACTGGTCCAGCGTGAGGTCCTGGTAACGCTTCCACCATCCTAGTGCCGGCCAGTCTCCGCCGCCGGCCGTTGCGATCCCATCGAGCGGCGCCGATTCGGACAATTGAACGGGCTGATGCTTCGGCGGCAATCCGGCGCAGCCCGCGAGCAGGGTGAAGAAGACGGCCAGCGCGGCTCGATGTGCGCTCATTGTGCCGCCTCGGCCCCCGGCGCCCTGCTGAGTTGCTCCAATTCGGAACCCAGTCTCTTCAGCTGCGCGGCCAACTGGCATTGCTCCGCTTCGGGAAAATCCTTCAGCATCCTGCGCAGGGGCGCATGCAAAATCGGCAGCAGTTGCCGTACGAGTTCCTCCCCTTCCGCCGTGATGTGCAGCACCATGCGCCGACGATCATGAATGCTCGGCACGCGCGTGATGAGGCCGCGGCTTACCAGAGAATCGCTGATGCGCGACATATTGGCCGGACTCTGCGAGGCTCGCGCGCACAAGTCGCTGGGATGCGCGACGCCATCGGGCTGCGAGAATAACGTCGTCAAAACGCGAAACTCCGCTTCGGTCAGGCCGAACGGTTTGATCTGTTGTTCAAATCTCGCCGCCATTTCCCTGCCGATATGCAGCAACAGCCGGCACAGCAGTATTCCGGAGACGGGCAAGTCGGGTACGCGCCGCTTCAGGTTCTGAAGGTTGTCCTCCATCAAGGCAAATTGGGGCGGGGTAATATTCATTTGCAATCTAACTATTTAATATAATATATTTTATCAAGTGAATATATAGTTCGTAATTACCGACCTTGCAATTAAAAACGACACATGTCATTTTCTAGCCATGATTGACTCCCAGCTCCCGCGAGCCGTGCTGCCCAAGCGCGGAAGGCCTCGTCGCGGCACTGAAATCGCGCGCACCGCGGTCCTCATCAATGCTGCAACGCGAGTGTTCCTGCGCGAAGGGTACGGTCTGGCAAGCATCGACAAGGTGGCCGCCGAGGCCGGTGTATCGACCCGGACCATTTATGAGCGCTACAAGAACAAGGCGGATCTTTTGGGCGCCGTGATCAGCAGGCTGGTCGATCGGATGTCCACGGTGCTGGCGACGGCGGACCTGAACCGGCTCGAACCGCAGGCAGCCCTCGGAGTCATCGCCGAAACCCTCTCCGGCCGTGCGCGCGACCCCGACGCCGCGGCGCTGTTTCGCATCGTCGCGACCGAATCCCAGCGGTTTCCGGAACTCGCGGCAAAAATGCGCGCGAACAACAAACTCTGCGTCGACAGCGTGGTCGCCAACTATTTCCGGGCGCAAGTAGCAGTCGGCGCGCTGGCGCTCGCCGATCCGGACCGTGCGGCAACCCTGTTTCTGCAAATGATTTGCTCCGAGCTGCACGAAAGTCTACTGTTCGGCGGCGAGGCCGCGGTGGCCCGGCTCGATTGCAAATCACACGTTGAGCATGTGATCGACATCTTTTTGCTCGGCGCGACCCCACGTAAATGATTCGCCAAACTTACATCGGATGCAGCGCCGCGCTAGCCTGTTTGCTCACCGCCTGCGCGGTCGGCCCAAATTTCAAGACGCCGGACGCCCCAAAAACCGCCGGCTTCACGCCGACCGGCGACATTCCAGCGCAGCTGGGAGCAAGCTCCTCGCCCAACCAGGCGCAGCGCTTTGTCGACGGGCTCGACATTCCCGGCCAGTGGTGGACGCTGTTCCAATCCCCGGCGCTCAACGCCTTGATCGAGCGTGCGCTGGCCAATAATCCAACTCTCGAAGCGGCGACCGCGGCGTTGCGGCAGGCCAACGAAACCGTCGCCGCGGAACGCGGCAGTTTTTTTCCCAGCGTGTCGGCGGCAGCCGGTGTGCAGCGGCAGAAGGTTCCGGGTGCAGCGCTCGGTGCGCCCCAGATACCGGCAGTTATCTACACGCTCAACAATGCGACCCTGAATGTCTCCTACACTTTGGATGCATTCGGCGGCATCCGGCGCAAGGTTGAGTCGCTCGGCGCGCAAGCCGAATACGCGCGCTATGCGCTGGAAGCCGCATACTTGAGCCTGACTGCCAACTTGGTCACCGCCGCAATTACGGAAGCCTCGTTGCGGTTGCAACTTGCCGCCGCCCAGGACATCGCCGACTCGCAGCGCCAGCAGTTGGATATCACGCAGCTCCGTTTCAATGCGGGCGGAGCATCGCGAGCCGATATTCTGCAGCAGCAAGCCGTTTTACAGAGCACTCTGGGCACCCTGCCCGCCCTGCGCACGCAGCTCGCGCAGGAGAGGAATCTGCTGGCCACCTACATCGGCGCGCTGCCGGCGGACTATGCGGGACCCGAATTTACTCTCGACACGCTGACCTTGCCGGTTGAACTGCCGTTAAGTGTGCCGTCGAAATTCGTCGAGCAGAGACCCGACGTGCGCGAATATTCCGAGCTGCTGCACGAGGCCACCGCGGAAATAGGGGTCGCGACGGCGAACATGCTGCCGCAGATCACCTTGTCGGGCAGTTATGGCGGGGAGGCGACGAGTTTTTCGAATGTGTTCTCCCCCGCCTCCGTGGTCTGGAGCCTGGCGGTCTCGGCGACCCAGCCGATATTCAAGGGGGGTCAGTTGTTGCATCAACGCCGCGCCGCCGTGGCAGCGGCACAGCAGGCCGCCGCCAACTATCGCGCCACGGTCATCACTGCTTTTCAAAATGTTTCCGACACCTTGTATGCGCTCAAAGGCGACGCAGAAGCCCTCGAAGCACAGGCGCTCGCGGAGCGCACCGCGGCGCAAAGCCTGAACTTGGTGCAGGTCCAGTACAAGAGCGGCGCCGCCAGCCACCTACAGGTATTGAGCGCCGAACAAACTTACCAATCGGCCGCCGTCGCGTTCGTCAAGGCGAAAGCGCAGCGCTACGCCGATACGGCTGCGCTATTTCAAGCGCTCGGCGGTGGTTGGTGGAATCGTAATGATGTCGCCGCCAACACGACCGACTCGCGCAAGGAACCCCAGTGAGCACCATGGAGACCGCTAGACCCAGGACGATGATCAAGCCAATCGTGATCATGCTGATCGCTGTGATTGTGGTGCTGGGCCTGGTATTTGCCTGGCAGCGTATCGGCGCCTCGTTCGGCAAGAAGTTCATGGATGCCGCCGCTCACGCGCCGCAGACGGTATCGACTATCGAAGCCGCTGCTTCGGACTGGCAGCCTTTCATTCAATCGACCGGGACGCTGCGAGCGGTGCGCGGTGCCGACCTGTCCGCGCAGGCTTCGGGAGTGGTTGACGAAATTGCCTTCGATTCCGGTAATGATGTTGCGGCGGGCAAGGTGCTGCTGCGTCTCAAACCCAACGACGACTATGCCAAGCTGCAGCAATTGCAGGCGGCGGCCGAACTCGCCCAGCAAACCTACAAGCGCGACCAGGAACAGTTCGCCGCTCAGGCAATCAGCCAGGCCAACATCGACACCGATGTATCGACGTTGAAATCGGCGCGCGCGCAAGTTGCTGCGCAACAGGCGTTGATCGAAGAGAAAATTGTCAAAGCGCCCTTCGCCGGGCGATTGGGCATCCGCCAGGTCGACATCGGCCAATACCTCACCGCCGGCACCGCAGTCGTCACACTCCAGGCGCTGGACCCAATCTTGGTCGACTTCTATGTACCTCAGCAGGCACTGGCGCAGCTGAAAATCGGGCAGCCGGTTTCGGCGACCGTGGATACCTACCCAGCGCAGACATTCAGCGGGACCATCGATTCCATCAACTCCAAGGTCGATGTGAGCAGCCGCAACGTCCAGGTGCGCGCCACCTTTCACAATCCGGAGCGGCGCTTGGTTCCGGGAATGTTCGCCAATGTACGCATTCAGTTGGGCAAGAAAAGCGCTCTGATTACCCTGCCGCAGACGGTCGTCACGTACAACCCCTTTGGCGACACCGTCTTTGTGGTGGAGAAAAACGGCGTCGACGATAAGGGCAATCCGCGCTTAACCGTACAACAGCGCTTCGTCAAATTGGGAGACACGCGCGGCGATCAGGTTGCGATCTTAAGCGGCGTCAAAGCAGGTGAGATCGTGGTGAGTGGTGGCCAAATGAAGCTGCGCAATGGCACGGTGGTCACCGTCAACAACGCCGTGGTCCCGCCGAACAACCCCAGTCCGAATCCGCCGAACGAATAAGCTTAAGGGTTACTCGTGCATTTCACGGACATATTCATTCGACGCCCGGTATTGGCGTCCGTCGTCAGCCTCACCATCATGGTGCTGGGCCTGCGGTCGTTCGGCGCACTGCAGGTGCTCGCTTACCCGAAGACTGAGAACGGCATCGTCACCATCTCAACGGCCTACCCGGGTGCAGACCCGGAATCCATCGCCGGGTTCATTACGACTCCAATCGAGACGGCCGTAGCGCAGGCAAACGGCATTGATTACATGACTTCTGTCAGCCAAAGCAACGTCAGCATCATCACGGTCAACCTTCGCCAGAATTACGATACCTCGAAGGCTGCGAGCGAAATCAACATCAAAGTTAATTCGATCTTGAATCAGTTGCCCTCAGGTGCACTGCAACCGACGATCACCGTCAAGGTGGGACAGACGACTGATGCCATGTATATCGGTTTTCGCAGCCAGACGCTCGCCTCGAACCAAATCACCGATTACTTGACCCGCGTCGTCGTGCCGCAATTCCAGGCGGTCGCGGGTGTGCAGACCGCCGAAATCATCGGCGGCCAAACATTCTCGCTGCGCGCGTGGCTCGACCCCAAGAAGCTGGCCTCTTACGGACTGACGGCGAACGACATCTATGCAGCCCTGGGCAGCAACGACTACATATCCGCGGTCGGCAACACCAAGGGCGAAATGGTGCAGGTGACGCTGACCTCCACCAGCAACCTGCATTCACTGAAAGAATTTCAGGATCTGATCGTCAAACAGATCAACGGCAGCAACATCCGCTTGAGCGATGTCGCCGAGGTGACGCTGGGTGCGGACAGCTACGAATCCAAAGTGCGCTTTGACGGCAAAAACGGCGTCTTCATCGGCATCCAAATCGCCCCCACGGCGAATCTGCTGACCGTCATCCAAGGCGTCAGAGCCAAGATTCCCGAGATTGGTTCGCAGCTGCCCCAAGGCTTGGAGGTCAACGTCGCATATGATTCGACCATATTCGTCAATGCCTCCATACACGAGGTGGCGGTCACATTGATCGAAGCCTTGATCATCGTGATGTGCGTCATTTTCGCGTTTTTGGGCTCGCCCCGCTCGATGCTGATTCCGGTCGTGGCCATCCCGCTGTCGTTGGTAGGCACGCTAGCCATCATGCTGGCACTGGGATTTTCCATCAACCTGCTCACCTTGCTCGCGCTGGTGCTGGCGATAGGCTTGGTGGTCGATGACGCCATCATCGTGGTCGAGAATGTGAATCGGCATCTGGAGGACGGCACGCCGCCGATCGCCGCGGCAATGCAGGCAGCGCGCGAACTCGCCAGCCCCATCGTGGCCATGACCGTGGTGCTGTTGGCAGTCTACATTCCGATCGGCTTTCAGGGCGGACTCACCGGAGCGCTCTTTACCGAGTTCGCCTTTACCTTGGCCGGCGCCGTGACGGTTTCCGCCATTATTGCCCTGACGCTCTCGCCCATGATGTGCTCACGGCTGCTGCATCCCCATCGGGCCGACAAGCAAGACTGGGAAACCCGCGTCGTTAAATTCATCGACACGCGCTTCGAGCGCTTCCGCGCCGGCTATCAGCGGCGCCTCGAGTCCAGTCTGCACTATACCCCGGTCACCGCGTTGTTCGTGGTCATCATCATGCTCAGCATTTTCCTCCTGTACCGAAGCGCACGCAGTGAGCTTGCGCCGCAGGAGGACCAAGGCTTCGTGCTGGCGCAGCCAACCTCGGCAGCCGATGCGACCCTGCAAAGCAAACTTATTTCCGGCAATCAAGTCTTCGACGTCGTCAAATCCCAGCCCGGGATCATGTCAATATTTCAAATTGACGCGCCCGGTCAATCCTTCATCGGCGTACCCCTGTTGCCGCGCGCCGAGCGCAAGCTCGGATCGACGGACATCCAAAACGTTCTGCAGCAGAAGCTCAATAAACTGCCGGCGCAGAAATTCGGCGTTTTCCAGCAACCCTCGCTGCCCGGCGCGTTCGGGCTGCCGGTGCAATTCGCAATCAAGACCACCGAACCTGCCGCGCGCTTGGACGAGGTGTCGCGCGCCTTTCTGGATGCCGTCATGAAAAGCGGCATGTTCATGTTCATCGATAGCGACTTGAAGATCGACGCGCCGCAATCGGTGATCGACATCGACCGCAATAAGACAGCCCAGTTGGGATTGACTATGAGCCAGGTGGGAGCAGCGCTCGGCAGCTTGTTGGGCGGCGGCTACGTGAATTACTTCAGCATGCAAACCCGATCGTACAAGGTGATTCCGCAGGTCGCCAGGCTGTCGCGCCTGAACCCGGATCAGCTGCTCAATTACCCCATTGCCAGCATCAACGGCATCCCTGTGCCGCTGTCGACAATCGCGACCATTCGACGCGAGACGGTGCCCGAAACGCTGAACCACTTTCAGCAGCTCAATGCCGCCACTTTGGCGGGCGTGCCGACCATAGGGGTATCTCAGGCGGAAGCGCTGAAGTATTTGCAGGACCTGGCGGCGCGTACGTTGCCGCAGGGCTACTCCGTCGACTACGGCGGTCAGCTGCGCCAGTACCTGGCCGAGTCCGGCGGCGTCATGGCGACGTTCGGTTTCGCAATCGTCATTGTGTTCCTGGCGCTGGCCGCGTTATTCGAAAGCTTTCGCGACCCCTTGGTAATTCTCATCTCCGTGCCGCTCTCCATCGCCGGCGCGATGATTTTCATCGCCCTCGGCCTGCATGGCGCATCGTTGAACATCTACACCCAGGTCGGTCTGGTGACGCTCATTGGCTTGATCAGCAAACACGGCATCTTGATCGTGGAAGTTGCCAATGAAGAGCAGCACAGCGGCAAGTCCAAAGCGGCGGCCATCGTCGCGGCCACGTCGGTGCGGCTGCGTCCCATTTTAATGACCACCGCAGCGATGGTATTAGGTGTACTGCCGCTGGTGTTCGCAAGCGGCGCGGGCGCCGCGTCCCGTTTCGCGATCGGCTTGGTGATCTCCACCGGCCTTGCCATCGGCACGCTGTTCACGCTGTTTGTGGTTCCCGGGGTCTATATGCTCATCGGCGCTGATCATTCGGCCCACACCCCAGACGAATCAACCAATGCCGCAGCAATTTCCGCATAAAGGCAATTTAATTCAATAAGATAGACTTGACATGTCACCGCGTTTCTAGAAAAGGCTCTTGAATTGCTCTCAATCGGAGTGCGGTCGCATTTCAAATGTTTGACGAAATCCGCGTTGCGTTTCTGCGATTGTCTTGTATATTCCAGTCGCAGAGTCTTGATTTAACAAGGCTCCCTTGGAGCCCGCAGCCTCGAAACCACTTTAGGTTTGCGTCTTTGTTTATCGCGGGGTTTTATGATCACTGCTTGGGAATGCTTCCATTTCGCCACTCTGGAATTGGTGCGATCGACACCAATCAAGCAACGTTTGGTCTGCGCTTACCGTCGATACCTTGCCGCGCTGCCCGCCGATGAGATTCCGACGGAATTGCGCGACACGTACGCCCACGTCATGCGCAGCCTCTGCGGAGTGCAGCCTTTGCGCGGCGAGGATGCGGTGGCTGCTTCGGTGCGCAAGATGTCGAATCAGGAAGCGGACGAGTGTGCCGCACAGATCGTCGAGATTTTTGGTCTCATGTGCAAAGCGCAGCACAGCCCCGCGCGCGCAGGCACGGTCGTGCAGTTGCATTCCGTAGATCGTCCGGCTGGCGAATTCATTTCTCCTGCCCTCATCGCGAGCAACTAATCGAGTTTAAAGTCGATCGAATCCCAGCGCGTCGTTTCTTGATGGCGCGCCTGGCGGCGCAGAGCGTCGATCAAGTTGCGTTCATTCCAGGCGCTTACCTCATCGACAAGATCCTTAATGGCCTTTGGCAGTGGATCAGTTGAACCGAAATTCTCCATCGCCACGATGGGCTTGTCGGCGGCTTTGGCGAAGTTCATTTGAAACAGCACCAGCTCCGGCGCGATTCGGTACACGGCAGGTAGGACAACGATGACTTCGCAAGGAGCGATTTGCCGGCGCAGATCCTCACGCTGCGATTCCTTGTCGATCGGTTGCTTGGCTTGCGGCTGGCTGGTGTTGAAATAGTAAAAAGTACCCGATGCTTCGAGGTATTCGAAGACGCGCGTGTAATCGTCATTTTCCAGCCACGCGTGGGTCACGAACAGGCGGATGGGATTGGCCGACATCGGGCTAGTGTAACTTGACGATGGGCATGCGCGAAGCGTCCCGCGCCAAGATACAATGCCTGGTGCGATTGCTGATTTACAATATACGTTATGCCACCGGGACCGGGCCCGCCTTCCACCTCCCGGTGCCCGGGGCCGGCTATCTTCGCTCCAGCCGGCATGTGCTGTCGCGTATTACCGAGTTCATCAAGGACCAGGACCCGGATGTCGTCGGCCTCATTGAGGTCGATACCGGCTCGATCCGGACCGGAATGGTCAATCAGGCGGATTTCATTGCGCGCTCCCTCGGCCACTACTCGACCTACGAGTGCAAGTACGGCGTCGCATCGGTCAATCACATGGTGCCCATCGTGCGCAAACAGGCCAATGCATTTCTGGCAGCGCCCCGGGTTCGCGGCGAACGCTTCCACTATTTCGACACCGGCATCAAACGCCTTATTATCGAATTGGAGCTGGATGACATCGCCATCTTCCTCGTGCATTTGTCCTTGAAGTTCAGGCACCGCCAATATCAGCTGCGCTACCTCTATGATCTGGTGCGCAAAACGACCAAGCCGGTGATTGTCGCCGGCGACTTCAATACGTATTGGGGCGATCACGAAATCTATCTGTTCACGCAGGCGGCCGGCCTGCGCAGCGCCAATACCAAGGGGCTGTTTTCCTACCCAAGCCGCAGTCCCCGCAAGGAGTTGGATTTCATTTTGCATAGCGCGCAGATTCAGGTGAGTCGCTTCGAAATACCGGATGTGCAGTTTTCGGACCATCTGCCGTTGGTGTGCGATTTCACGATTCTCGATGGAGCGCTGCAAGCCGCATGAGCGACTGGACTCTGCAAGTCGACGCCGATCGGGTCGCATGGCTGACGGCCGATATGGCTGGCAGGTCTGCCAACGTGTTGTCGGGCGACATGGTACGTGAGCTCTCCGCAAAGCTCATGGAAATTGCAGCGCTGCGGCCCGTTGGAGCGGTTCTGCAATCGGGCAAGGCAAGCGGATTCATCGCCGGGGCCGATATCAATGAGTTCGTGCCGATCCGCTCACCCAAGGAAGGGTATGCGCTGGTTTGCGCCGGGCAGTCAGTCATGCAACAGCTCGAGGATCTTCCCTGTCCGAGCGTGGCCGCGATCCGCGGCTTTGCCCTCGGCGGCGGATTGGAATTGGCCCTGGCATGCACTTATCGAATCGGCGCGGACGACGCTGCCTTGTCATTGGGCCTGCCCGAGGTGCTGCTCGGCATTCACCCAGGATTTGGCGGCACGGTCCGAAGCGTGCAGCTGATCGGGGTGCGGCCTTCCCTGGAACTCATGCTCAAGGGGAGGCCTTTCCGCGGCGAGCGCGCGCTCCGTGCGGGGCTGCTGGATGAACTGGTGCCGCCGGCAGAACTCGCGGCGCGCGCCAAGTCGCTGCTGCTGCGGCGCCCGCCGAAAAAGACAGCGCCTTTCGTTGAGCGGCTCATGAACTTGAGCGCGGCACGGCCTTTTGTTGCCAGGCAAACCGTGGCGACTTTAAGTCACAGCGTGCGACGCGAGCACTATCCGGCCCCCTACGCCATCGTGGGTCTCTGGCAGCGCTATGGCGCAACAGGCGCCGCCGCTTACGAGGGTGAGGCACGCTCGATCAGCGAATTGATGTGTTCGCCCTCATCGCGCAACCTGGTGCGTGTTTTTATGCTGCAAGACCGGCTCAAAGGCCTGGGCGGCGATTCGAGCGCCGCTTTCAAGCATGTCCATGTCGTTGGGGCCGGGGTCATGGGCGGCGATATCGCAGCCTGGTCGGCGTTTCGCGGCATGACGGTTACTTTGCAAGATCGCAGCACAGACCTGATCGAACCTGCCATGCAGCGCGCCAGGACGTTTTTTGAAAAGCGCTTGAAGGATCCGGCCGCCGCTGCCGCGGCGGTTTCGCGCCTCAAGATGGACGTAAAAGGCGAAGGTGTTGCCGACGCCGACGTCGTCATCGAAGCCATATTCGAAGACGTTGCGGCGAAGCACGCGCTGTATGCGGAACTCGAGCCCAAGCTCAAAGCCTCGGCCATCCTGGCAACCAACACTTCAAGCATCAAAATTGAAACCTTGAGCGAAAATCTCGCCGATCCCAGCCGCTTGGTGGGTATTCACTTCTTCAATCCCGTGGCGCAGCTGCAGCTCGTGGAAGTCGTGCAAGGCGCAAGCACCCGCTCTCAGGTGGTAACCGATGCGCTAAAGTTCACGCGCAAGCTCGATAAGCTGCCGTTGCCCTGCAAGAGCGCGCCAGGATTCGTCGTGAACCGCATTCTCACGCCGTACGTCAACGAGGCCTTGTTCGCGCTCGAGGCCGGCATACCGGCAGAGGTCATCGACCGCGCCGCCGTGCAGTTCGGCATGCCGATGGGGCCGATTGAACTGACCGATGTGGTCGGCTTGGACGTTTCGCTGCATGTCGGCCGGGTGTTAAGCGCTGCCTTGCAGCGTGAAATTCCAAAAATCCTGATCAGGCTGGTCGAGCAGAAAAAACTCGGCCGTAAGAGCGGCGAAGGCTTTTACCGCTGGCAGGACGGAAAGGTGCAAAAGCGCGCCATCGAGGCGATCGCACCGGCGGATCTGCAGGACCGGCTGATTTTGCCGCTGCTCAATGAATCGGTTGCCGTCATTCGCGAAGCGACCGTGCAGGATGCCGACTTGCTGGACGCCGGCGCGATATTTGCGACGGGATTCGCACCCTTCCGCGGCGGTCCGCTGCACTATGCCAAGCAGCGCGGCATCACCGAAGTGGTCAATCGTCTGAACGAACTTGCGGAGGTTTATGGCGAGCGCTTCCGGCCGGATGCCGGCTGGAGCTTAATTTCGTCTTAAGACCGATCCGATGTGAACCACTGCGTGGTCGCTGCTAGCGCCGCGTATGGTAGCATTCGCAGGCAAAATCATAGGGTTGAAGGCCAAGGGGCAGAAGAATTTGTCGATGGACGAGCGACCAGTAGACCTTGCTGTATTGAAGACTTTCTCGCCGCTTGACGGCTTGAAGGCCGAAAACCTGCACGCGCTCGCGCGGAAGACGGTGGTTCGAGAATTGGGCGCCGGTCGCTTGCTGTTCAAAGAAGGCGACACCGACAAGCGCACCTATTACTTGGTAAGCGGTCAAGTCGAGCTCCGAGCCGACGATCGCGTCATGGGCGTGATCAAGTCCGGCACCGCGGAAGCGCGCGCCGCGCTTGCGCCCGGATTGCCGCGAAAGTTTACCGCTCGTGCCGCGATGGACATTGAGTTCATCATGATCGACAGCGATCTGCTGGACGTGCTCCTGACCTGGGATCAAACCGGGCAGTACGAAGTGGCGGAGCTGCGCGGCGACGGTCTGGACGTCAGCGGCGATTGGATGACGACGCTGCTGCAAACCAAGGCATTTCACCGCATCCCGCCGGCGAACATTCAAGCCATCTTCATGCGCATGCAGCGCATCAACTACCGCGCCAGCGATATCGTCATCAAACAGGGCACCGAAGGCGACTTCTTCTACGTGGTCGTCGCCGGCAAGTGCATCGTGACGCGCGAGACGCCCCTGAACAAGGAAGGCATCAAGCTTGCGGAACTGGGACCCGGCGACAGTTTCGGCGAGGAAGCATTGATTGCGGAGGCCAAGCGCAACGCCACCGTCACCATGTCCAGCGACGGCACGTTGATGCGTCTTGGCAAAAATGACTTTCAGACACTGCTCAATGAGCCCCTGCTGCAGTGGGTCGATCAGCAAAAGGCGCGGGAAATCGTCGCCGGCGGCGGCAAATGGCTGGACGTGCGACTACCCAGTGAATTTCAAAATTTCCGCATCGATGATGCCGTCAACATCCCGCTGTATTTCATCCGCCTGAAGATCAATGCGCTCGACAAGAATACGCAGTACGTCGTGTGCTGCGACACCGGCCGGCGCAGTTCTGCAGCGGCGTATATTTTGAGCGAACGCGGTTTCGAGGCGTATGTTTTGAAAGGCGGACTCGCAGCCAGCGAAGCTGCGCGCTCGCGTAGTGGCTGAACCGGTGCCCGGCCCGGGCGCAGACAGAGGGCCGAACAGCTACGCCCCCAAGCCGCGTTTCGACTACCGCGCGCCATCGTTCCTTTGGGAACACCGCTATCTCTTGATTATCTTTATGCTCGCGCTCATCGTCGCGTCGGTGCTGCTGTTCCGCGCACCGCATCGTCAGTACAAGATTGACCTGCCGCCGCCCCCGCCTGTGTACGTTGAACCGATTCCGCAGCGCCCCATTCCGGGCGATCACTAGCAGGCTGAAAGGCTGCAGCCTCACATGGTGTGCGTGGGCTTGTCTCCGCCGAGAGCCCCGGCAAGATAATTTTCAATTTTCTTCTGAGTGTTGCCGCGATCCTGATCGCTGAATTGAACGCCGATACCGGCGGTTCTTTTGCCTTGCGCGCCCTTGGGCGTCATCCAGATGACGCGCCCGGCGACCGGCAACTTTTCTTCCTCGCCCATGAGATTCAGCAGCATGAACACTTCATCGCCCAACCGATAATTGCTGTTCGTGGGAATGAACAATCCACCGTTCTTGACGAACGGCATGTAGGCGAGATACAGCGCGCTCTTGTCCTTGATGGTAAGCGTCAGTAGACCCGGTTTATTGCTTGGACTTCTCAATTCCTACGATTCCCACGATAACTCTCACTTCCCCAACGCTGCTCGGCCGCCAACCAACAAGGCCTCGAGAGCCAAGTGCTGATTCATGCCGGTCGACGCGAGACGCCTGATGTCGCGCGCAGCGTCCAGCAGCTCGAATAGGGCTCTTATCTTGGGCTTAAGTAAAGCGGCAGGCAAGCGGACGGGTTCCGCAGTTTGATGCGAAGTCGCGCTTCCCAATGCTGCATGTACGCGCTGTGTGATCCAGTTCTCAAGCCAAGTGATACGCACGCCCGGATTGGATCGCACCCATCGATCCGCGAGCAGCGTGATATCCACCGAACCCTCCGACAGTTCGGCAATGCTCTGGCGCATGTCGGCATCGATGGCGGACAAGCCATCAGCGTCCAGTTGCAGCGCCAAAAGCGGTGCCCCGCCGGACAGCGCCAGCGCCGCGTCCCACGGCGTGACCGCCGATGAATTCGCTTTGAGCCATTCGATCGCGGCTTCGGTCGATGGCGGCCTCACGCTAAGGCGCAGGCAGCGGCTGGCAATGGTCGCCGGCAAGCGATGGTTGGGGCGCGCGATCATGATGAGCATCGTGTGCGGCGCAGGTTCCTCCAAGGTCTTCAAGAAGGCATTGGCGCCATTGGCGTTCAACGCCTCGGCGCCCTCAATGACGCCCAGCTTATAGCCGCCGCGATAGCTCTTGAGCGTCAAGGATTCTATCAGTTCGCGGACCTGATCGATTTTGATTTGCTGCGCGTCCTCCTCGAGGCGCACGGCATGCACGTCGGGATGGGTGTCGGAGCGCAGCAAGCGGCACGAGGCGCAGTTATCGCAAGGCCGCTCCCCCGGCGACTCGCACAGCGCCAACGCGGTAATCCAATGCGCCAGTTGCTCAGCGCCGAGGCCCGGCGCGCTCAACAGCAACAGCGAGTGCGGCAACCGGCCGGCTTTGAACGCCGCGCGCATGCGCTGTTGCGAATCTTTGAGCCAAGGCAGAGAATCAGCGCTCAAGAAATCCATGAGCGCTCCTTCAGTTCATCGAGAATGCGCGCGCTGACTTCATCTGCGCTTTGAGCGGCATCCACCAGTGCGATGCGCCCGGGCTCCGCCGCCGCTCGCGCCAAATACGTTTGCCTTACCCGCTCGAAAAATTCACTGCGTTCACGTTCAAAGCGGTCCGCTGCGGCGCCTGCATTGCGCGCCGCGGCGCGCGCCAGGGCACCTGCAACCGGTGCGTCCAGCAAGATGGTGAGGTCCGGTCGCCGCGTTCCCTGAACCATGCGTTCCAATTCGCGGATCGGCTCTGCACTTAACTGTCGCCCGCCTCCCTGATAGGCGTAGGTCGCATCGGTGAACCGGTCGCAAATCACCCACCGGCCTGCTCGAAGATTGGGTTCGATGTGATTTGCAAAATGCACGGCGCGCGCCGCGAACATCAGCAACAACTCCGCGGTCGGCGGCATGGCCTCATCGCGCGCCGTCAGCACGACTTGGCGAATGCTCTCGGCCAACGGCGTACCGCCGGGTTCGCGCGTCACGACATGTGCTATGTCGCGCGCATTCAAGAAGCTCGACAAGCGCGCTACCTGCGTGGTCTTGCCGACACCCTCGATTCCTTCGAACGTCACGAACCGCGCGGCCGCGCTCATCGTGCGGAGTCCTGCGCCGCTTTGCGCTGGTGGGCGACATACGCTGCCACGGCTGCGTTGTGCTGCTCGAGCGTCGATGAGAAGACGTGGCTGCCGTCGCCCTTGGTCGAGGCGACAAAATAAAGAGCGTCGGTTTTTTCAGGGCGCGCGGTTGCGCGGATCGCGGCTGCGCCGGCCAGGGCGATGGGCGTCGGCGGCAGCCCCGCGCGAGTGTAGGTGTTATAGGGCCCATCGGTTTGCAAATCCACCGTGTGAATATTCCCATCGTAGCGCTGACCCAGCCCATAGATGACGGTGGGGTCGGCCTGCAGCCGCATGCCGATGCTCAGGCGATGCAGATACAAACCGGCAATCTTGGGCAATTCCTGGGGCAACCCGCTTTCCTTCTGAACAATTGAAGCCATGATCAGCAGCTGGTAGGAATTGTGCAGCGGCAAGTCCGGGCCGCGATCCGCCCAGGCAGCGTCCAGCTCGTGCACCAACGCAGCATGCGCCTGGCGCAGCAATTCGATATCGGGGGTGTCGCCGATGAAGCGATAGGTCTCGGGCAAAAATTGTCCTTCCGCATCGGTGCTCGGGGTCTTAAGCTTCGCCATGATTTCTGCGGCTTGCGCGGCAGAACTTGCCTGCGCCGGCAACGTGACGGCAACGTCCGGATTGCGTCGCAGCGCTTCGAGCATATCCTGCACGCGCCAGCCGTCCACGATCGTGAATGAATGCAGCAGCACCTGGCCGTTCACCATTTTCGTCAGCAGCTCGCGCGGCGTCGTGCCCGGCTGGATTTCGTATTCACCCGCCTTGACGGCCGGCGCCAAACCCTTTAGGCGCGCATACAAAGTCCAGATTCTTGGGTTAGGGACTACGCCCTGAGCGGCCAATTCGCCGGCGACGTGCGCAAAGCTCGCTCCTGAGGCCACCTTGAAGCGCAGCGGCGCCGTGAGCCGCAACGGCGTGTCGAGACTGTGGACGCTTAAGACTACCGTCGCGGCCGCGGCTGCGGCCAGCAGCAACACAACCAGCGAAACAGCTATTCGGCTCAAAGCCGGCGGAAAATCAGCGAACCGTTGGTGCCGCCGAAACCAAATGAATTGGAGAGGGCGTAGTTGAGCGACATTGGCCGCGCCGTGTTCGGCACGTAATCAAGGTCGCAGCCCTCCCCCGGCTGGTGGAGATTGATGGTGGGCGGCGCCACTTGGTCGCACAACGCCAGCACCGAGAATATCGCCTCGACCGCCCCCGCCGCACCCAGCAGGTATCCGGTCATGGACTTCGTCGAGCTCACCGCGAGCTGATCTGCAGCGTTGCCAAACGCACGCCGGATCGCCAGTGTTTCGGCGCGATCGCCGAGTTCCGTCGAGGTCGCGTGGGCATTGACGTACTGCACTTGCGCAGGATTCAGTTGCGCATCGGTCAACGCGTTTGCCATGGCCTTGCGCGCACCCTCGCCGTTTTCCGGCGGCGCGGTCACGTGGTAGGCATCGCCGCTCATTCCGAATCCGACCACCTCGGCGTAAATCCTGGCGTCGCGCGCCTTGGCGTGTTCGTATTCCTCGAGCATCATGGCGCCGGCGCCGTCGCCCATCACGAAGCCGTCACGATCCTTATCCCATGGTCGGCTCGCTGCTTGAGGATCGTCGTTGCGCTGCGAGAGTGCTTTCGCCTGGGCGAAACCGCTCATGCCGGTGGCGCACGTAGCCATTTCCGAACCGCCCGCCAGCATCGCGTCCACCTCGCCCCACTGGATCAAACGCATCGCCAGCCCGACGGCATGCGTCGAGGTGGTACACGCCGTAGCGACGGCGAGATTGGGGCCGGTGATCTTGAAGATGATGGATAAATGTCCGCCGACCAAATTAATGATGCTGGCTGGAATAAAGAACGGCGATACCTTTTTCGGAGAGTTCGTCTCCATATATTTATCGTATGCCTCTTCGATGGACTCGAGGCCGCCCATGCCCGACCCCATCATGATCCCGACTCGCTGCGTATTGGCCTCGGTCATTTCAAGACCGGAATCGCGCATGGCCTGAATGCCCGCCACCACGCCGTATTGCATGAAGGTGTCCATGCGGCGCGCATCCTTCGGCGACATGTAGGGTTCCAAATCCAGCTTTCTGATTTCCCCGCCAAAGTGGGTCGGAAATTTGGTGGTGTCGAACCGTTCAATCGGTGCGATGCCGCTGCGGCCGGCGAGGATATTGGCCCAGGCAGTTGCAACGTCATTGCCGACCGGCGAGACGATGCCCAGACCCGTAATGACGACGCGCCGTTTGCTCACGACCAGTCTCTAGGATTTGAGCAAAGCGCCGCTGTGCGGGATCGACAGGGCTTCAGGCCTTGCCCTTATGCGAATTGATGTAATCGATTGCCTGCTGCACCGTGGTGATCTTTTCGGCGTCTTCATCAGGAATTTCCGTTTCGAATTCTTCCTCGAGCGCCATCACCAGTTCCACCGTGTCCAACGAGTCGGCCCCCAAGTCGTCGACGAACGAGGCGTCATTGGTCACTTCTTCTTCTTTCACACCCAGCTGCTCGGCCACGATCTTTTTAACCTGCTGCTCAACAGTACTCATCGTTATGGTGTCCTCTCGGAATGGCTATTCATGCGGCTTTTTCTACCCCCGCGACCAGTGGCATCGACCGGGCGCGTATTTTATGTGAACGCGGCGACTACGGCTACCATGGCGGCATATTTGATGGCCGGCACCTTTGGTCTGCCTTGACAAAACACTGCAACTGAGGGTCCAAAGAGCCTTCAAGGCATGTACATGCCGCCGTTCACGTGCAACGTCTCGCCCGTGATGTAATCCCCGTCGGCCGAGCATAAAAACGCCACGGCGGCGGCGATATCCGCCGGCTGGCCCAGCCTTCCCAGGGGAATTTGGGCATTCAACGCCTCGTGCTGCGCATGGCTCAACGCGCGCGTCATGTCCGTGTCGATGAACCCCGGGGCGATTGCGTTGACCGTGATCCCGCGCGAACCGACCTCCCGGGCCAGCGATTTGGTGAATCCGAGGATGCCCGCCTTGGCCGCCGCGTAGTTGGCCTGGCCGGGATTGCCGGTCAGCCCGACCACTGAAGTGATGCTGATGATGCGCCCCTTGCGGGCCTTCATCATCCCGCGCAGCACCGCCTTGGAGAGGCGAAAAACGGAGGTCAGATTGGTTTGGATCACGGCATCCCAATCGTCCTGCTTCATTCGCAGCAGCAGCGTATCGCGCGTAATACCGGCATTGTTGCAAAGAATGCCGACCGCACCCTCCTTGGCGTCGATGTCCGCAATCAGCGCATCGATCGACTCCTGGCTGGTCACGTTGAGCACCGCGCCGCGTCCGCCGCGAGCCTCGAGCTTCTCCGTGATGCGGGCGGCCGCCTCCGCGGTCGTGGCCGTGCCGACCACCCGTGCGCCCTCGGCGGCCAGACGATCAGCAATTGCAGCGCCTATGCCGCGCGAGGCACCGCTGACCAAGGCAATCTCTGCGTTCAACATAGGTTACGCCACCACTGCGAGCGCGTCATCGAAAGCCTCCGGATCTTCCAGCGCCAGCATTTTAAGATCCCGGTTTTTGTCTATGCGCCGGTTTAGTGCCGTCAACACTTTACCGGGTCCGCATTCAATAATTTGCGTCGCCCCTGCGGCAATCATGGTGCGCACCGTTGCGGCCCAATAAACGGGTGTCGGCAACTGTTTCACCAAGCCTGCACGAATATCGTTGGCACTCGTGTGAATCTTGCAATCCACGCCGTAAACCTTGACTCCCGACCGCTCCGCCACCGGCGTGCCTTCCAGACGGATCCGCAACTTCTCGGCCGCCGGCTCCATGAGGGAGCTATGCGCAGGAACGCTCATGGGGAGCGCCATTGCGCGGCGCGCGCCTTTTGACGTTGCGATCTCGATCGCTCGCGCCACGGCCGTCGCGAGACCCGCTATCACCACCTGTCCTGGCGCGTTGAAATTGACCGCCTCCACCACTTCGTCCTGTGAGGCTTCCTGGCACGCGGCTTCAACGTCGGTATCCTCGAGTCCCAAGATGGCCGCAATGCCGCCCAGGCCGTTCGGCACCGCTGCTTGCATGAGTTCACCGCGGTACTTCACCAAGTCCACCGCGTTCTTGAAGTCCAGGTAATCGGCCGCCACCAGCGCGCTCCACTCCCCGAGACTGTGGCCTGCCATCATTGCCGGCAGCGCGCCGCCCCGTTCGCGCCACAGCCGATAAGTGGCGACGCCCGCGGTCAACATTGCAGGCTGTGTGCATTCGGTGGAGTTGAGCAATTCCGCCGGGCCTTCCTGGCATCGCTGCCAGAGATCGTATCCCAGCACGCCGCTGGCCTCGGCAAAAGTGGCTGTAATGACGGGAGAAACCCGTGCCAATGCGCTCATCATGCCGATGGACTGGGAGGCCTGACCGGGAAATACGAAGGCGAGCGACATGTATTTTTCTGTCCTTAAGCTGACCGCCGGCGAATTATAGCGGTCCGCCACGACAGTGCGGCGCCTACTGCAAAACCGCACGCCGCCCCGTACAAATGGGCGTCAACGACCACCATGGACGTCGCATGTCCGCCCCACTGCTCCCACGCCAATTTGACGCACAACCCCACCACTAGTATCCATCGATCCCAGACACGCATGATGAGATGCTTGGCGGCTCCGGCCGCCATGACCGTGTGCAGCACGCCGGACGCACCCACATACCAGCTGACATGGGGACTCAACCACCACAGTCCGGAGCTGATCGCCAAGGCGCCGCTCAGGACGATCGCGCACCACTCCTCTGCGACGTAATCCTGGGCGAACAATGACCACATCAGCACCAGCCCCAGTTCATTGAGGATCAGGTGATGTGCATCGAGATGCACGAAGTGGGCGGAAAGCAGCCGCCACCAGCCTCCCGCCGCAATGGCGCTGCGATCGTAGCGCAGCAGTGCGCCGACGCTGTCGCCAAGACCCAACACGCCGCCGAGCAGCAACAAAATAAGAAGCAACCAAATCCATCTGCCGCGATCCCACTGTAGTGCCGAAAGCATAGGCGCGAAGCGGTCTGCGGCCTTACGGGGCATCGATGTTCTCTATTTTGCTATGATCTGCGGAATTTTCGAGGTCACTATGCGTCATCGCCAAAGCGGTTTTACCTTAATTGAGATCATGGTCGTTGTGGTCATTCTGGCAGTGCTGGGCGCACTCGTGGTGCCAAATATCTTGGGTAAGGTCGATACGGCGCGCATAACGGCGGCAAAGACCGATATCCGATCGATCGGGACTGCGTTGGACCTGTACCGTCTCGATAATTTTAAATACCCGACGACCGAGCAAGGATTGCAGGCCCTGGTCAAACAGCCGGCCGATCCGACCATCACCAACTATCCGGCCAACGGGTACTTGAAGCAGATTCCCAAAGATCCCTGGGGCAATCCCTATCTCTACACCAGCCCGGGGGCGGATGGACGCGAATACGACATCATGTCGTACGGGCGCGACGGCAAACCCGGCGGCGAAGGCCCGGACGCAGACATTACGAGCTATTCGCTCGATCAGAAATAAGCCAAGCACAGGCTCCTTGGCCGGTCATGCGCAGCAAGGGCTTTACCCTCGTAGAAATCTTGGTCGTGATACTCATCATCACCGTGGTCATTTCGCTCACGGTGCTGTCGGTAACCTCAACCGGGCGGGACAGCCAGCTCGACGAGGAAAGCCGCCGCATCGAGGGATTGGTCGGATTGCTGCATGAGCGCGCGCTCTTGGAAGGCCGCGACTTCGGTTTACGAATCGAACCTACAGCCTACGAATTCGTTGTCTACGACACACACCGCGATCGCTGGCTGATGCTCGATCAGGAACGCGAATTTCGGCATCGCGAGCTGCCCAAGGGAATCAGTTTTCAGCTGCAGCTCGACTCGCAAACCGTGGTCATCAAACCGGTTGATCGGAATCTGTCAGACGGCGCCCCGCCCAATCCGCAAATCGCGATCGCTGCGAGCGGCGAAGGCACGCCATTTCGCCTCATCTTGTTGCGCGATGCCACGCAAGCCAAGACCGCGGTCGATGGCGATGCGCTCGGCAAAATTTCTCGGGAGAGTTCGAACAAAGTGGAGAAGCGCAGTTGAGACACTCGCGGCGGACACGCGGCTTTACGCTGGTTGAGGTGCTCGTCGCCCTCGTCGTGGTCGCACTCGGGCTGACCGCGCTGATGGTGGCGGTGAATGGCACGGCGCGCACCAGCGGCTTTCTGCGCGACAAATCCCTGGCGCAGTGGATTGCGCTCAATCGCCTGTCGGAGGTGCGCCTCAACGTCACGAAATTTGGGCAAAACACCGATACCGGAGAGCTGGATTTCGGCAATCGCAAATGGCACTACGACACGCGCTACTTCAACACCAGCATTGCCAGCATGAAACGCGTGGTGGTGCGCGTGTATCTGGGCGACGCCAAAAAAAAGGGCAATCCTCTGGCGCAGGCCGTCGGCTTCCTGGGCAGCTCGGTGGCGACGCCTGGATCGACGTCCGTTGATTGGACGGCAGGCGTCGTGACCTCGACCGTCCCTGGTGCGCCCAATCCCACGGGCACGGTTGGCGCGCCGGTGCCGGGCACTTCACCGACCGGCGCCCCAATCGCACCCTCGCCGCCACCCAATCCGCCTAGGCGGCCGACCCCATGAGCGCGCGCTGCCTGAAGCTGCGCCAACGCGCGGCAGGTTTCACCCTGGTGGAAATCCTCGTGGCGTTGCTGATTTTGGCGATCATGGCGGGACTGGGGTACTCGACTTACCGCGCCGCGCGAATTTCCGCGGAGCGCACTGAGGACTCGCTCAAGCGTTCCCGTGAAATCGAATTCGGCATGCGCATCATGGTTGCTGATTTTGCGCAACTGGTGCCGCGGCCCGTACGCGACATCCTGGGACAAAGCAGACTGCCCGCATTGCGCGGCACACCGGGCGCCGGGAGCGTGAGCGTCACCTCGGCAAGTCTGGGCGCAAATTCCAGCGCCAGCTCTAGCTCCAACTCCGGCTTGAGCTTCGATTCGGGCACAAGCCCGGCGCCTGGCATGAGTTTCAATTCCGGCTCGAACTTTGGATCGACAAGCGATCCTAACGCGGTATCGATGGTCGATCTGACGCGCGCCGGTTGGTCGAACACCGCCGGACAGCAGCGCAGCACCTTGCAGCGGGTCTCCTATGCCTTGGTGGGCGAAGTGCTCAAGCGCAGTTATCAGGTCAATCTGGACACGGTGCAGGGGAATAAACCCATCGTGCAGGACCTCTTGACGGGCGTGAAGGGCGTGCAGCTTCGCTATCTCGATAGCAATCAAGCGTGGCAAAACCAATGGCCGGAAAGCACGACCATTCAAAACGGCTCGACGGTCGACTGGCAGTCGCGGCCCGTGGCGGTTGAAATCATCATCCAATTCAAGGACTGGGGCGCAATACGCCGCCTGGTCGAGGTCTCGGGATGAAGACCTTCAACGGCGGCCGACAGCATCAGCGCGGCGTTGCGTTGATCATTGCACTCATCCTGGTCGCTCTCGCAACGGTATTGGCGACCAAATTGAGCTTCGATGGATTTCTCGAATTGCGGCGTACCACCGGCATGATGGCCGCGGAGCAGGCATTGCACTTCGGCTTGGGCGCCGAAGCCCTGGCCGCGGATGTGCTCATGCAGGATGCGCTAACCAGTCCACAGTTCACGACCTTGGCGGGGCCCTGGGCGCAGGCGACTCAGCCGCTGCCCATCACACCGGACAACAATCCCGAGGGAGAGCCGATCGGCTCGATGCAGGGTTCACTGGAAGATATGCAGGGGCGCTTTAACCTGAACAGCCTCGCGCGCTTGGGGCCGGATGGCGTCACCGAAGATCCCCTGCCGCTGCAACAATTCCAGCGCCTCTTGACCTCGGTCGGCGTTGAACCCAAGTGGGCGGGATTGGCGCGCGATTGGCTCGACCAGGACGATGTCGTGGGCAATCCGGACGGCGCGGAGGACGCGGTCTATACCTCGCAAACGCCGCCCTACCGCACCGGCAATTGGCCCATGATGTCGCCGAGCGAACTCATGAATCTCCCCGGCTTCGGCGCCGACCGCTACCGCAAAATAGCGCCCTATGTCACCGCTCTGCCCAGCGCCAACACCAAGATCAATCTGTGCACGGCGCCGGCGCTGGTCCTCGAAAGCCTGGTGGAGGGCCTGAACGGAGAGTGGTCGAACAGCCCCGCGGTGCTGACGAATGGCCGCAAGGCCGCATGCTTCCCCGACGTAGCGACTTTCACCAATGTGGCCACGAGTTTTGCGGGACCGAAAGCGATGGCCGGTATCGGCAATCCCATCGGGACGCAAAGTCAATACTTCCAGCTCACCACGCGCGTGGCGCTTGGCACTACGGAGTTCACCTTGTACAGTCTTTTGTTACGCGGCAACACCAAGGTCACGCCGCTGCTGCGATCATTTGGGACGCCTTAAACGTATGCCGCAATCATTGTTATTACGCCTTCCCCCGTCGGGCCAAGAAGAGACCGAGTGGTTGATCTTGGATGAGACCGGGACGCCGACGCCGACCCGCCAGCGTGGGTCCTTGAGCCTGGCGGCGGCCGTATGGCGCTCGGGACGAGTCGTGGTGCTCGCTCCGGCAGCTCAGATTCTATTGGCTGAGCCTGAACTGCCTCCGGGCAGTGGAACCAAGCTTGCACGGGCGGTTCCATTTGCGCTCGAGGAACAATTGACCGAGGACGTCGATCAGTTGAGCTTCGCGATCGGCCACCGCCGCTCAAGCGGCGGCACCCCCGTGGCCGTGGTGTCGCGCTCCGTATTGCAAGGCTGGATTGCCGACTTGAGCGCGGCCGGATTCGACCCCGAGGCGATCTACCCCGATATCTCGCTGATGCCGGAGAATCCCGGCCAAAGCATCTTATGGCTTGAGAAAGATCGCCTGGCGGTGCGGCGCCCCGGCGCCATTCCCTTCGCCGTGGAACTCGCGCCGGTGAGGGAGGCGCTCGTGGTGGCGGGCGTGATCGGCGACCCGCTGCAAACAAGCGAGGAAGCGAAACCGAAGGAAAGCGCGATTCTGTACGTCACGCGTGAAGACTGGGCTCGCGTGCAGGAGGATTTTGAGGAGTTGTTGCAAGATTTCGCCTCGCTCAAGGTTCAATTGCTTGCCGACGGGCCGTTGCCTTGGTTGGCGCGCGGAATGCACACAGCCGATGCCGTGAATCTGTTGCAGGGCGAGTTTTCGCGCGCCACAGACTACAGCGAGCGTTGGCACCGATGGCGGCTCGCAGCTGGGCTCGCAGCCGCGCTGCTCGTCGTTCACGTTGCGGCGCAGGCGCTGCAAATTCGTCAGGCCAAGCATGAGTCGGCGGCCCTCGACAGCCAGATCTCCCAGGTCTTCTCATCGGCCATGTCGGGCGATTCGTCGGCCGATCCACGCCGGCAAATGCAGTCCAAGCTGGAGCGAATTCGCAAATCCGGCGCCGGGCCGCAATACTTTCTTCGCGCTCTGCAAACCTTGAGCGGCGCTTTAACCGAGTCGCCGAAGACCACCATGAGTGCATTGAGCTACCGGGAAAATGCGCTCGACCTGACGGTGAACGCACCGAGTCTCGCCGCGCTTTCGCAATTGACCCAATTCGTGGGCAAACAAGGGCTCGCCGCCGAAATCCAATCCTCGAATCCAGTGGCGACGGGCGTCGAGGCGCATCTTCACATTCGTGATCAGTCAGCGCGTACGCAGCGATGAATAAGCTAAAGGCTTGGTATGCCGGTTTGCAGCAGCGCGAGCAGCGCGTGGTGGCGGTGGGCGCCGTGGCGTTGGGATTGATCATCCTGATCGGCGGGATTCTTCTGCCATTGCAAGCAGCCGTCTCGAGGTCGCTCAAAGGCAACGAAACACGACGCGAGGACTTGGCCTGGATGCGCGTGAATGCCCCCGAGATCCGCGCACGCGGCGCCGATATTCCCGCCGACACCGGCGAGGCGCCGGTCGTGCTGGTCGATCGCGTCGGGCGCGAGGTGGGGCTTGCCAGTTCGTTGCGCGGGACCCAGCCCAACACGACCGGGGGAGTGCGCGTGCAGCTCGAAGCCGCTTCCTTCGACACCGTGATCGCCTGGCTCGATACCCTGGACCGGCGCTATGGTCTTGCCATCGAATCGATCACCGTGGATCGCACTCCCGCGCCGGGACTGGTCAATGCCAGCATCTCGTTCAGCCAGCCGCGACATTAAGCGCGCGCGCCCGGCACGGCGCTGGCCGCTCGTGCTCCTGGGTCTGATCGTTCTGTCAGGCGCCATCGTCTTTGCGCTGCCGGCTTCCTTCGCCGCGCGCTTCATGCCGGCTCAAGTCAAGGCCGAGGATTTTTCCGGCAGGCTGCTGCACGGCGCCGCGGGAAGGATCCGCATCAATTCACGCGATTCCGGCGCGATCGAATGGCAGGTTCATCCGCTCGCTTTATTGCGGCTCGCGATCGTTGCGGACATTCACTGGGTGAAGTTGGGCTTCCTCATCGACGGCACGGCGGAACTCACGACAGGTGGTTTCGCGGCCCATGACATCACGGGCGGCGGTCCAATCGACGACCTGCGCGACCTGGGATTCGCCCAGGGCTGGAAGGGGACCGCCAAGCTGGCATTCACCCGCATCAAGGGCAATTTCCAGAAGCTTGAAGCGGCGGTCGGCAAGATTGACGTGGCCAATATTTCATCCGCGAGTGTGGCGGCCGGATCGGATCTGGGCAGCTATGAGCTGCAACTGGGACCGCAGAGCATCGCAGAAGACGGCAGCATGAGCGCAATTCTCAACGACACGGGCGGACCGGTGGAGGCTCAGGCGCAGATTCGATTCTCCCCCGCTACGCGCACCGGCATGTTGTCCGGCACGCTCAAGGAGCGCACTGAAGCCTCCCGGGCCCTTCGCAATCAACTGAACAACTTAAGCCAACTTCGCCCGCGGGACGCCTCCGGACGATTTCCGGTGGAACTCGAATTCACATTCTAAAAGCCGTCTGGCTTCCTAACCGCCCATGAATACATTGAGCTTGTTACCGTCCAAATCTCGAAAGTAGCCCGCATAGAAGGTTTCCGACCGCCTGCCCGGAGCGCCTTCGTCCTTACCGCCCAATTGCAAAGCCTTCTTATGCACGGCTTTGACCTTCTCCTCGCTATCAACCACGAGCGCCACCATGACCCCATTGCCGACCGTGGCAGTTTTCTTGTCGAAGGGTTTGGTCACGCCTAGACCCGGTTGGCCCGGCTTCACCGACCACGCGATAAAATCCTCGCCTTCCATCATGCGCTTGGCGCCAATTTCACCCAATAAAGCGTCGTAGAAGGCGGCGGCGCGCTTTAAGTCGTTGGTACCGACAGTGACGTATCCGATCATGGCTGGCTCCTCTTATCGTTCGGGTAACTGTTTATATATCCAGTAGCCCACATTAGTCAACTGCCCCCTCCGGAGCCCATTCACGCCAGGCGCGCATCAGGGGAAAGTACAGGCCCAGTCGAATCGGTTGCGGCCCTAAGCGTCGCGCGAGGCGCCCGTAACGCTCAAGCTGGCTGCGGTATCTGTCGACCTCTCGGTCCAAAAAAAGCTCAAGACCGCCGCCTAGGTGCTGACTGGTTTTGTAATCAATGACCCAGCGGACGCCGGCGTCGTCAATGAAGCTGCGATCGAACACAACGCGCGAGAACGCCCCCTGCCAGTAGCCCGACAAGGCGTGCTCGCGCAGGTCCTCGCGATAGCCTGTCTTCAGTATCCATCGTCCGCGCGGATCGCGGTGTACGCCGAGCAGCGCCGCTACGACGCGCGCGCTCGCTTGATTCAATCGACCCTCGGGCACGCCATGCAGCGCTAGCCATCGGCGGAAATGGCCCTCGCGCGCATGAATCGCCGCCTCATCCAGGCTCATGAGGTCCATCTCATGGAGCTCGGCATGCACCAGGCTGCCCACTTGCCGCGCGGTTTCGCCGGCCCAATCGAATATCGGGGTCTCGTCCCTCGCAAAGGGGATGACGATGCCCGCGCCCGCCAGCGGCGCAAAGTGGTCCTGCGGCCATCCCAACGGCAGGCGCTTCAGGGGCCCGCCGCGAGGCGCGTCGTCGGCGTCCACCGCTTGCACAAGCTGCGCCATCGGCAGCTCGAATTCGCCGGTGAGCACCGGCCAAAGCGCGCGCAGCAAGCTTGCCGCAGGCGGCCGGAATACCCGGCGTGGCGCCGCCTCTTCGAGGTCATCGGCATGGTCATCCTCGATGACAGCGGTCAGACGCAACTGACACTTTGCCCGGGTGCAGGCCACGTACAGCAGGCGCTGCGCTTCGAGCACGGCTGCGTCGCGGCGTTGGTAGCGCAGGAAATCGAATAACAGATCGGGCTCGGCGCCCACCGGCGGACGGGCCGCCATCACCATGCCGTCGCGCCCCGTGCGCGCGAACTGGTGTGTCAGCAGCAATTGGTTGCGCTCCGGCGGTACGGCACGATCAAGCGCCGGCAGCACCACCAGATCGAATTCCAGACCCTTGGCCTTGTGAATGGTCATGATTTCAACGGCGCTCGCCCCGCCGTTATCGGCGAACAGGTCCGCAAAAATTCCCGGCAGTTCCGCGGCATCCGGCATGCCGCGCTCCTCGAGCGTCCGTATGCGGGCGAATGCGGCGCTCGCCAGTTGCAGATCTTGCGCGCTCGTCATGCAGCCGGGGCCGCCCAAACCTAGCCAGGTTCTTTCGATCCAGCGAGCCACGCCGGTCTCATTGCGAACTTCGAACGCGGCCGCGAGCGTCAGCCTCAGGCGCGCGCAGCGTGCGCGGCCATCCTCGCTGAGCGCCAGGAGCAGCGCATCACTTCGAATCGCATCCCACACCGGGCAGTCGGCGCCGGAGATCGTCAGCAAATCGGCCAGAGAGAGTCCTGTCCAAGGAGCACGCAACACGGCGAACCAGGCGATCCGGTCGCCCCGATGCAATAAGGCGCGCGTGAGCATCATGATGTCGCGAACTGCGGCGCGATCCTGCAGGGGTTCGATATCGACCGCCCGAAAGGCGAGATCCAGCGCGCGCAAACTGGCGGCAATCCCGCGTGCATGAGTTCTGGCGCGCACCAAGACCGCGACACGCCAGTCGGGATGCCGCTTGATTTCGCCGGCAATCATCTCCGCAATCGCTTTCGATTCGGCGCTGCGGCTCGCGAATCCCTGACACTGGACGCCGCATTCATCGGCGCCGGACATCGAAACCGCGGCCTCGCTGGCACGATAAGCAATGGCGCCGCGGTTACGATCATCAATCTCCGGCATGAGACGCGCGAAACAGCGATTGATCCAGTCCACCAGCGGCGGCGCTGAGCGAAAATTGCTGCGCAGACGCTGCAAGTCGAAGCGCAGCTCGCCAATGCCCTCCTCGGCGAGTTCCAGGAATGCCCTGACCTCCGCCTGGCGAAATCCGTAGATGGATTGCATCGGATCGCCCACGCAAAATACGCTGCGGCCGTCGCCTTGTTGCCATCCGCCCGTCAGGAGGCGCACCAGTTCCAACTGCGAGCTGGAGGTGTCTTGAAATTCGTCGACCAGAATGTGCTGCAGCCGGTAGTCGAGACGCAAGCTCAAGTCCGTTGGCGCATCCACGCTGCCGAGCGCGCGCAACGCCGCGATCGATATCGCCGGGAAGTCGACGGCAGCTTGCTCGCGAAATACGCCGTCGAGCTCGGCAGCCGCCAATACCAGCACCTGCGCCACTTCGCGCACCCGCTCCCAAGCCGCATCGCTGTAGTACGCATCCGGCAGCGTGCGCAACTCAACCAACGCATCCAAAATGCGCGAGTCTTCAGCGAATTTCACCAGGAGGCTCAGCATCGATGCCTTGTCGTCACCGCCGGCCGGGAAGCCCTGTCTTTTATCGACCGTCTTGCGCAATGCGCGCCGGTCCGCTGTCAATAGCATCGCCGCCGCGCAGCGCCAACGAGCGGCATCCTCAGGTACAGGGCGTAAGGCGCCTGCATCTTTACGCCACACGGCCATCGCCGGATCCTCGAGGCGCCGCGCCGCGCCGTGCATGAGCGACGACAAAGCCGCCATATCTTCGCTTCCCAAGACTTCGCACGCCCGCAGCAACACCCGCTCGATCAGCAGCCGCAAATCTTCGTCGAAATGCCGGCGCACGCTGGCCAGCTGCGCCTCGTCAATCGCGCTCGCGGCCCGCAAGCGCCCGGCGAGCAATGGCAGCCAGCGGTCGCGGCTGGGCAGCATCTCGGCGATGAGCTTCACCAGCTTGCGCCAGCGCTGATCGTCGAGTTCCAGGACTCGGTCGACGGCGAGCCCAAATTGATCGCCGCCCTCGTGCGCCAAAGCGCGGCGCGCCGCCTCTTGGTAGCTGGGTGTGGCATCCGTCTGGACGCGCAGCCCCGCGCCGGCGCCGGAGGCAATCGGCAATTGATTGGCGAGCCAGGCATTGAATGCATCGATGGTTTCGATGCGCAGTCGCGAAGGCTGCGATTGCAAGTCGCAATTCAAGGAGTCCATGCGCAGCTTCGCCGCGCCGGCCAGCTTCCACGTCAGCCGATTCATTGCCTGCGGACATTCCGCAAGCCGCGCGGCCTTTAGTGCGTCGAGCACCCGGTGGCGCATTTCTTGAGCAGCACGGCGGGTAAAGGTCAGCGCCAAAATGCGCTCGGGCGAGTCGACTGACGCGAGCAGGCGCAAATAACGTTGCGCCAACAAGGTCGTCTTGCCCGAGCCGGCCGGCGCCTGCACCAGCACCGAGCCATCCGCGGTGATGGCACGCTCGCGGGCGAACGCGTCGACCGCGAGTCGCGCGGCCTCACTCACGGAACTCATCCGCCTCTTCGAGCGCCGCCGGCACGCGGCACAGGCCCTGAAGCTTGCAGCTCTTGCATGCCTCGATGGTCGGCGCCACCTCTGCGCGCCCGGCAGCGAACTCGCCGGCGATCCGCTCGATGCGCCGCGACCAAACCGGGATGAGCTCAGCGAGAGTCGCCATGCCTTCCAATTCGGTGCGGCGTGTTCGCGGGAAAATATCGCGCCGCTCGGATTCCGCCACGAAACCGGATTCCGCAGCATTCACTTTGGCGTAAGCGACCGCCACCAGTGCGTGTGGAGACAGCAGCGCATACACCGGCAACTGGGGATTGTCAGGCCGCTCGCCGCGCCAATCGGGATCCGCAGTACCGGTTTTGTAGTCAATCAAGACGCGTGCGCCATCCAACAATCGATCGACGCGATCAATGCGCACGCGGAAATCGAGTCCGCCAAAACGCGCAACTTGATCGCTTCCCTCGAGCGCTTCGACAATGAACGGTGCCCGCGCCCGTTCGAGCTGCAGCCATTTTCCCAGCAAATTTTGCAGCCGGGTCCGTTCACGCAGACGCCAGCGCCGCCCTGGATCGCGGCGCTGGCACACGAACGCGACCGCGCGGGTACTGGCTTCGTCGGTCAGACGCTGCTCAGCGTCGGGACGAAAAGTCTGCAGAGTGTTCGAGT
>JBDTAV010000064.1:0-7271 GCA_039924385.1 Steroidobacteraceae bacterium
TCCCAAATCCCTCGCAATCGCGCTGATCGACTCCCCTTGCACCAGCCGCCGTCGGCGTATCTTGCCAATCGTTTCCATGCACAGCACCCCGGTTCACCCCGCTCGGCCAGTAAGGCCGAACAGGGTAGGGGGTGGTCAATTTTGAACGACGATTACACCCCTAACCTGGTCAGAATTGCATGTCGGTTTACAATCCGGTTATCACATTTACCCTGTTCGTAAACCAGAGGATCACGGTACCCGACGATGCGTTTGCAAATCGATTACGGAGACAAAGTGAGGTGCAATGCCATGAACCGCTTTTTTCAAATCATTGCAATTCTGCGGGCAGCGACGGCGACCGCTGTCGCCGCAGAGCCGGGCCCCGCCTGCGCGCCGATATTCAGCGCCATGGCGAAGACCTTGGCGGCCGATCACGCCACCCTTACGCAAAGCAACGGACACACCAGCAACGGAATTGCCGCGGGCGGCGTCAGTTATCTGCGAATCGGCAACGTATGGAAGGTGAGCCCCTATCCCCGCGAGACAACCAGGCCCGTTCGGACGAGAACCTGCGAAATGCCAAAGCTTACGTGTGCCAGTCATTGCCCGATGGCAGCATCGACGGTGTGACGGTGACCAATTATCGAACGCGCACCGAGATAGAGGGTGCGGTCGTCGAATCGAAAATCTCCATATCGAAAAGTTCCGGATTGGCGATTGAAGTGGACAACAATCTTGACGCCGGTGGAAACAAGAAGACCTACTACAGCACCCGCTACACCTACACTGGGATCCACGCGCCGACCATCCAAAAGTAGCGCGAGATCTTATAAACGCGAAGAGCCAGTAAAACTTGGTATCGAGCCCTTGTCAGAGACGCCAGGCGCTTGTGCGTGTCCTTGAAGACACTCGAACTAGCCGCGGACAGCATAGTCTCCCGCACGGATCTTCGAGTCGCGACGCTGACGAATGCACAGGCACTGAAGCTGGATCGCACACGTCCGGGGCGTACTTTAACGATCCTACTGGGTGTTTCGACACTGGCCATAAGGACTCAGGGTACATGCCGAAAAGCAGTCCCGACCGCCGCTTCCACTTCAGCGTCTCTAAGGGGATCAAGTAGCTGAGCAATAGTCCACTCATGCTGCTTTCCTGCCGGCCATCTCAGGGATTTCATCCATGAATAAGAAAATCGCCCGAACATCAAATCAAGAGCCCACCTGCTTCTTTACCTGCGAATGTGGACTGCCGGGAAATGGCTCAAAAGTCGCACCTCGCAGCTTAGGCCAGCCCATTGTGCCCCACTCTGCCTAGGTTTCCGCGGCCCCCAAATTCAGCTGCGAAATCCGGGTGGTCTGAGCCCTGATAAGCTCGCGTGCAAATATCAACTCGGCGCACGCCGCGCGGGCATCAGCAAGAGTACCCGGTGCGCCAAAGAAGCCTTGTTCAACGATAATTCTAAGTGTTTGATCGCCAACCGGCGCGTCGGTGCGCGCATCGTTCGAAAAATTCGGTTTCATGATCTTGAGATTGCACTTCCGTACCAACAGCAAATGCCGATTGCAGCACTAAATCGCAATCGGGCTCTGCGAAACAGTTCAAGAAATAGCTGTAAGGGGCGATTTCCCTTAAGCGGCGCCGAACGAAATCGGCACTTGACAGACCTCATTGTCGATCGTGCCAGCCAGCGCAGTCCATTGATCCCCGCACATCTCCGATCCTGTCCATGCGCCGATGACACTCTCTGTCGGCGGCAACTGCAGCGGCAACTTGAGCGCGCGCACCTCATCATCGATGCCCAAAAAACACTTTGCGCCTTACTCGGAGTGCCGAACTTCGAGGAACAGGAAGCGCTGGAGAAATGAGCGGCTTTGGCGACCTTCATGCGCAGATCGGCACCGTCGCGGCGCGCGTGTCGTTGTCATCAACCGCTCGGGGATCTATCGGGGCGCGAGCACGCTCGAAAGTACTGACCTGAATTCGATGGCGAATCGCAGGTGCGTCCATATTCGGCCCAGACGTAAGCCCGCAGACATAGCGTCTCCGGGGTTTTTTCGTCCCGCTAAACTGCTTTGCTTGACCCACTCCGCTCGCTAAGCGGTTAATGTCAGAACCAGTCGAATCGGAAGCGGTCCGTTCGTCGTAGATTCATACAAGGCAAGGAGACTGACCCATGCGGAAGATAATCGTCGACGCCATGGTTTCCCTGGATGGCCTCATGCAATCACCCGGAGCCATCCAATGACTTCCACCATTACTGCCTTTGAACGGTCGCCCGATCGCGGCAGGGGACTGGCGCGTGACATACGCGTCCGCTGGGCGCTTGAAGAAGTGGGCCAGCCTTACGAGGTTCGTCTTGTTTCATTCGGTGCGATGAAGGAACCCGCGCATCTGGCGCTTCATCCTTTCGGGCAGATTCCAACCTATGAAGAAGGCGATCTTGCCCTGTTCGAGTCGGGGGCGATCGTGTTCCATATTGCAGAGCGCCATGTAGGCCTGCTGCCTGAAGATGCGAATGCCCGGGCACGTGCGATCACATGGATGTTTGCCGCGCTCAACACGATTGAGCCGCCGATCCTTGATCTCCAAACGATTAAGCTACTGGAGGGCGACAAGACCTGGTATGAGCAGCGCTTGCCTATCGTCAAAGATCGCATTCGTGACCGGCTGGGACAACTCTCCCGTCGCCTTGGCGATGCTGACTGGCTCGATGGTGCGTTCAGCGCGGGCGACCTGATGATGGTGGCGGTGCTGTTCAGGTTGAAAGCATCGGGATTGCTTGACGAATATCCTAACCTCTCCGTCTATGTCGCCCGCGGCGAGGCGCGGCCCGCCTACAAGCGCGCTTTCGACGCTCAGTTGGCGGTTTTCACAGGCAAGTCACCCCAACCGGCTGATAAAAGCGCGCTCTGAGTCGAAAGCGCGAGATCGCCGTCCGTGAAGCGAGTGAACATCTGGCTAGTTGCGGCCGCAATATTCGTACTTGAATCCACCATAGCGTTGCCGACGGGTCAGTTTGCTTGGCTCTGTGATCTTGCTCGAACTACGATTGATCTCGGGCAGGCTGCATAGGATGGCGGCAAAGCGCATACCAGAGGCGCTCTTGCCAGATTTTGACTCTCTGTCTTTGTCATTCGACACAACTCACTGAGTGAAATAGCGGCGGTTCAATAGCGCCCCGACTTTCGAATAGAGTTCATCTAACTGCTCCTTCGTCGTCTCCAAGAACTTCTTAAGGGCCCTGTCGGTTTCGAGCCCCACCATCACCCCGGTGAGATGACGCTGCTCGTTGAGTGAGTTGTAAAACATAAGTAGGGCCTCCCGCTCAAATTTCACGCCGCTCTTGCCTACGAGCGGGGCAAAGTCCTTGGCGAGGTCCGCACCGATGGCTTTACGCTCGTCGCTTTCGATCTCGGACATCGTTGTCACGTCGATGCGCATCGCCGGATATTGTTTGGAAAGTTTGCGCATGGTGTCGGCCAGCTGCTCGTAATAGCTCACCAGTTCATGGGTGAGCTTGCCCATTTCTTCAGGTTTGTCCTTAAACATGAGGATCCACTTTAACTTAGGAATGCCATCTGCCTCTTGGTACAGCAGACTGTAGCCGATGGACAGCTGCATGCGCGGCGCCTTCTTGTCTGGAGTGGGCATTCTGTCACTCAAGTAGCCGCACGCCGCGAGAGCCAGCAACAGCGCTGTCGCGATCGCGTGAAGCAAGCTTGATCGCCACGGCGCATTCCGTACTTCAATTTGCATCGGCTGCTCTGCCGCATAGAGGATGTAGTCACTCAGCATTTGTCAGCGCGGCGTCGCTACCCGTCTCGGTCGGCTCGGAAGAGCCATAAAACCCATGCACTACTAAGTTCCATTAGTGGCTTCACTTTAGAAATCCACTATACGCGCATCCGGGACAAATCCCTCGCAAGCTTACTAATCACGCTACCGATTGTTTTCGTCACGTAATGATATCCCGCCGCCACCCTCCGCAGCAGTTCGAAGTCTCTCATTTCCCCGCTAGCATTTTGTCCGGGCATCGAATCTGCGCAGGTAGTTGCGGCCGCCAACTTTACCGAGGCGAAATACGCAGAGCCTGGCACGCATGCGACTCAATATCTCCCTACTTGTTCTTGGATGAATCTCGCATTCGCCCATTCAGCGCATTAAAATCTGCGGCCAACGTATCACATGCGGCCAGGCGAAACCGAAGGCAGCGGCCGTTGCACGGACTGTGCACGTGAGGGTCACCGCTGCCTGCTGCATCACGGATTGACGGCTCGAAGTGCGGTCAGAACCCGCCCACATTTTCCCTAAATCATCGGCTATTCTTGCGCTTAGCGATGATTCGTCATGAAGTCCGAATGTTGACGCAGACTTGAGCCTTCAGACATCTTAGTTTCATGGCGACACAACCCCGCTCGATTGCCTCATTAACCATCTCCTTCGGTCTCGTTGCTATTCCAGTCAAGCTGTATTCTGCAACGGTCACGTCCGAGCGGATTTCCTTTAACTTGTTACGCGGCAAGGACGGCTCTCGGGTCAAGCAGCAGTACATGGCCGTGAACGACGGGAAGCCCGTTGAGCGCTCCGAAATGACCAAGGGCTACGAGTTTGCCAAAGATCAATTTGTCATGTTTACGCCGGAGGAATTAAAAGCGCTCGAGGAGGCAACCACGCATTCGATCGATATCGGTCAATTCGTACCCTTAGAATCAGTCGATCCCGTTTACTTTGACGGCACCTACTATCTTGCACCGGACAAAGGCGGCGCCAAACCCTATGCTCTGCTGTCGACCGCGCTACGTCGTACGAAACAATGTGCCGTCGGTCGCTGGGTGTCCCGGGGAAAAGAGCACGTCGTGGTGATTCGGCCCATCGATGAAGGTCTGGCTATGCACCAACTGCACTTTCAGGCGGAGGTACGATCGGTTAAGGACGTAGGTTTGGACCCCACGACTGTTTCCGAGCCGGAACTCAAACTGGCAGAACAGTTGATCGATCAACTGTCCGCGAAACGTTTCGATCCCAACGAATACCATGATGAGTTCCGAGGACGCATTGAAGCGGCAATTCAGCGAAAGGTGGCCGGTAAAGAAGTCTCACTTACCGAAGCGCCTGTCGCCAAAGCGGGCGGCAACGTCATCGACCTGATGGCGGCGCTCAAAGCGAGCTTGGATGCCAAAACTTCCCAAGGCGCCGCGAGGGAAAGAAAGACTCCCAAACAAGCTGTGACCGCCAAGCCTCGAAAAGCAGCGGCAAAGTAAGTGAACGCTCTGAGCATCGGCACACTTGAACTCCTTGGTCGCTCCCGCAACTCACCTGCTACGGCAGTCCAATGAGCAGTCCATCCCCGGCGCACGAACATTATTTACGCGGTCTCGAACTAGAGGAGGCTGACCGTCGAGCAGCGCGACACGCGTATGAGGAATGTCTCGCCGGCGACTGCCGCCATTTGGAGGCGCGCATCAATTTGGGCCGCCTGCTCCATCTGGAAGGACGTCATGCGGATGCCGAAAGGATATACCGGGAAAGCCAAGATGCAGACGCCACGCTCTATTTTAATTTAGCGGTGCTCTTGGAGGATTTAGGTCGAGACCACGATGCCGCCCAGTACTATCGAGAAGCCATCATGCACGATCCCGGCATGGCTGACGCGCATTTGAACCTCTCCATGTTGCTCGAGCGAAGTGGCCAGACGCAAAGTGCCTACCGCCACCTCCTCGCTTACCATCGCCTGTTGCAAGCTCATAAGGACCCCGCCGACTTTACCGGAGAGTTTCCGGAGGATGGCTAGCGCTTCTTCGTCTCTCGTCTAAGGATTGTCGGGCAATCGGTTTCCTATAACAAACGATCTTCTCATTCAACATGGCAAGAATGGTCCTTTGGTATAGGTCAGGTTGGCAATGTGTCGTAGACGACTGCACGCCTATCCACATTCTGGCCCTCCTTACCGGGTTCCTGCTTGTGTTCAGAGTTTGTTGGAGAGCCGCAGTGCCTCGATCTTCTCAACGGCCGCAGCTGCGCCATTCCTCGCCGCGACGAGCGGCGCGAGTCTGTTTGACCCTGCCTCATATCCACATACATCAGGAGTTTATAATCTGATGATGTCTGGAGGCGAGTATGGGTCACAAAAAGGTAGGGGTAGCGAGCCGTCGGTACACGAATGAATTCAAGATCGAAGCGGTGAAGCTGGGACATAGCGTTGGGATGTCGGAGGCGAGTCGCCGGCTTGGAATTCCGGATTCGAGTTTATTCAACTGGGTGAGGCTTGAGCGTGCGGGCAAGCTCGGTTCATCGACGAGCGTATCCGCAACGCCGCGATCGGCGAGGGAGCTGGAGGCCGAAGTCGATCGATTGCGACGCGAGTTGGCCTCAGCCAAGGTGGATAACGAAATCCTAAAAAAAGCGGCGGCGTACTTTGCCAGGGAGTCACGGTGAAGTACGCCTGGATCGAAGCACACGCGGGCTGGCAGCCGATTGCGCGGCTATGTAAGGTGCTGGGCGTATCGCGCAGTGGCTTTCTACAATGGCGTGATCGAGGGCCGAGTGACCGAGATCTCGCCAATCGATCTCTCGATGCGCAAGTGGCGGTCATTCATGCCGAGGGCAAGCAAGGCTACGGGCGCATCCGCGTCACTCATCGGCTGCGTCAGTCAGGAATGCGTGTCGGTGCCGAGAGAGTGCGTAAAAGCCTATTGCGGCAGAGTCTGCGCTCGGTGTATCGAAAAAAATATCGAGTCACAACGGACTCGAACCATCGAAAGCCCGTTGCCCAGAACCTGCTGGATCGGCGCTTTGATGGTTGGGCACCGAATCGAGCCTTGGACAACTGACATTACCTACCTACTGACCGATGGGGGCTGGCTCTATCTGGCCGCTATCGTGGATCTAGGGACACGTCGGATCGTGGGTTGGGCGATGAGCGAGCGGATGAGCGCGAAGCTCGTCTGCGATGCGTTGCTGATGGCGTACTGGCGGCGTCGGCCGGCTTCGGGGCTTCTGATGCACTCGGATCGCGGCAGTCAGTACGCCAGCGCTGAGTACCGCAAGTTGCTCAAGCAATTTCACATGACACAATCGATGAGTCGGAAAGGTAATTGCTGGGATAATGCGCCCATGGAGAGCTTCTTCAAGACGCTTAAAGTCGAACGCACATACCGGCTGCGATACACCTCGCGAGATCAGGCAAGACTTGATATCGTTAATTGGATCGAAGGGTTCTACAATGAAAAACGTCTGCACTCGGCGATCAACTATCGATCACCCGCGGACTTCGAGCGCAGCCTGAGAGC